>NZ_JVNU01000039.1 GCF_001071995.1 Streptococcus sp. 263_SSPC
GCTTCACCGTAATTCTCACCCATGTACTTAAATGCCGTTTTGCTAATTCGTTCTTGATACGGGTCCTTAACGATAGTCCCTTCGATAGAATGTTCTTTAATAAATTCCAAGACTTCATTCGTCGTTCCAAAGTGCATCGCTTGTTTAATATCAGTTGTAAATTTATGCGTATATCGTGGATGGTTCTTTGCAAGATATCCCATCATGCTTGAGTAATCTTCGATATGTTGGAAGTACCATTGAGGACTCTTCGCGTCTCTAATGACATACATTTTTATACTATTCATGAGCATCGCTCCTTTGCTATTTTTTCTTCTAATTCATGACCTGTGACACGTGTGACATGTGTGACACGTTTTTTTGAAAAATATAAAATATAAATATAAGAATGTTGATTTAATAGGCTTTTATACTTACTTTTTACTTTTTTACTAAAAAACATGTCACAGGTGTCACATATATATAAAAAAGTATCTATAAACGTTGATGTAACAACATTTTGAAGTGTGACACCATTTTAAAAAAACGTGTCACATTGCCGGCACAACGAGTCACAAGTGTGACACGTTTTTAGTTTTGTGACACCAGTACGTGTCACAAATTAGGTAATAATTCTTTGATAACCTCTTATTAATTTTCCGTTGACTCTGAATCGTTCTTTCTTCCAATCTAGTAAATTATCCATAATAAAACTTATCTTTCGAGATAGTTTTTGGTCGTTCGATTCTTTATGGAATAGATTGAACATAATCTCCCGAGTAGCCACTCGATTCATCGTTTGTCCACCTGAAGTCCAGTCAGGACTGTTTGCAAAATATTTAGTCGTGTAAATATACTGATCAGTTGTTGTTCTTGTTTCCCAATCCTTAGGAACGGGCATTTCCAAGTACTGAAGAATTTGAAGTTCAATCTCATCTCTGAACATGAATTGCTCACGATATTCAACTAATTCAGCTTCCGTTTCTTCATCAAACATCAAATCCACACCGCTTTTATAAAGGGTGACGGCTTCACCCCAAATTTGCTTTACAACTTCATCCGTCATCTTCATAGGATGCTTTTTTTGTTTGCTATTACATGCTAGTACAGGCAAGAACCGACGTTCTCCTGTTTTATCCTTTAGATATTCAACGTGATTGCTTGTGCGTGCTAAAACGAAATTCTTTGCGAATTCTTGCGTTCTTCTCATGTACGGTTTCCTGAATCGTAAACTCGTTTTTGAGATGAACGATTTCGTTTCTGCGAAACTCATGCGATCACTAGCGACCATTTCGTCATCATTCACTATCAAATGTTTTAGCATGATGTCATAGTTGTCTTTGTTTGCAAAATCAGTTACCGCATCCGTATACCAGTGTCCACCAAGCTTTTGTAAGAAAGAAGTCTTACCAACACCTTGCCCACCAACTAAGTCCAGAACGTAGTCAAATTTAACGTAAGGTTCATATACTTTAGCAACAGCGCCTACCATCCACATTTCAGCGATTTTAGACACTAGAGGGTCTTGGTTAGCTCCTAAATAGACTTGCAGCATTTGTCCAATGCGTTTGCGTTTATCCCAGCCTTTCTCAGCTTCTTCCATATACTCTTTCACTGGATTGTAGGACCGTTCAGATAAGAAGGTTTCCATGCCGTCAATCATCGCTTGAGCTGTAAATGCTGCACCAGTGACATTCTCAAAATAAACCTTAACAACTGATTCGAAATTCGAAGGCAGCTCTCCTTTTTTCAGAAGCGTGTTTCCAAGTTGGATATCTCTTGTTAATTCGTGCTCTTGGGAGAATTCGTTATGCTTCAGATAGAGATTTAACTGATCATCAGCTCGAAATGCGTTCAACACATTTACTGGACTGTTCGTTTTTAAAGTTCCATTGCTATTTTTTATCGGTTCATAATCCTTATAAAAACTCACTACTTCGCCAATCACAATCACCTCCTATCTTTGTTAATCATACTTACTACTGTTCTTTCTAATTCTTGCATCGATAGTGGGTTTGGAGTGTTGGTATTAGCTATTTTAGCTAACGTCAACACATCCATCTCGTCCACTCCTCGCCATAAAAGCCCACCCACAAATTTAGCAAGCTTATCATTACGATTCCCTTCATCCCCTAATCCATTGGCGATGATTTCAAACAGTTCTGTCGTTTTTGTCTTTCCAGATGTCCGACCCTTACTAACCCACGACCTCAACCCGTCGCTGTAATCAAATTCACGCCCGTTGGTGATTTTGTATTGTTGAATGATGGCTTCAATCAACGCTCTGGAGGGAGTAATCATCGTTCCTTTTTCGGGAGATTTTTCCATGTCCCATTCATATTGCCCTTTATCCGTTGCAGAAGGAGCAACCAACACATAATTGTTTTCATGCGCTTTGATATCCACTCCTGGTAGGAATCCAATCATTTGACTGATGTGGATATCATCACGCTTGAAATAGAATAGGTGCTTACCTCCTGATGCCGTCTTAGCTTGAAGTGTGGGTTCGATTAGGTTTAAATGTTCCCAATTCTTCAACGAATCAAATCCACTGGTTTGTCCGTGTTTGTCAATATCAATCACGAAGAAATTTGTAGTCCTTAGTGCGATGTTTGCATTTGGATATTTACTCCAAACTTCGTTAATTCCATCAGCATCAAGAGGTGGTTTATCCGCAAATTCAATTAATGGTCTTTTAGTTGTAGAACTAATCGGGATGACCGAAAACCCTTTTTGCTGATACAACAGCGCATATTCTTTCATTGAATGCATGAGATCACCTTATTTTTAGAAAGGTAAATCGTCTTCTTCTACAACAACTGTATTCATCGCATTTTCAGCATTTTCTTCAATATCATAGTTGCGATATACTTTGTCTTCTTTACCTTTTGTTTCTAGGATTTTTAATGTGAAGTAAGAACCAACTGCTTTACGTTCTAATGCATCAGCTAATGCTCTTCCGTCTTCGAAGTCGTTCTTCATAACTTTATCTCCAGCAAGTTCAATCGCTTTAGTAAAGAACTTGATTGTTCGTTCTACTGACCAAGAAAGGTCTTTGCCGTTCCATTCAGATAATGTTCCAAAAGATACATATTCAGTACGTCCGTTAAATTCACCTTCACGGACTTCAAACGTGAACCCTAAACTTTCCCATCCGCTTGGTGCAATGTTAAATTGTACTCGTTTTAATACAACTGTGTAATCACCGGCTGGTAACGCTGCAGGTCCGTTCACGCTATCTTTACGAGGGTCAAATCCATCTTCTTTAATTTTCTTTGCAATACTTAATAAACTCATTTTTCATTTCTCCTTTAGTTTTAAAATAATTCATCTTCGTTATTAGAAACTTCAACAGTTTCCTGTTTTGTTGGTTTTGCAGCTGACTTTGTTGCTGCTTGTTGCTTACGAGGTGGTTCAACTGCGCCTCTGATTGTTGATAAAATTTTCAAAATCGCTTTGTCATCCACCTGGTCCGCATAGTAAGTCTTACGTTTTCTGTCGACTTCACGATTGTAGTTATTCCCGATTTTTTCTGTGTGGATCATTAAATCTGAATTCCCGTTGATAAGGTTCACGTACTTATCTTTCAAGCTTGGTTTGTCTTTAGTAGCATTTCCGTTATCGTCATATTCTGAGATTTGACGGCTGATGTAAATCACATTCATCGGTAATGCTTTGAGGTCAATAACCAGTTCCGTAATAGCCTGGTTGAAGAAGTCATAACCTTTCCCGTATGGGATTTCAGACAACGACTTCAATCGAGGTTTCCCTGGTGGAGTTAGCTCATCACACACAGCGATTTTAATCATCTCGATAACATCGTCGATAACATCGATTACGACTGTCTCGTATGAATGTTCTTGCGTTTGTAGAGCTAA
>NZ_JVNU01000040.1 GCF_001071995.1 Streptococcus sp. 263_SSPC
ATTCCTTGTATTTTTTTAATATTTCTAATTCAACTTCTTTTCTTCGTAATTCTAATTTTAATTGATCGATTTCAGAAAGTTTAGCCATTCCTTTTTCATAAGAATATTGTTTACCCACCTGTTGGTGGAAACGATGTGTTTCTCCATTTTTATACCATCTAAACCATGTTTCTACTTGCGTTTTGTTTTTAATGTTTAACTCCTGCATTACTTGTTTTGTACTATATCCCTGTAATTTCATTTCTACGGCTTTATTTTTAGTATCGGCTGAATAAGCAACACGATTTTTAACCATAAAAAGACACCTCCATGCGTATTTGATAATATTGTACCAAATCCAACTTGGAGGTGTTTTTATTTAATTCTCATTTACGGGGGTCAGTGCCCTAGATTCTTCTGTATCTTCTATTATTGTTTTAGTTTTCGATAAACTCTTTCTGCGATGGTAATCGTAACGGCAATGACCCATAAAACGAGCACTGTTGTGAGCGCGTATTTAATATTAAAATAAATAGCCGCCATACATAGCACTAACACCGCTGCAATCACGTAGCGAAAATTAAATGGAGCTACTCGTTGCACATACCACCAGACAAAATCTTCGTTATCATTTTTTGTCACCTTATAATCTTCTATTAACGCTCTAAACTTCTCCCTAAACTTCTCAACCATCTGAAACACTCCTTATTTTTTATCCGGAATTACCCAAAATAGATAGTAAGTAATAAAAACTGTCAGCGCGCCAAGTCCAATTTTCACCGCCAAAATCGGAGCCAAGTAAATGGAAATGGCCATCAAAATATAGATATAAACAATAATTTTCTTCTTACGGCTTTTCGCAATCGACCTCGTTTCACGGTAATCTGCGACATATAGTTGATACAGTTTCGTCTGTTGAAACCACTCTTCAAACCGAGTAGAACTCTTTGAAAAACATACTACTGTTAGCAGTAGAAACGGTGTCGTCGGAAGTACTGGGAGCACAATTCCAATAAGCCCCAGCGCTAACGAAATCCACGCGATAATAAAATACACCACTCGCATTCTTTTCTATTCCTCCTCGGCTAATTGCGCCACTCTTCGATTGATAAAAACCTCTAATATTTTTGTCAGAATATAGAGTACACTCACAAAATAGAAGAAATAGACAAAATAACTGACGGAGACATTAATCGCTAGAAGGAAGGTCGCCACAAGCACAATCACCCAAAACAGCTTCAGGGCGAAGATCCATCTTTGCTTCTTCATCCATTGCTTATCGGTTAATGTATGGTCACCCTTATCAAGTGCGATAATCGTATCAATAAACTTGGTAAAACGTTCTTTCAAGCACTATCTCCTCTCTTTTAGTAAGCATAGTGTAGCATACCCCAAACCACTAGTAAATTTATTTTAATCGATTTTTAATACATAAAAAACGCCTCTTTTGAAATCTTGCAATTCCAAAAGAAGCGTCGGTATTTTATTGAATTATTTTTCATTTCTTAACTTCGTAATGAAGTGTTCGATACGATCTAACGCTGTCTTCAAGTCTTCGATTGAGTAAGCGTAAGAGATACGTAGGAAGCCTTCCCCTGAGTCCCCAAAGGCTGTTCCTGGAACAACGGCTAAACGTTCTTCCTCTACTAAGCGCATTGCGAATTCTTCAGAACTCAAACCGAATTGAGAGATATTCGGGAAGATGTAGAAAGCTCCAAATGGTTCAAAGCAAGGAATGCCTAAGTCTTTGAAACGTTTCACCAAGTAACGGCGACGTTGGTTGTAGCTATCGCGCATTTCTGCAATATCATCATCTGAATTACGAAGGGCATCCACACCCGCATATTGGCTAAGTGTTGGAGCTGACATAATCGCAAATTGGTGAATCTTATACATTTGTTCCATGATTGGCGCTGGAGCTAAGGCATACCCAAGTCTCCATCCAGTCATCGCGAATGCTTTTGAGAATCCTCCGATTAAAATCGTACGGTCACGCATACCATCGATTTCTACAACAGATACGTGAGGTTTTCCTGTGTATGTTAGCTCTCCGTATAGTTCGTCAGAAACAACGATAATGTCGTGGCGTTTCAACACTTCACAAACCGCTTCTAAGTCCTCACGTCCCATAATCGCACCAGTTGGGTTATTTGGGAAGTTCATTAAAATCGCTTTTGTTTTCGGTGTAATCACTGCTTCTAAATCTTCTGGCGTGATACGGAATTGATTTTCTTCTTTTAACGGAAGAATCACAGGTGTTCCATCGGCCATTGTTACGGCTGGAACGTATGATACATAACCTGGGTCACAAATAATCACTTCATCCCCTGGGTTCAAGAGAACACGCATTGAAATATCAACGGCTTCACTTCCCCCAACAGTAATCACACATTCGTGCATTGAATCGTATTTTACCCCGTGACGGCCTTCAGTAAAGATACATACTTCTTCACGAAGCTCTTTCAACCCTGCATTAGCTGTATAGAATGTACGGCCTTCTTGCAACGCTTTAATCGCTTCTTGACGAATATGCCAAGGCGTATCAAAATCAGGCTCTCCAACCCCTAGGGAAACAATATCTTTATATTCACTCGCCATATCAAAGAAACGACGAATTCCTGAAGGTTTCAAGTCCTTAATTTTATTATTTAACATATTTTCTAAATTCATGGAGTAACCACCTGACGTTTATCATCTGCTTTACCGACAAACATTGTGCCGTGATCTTTGTATTGTTTTAATACAACATGTGTTTTAGTAGATTGTACTTCGTCAATCACTGAAAGACGTGAAGATACGAAGTTCGCAATCTCACGCATTGGTGCTTTCTTCAATTGCACCATGAAATCATATCCACCTGACATTAAGTAGACAGCTTCCACTTCTGGGAAATGATAGATTTTTTCTGCAATACGGTCGAATCCTTTTCCTTTTTGAGGATTTACTTTTAATTCGATAATCGCTGAAACATTCACGTTATCAGTTTTTTCCCAATTAATTAATGTATGGTAGCCACAAATAATTTTGGCTTCTTCCATCTCTTTAATACGACGTTTCACTTCATCCACGTCAATTTCTAATAAAGAGGCAATTTCTTCTGGTGTTAAACGACTATTCTTCTCGATTAATTTTAAGATTTGCTCGTTCACTTCTTTGAACATAGGCTTTCCTCCTTTAGTCGCGTCCGCAACTTTATGTACTTATCTATTGTACCCTTTTTTCGCTAGAATTCCTAAGAATTTATTGCGACTTTATGAAATTTATAAATATTATCAAAAAAACTCTCTTCCATGATAGAAGAGAGCTTTATATCTTTACTCTGCTGTTTGTTCAAAGTGAGCAACTAAGTCGTTGATTACTCCACTGGATACGATTGTGTCGATTTGTTTCATCGCATGGTACACGCTATCTGATTTTGAAGAACCGTGTGATTTCACGACTGCTCCTTTAAGACCAAAGAGCACTGCACCTCCGAATTGTGAGTAGTCCAATGTGTTCTTTAATCCGTAGAACGTATTCTTCAATAAGAGCGCGCCAAGTTTTCCTTGAATACCTTGCCCCTTGATGCCTTCTTTTAGAAGTCCCATCATCGCAAGCGCTGTTCCTTCGATTGTTTTCAATACGGCGTTTCCTGTGAATCCGTCTGTGACAACCACATCCGCAGCACCAGTTAAGATTTCACGAGCTTCCACGTTCCCGATGAAGTTTAAGCTATCGTCTTCTTTTAGGAGTCCGTATACTTCTTTTGCAAGTTCGTTCCCTTTTCCTTCTTCAGCTCCATTATTTAATAAGCCGACTGTTGGGTTTTCGTAACCAAGAACGTATTTTGAATAATAACTTCCAAGAATACCGAATTGGTGAACATTTTTTGGTTTACATTCCGCGTTGGCTCCAACGTCCATCATAATAAATTGACGGTTGTCTTTTCCAAGAACAGGCAACACTGGCATTAGTCCTGGACGGTCGATTCCTTTAATACGGCCAACCACTAATAATCCAGCCGTTAGAAGAGCCCCTGTATTTCCGCAAGAGAAGAGCGCATCGGCTTCCCCTTCTTTCACAGCTTTAGCCGCAACGACCATTGAAGCGTCTTTCTTCGAACGAATCGCTTTAACTGGTTCGTCATCAGAATTGATTTTTTCTGAACAGTGAATCACTCGAATATTTGGAAGGGATTCTTCCAAGCATGCGTTCACTTTTGCTTCGTCTCCGTATAATTGAAACTCGACAGTTGGCATTTCCTTTGCTGCAAGGACGACCCCTTGGACGATTTCTTTTGGAGCATTATCTCCACCCATCGCGTCAATTGCAATTCTTACCATTGTTGTTCCTCCTCTTCTAGCCACGTGGCCGTGAAGTTATCCATTGATTTCTTTCGTTGTTTGTTCGATAAATGCCTTCATGCGTTTTGTCTCGGCTTTTTCTCCTGCTGGATCTTCCGAGGCATAAAGGATTGCATCTTTACGTGCTTGTTCTAGTATATCATAATCTCGTATTAAATCGGCAATCTTAAAGTCTGGAATACCGGACTGTTTAATCCCAAATACATCCCCAGAACCACGGAGCTCCAAGTCTTTTTGACTGAGATAAAATCCGTCCGTTGACTCGCACATAATGCGCATGCGTTCTTTCCCGTTTTCGGTCTTTGGACTCGCCACTAAAATACAGCTTGAGGCATGTTGTCCACGGCCGACACGTCCACGCAATTGGTGCAGCTGCGCTAACCCGAAGCGGTCCGCATCTAAAATCACCATCACTGTGGCATTCGGCACATCCACCCCAACTTCAATCACCGTTGTGGAAACAAGTACTTGTAGCTTGTTGGCTTTAAAGTCCGCCATCACCGCTTCTTTTTCTTCCGCCGGCATTTTCCCGTGCAGGAGTCCCACTTTCACGCGGTCTGAGAAATGCGCTGAAATCATGCGGTAAATCTCTTCAGCGTTTTGCACATCGAGATGTTCCGACTCTTCAATCAGTGGCGAAATCATATATGCTTGTCGCCCTTCTTGAATTTGACGTTCCACGAAGTTAAAAATCTGCTCCATTTCCTGCTCGCGAACCCAAGATGTTTTAATTGGCTGACGGCCACGAGGAATTTCACTCAAAATAGACGTATCCATTTCCCCAAAAGCCGTAATCGCCAGCGTACGAGGAATCGGCGTTGCCGTCATTTGAAGGACGTTCACGCCTGCTCCTTTTCCAGCGAGTGCCTGACGTTGTTGCACCCCGAAGCGATGTTGCTCGTCGATGACGACAAAGGCCAAGTCTTTAAAGTTCACATCTTGTTGGAACAAAGCATGTGTCCCGATTACAAGGTTCGCCTCGCCACTCTCAATTTGTGCGAGTAACTCTTTACGCTTTTTCTGCGAACGATTCATACTTCCAGTTAACAACACTGCCTTCAAAGGTGTCCCTTGAATCAATTTTTCAATCGTCAGCATATGTTGTTCCGCCAAGATTTCTGTAGGAACCATGAGCGCTGCTTGCTTACCTGTTAGAGCCGTTGCGACCATGGCAATCGTCGCCACAATCGTCTTCCCGCTCCCTACATCCCCTTGTAAGAGACGATTCATCTCATAAGGCGCGCGCAAGTCAAAGCAAATCTCATTCACGACTTTCTTTTGCCCATCCGTCAATTCAAACGGCAACGTCTGAATAAAGGCCTTCAACTGAGCATTATCATACAGTACCGCTTGACCTTTTGTTTGCTGATGTCGCTTCTGACGCATCCATTGCAACCGCAGTTGATATAAGAAGAGCTCCTGGTAGACAAGCTGATATTGCGCACTCTGTCTTTCCAGTTCATCTTTTGGAAAATGCATTGCCCGTACAGCGTCTCTATGTCCCATCAAGTGGTGCGACGCCGTCAACTCTTCTGGCAATACTTCAGGAATTTTATCTTCAAAACGATCCATCGCCGTACGAACGAGTTTGAGAATCGTCGCCTGCTTCAACGATTTATTCGTGCGATAAACCGCCTCGACTTGGTCACCTTCTTCATCCTCCACGTTTCGGTTCGATAAGATTTTCATCCCCATCAAGGTAGAACGCTTTGCATCCCATTTCCCGTAGATAGCAATCTCTTCGCCCTGAACCACTTTATCTTTTAAATACGGCTGATTAAAGAACGCAACTTGGATGACTTGTTGGTCAATCGCCATGCGAAACGCCAAACGATTCTTCTTGAAGCCATAATAGCTGACAACTGGTTGTGTTGCCACTAGCCCTTTTAGCGTGACTTTCTCTTGGTCCATGATACTTTGCACATCACGAATCTGTATATCTTCATAACGAAACGGAAAATGCGTTAACAAGTCATAGACTGTCTCGATGCCAAGCTCGGCTAATGGCTCTAATCGTTTTGGTCCAACGCCCGGCAAGACTTGCACACTTTGAAAGACTTCATTCATCCAATCACATCCTTTCTACTTTAATAAGTGTAATTCAAGTTCTCTTTAATCGTCAAGAGGAAGGAAAGTTACAACAGTCGTGAAGATTCTCTTTAGGATTTATTCATCGGTATCACAAGTCCGGCACCTCCCTGAGTCTTCGTCTCAGGGTTACCAAGCTTCAAAGCGAGGCTAAGGAATAAATTCCTAACCCTCGCTAATTCACATTGGTTGCTTACTCGGTACTGTGATTCCGATGAAATCCTAAAGAATCTTCACTCCTTCAACTTTCCTTCCTCCCTCCTCAACTCTTACATTGCTGGGAGTTTTGGTGTGCATTCCACTTATTGAAGTGCTAATTCTTTCCAAGTATCAGTAATTCGCATCGAGTACGCTCGCTATTCATGCGAATATAGAATCCGAAAGGCTTCCCAGGAATATTTCAAGACACTGCCCTCCCTCATTTTCCTTCCTCCCTCCTTGACCGTTACAGTGCAGGGTGTTTTGATCTGCATTCCACAAAGTGCAGTCTTCCCAGTCTACATCGAGTAAAGCCCAAAAGAATCTTCACTCCTTCAACTTTCCTTCCTCCCTCCTCAACTCTTACAGTGCCAGAAGTTTTTGTCTGCATTCCACAAAGTGCAGTCTTCCCTCGTTGAACCTTTCCGCACTAAAAAAACTAGGGAGCACCCACTCAGTGCGCTATTTTCCCTTCCGAGGCGAGTGAAGACTCAGAAGCAAGAGAAATTTAGAAAGCGCCAGCTGCTCAGCGAAATCCCCTGATGTGAGCATGAAAACCAACCAGTACACTTACTTATTAATAAGAGAAAAATCGAAAGACGGAGAAACTTACGGATTCTATAATAACAGTAATGGGGAATGGTATTAAATGCGAAAAAGCTGGAGTTAGGAATTTATTCCTTACTCCAGCTTTGAGGCTTTAAAGGTGAGAGACTTCGGCTCGAACCGGTACCCCATTACAGTTATTATAGAGGAATCCGTAAGGATTCGAAGTCTTTCAATTATTTTTTATTATTCTACAGATAATAAGTAAGTGTATACTGGTTGGTTTCCTTCATGGACTTCAACCTCTACATCAGGGTATTTCGCTTCTACAGCTTCAGTGATTTCTTCCACTTCGCTTGCGTCTGCGTCTTCACCATAGATGATTGTTAGGATCTCTGAATCGTCGTTGATCATTTTATCAATCGTCGCAAGAGTTGCTTCCTTACGTCCCGCAATACTTACTAAAATCTTACCGTCAACAATCCCCATGAAGTCGTCTTTCTTAATTTCAACACCATCAATGTTTGTATCGCGAACAGCGTTAGTGATTTGACCACTTGATACAAGCGCCATTTGTTCGCTCATTGCAGCTTTGTTATCTTCTAAGCTTGCTTCTGGGTTGAAGGCTAATAATGAAGCTAACCCTTCTGAGATTGTACGAGTTGCAACTACGGCAACTGCAGCATCTTCTGACACTTCAGCCGCTTGGTTTGCAGCCATTTGAATGTTTTTGTTGTTTGGTAACACGATAACTTTTTCAGCATGTGCTTCTTTTACCGCTTGAAGAATATCTTCTGTACTTGGGTTCATTGTTTGACCACCGTTGATGATTGTCGTTACACCCATGCTCTTGAATAATTCTTGAATCCCTTCACCTGCAGCAACTGCCACGATTCCGTATTCCGCTTTTTGTTTTTGCGCTGCTTCTTTAACTTTTGCAGTGTAGTCTGTTTTTAACACTTCTTCGTGTTGCAAGCGCATGTTGTCCACTTTCACTTTCATTAATGAACCGAAGCGTTGTCCGTAGTTCATGACTTCCCCTGGACGTTCTGTATGCACGTGTACTTTGATGATTTCATCGTCAGCTACTACTAATAAAGAATCTCCAAGTTCGTTTAAATAGTTACGGAAAGTATCGTAGTCGAAAGTATCTACGACTGTTTCGCCTTCACCGATTTTCACCATGATTTCAGTACAGTAACCGAATTTGATGTCGCCTGTTGATACGTGTTCGTAGTCAACGCCTGCTTCGTGGTGAGCCACTGAAG
The DNA here is from genome assembly GCF_001071995.1 of Streptococcus sp. 263_SSPC. Classification (GTDB taxonomy): domain Bacteria; phylum Bacillota; class Bacilli; order Lactobacillales; family Aerococcaceae; genus Granulicatella. Next base: position 8,423 of record NZ_JVNU01000040.1, read on the forward strand.
TTAAATCGATTTTATTGCTTTGTAATGATTGAACAGGAACTGCTTCCCCTGTTAATGCTTCGAAGAATCCGTTGTAAATGAATACAAGACCTTGACCACCTGAGTCCACTACGCCAACTTCTTTTAATACTGGTAATAAATCTGGAGTTTTCGCTAATGCTTTTTCAGCACCACGTAAAACAGATCCCATTACTTCGATGATGTCGTTTGAAGTTTCTAACTTACGAACACCACGTTTAGCTGATTCACGAGCAACTGTAAGGATTGTACCTTCTACAGGTTTCATAACCGCTTTATAAGCTGTTTCCACACCGTTCGTAAATGCTTGCGCTAATTCTTCACCAGTGATTTCATCTTTTCCGACAACGGCTTTAGAGAAACCACGGAATAATTGAGATAAGATAACCCCTGAGTTCCCACGAGCACCCATTAATAATCCTTTTGCTAAATCTTGTGCTAAATCACCTACAGTTGTTGCTGTAGAGTTTGCAACACGTTCCGCACCAGATTTGAATGAGAGCATCATGTTTGTCCCTGTGTCTCCGTCTGGTACTGGGAATACGTTTAATGAGTTTACGAATTCTGCGTTTTCAGATAAACGCATTTCACCGATTTCCACCATTGCGCGGAAATCTTGAGCCGTAATTGTTTTCATAGTTGCCATATTATTCTTATTTCCTCCTGACTAGAATCAACAAGCATTACGCTTCGATGATTTTAACTCCTTGAACATAGACATTCACTGTTTTTGCAGCAAATCCTAACATTGTTTCTAAGTTATATTTCACTTGTTCTTGTACGTTTCTACAAATCGCAGAAATTTTTGTACCATAACCTACAATAATGTAGACATCCACTGCAACACCATCGTCTTCTTGACGAATCACAACTCCACGAGTGAAGTTTTCTTTCTTCAAGATTTCATTAAAGTTGTCGCGGATTTGATTGCGGCTTGCCATACCAACAACACCATAGTTATCTGTAGCGGCTCCACCAACAACCGTTGCAATCACTTCATTGCTAAGTTCAATTTGTCCATTTTCTGTTTGAATTTTCACTGTCATACAAATACCTCCCTTAAATGTATAAAGGTGTCTGCCTAATTTTTAGACAGATTGACACATTATTTCTATACTATAATATCATATTCCAAGCGGTTTACCTAGCCTTTTACCAATTTTTAACCCTCTTAGAAACTCATTAACCTGCTCGCTTGCAATCTAAGGTCAACTATGCTAAATTATTTAAGTATATGATTTAGTTCAAAATTATATCAGCTGATAATGAATTAAATAAAGGAGGAGAATAACAATGGCTAAAGTATGTTATTTCACTGGACGTCGTGCTGAAACAGGTAACACTCGTTCTCACGCTATGAACGCTAACCGTCGTACTTGGAAACCAAACTTACAAAAAGTTCGCGTTTTAATCGATGGCAAGCCTAAAAAAGTATGGGTTTCAACTCGTGCATTAAAATCAGGTAAAGTAGAACGTGTTTAATACAGAGCACTATTAAAAAGAGCTTAGGCGATATCCCTAAGCTCTTTTTGTTTTTCTAAAAATAAATAAGCCGAAGGCTTGAAAAGAGAATTGAAACTGCTAAAAGACATTCAAAGATATTTGAAGGAATGCATAGCGGAATTTAGTGTAATGGTACCGGCAGGAGCCTAAAGTCTCCTTGCCTACCAAGCTTCAAACCAAGGATAAGCGACGAGTCGCTAACCCTTGGTAATTCACATTGGTTACTTATTCATTACACTAACCGCTATTTCCTCAAATATCTTTTTCTGTCTCTAGAAGTTTTCGCTCTTTTCAAGCCTCTTATAAACCAAAGAGTTAGGATCCGCCACTCTTTTCAACTCTACTTTACCTGAGATTAATGCCAGGAAACCAAGGGACCATGGGTGGTGCTTCTCACGCTTTTTTGCGTTTTATTTCAAAAAAATGGAGTTTGTGAAAAGCCCATTGTTATACGCTTTGAAGGCTTCTCAATAAAATGAAATCTATTTACATCATTTGTAAATTTTGAAGCCTGTTGGATTTGCAACTTCCGAAAAAGGCTTATCTATAAGAAACATAGAGCACCTCTCTTTGAAAATAACAGCGTACGTAAAAATCCCAAAATTCACTTATAAGTGAATTTTGGAATTTCAAAACTCTTTGTGAAAAATACAAGCTATCTCTTGTTTTAGATATTTTTAAAACAAGTAGTTGGAACGTTCATGACTATCCTAAAAATCTCAGCTTCTTAATTAACTTCCCTTTACACGTTTTATAGTGTTTAAGGTTGTAGTGACTAATTCATCAATAGGCATTGTTTGACTATCTGTTTTTAACCATTCATCAAAAACATTGTAGAGACCACCGATAATAAATCTACTATCATAATTGATTTGTCTTTGCGTACTGTTTGTGATATGCCAAGGTGCCTTTATGCTAGTATAAACAGCAGGAAGCTTATCATACCACCTTTGTAAAACAAGTGCTTGCAATCTTGCATCTTGCAAAATTTTTAATGGTTCAGTGTACTGGCTCCAGTACTTAAAAAATAAGTTTACAAGATCCTCAAAATCATCCAATTTTTCTGTTTGAAGTTCGATAATATATCTCTGGATTAAGCGGTCGATATAGTTCGTGAGGACTTCCTCTTTTGAATGGTAATAACGATAAAACGTTCGTCTAGCAATCTGAGCATGTTCGCTGAGTTCTGCGATGCTAATGTTTTGCAAAGACTTTCTAGTTGCTAACAAATCAAACAAGGCTTCTTCCAACCATTGTCGCGTTTGATATTCCATGATACTTTTCCTTTCCTGGCACACTTTTGGTCAAACTGTGCCAATTTCACTTAACATCTTGTTTTTGAAATCGTATCTCCTTACACTAAAACTATCGCGCGTGATAGATAATTAAAATTTATCGTTAACATTATACAATTGTTAGTTGTTACTAAGGAGGTAAACAATATGAGCATTCTTTTTAACGTTTGGATGCTACCTATTTTATTTATTTTACACGATTTTGAAGAAATGATTGTTATGCCCTTATGGAAAATACGCCATCATCAAAAGTTAGCAACTTTTAAGATACCGTTCTTTGGTTCTGTTACACAAGGGTCTGCCTTTGCAGTAGGCGTTTTAGAAGAGTTTATCATTTTGCTGTTTATTTCTGGATTTTGCCAATTGACTCACAACAGCCTACTCTACTTATCTTTTGTAGTAGCGTATACATCTCATTTCATAATCCATTATATCATGTGCCTGCAATTTAGAGGCTATGTTCCTGGAGTCGTCACAGTAACACTAGAGCTGCCAATGGTTTTAATGATTATTTTCCACTATTGGCCTTCTGACGTTTCTTTGTTATCAGTCGTTGTCTATCTTTTATTGGCCATGGTAATAGCTTTTTCGAATCTTAAAATCATGCATCTCATCATGCCAAAAATCCAAACACATTTAGAAAAATACGCAAAACAAATTTGAATAGGTGGTTGAACTGTCTTCGCATAACTCAACTTCATAATTAAAGCACCCCAAAACTTAGATTTTTTATCTAACCTTTGGGGTGCAATTTAATTGTGCGATGTTTGTTTTATCTCCAATGATCTCGAGTTTGGGCGACTAAGATGAGTCCTTTTGTAAAGGAGATGGTCATCTTGTCACTTGTAAATTCATTGCTGACGAGGGCCACTGGATATGCGTAGCTTTTTGAATCGAGCGTGTATTTCACATCAACGAGGGTTACATTTTCCACAGGAGTCATACTAATAAAAGATAAGTACTTCGTAAAGTCCATCTTTTCAATCGTGTATGTGCCTGGCTGGATGAAATTCACGACATTCGTTGCATCCTCAAATACCACGTATGGAATAAGCGGTGCTAAGTCTGGTCGCATCATCGTCCATAAGGTGCTAATCGCGTGGTCCACTCGCCCGCCAAAGGAACCGAGTACATGAATCGGTGTTCCTTCGTAATGCTCCTTCACCCATAATAAAGCTGCCTCAAAATCAGTATCGTCTTTTTCAGAAGGGAGCTGGACAATAGTACCCGCTGCTTCATGAATCAAGTCGCGCTGTTCTTTTGTCACAGAATCAAAGTCCCCAATCGCTACTTCCATGGGAAGATGCTGGTCTAATAACCGAAGCGCGCCACCATCGACGCCGACAAAGCGGAAGTCTTCATAGGCCTTACCGTATCGGTTTTCTAAGAGCTCCTTGATGTTTTCTTTGGTGTTTGGTCCTCCCAAGATAATCACAACTTCCATCTTCGTCCCTCTTATGCCTCTTTAATTGAATCAATCGCAGCTTTAATATCGTCTGCATAGTATACATATGAACCGGCAACGGCAACGTCTACCCCTGCAGCAGCGCAAAGTTTTGCTGTTTCACCGTTCACTCCGCCATCCACTTCGATTAAGTAGTGGTAGCCTTTTTCTTCGCGCAATGCGACTAATTCGCGTACTTTATCCAATGTTTCTGGAATGAATGATTGACCGCCAAATCCTGGGTTCACTGTCATCACCAATACTAAGTCTACTTCGCTTAAGACTGCTGAAATGGCACTGACTGGTGTTCCTGGGTTAATCACGACACCAGCTTTTACGCCTTCTGCTTTAATCGCTTGAAGCGCACGGTGGATATGTGGCGTTGCTTCCACGTGAACAGAGATGTAGTCTGCTCCTGCTTTTGCGAATTGTGGAATGAAACGTTCTGGGTTTTGTACCATTAAATGGCAGTCTAATACTAAATCAGTCACAGGACGTAATCCTTCAACGATGTTTGGTCCTAATGTTAAGTTTGGAACGAATTGTCCGTCCATGGCATCGATATGGATCCAGTCTGCTCCTAATTTTTCGACTTTCTTAACGTCTTCTCCTAGTGTTGCAAAATTTGCGCTTAAAATTGATGGTGCTACTTTCATGTTCTGTCTCCTCTATCTACTTTTTTCGTTTATAGACTGGTTTTCTTTGGTCCAGTTCTTCATAGAAATTCAAATAATGGTCGTATCGCTCTTGCCAAATGTCCCCTGATTCCACTCCGGCAATCACAGCACAGTTTGGCTCATGTTGGTGCGAACACTCTCTGAACTTACATTCATGCTCTACTTCGACAAACTCAGGGAATAAATGCGGTAAGTCTTCTTTTTCAATCTCCATAAAATCAACCGTACTGAATCCCGGAGTATCCGCAATCCACACGCCTTCGATTTCATGAAGCGATACGTGACGAGTCGTATGACGCCCACGCCCTAATGCATTTGAAATCTCTCCCGTTTCTTGGTTTAAATCTGGAATCATCTCGTTCAGCAAGGTCGATTTTCCAACCCCAGACTGCCCTAAGAAGATGACCTTCTCACCACGTAGGCTTTCTAACAATGGTGCTTTATCCTTCATCACTTCTTGCCCGAAATAAACCGGATAGCCGATTTTTTCATAACGCGCCTTAATGTCCACGAGGCGTGACATCCCTGCCTCATCCAGCAAGTCCGTCTTCGTAATCATGATGACTGGTTTCACATCCAAGCCTTCCAAGTAGACGAGGAAGCGGTCCACTAAATGCGTCGAAAATTCTGGTTCGACAGCCGACATCACGATAATCCCGACATCCACATTGGCAACAGGCGGACGAACGATGGCATTCTTTCGCGGCAAGATTTTCGTTAGCGTTCCTTCCTGCAAATTACTACTCTCGAACTCCACCACATCCCCAACAAGTGGCGATTGGCCTCGTTTGCGGAAAACTCCGCGCGCACGAGTTTGATAGATGACTCCATCCGATTCAATATAGTAGAACCCGCTCAACGCTTTAATAATAATTCCTTGAGTCATAAGTACTCCTTCAAAGTAAAGATATACTTATTATATAGCGAACGAGAACGCATGACAAATGACTTGAAGAAAAAAAGCATTACTGAAAGGCACTGACCCCCGTAAATGAGAATTAAATAAAAACACCCCAAAAGTTAGATTTTCTGTCTAACTTTTTGGGGTCAGTATACCCATTTTAGAACCTATTCTTTGATTTTCAATAAGCGTAAACTGTTTAATGTTACAAGTAAAGTTGCTCCCATATCAGCAAATATCGCTATCCAAAGTGTTAACCAACCGGGCATGACCAAAAGTAATGCCACTAATTTAATCGCCAAAGAGAAGGTAATGTTTTGCTTGATGATTGCTAAAGCCTTACGACTTAATTTTATTGTATATGGCAATTTACTCAAATCATCAGACATTAAGGCGATGTCAGCCGTTTCTAAAGCTGTATCAGTTCCAGCACCACCCATTGCTACACCAACGGTAGATGCCGCAAGGGCTGGAGCATCATTCACGCCATCTCCGACCATCCCCACACTTTGATGTTTTTCTCGAAGTTCTTTAATAAAATTAAGCTTATCTTCTGGAAGTAAGTCAGCTTTAATATCCGAAACACCAACTTGTTTTCCGATGGCTGTTGCCGTTCTTTGGTTATCGCCTGTTAGCATCACTGTTTCGATTCCCATATTGTTCAACTTGCCGATAACTTCTTTAGACGATTCCCTCATTTCATCGGCTACGGCAATAAACGAAAGAATTTCTTTTTCTGTTCCTAACACCATCACCGTTTTACCTTGAGTTTGCATATCGGCAATTTTTTCTTTTTTATCGCTTGAAATGCTTCCGTGTAATTCCTCAAAAAGATTTTGACTTCCCACATAATACATTTCATTATTTATTTTGGCTTTAACGCCTTTACCTGTAATAGATTGAAAATCCTCTACTGTTACTTCATTGAATTTTAATCCATTTTCTTCTGCTTTTCGCATAATCGCTGAAGCAAGAGGGTGCTGCGATCCTTTTTCAATGGCTGATGTTATGGTTATTAATTCATTTTCATTTCTACCATATGTCACAATGTCTGTTACAGCTGGAATTCCTTTGGTTAATGTTCCTGTTTTATCAAAGGCTATCGCTTTTAAGTGTCCTGCTGCTTCTAAATGGATACCACCTTTAATTAATACACCATTTTTCGCTGCATTTCCTATTGCTGTAACCACAGCAACTGGAGTTGAGACTACTAAGGCACAAGGACAACCAACCACTAATACAGCTAATCCTTGATAAATCCATTGGCTCCAGTCTCCGCCAAATAATGGTGGAACTACTGCAATTAAAAGAGCTAGTATGACAATAGCTGGTGTATAGTATTTTGCAAATTTCTCGACAAACGCTTGAGAGGGGGCCCGTTCTGCTTGGGCTTCTTCTACCAAGTGAATGATTTTTGAAAGAGTGGTATCTTCAACTTGTTTTGTTACTTTAACCTCAAGTAACCCTTCTTCATTCAAGGTTCCTGCAAATACTTCATCATTTGTGATTTTCGTTACTGGAACACTTTCACCTGTAATCGCAGCCTGATTTAATGTCGATGTACCTTTAACCACTATTCCATCCATTGCTAACTTTTGACCGGGCTTAACTATCATGATGTCTCCAACTTGAATCTCATCAACATGAATCATCATTTCTTCATTGCCTCGTCGAATTAACGCTTCTTTTGGGGCAATATCCATTAAAGATTCAATAGATTGACGTGCTTTATCCATTGAATAACGCTCTAATGCTTCACTAATCGCAAATAGGATAACAACGGTTGCCCCTTCACCCCATTCACCAATAATTGCAGCTCCTATAATGGCAATAGTCATAAGCGTATTCATATCGAAATTTAATCTGCTTAAATTTTTGAGACCTTTAATAAATAACGAATATCCACCGATTAAAATGGACGCTGCATAACCAATTGTCGGTAGAACATGCTCTTCACCATACTGCTCTCCTAAGAACCAGCTAACTACAAGTAAAAGAGCTGATATATATACCTTAATGTTTTCTTTCTGCTTCCAAAAAGGTTCTCCTTCTACCCTTTGTTCTTTTTCATCTCGAATTTTTAAATTTTCAAATGCTCCTGCTTTTTCTAATTCTTCAATGGTTGTCGTCCCTTTAACATAAACTTTAGATGCTCCGAAATTTACTTTCGCATCCTGAACACCGGGAAGTTCTTTAACATTATTTTCAAAAATGGCTGCACAGTTAGTACAAGTAAATCCTTGAACACGATAGGCTTTCATTTCTTCTTCGAACTGTTTTGCTTTCCCACTAGACATTGATCTTCACCTCTTTCTTAAGTGCCAATGCAATCATCATAATTTGTCTGATATGCTCATCATCTAATGAATAAAATGCAAGTTTTCCCTCTTTTCGAAACTTAACAATCCCTTGCTTATGCAGCGTTCGTAGGTGATGAGAGGCATTTGCAACCGTAACACCTATAATATTTGCAATATCACACACACACAGTTCGTCATCTTGACACAATGCATAGGTAATTTTTACTCTATTTTTATCTGCAATAGCTTTTAATATTTGGGCAACACTAGAAATATCTACTGTCTGTAAATTATCTTGTATTCGATTGACCTTTTCTTCGTCATAACAATAAATTTCACAAGTATCTTTTTTAATCATATTCTTACCTCAATATCATTCAAGTATTCGATTGAACATAGTATGACCCTTTTCATTAATTAAGTCAAGTGTTTTTTGGCACTGACCCCCGTAAATGAGAACTAAATAAAAACACCTCCAAGTTGGATTTGACACAATATAATCAAATGCACATGGAGGTGTCTTTTTATTAAATTCTCACTTTTTGGGGTCAGTCCCGGAAAGCCAGCAATGCTTTTTTCTTCAATATTTATTTGTGCTCCCACAGACGGATGATGTGGCCGTCCACTTCGCGTTCGCCACGATAGTTGTAGTCACGCTCAAACGCCGTGCTGTTTTCTGGAAGGAAAGTTGGTTGATCACCGTACGTAAAGTTATACACTTCTTTTCCGTTTTCAACAGAATGGCTCATACTTGCATCTACCTTATAAGGATCCGAAGAGGTATTGCCTTGAACGTTCGAATCAATGATTTTTACTTTTCCATCTAATTCCACACCGGCATGCGTAATCGCTTCAGCCGTATACACCGGGTTCACGAAGACATTGTTTTGAACCGTAATGCCTTTAATAGGTCCAAATGTTTCTTCAAAGTCAATGTTACTACGAGGTTTTGGATGATCCCAATAGAAATCATTCGTCGTTCCTGAATTTACAATCATGTTATCCTTGATTAAAATCTCGTTATTGTCTTTGAAGCCAAGGCCTTCTCCATCTTTCGCAAAGACCGTTGATACACGAATTCCAGCGCCACCACGGCTATCTTTAATCAAGTTATTCGTTACTTTATGATTTTTCCCGCCGAAGATACCAACACCACCAGCTCTCCAACCAAGTTCAATCGTGTTATGTTCAAACGAATTATTCTCCGCATATACATTCGTGTGGATACTACTTGAGAATGTCGCTAGCGAGTCATCCCCATTGTTACGGATATTCGAGTTACGCACTACAGAATTACGAGTTCCTTGCGTGAAGTTCACCCCGTCCGCTAAGTTATTGCGGATACGGCTATTTTCAATCACCAAATGATCCGTGTATCTCATACCTATTGAGGCATAGTCGCCAATCCAAGCTCCACATTCAAAGTGTTCAATCCACATATGGTCGATTCTTGAATCCTTACCAAAGCTTCCCGCAAAAGCTTTGTATTGAGCCTTATCATCTAAATGGTCATAACGTGACGTTAAGGCTGATGTCATCGCAAAGTTGCTAAACGTCAATCGGTTAGAATCGTGGCCAATCTCGAATCCGCCTTGTCCTTTTGCATTCGTTGTGAAATTCAATTTCGAATACCACATTCCTGCTCCTGTAACCGTTAAGCCGTCAGCAGTAAAATCAATCTTTTTGTTAATTTTGAACTCCCCCACTGGAATATAGAGAGTTTTCTTTTGTTCAATCGCTGCTTTTAGCGCTTTTTCAAACGCAACTGTACTATCTTGCCCATCTTTGGCACCATACGCTGAATCTGTGATTGAAATACTATTTTCTGGTTGAGGAATAGGTGCAGGTACATTTTCTAATTCCACAAAATCCAGCGCCAATTCAACGCCATTATTTTCAATCGTCACTGTGTCTCCAGGATTCACGTGGACCCCGAAGAATCCATGCACTTCGTCAAAACTAAAGCGAGCATGACTATGACCCGTCGCCTTTGTATCGTAGACATTACTTCCATCCACATATTGATAGGCAGAGCTCGAATCCAAGTGGAAAGTGCGCATTAGATTGCCATTCACATAAACCTTGACTTCCCCTTTGTCTCCATCTTTAATGGAATAGCGCATCGTTAATCCATCTGCGCCTTCCTTCGCCGTGAACGTCACAGTTCCTTTATTATCGACTTTTACGTACGAGTTATCAGAAGCTTCATACGCCAATTCATCAAATGTACGGTTGTTGACAATTTCCGCATCCTTCAACTGACCGTCCACCGCTTCATAGCGAAGATAGTTTTGATTGGCTCCATATTGATTTTCGTAGTAAATCTCATCCGCGTTTACCACATTTGTAGGCGCGAGCGTTGCAGCACTAAGCCCAACGAGCACAGCCGCTAGTAAGAATTTCTTTTTTCCGTTTGAAACCATAATGATTTTCATCTCCATTCGATTCATTCTTCACACTTCTATTTTAAGAATGGACTTTGAAGCTCGAATTGCTTTTTATGGAAAATTCCAAACCCCTTTTTAGAAATCCTTCCCCGCCTTTAAAAAAATTTCAAATGTATGAACCCGTTTCTTTCCATGAAAATTCTAATTCCACATAATCTAGAAGGAAATCTATATAGTTTCGAATTTTTCAATGGTTATTCCTAAAAACGCATTTACGAATAAAAAAGAGCATCACTCATCAATAACGATGAATAATACTCTTTTTGGTTTCAAATGCTCCAGCTGTAAAAATGAAAACTTACTTATCAGCGGTAATCAATTCTCTGAATTTCTGAGAAGTCCCACCACCCTCGTTAACTAATTGACCACTATTTAAGTCTTTATTTATTAAGAAATGAACGTATAACTGTTCATCATTATTAATGTACACTTTAAAGATGATTCCTCCCATTGGACTATGTTCAATAGAATCAACATCGATTTGATAGGATTGAATGACATCACCATTCTCTAAAGCACCTTCATGTCTTAGCTTTAAATTATGTTCAATAATATTTTTCACTTCTTCACTTTTGACCGTGCTGACCATTTCATTATACTGAACTTGTTGCATGATTTTTATTCCACCTAACCCTAAACCAATAAGAATTAATAGAGCAACAAATCCCTTTATTATTTTTCTTGTTATGTTCATCAGACTCCCACTTTCTAACAAAGCGTTTTTTATAGTATATCATGACTTGTGTCACGTACTCTACCTCCAAAAATTTACCCCACATCCCAAAGCACTTGTCACGTACTCACTGAGGAGGATTTACGCAATAATCTGCTCCTTTGAAGAGAAACGGATAAACCTTGGATTTTATAGTAGTGATAGTAGGGAATAAGAATCGAAATGAAATAGAGCCCCACAGCGGATGTTCCGCCATGGGGCTCTTTGAATTCGATAGGTGAGAGACTACAGGCTCGAGCCGGTCTCCTACAATCACTACTATAAACAAATCCAAGGATTTAGAAGTTTCTCTTCAAACCTTCGGTTTGTATTATTATTTGCGTAAACGTTCGATATCGCGCGCGATTTCAACCTCTTCGTTAGTTGGGATGTTTAATACAGTCACTTTCGCACCTTCAGAAGAAATGATAGCTTCTGAACGAGTATCGTTACGCTCAGGATCGATATCGCAACCGAACCAAGTTAAACCGTCGATGATACGAGCACGAATTGTCTTAGAGTTTTCACCGATACCAGCAGTGAAGACGATAGCGTCCACACCGTTCATAACAGCAACATATTGTCCAATGTATTTTTGAACGCGGTCAACGAAGATTTCTACTGCAACTTTAGCATCTTCGTTTGTTGCACTTGCAGCTTCAACGTCACGCATGTCGCTTGATACACCTGAAAGGCCTAATAAACCTGATTTTTTATTTAAGATGTCAACCATTTCGTTAACATCTGTAATGTTTAATTTGTTCATTAAGAATGCTACTAATGAAGCATCGATATCACCAGAACGAGTACCCATTGTAACCCCTGCTAATGGAGTGAATCCCATAGAAGTATCTACTGATTTACCGCCATCAACTGCAGTGATTGAAGCACCGTTACCTAAGTGGCAAGTGATGATTTTTAATTCTTCGATTGGTTTACCTAACATTTCAGCAGCGCGGCGTGAAACGTAGCGGTGGCTTGTTCCGTGAGCTCCGTATTTACGAGCTTTGAAGTTTTTGTAGTATTCCATTGGAATGCTGTATAAGTAAGCTTTTTTAGGCATTGTTGTATGGAATGAAGTATCGAATACAGCAACACTTGTAATGTCTGGTAAGATGTGTTTGAATGCGCGCATTCCTACCGCTTCAGCTTTGTTGTGTAATGGTGCAAATTCTGCTAAGTCTTCAACTTGTTGGATAACAGTGTCATCAACTAAAGCTGAATCTTTGAATAATTCCCCACCAGCAACGACACGGTGACCAACACCAGTGATTTCGTCGAATGAAGAAATAATGTTTAAAGCTACTAATTGTTCTAATAATTTTTCTACCGCAACTTCGTGGTTTGGAATATCTTCTACCACTTCAAATTTTTGGTCGTCTCCATAGCTGATTGAGAAGATTGAATCACCTAATCCAATACGTTCTACTAAACCTTTAGCCACTACTTCTTCTTGTGGCATATTAAATAATTGGAACTTCAAGCTTGAACTTCCTGCATTAATCGCGATTGATTTTGACATGCACATTCTCCTTTAATTTCAAATTAAGCCCATTAGTGGGTCTAACAGATTTATTATAACATTTCTTGTACCCATTTTTCGAATGTTAGAGTGAATTTTCTGAATTTTTCTCTGTTCTTAAATTCTGGGATATCTCCAAGGAGCACTTGACTCACTTGTTTAGCGCCTTTTCCACGTTTTTGAACGATTAAAAGCGACTTGCTAAATTGCACATCTTTGAAGAGATTGCGTGGAAATGCCAACATAGCTTGCACGTATGTTTCTTTTTGTAAATAAGAAAGCAACTTCTCTCCTTCAGGTGTATCAAAAAGGTTCGTTGGAACGATAAAGAATCCAACTCCTGCCTCTTTCAAGTAACGCACTTGTTGCTCGATGAGTAAGTGATGCGCGAATGAATGCCCTTCGTCGTTTTTCGTTTCAAAACGAGCGGCATTCGCATCCACTGGATAGTAGCCGACTGGTAAATCACTCACTACGAAGTCTTGCGGATCCACGAGTGAATCTTGCAAGCCATCTTGTAAGGAAGTCTTCACATCCAACTGTTGTAACGCGAAAGCTTGTAAGGCTAAGTGAACAAGCACTTCATCATTATCGATGGCTGTTGCACTTACAGTTTTGCCAGCAGATTGTAAGAATAACAGAATCGTGCTGAGCAAGTTCCCGCTACCTGCCGCAAAGTCCGCAATTTGCAGTGGCTCATCTTTCTTCGTCATTTGGTCGATCATATACGCCACGAGTAAGCCGATAGCATCCGGCGTCATTTGATGGTTCATTTGTAAGCCATCTTCCTTAGCGGCTTTTAAGAACGTGAATTGAATCATTCGGCGAATCTCTTCACTCGAATAGCTTGTTAAATCTAATTGTTTATACGCTTTGTTTAATTCTTCAGCGACTTCGTTACTTGGCAATCCTTCGACTTGTTGCGCAGTGTTGTTGCCCACGATATTTTGTAACGTCTCACCTAGCGCCTCTACATTCGAATAACCGATTTCTTTTTGAAGCACCTCTACAGCTTTTGCCAATTCTTCGAACGCTTTGATTTCTTTACCTGCTTCGATAAGAATCCCTCCTTCTATTTTTTAAGAGTTTTTGAGCTTTGAATAATATGAAATAGATTCATTCATATTTTTTGCTAACAAAACTACGCAGAACGTTCAGATTCTATAATAGCCACGCATAACTTCCTCCGATACAGCTAGTATAGCAATTATAGAGACATCTGAAAAGTTCGCAGTAGTTTTGTCACCTCTCAAATTCCCTAAAAAAAAGGATGTGACTGAATGTCACATCCTACTCAATATTATTCAGCAGCGATTACTGGATATACAGATACTTGTTTTTTGTCACGGCCTTTACGTTCGAAACGTACAATTCCGTCTACTTTAGCAAATAAAGTATCGTCTCCACCTCTACCTACGTTTTCACCTGGATGGATTTTTGTTCCACGTTGACGGTATAAAATTGAACCACCTGAAACGAATTGTCCGTCAGCACGTTTAGCACCTAGACGTTTCGCTTGTGAGTCACGTCCGTTTGATGTAGAACCGCCCCCTTTTTTATGGGCGAATAATTGTAAATTCACTTTTAACATAGTTGTGCACCTCCTTGATTGATTATGCAACAGTTACAGCTAGAAAGTCTTGATATTCCGATTGAATATCTTCTAACCCTAGTAATAGACTATTTAATAAAATTTGAGTTGTATGTTCTTGCTCTTGAGTCAAGTCTTCTACAACTTCCATATATAAGTAACCACCCTCAACCTCGTCGACTTCGACAATCGGTTGGTATCCCGCTAACTTCTCAATGCTGTTCACAGTTGTAATGGCTAAAGCCGATACCCCTGCGCAAACAATATCTGAACCATGTTCACTAAAGTTTGCATGACCAGTCATTTCAAAGGAAACGATACGTTGGTTCTTTTTGTGTACAGTCACTTGAATCATCGTGATTAAGCGTTGATTGCGTCAATAACAACTTTTGTATAAGGTTGACGGTGACCTTGTTTACGGTGTGAGTCTTTACGACGTTTGTATTTGAAAGTTACAACTTTCTTTTGACGGCCTTGTTTTTCAACAGTTCCTTCAACAGTTGCACCTGCTACGAATGGAGCACCAACTTTAACGTCATCTCCACCTACAAATACTACTTCTTCGAAAGTTACTTTGTCGCCAGCTTCTGCGTTTAATTTTTCAACGTAGATTGCTTGACCAACTTCAACTTTAACTTGTTTTCCACCAGTTTTTACGATTGCGTACATATTGCACCTCCTATATTTTAGACTAAGACTCGCCAGTTTAAAGTGCCGATTCCGGTCTTTTGTACTCTAATCCGAGCGGTTGTAGCTGTGGTGCTTCACAATTACAACACGACTATTTTAGCAAAAAAGAACGCCCCCGTCAACTCTAGTGAATAACGGGGGACGTTCAGTAAATGCGCACTCACAAACCGTGTTTTGAGTGTTCATTTACTGTAACTTTTTCAATAAATAAGCTGGATTCCTTTTAGCATACATAATACCCAGAATCGCAACAACTCGACTTTCTTCATGAATAGAATAATAAACGAGAAAGTTCTTCACCTGATACTTCCTAATCCCTTTATTTCCCCATTCCTTATCCTCCACTTTTTCATGTCGATGGGGTAATTTAGAAAGAGAAAGGATATTCTTTTCCAATAAATGTAGCGTCTTTCTGGCAGTTGCTGGAGAATATAACTCTTTAGCTATATAATCTCTAATTTCAACTAACTGTGCCTTAGCTAAATCAGAAATCTCTATCCTATAATGTTCCATTTACATACCTCGATATAGTTCCTCAAAAACCTCTTCTACCGGTGTTGTTTGTCCTTTTTCTACTTGTTCAACAGCTAATTTCATCATCTTGTCGAATTCTTCTTTTGTGAGTTCTTCACGTGATTTCGGTGCAGTTGGAATAACTAACTCAAAAGGAATACCTTTGTTTAGGATAATCTGTCTATAAAACATATCTATCGCTACTGCTCTTGGAAGTCCTAATTGATCTAGAATTTCCTCTGCTTGCTTTTTGATATCTTCTTGTATTCTTACATTCACACTTGCGGTTTTCATATTCGCCATAGTCTCACCTCTGTTATTCTAGTACCATAATTATAAAAGAAATAACACTAGAAAACAACACATTCGCGATACAATTGCAACACATTTCAAAAACCTTCCACCAACTGAATTTGCAAGATATCTTCCACTGCAATGCGCCGGTAGCCTTCTTCTGTTTTTAGCGAGATTTCGCTCTCGTATAATTCACTCACTTCGCCAATGAGCGTTTGTCGCATCATCCGATACGGCACCGTAATGCTGGCTTGCAACTTGCCGACATACAGTTGCGACAGCAGCATCCATTTCTCTTCCACCGTCAGCAGACTCGTCTGGTCCTCGCGCTTACGTTCATCCTTTAGGGACGTCGTATGTTCAGACAGGAAAAATCCCATCCACTTCGCCATGCCGCGATCCTTATGCTCTCTTGCCGAGCGATACGGCAAATACGCTCTTTCCATTATTTCAAACCGTCTAATCCTCCAGCGGAATGTCCTCCGACTAACTGACTTCTAGCCACCACGCGCGAACCACCTTCCAGAGCGTTCCCTTTTAAAAGCGAGGTGAATCCGTATTGGTCGCGGACCGTATCAATCGCCGTCTGGAGCCTTTCTTCTTTCTCAACTGCTTCAATATCTTCGAATAGTGAAATGAGTCCAAAGCTTTCTTCGACAAATCCGGAATACCGCACCGACACATTACGCACCGCACCTCCTTTGTATTTCTTACGAAAGAGTTCCAAGACGACTTCCGATAACACAGAAGTTCGATTCGTCGGGTCAATCTTGCGCTGCGCCTGTATCGATGACAAGCCCTCGTCCTTGGAGTAGCCTACATGAATCGAAACAACCGTCGCCTTCTTCTTAATCCTGCGCATTCGAATCGCCACCTGCTCCGCCATCTCGCGAAGCACGATTTCGATATCGCGTTGGCGAACATAGTTGCGCGGAAGCACCTGCGAGTTCCCGAGTCCTCTTGATTTCGGACGGTACGGCACATGCACATTGCTCTCATCGATGCCATTCGCGTGAAACCATAAATCGAGCCCCACGACGCCAAGCGCTTGTTTCAATCGGTCAGGATTGGCATTAGCCAGTTCCCGAATCGAATAAATCCCGAGCGCATTCAACCGCTTCTCCATCCGCGAGCCAATTCCCCAGAAGTCTGTCATCTCTGGAATTCCCCAGACCTTCTCTTCGACATCTTCATACGACCAGTTCGCACGCATATGCGGAATCTTCTTCGCCTCATTATCAAGCGCTAATTTGGCCAAGAGAGGATTCGCGTTCGACATTCCAACCGTCGAGTAAATCCCCGTCTCCTTCCAAATCGCCCGTTGAATATCCGCAGACACACGGTCGAGCTTTTCACGTCTAGACAAGGCATCATTCGGTACAAAATAATTCAGTGACGACGTTAAATCGATAAAGCCTTCATCAATCGAATACGGAAAAATATCCTCTGGTCCACCGAAGTTTTGAAACACGCGTTGAATTTGCATGTTCACCTTAATATACTCGTCCATCCGAGGCGGCACGATATGCGTCACCTTCGCCCAATTTTCGATAAAGCGCACATATTGCGGCGTTACTTCGATTCCTTGTCGACGTGCATTGGCATAACTAAAACGACGCGTTTTGACATCGAAGGGCAACTCATAGGCACGACCGACATTGGATTTTCCGAAGACCTTCTTAAACGTTGGGGAGGACGCTAAAATCAACCCCGCCGAATTATCCGCACGACTCATCACGCATAGCGACGTCTTCAACGGATGCAGGCCTCTGGCGACACATTCCACACTCGCGTAAAAGGACTTCATGTCCACAAAGGCAATGTCGCTTCTCGGTTCCTTCGAATAGTCAAAGCAGCCCATCTTTATCCCTCCAACGGCATAAAGTTTCCAACAATCATTCCTACCACTCGTGGTTCTTCCTCATACGGAGCAAATAAGTCCGCATAGTCTGGGTTGAACGATACTAAACGCAACCCGTCCTTTTCACGGTATACGCGCTTAATAAACGTCTGACCGTTCCATACCACCGCGTAGACCGCTCCATCATAATCGAATCCCGTCTCACGAATGAGCGCCACCGATCCATTATGGTAGCGTGGTTCCATCGAGTCCCCCGATACCCATGACGCAAAATCATGCGCCAACTCTTCATCGTAGTAAACCGTATCGTAGTCTCGGTCGTTGTAAATCGTCGCCCCAATCCCGGCCGACATCTTCTCGTACACATGATACGCGACTAGTTTCTTCTTCATCGGTACCACTTTCGGCGTTTGTTCCTCGGTTGCAAGCGCGCGGACATAGCGTACCGCCTTCTCTTGGTTTGGCGGCGTGAGCGTATGGTATAGTCGTACAATTTCTATTTCTGTAAAATATCCCTTTGGCACGGATAGAAGCTTCTCCAGCTGTTCTACTTTATCGGACGCTGGCACCTTCACTCCACGCTCCCAGGCAGAATAAGCCTGCTTAGAGACACCCAGTGCATTAGCGAGCTCTTGTTGCGTGAGACCCTGCGCCACTCTTCTTTCTTTTAATTTCTCTGGTTGATACATCGTACACCTCCTGAAAAACATGTAAACCTATTTGGTTGACTTCAGTATAAAACAGTCCCTCCCCACTTGCAAGTAGAAAGACTGGTCGTCAATCAAATAAAAAAATGATACCGAAGAATCCAGCGGATGCCATAATAGCAGTAATGGGGGATGGCAACCAAAGTGAATTACTGACTCTAGGGAATTCCCGTAGAGTCAGTTTGAAGCTTGGTAGAACTTGAGACTTTGGCTCAAGTTGGTGCCCCATTACAGCCTTTATGGCCAAATCCGCTAGGATTTGAAGGTATCATTTTTTTGAAGTGTAGCATATATGTTACATTTTACTTTTTTTCATGCAAAAATCGCGCGAGAAAATTTTATACAAAGAACTCATTTCAACACGCTGTAAATCAAACAAATTTTGTATAAGTGCGTCCCTCATTTTATAGAGATCCTTGTACAAATGGATCTCTAGCCAATCGATTGCTTGTTTGCTGACTGCCGTTCGATAAACCAGCTGAATAACTTTTATATCCTTCTATAACTAGAAATTCAGGCGATTATATCCTAAAAATTCAGTTTTCGGAATAGATCCAGCGAAACTCGTCGATTTTATTTTTTAATTTTTTTGGACAAAAAAGAAGAAACGAAACAACGACTGGCTGCTTCATTTCTTCTAAAATTCATTACATTTCTAAGCTAACGAATGAATAAGGAACTAATTCTTCTAGACGTAATTCTAGAATTTCGCCTTTTCCATTCAATAAGAATACAGGAGTATCTGGTCCGCAGAACTCAACCATCACTTGACGACAAATGTTACATGGTGGTAAGAATCCTTCTGTTTCCCCCGCAACGGCAATCGCTAAAATATCGCCTTTACGATAGCCTTGTGAAGCTCCGTAGAAAATCGCGCTACGTTCTGCACAGTTGGTTACCCCAAACGATACATTTTCAATATTCGCTCCCGTAATCACACGGCCATCTTTATATAAAACCGCAGCTCCTACAGGGAATTTTGAATACGGACAGTAAGCATTCTTTAAAACTTCTTTCGCTTGCTCCATCAGAGCCACTTTATCAATTGTTGTCATGGGTTGTACTCCTTTTTTGTGTTGTATACCTATTATACAGATTTTATAGGGAGTTTCAACATTTCTCCCTGCCAACTTTTTACTAAAATTCCGCCCCCGGTCCTATGTCATCGCCCTGCAACTGTGGTACACTAGGTTCATTAGTGAAAGGAGCTAAACGATGCTACAGCTACAACATATTTCAAAAGTGTATCATACGGGAAATCAAGAGTTTCACGCGTTGAAAGATATCTCGATTCGCTTCCGTGAAAATGAGTTTGTCTCGATTCTCGGGCAATCGGGTTCAGGGAAAACTACCCTATTAAATATCATCGGTGGACTCGACCAATACACATCGGGTGATTTACTCATCCAAGGAAAATCAACAAAGCAATTTAAAGACCGCGATTGGGATAGTTACAGAAACCACACGATTGGGTTCGTCTTCCAGTCGTATAATCTTATCGGTCACCAAACGGCACTCTCAAACGTCGAGATTGCAATGACCCTCTCTGGGGTTTCCAAAGCGGAACGCAAGAAACGTGCCATCGAAGCGCTCGAACGCGTTGGGTTGAAAGACCATTTATATAAGAAACCAAACCAAATGTCTGGGGGACAAATGCAACGGATTGCGATTGCGCGTGCCCTTGTCAATGATCCAAAAGTCGTTTTAGCCGACGAACCTACAGGAGCGCTCGATTCTGAGACTTCTATTCAAATCATGGATTTATTAAAAGACATCGCCAAGGAACGTCTGGTCATCATGGTGACACATAACCCAGAGCTGGCAAAGACGTACTCCACTCGTATCGTACAAGTATTAGATGGAAACATCTTGAGCGACTCGAATCCATACGATCCAACCGAAGAAACCAAACAAGGCGACATTCAGTTTACGAAGACGAAGAGGAGCTTTATGACGGCGCTGGCCCTTTCGTTTAACAACCTATTGACGAAGAAAGGCCGTACCTTCTTGACTGCCTTTGCCGGTTCCATCGGGATTATCGGGATTGCCCTTATTTTAGCCCTCTCAAACGGTGTGAGCGACTACGTGAAGAAGGTGCAAGAAGACACCCTCGTCTCTCTTCCACTAACGATTAGCGAGCAGAACCACAGTAACCTGCTAGCGACCTCTCCGGATTTAAGCGATAAGCCTTATAAAGACAATAACGAGCTCGGTGTCAATACAGTGTTGACGAATTTATTGAAAAAACAAATTGGGAAAAACGACATCGCGTCCTTCAAGGCTTACTTGGACGAACACGCATCCGAAGTCGCAAAACTGACAAAAGACATTCGTTACCAATACAACCTGCAACCGTATATTTACGCTAGCGACACATCAAACGGTCCAAAGAGCATTCTTCCGTCAAACCTAGCAAGCGAAGTCGATACGGCGAACCAAACGATTAAAGGCTACTTGCAAAATATCGACTATTGGAGCCAACTTTCAAGCGACGAGGAGATGCTGAACGCGCAATATGACGTGCTAGAAGGTCGCCTTCCAAAGGATAAATCTGAAATCGTCCTTATCGTCGATGAAGATAACCAAATTAGCGACCTGCTCCTTTATAGCTTACGCATCAAAGACCCTAGCGAATTAAACGATGTGAAGAAACTAGACGAACTTAAATCACAAACGTATCAATATAGTGATTTCATCGGAAAAACATTCAAAGCCGTTGTGAACACGAACCGTTTCGTGAAAGAAAACAACCAATGGATGAATAAAATTGATGACGAAGCCTACATGAAGACGCAAATCGAGAATGGCCTCGAGCTTACAATCGTTGGCATTCTTCGTCAAAAAGAAGGCACCAGTTCTGGTGTGAACTCTCCTTCTGGCGGTGTGGCTTATACAAGCGCCCTGATCGATTACACTTCTGAGCAAATTCAAAACAGTGACATCGTAAAAGAGCAAGAAGCCAACCCAACCATTAATGTATTTACTGGAAAAGCATTTGCCAAAGATCCAAAACCATTCAATTCGGCTGATTTAACCGAAGAAGAAAAAATCCAGTTGGTCAAATTGACGCCTGAACAACAAGCGCAATACATCCAACAATACAACGAAAATTCGGCTGCCACTTACGAGGAAAACCTCGCAAAACTAGGTGTCATCGACAAATCCAAACCAGCTGCCATCGAGTTCTATACCTCTTCGTTCCAACAAAAACAAGAGTTGAAGGACTTCATCAACGCCTATAACACAGCGAAAAAAGACGCCGGCGAAGACGACAAAGTGCTCGCCTACTCCGACGATATTCAAACCATCATGTCTTCGATTACGACAATGGTGGGCGTGATTACAACCGTACTCGTTGGTTTTGTTGCCATCTCGCTCATCGTATCATCGATTATGATTGCGATCATCACGTACATCTCGGTTCTCGAACGTACAAAAGAAATCGGAATCTTACGTGCAATGGGGGCTTCGAAGAAAGACATCCGTCGCATCTTCACCGCCGAAACAGCCATCGAAGGATTTATCTCCGGTGTGCTCGGTATCGCCATTACGCTCCTTGCGACACTTCCAATCAATGCCGTCGTTGCGAAAATGACAAACGTGGAAAACGTGGCGCAATTACCATGGGAAGCAGCGCTTATCCTTATTGGTATCTCGATTGTATTAACCATGTTAGCTGGACTCATCCCTTCACGCATCGCCGCGAAGAAAGACCCAGTCGAATCGCTCCGCAGCGAATAATAACTAAACTTCAAAAGGTGGATAAGGGCCCAGGCCTTTACCCACCTTTTTTATTGCCTCAATTAACATCTTTGTTAATTAATATATATGTTAATTTCGCTCCCCGTCCCTGCACCCTTCTAGCCTAAAAAGCAAAAGACAACTCGACTTTTCACAACCAATTGTATTAGCACCAAGGTCAGCGTAAGGACAGAATTGAATACCAAACTCGTTCAGTGGAACGAAAAACATCTTCAGATTATATAGTGGTATTTGTAAGGACAAATACCCCATGTGAATTACAGCTGCTAAGAAATTTATTTCCTAGCAGCTGTTTGAAGCTTGGGAACCTGGAGACTACAGGCTCCAGGTGGTATCCTTACATTTACCACTATTAATACATCTGAAGATGTTGATAGTGGAACTGTTGCAGTTTATTTATACAAATTCTACCCTTTCACAACCAATGAGTTAGCTCTAGGATGCAAGGATTCTATTACCTAAACTAAAAAAACAAAAATCCTCTGGACTCTATAGTGGGAACAGTAAAGAAGTGCAAGCAATGTGAATTACCGAGGGTTCGTGATTCATCACTTACCCTCGGTTTGAAGCTTGCTAGGAATTGAGACTTCGGCTCAATCCGGTGCCTTTACTGTCACCACTATGAAGATGTCCAGAGGACTTATTTTGTTTTTTTACAAGATTACGCTAAAGAACCCATTGGATCCCATGGCGCTAACACAATTGGCTCGCTGTTGAAAGCGTCGAGTTGCTCTTTTGTAAGAAACTCTTTTCTGACAACGATTTGGTACGTATACTCATCCATCCACGCATCGCTCATCATCCAGAACCCTTCAACCCCAGATTCTTCGCCCCAACTATTTTCCACTTTCCAGCGATTAGGTTTACCATCGACAAGGTTCACCCCTGTTAATACCATCGCGTGTGTCATTAAGCTATCGCCGTATTCAAGACGTTCGCCCTTCGTTAGTGAATAGTCGATTCCAGTTAAGCCTTTAAGGTCGAAGTTATTGAGCGCAAGACGACCATTGCTGCGGTTTGAAGATTGACCAACATCGCAACCGAACCAGACAGATTCCCCTTGGTCTAATTGACGAATCGCTAATTCTTTGAACGTTGCCATGTCTAGGTTCAAGTAGCGTACTTGGTTTCCAACGACATTTCCAAGCATGTCAACAGTGTATGAACGGTTGAATGGTTTGTCCGTTGTTGGTGAGTTGATGATAGACACGTAATCGTCCAAGTTCAAGCCCACGAATTGTTCGAAGAAGCTTTGTGGCGTCAAATTCAAGTGACGGTGGAATTCCTTGTCTTTATCACGATATTCGAAGTCGAATGTTTCTGGCGGAGTTCCAAGAGTCACGCTAAGTAAGTCGTACACTTCTTGCATTAATTGTTTACGCGTTTCGTTGATTTCCTCTTCGCTAGCTCCACGTGCCACTAAGTCACGAAGCACTTTTGCGTCTTGGCGAAGTTTTTTATTTAAGTATTTGTTCAAATCGCTTGAAGCCGAGCTTGAAAAACTTTCCGGCATCACACTCTTTGGTACAACCCCATATTTTTTGAACAGTGACACAATCATATCCCATTGCCCACCGTCTTGTTGAGGCGTTTGTAATAGAAAGGCTACATTGCGGCTTGTCACAGGTTCGCCCGCTGTCTTTAAAATATTTTCATGGAAATAATTGGCCTTTTCGTATTTATCCCAGAAAAATGTATAACTTTGTGAGAGTTCAAATTCTTCGAGCTTGAAGTTATTAAAGAGTCTGTGGCGGAATGTATTGAGCGCCGCAAACATCCAGCAACGACCAGAAGCCTTTTGGTTGGCTACTTTTCCGTGTTCCAAATCAATCGAATACACCGGCTGATTTTCCACAACGGAAGCGACCGTCTCACTAGATCCTTTCAAGCCATTCTTCACCGCAGCATTTTGCGCCACGATACGCTCTGGCTTACTTTGAAAACTTTCTTTATATTGTTTCGTCAATTCCTTTGTTAACGTAAACATCACTTCATCTCCTTTAAGGTTGATACTCTAATGGTACTCCTCTTTCCCCCTATATGCAATATAAAAAATCGGTTAAATCCAATAAAAAAGCCTATTTTGCCCCACTCCCTCCAAAATCATCACACTTCTGCCGTTCCTCCCCCTCACTCAGCACACACCGCCAATGCGAAACCTTAATTTTTAACCATTATATGTGAATTTCTACACATTTTATTGTTTATCTCTCTTGAAAATAGTAAAATAAAGTTGAAGATATTATCTTGAAAACAAGTGATTATCAATATATTTAAAGGAGGATCTAACAATGAAAAAAATTTTTGCAGTAGTAATTCTATTCAGCTTTTTCTTGCTTCCTTTCTTCAATGTTTATGGAGTTCATATGCTCACTCATGACATACAAAGGCTCTCTCCTAACGCCTTATGGGGAATTGGATTTTTATTCTTCTCAAATATCATATGGACAACTTTAGTAATCACGATTGTAACAAGAGCTAAAATCCTTAGAAGCGGTATTGTGACTGCTACAACATATTGCATCCCCATTATTCTTTTGACACTTCTCTACTTTGGTTACGCAAAACCAATACAAATTTTATTTCTATCACACCTCGAAACAAGTATCTTTTCATTTGCTTTTGTCATAGGAATACTAATTTCAATAAGAATCCTCTCAAAAAAATAAAGTACAATTTTCTTACAACAAAATCACAATCATCAAACAACATGCCTTACAGTAGTAGGGCATGTTTTATTACTCCATCCCTTTTCCAGTTACATAATGTTCAGCACCACACTCCTGCCGCTCCCTTCCTAAGCATTGCCGATAACATCGCAGCAGTTTATCAAAAAAAAGGGAAATAAAACAGAATATCTTGCTGCTCCAATCGTAGGGAGTGATGGATAAACAAAAAGAGCATCAGTTGATTGAAAGAATAGTGGGAAATCGTATTGAAACGAATAAGAGGGAGTTAGGAATTGATTCCTTACTCCCTCTTTGAGGCTTCAAAGGTGAGTGACTACAGGCACGAGCCGGTACTCCACTATGACTCTTTCAATCATCAAACTGATGCTCGAAGGTTTATCCATCCCATCGAAAGATGGATGAATCTGTCAGATATTCTGTTTTATTTTACCGGAGTTAAAGCAATGAACTGCTCGATGTTATCGGCAACTTGCGCGAGTGCTTTCTTCCAAAATGCGCTGTCCGTCACATCCACGCCCAACACCTTCGCAGTATCTTCCGCAGAAGTCACTGTTGTCGCACGCAATAACTCTTGATATTTCTCAACGAATCCTTCAGGTTGCTCTTGATAGATGGCATATAAACCTTTAGAGAACAATCCTCCGAATGCGTATGGGAAGTTGTAGAAGCTTAAGCCGCTGCTGTAGTAGTGCGGTTTGCAAGCCCACATATATGGATGCATTGCGTCAGGATCTAATCCGTCGCCGTATGCTTCTTTTTGCGCATCCAACATTAATTGTTCTAAATCTTTCGAGAACATGAAGCTCTTTTCACGGTTTTCGAATACTGCTGATTCGAATAAGTAACGTGAGTAGATGTCCACGATGATTTGTGTTGTATCTTGTAATTGTGATTCGAGTAAGGCTACTTTTTCAGCATCGCTTGCTTCGCTAATCACTGTGTTCATCACGATATTTTCGTTGAAAGTTGACGCCGTTTCCGCAACAGGCATTGAGTACTCTTGGTTTAATACACGGTGGTTTTCGATATGTAAACCGTGGTACGCATGTCCTAATTCGTGCGCAATTGTTACAACGTCGCTTAATGAACCAGAGAAGTTTGTTAAGATACGTGATTGTTTGATGAATGGTAGGTTGCTACAGAACGCGCCCCCCACTTTTCCTTTACGTGGTAAGAAGTCGATGTAGTTGTTTTCGTAAGCTTCTTTTGTCATATCTGCTAAATCTTGTGAGAAGCCTTTGAAGTTTTCTAATAAGAATTCTTTAGACTCTTCGATTGTGAAACGACGTGAGCTTTCTCCGATTGGTGCAAATAAGTCGTAGAATGGTAATCCATTTTCATGACCTAAGAGGGAAGCTTTATGTTTCAAGTAAGCGCGGAATTGTGGTAAATATTCGCGAATCGCTTCAAGAAGGGCATCCAATGTTTGACGAGACATACGAGACGCTTCTAATGTTTGTGCTAGTGGTGATTCGAAACCACGTAAGCTTGTTTCTGTAAGCACTTGTTGTTTAATATTGTTTAAGGCAAATGCGATTGGTTCTTTAATCGTATCGTACATCTTCAATTCTGTTTCGTACGCTTCTTTACGAACCGCTGCATCCGCATCATACGCCATATTACGAATTTCGCTAAGCGTTACTTTTTCGCCTTTAAATTCGCCTTCAACGCCTGAAGTCATCGCTTCGAAGAGTTGTTCCCAACCGTCTCCACCGCTGATAGAGAATTTCGCAATCACATCTTCTAATTCATCGGATAATAGATGTTTGTATTGTTGTTTTGCTTCTGCAAAGTAGAATTCGTAGTCTTTTAGATTTTCGTCGGAAGTGATATCTGTTTCCACGCTTCCGATAAATTTGTAGACTTTTGTATACGCACTGTTTAACGCAGCATACGCATTACCGAATAAAGTACGGTATTTATTCGCTGTTTCGTCTGTTGTGTTCGCAGTTAATGTTAAATTAATGTAGTTTCCAAGACGGCTGCTTAAGACGCTAAACTCTTCTAGCGCTGCGATTGCCGCTTTGATAGATTCTAAGTTATCTTCGAGCGTTAAGCCATTGAATACCTCTCTAAAGTTTGAAAAACGTTCAAAGTCACGTTGAAACTCTTCACTTTCAAATGAAGGGTAAATTTCTTTTAATGACCATTCTGTTGACATTTCGTATCCCCCTTATATTGACTATATGTCCTATTCTACCGAATTTCTTTATAAATAGATAGTTTGAATTACTTTTTACGTTCACGAATAAACCACCATAAACATATAATGGATATTACTGAGATAAAGTTTGTTTCGCTTATACCTTGACCTATAAAAAAATCATAAATTGTTTTAAAACCAGTGACTAATGTTAAAATAATAGGAAACCAGATAGGATCAATGTTTTCTAAAAATTGTTTGAATTTATCCAATCCTTTTAAATTTTTATTGGTATCTTTAAGATGACTACTGTTTATATTTTCTGTGTTATTATCTTCATATTTTTCGAAATCAAACTCCGAATACTTATACTTAATTTTTTCAAATTCTTCCTTTGCCAACTCAAAAGACTCTTTTATAAAATGCTGTTCCTCAATTCTTTTATTATTGAAAAAATTACCAATAAATTTTTCATTAACTTCCCAATTATACTTTAAAACGCATCTAATAAAGATTCTTATAATTTCTTGAAGCTCCTTATCTAAATCCAATTTATCATCTTTGCCTACCCATGTTTCTTCATTAATTCTTATAAAGTCGCAAAAATCAATCATAAGATTAGTCATCCATTTAAAAGAATATTTTCCAGGGCTGTTATTTTTTTTGTAACGAAGAGCAGTTCTAAGTAATTGAATCTCTTGCATAGATATTTCCTCGGCCCCCGCTGCATTAAATAATGTTTTTCTCCATTCTGATTCTAAATCTAATGAACGTCTATATGCTGTTGTTAAGGCTAAATATGCTACTAAGGCCCCGATTAGAGCTGAAATAATTTCACTCATGTATATCCCCCTTTAATTTGCTTACAAGTACAATATTATCACGTTTTTTCTCTCAAGAATATCCTATTTCCAAGAATTCATTTAATTAACTTTCATCCTAGTTGTCAAACGTGTATACTTAAGAGGCAAACACTTTTCAAAAAAGGAGTTCTTATGAAAAAGACTTGGAAAGAATTGTTCCCGGATGCTCTTCTTGGAGAAAACGGTCAAAACACGGTTCCTGTAACGCTGAACGGCGAAGTGATTTATCTCTTAGAATCGAGCTTAACTGAGCGCGAACAATTCCTCATCGAAACCTTAAATACACAACCGACAAAATCTTCAATCCCAACGCATCCTTGGCTAGCGTACTTAGAAGGAAAAGGGGCATTGCCAACTTCAACTGCGTATATCCAATGCGTCCACTTGGCGGTATTTCCTAAGCAAGAAGGCGTCTTTCAAGAAAAAGACTGGTTGGAGTTCGTCGAGAACTTAACGGTTGGGACCCTTGCCGTCTTCAAAAACTTCCGCCATCATTACACGCTAGTCGTGAACCCAGAAGTCGCTCCTTCGCTAGCAAGCACGCTCTTTGAAGTGCAATCCGCCATTGAAGATGACTTTGCAGTGGAATTACAACTCTTTATCGGAAACCGCTGGGCAACGTCAAGCCCTGTGCCTCTTCTCTATCAAGCCGAAAAAGCGCTCTTCGTAGAATACTTAATGCATTCGCACAAGCGCTCGAGTTTGGAATTTGCGCCAGTGATGTTATGGGCGATTGCCAACGCTTTGGTCGATATCGCACCGATTGCTGACGAGTTGATTCTCTTATTAAGCGAAGATGACGTAAAAGAACTGATTGAAGCTCTCTGGGACGCTCATGGAAATGTCTCAAAGGCCAGCCAAAAACTCTTCTTACACCGCAACACCTTACAGTATCGAATTGACCGTTTCGCAGAACAAACAGGGCTAAACGTCAAAGACATGAATGACCTTACGCTTGGCCACCTACTCTTACAAAAACAAAGTTATTAAAAAATAGCCACTTCTATTCAGTTAGAAGTGGCTATTTTCGTTATGATTTTTATGCTTTAACGGCTTCTTTTTTAGGAGCGACTTTTGTTTCTTTAATTGTCACTTTTCCTTTCTGAGAACCGATTGTCACTTTTTGACCGAAGCGAATTTCTCCACTGAGGAGTGCTTCACTAAGCGGGTCTTCGATTTTCTTTTGAATCGCGCGACGAATTGGACGCGCCCCGTATTCTGGGTCGAATCCTTCTTCTGCGATCAGGTCGATAACTCCTGAAGTGAATTTCAATTCGATATTGAGTTCTGCCAGACGAGTCTTAATGTCTTTTGTCATCAATTGAACGATTTGACGTAATTCAGGTTTCGTCAATTTATGGAAGACGATAATCTCATCGATTCGGTTCAATAGCTCAGGACGGAACGCATTCTTCAACTCTTCGCGGATGCGTTTTTCCATTGCCGTATGGTCATGTTGTACGGTTTTTGCACCGAATCCCACCGCTTTTTCATCTCGAAGAGCCGTTGCCCCAAGGTTTGATGTCATGATAAGAATCGTATTTCTGAAGTCGACTTTACGTCCTTTTGAATCCGTTAGATGGCCATCGTCTAAGACTTGCAACAGAATGTTAAATACATCTGGATGGGCTTTTTCGATTTCATCTAACAGAATCACAGAGTAAGGCTTGTTACGAATCTTCTCCGTTAATTGTCCGCCTTCATCGAATCCAACGTATCCTGGAGGTGAACCGACTAAACGGCTAACCGCGTGTTTCTCCATGTATTCAGACATATCGATACGAATGAGAGCGTCTTGGTCGCCAAACATCGCTTCCGCTAATGTTTTCGCTAACTCTGTCTTCCCAACTCCAGTAGGTCCAAGGAATAAGAATGAACCGATTGGACGTTTTGGATCTTTCAATCCGCTACGAGCACGACGAATCGAACGAGCAACCGCTGAGACGGCTTCTTCTTGTCCAATCACGCGTTGGTGCAATTCTTTTTCAAGATGAACGAGACGTTCGCTTTCTTTTTTCTCCATTTGTTTTAATGGAATTCCAGTCCATTGTGATACCACTTCTGCGATATCTTCGTCCGTGATAGCTGCGACGAATTCTTTTTTCGCTTCGACTTCTACTTTTTTGCCTAGTTTTTCAAGCTTGTCGCGTTTGGCTTGTTCTTTTTTGCGTAAACGAGCTGCTTCTTCGAATTTTTGCTCACGAATCGCTACGTCTTTCTTCACTGCAAGTTCTGCCACTTCTACTTCGAGTTTTTGAAGCGGAGAGTGTTTACCACTGCGGTCTAGACGGGCTTTTGCAGCTGTTTCGTCCATCAAGTCGATCGCTTTATCTGGTAATTTACGAGACGTAATATAACGAACCGATAATTGAACGGCTGCTTCAATCGCTGCGTCTGTGATTTCCACACGGTGATGGTCTTCATAACGTTTGCGAAGTCCTTTTAAGATTTCAACCGTATCGTCTGCGCTAGGTTCGTTTACATGAACAGAGGCAAAACGACGTTCTAAGGCTGCATCTTTTTCGATATATTTTTGATATTCATCAAGCGTAGTCGCCCCGATAACTTGGATTTCACCACGAGCAAGCGCTGGTTTTAAGATATTTGAAGCGTCGATAGAGCCTTCTGCCCCACCTGCACCGATAAGGGTATGCAACTCATCGATAAAGAGAATCACATCTTGTTCACGGTATACTTCATCCAAGATTTTCTTCATGCGCTCCTCGAACTCACCACGGTATTTTGTTCCCGCAACAACCGCACCCATATCTAACATCATCAAACGTTTTTCGGCGATTTCTTCTGGAACTTCTCCGCTCACCATACGTTGTGCTAAGCCTTCAACAATGGCTGTCTTCCCAACACCTGGTTCCCCAACGAGGACAGGATTATTTTTCGTACGACGGCTGATGATTTGGATAATACGGCGCACTTCGTCTTCACGACCAACAACTGGGTCGATTTTGCCTTCACGTGCTAATTCAGTTAAGTCACGCGCTAAGCTATTTAATGTAGGAGTTCCTTCTTGGGAAGCCTCTTGGCGTGCTTTTCTCTTAGAACCTGCAGCGTTTGAAGGTTGAATTCCGATTTTGCCGTAGATTTCTTTCATCAACTCTTGAGGGTCGATTTGGTTATCACGAAGAATCTTCGTTGCTAATACTTCTTCACGTAATAATGCTAATAGTAAGTGCTCTGTTCCGACTTGTGGTACTTCGAGGCGTTTTGCTTCATCAGTAGCCGATAGAATCACTTTCTTCGCTCTTGGTGAATAAGGCATTAAGTACGGATCCATTTGCTTACGGTTTGAGCCGTATCCTGTGAGTGACTCGATTTCAGAACGAACGATTTCCGCAGTTAAGCCTGCAGCACGAAGCACATTTCCCGCGATGCCTTCTTGTTCAAGGATTAATCCTAATAGTAAGTGTTCTGTTCCCACGGCTTGGTGTTTGAACAGGATGGCTTCTCTTGCGGCTAAGACCATCGCACTCTTTGCTTTTGGTGTAAAAATTTCACTCATGCGTTTATTCCTTTCTTCTTTAACGGTATTTCAAATTGTCGATTAATTTCTTCATCATATTACTGCGAACTTCTGCAGCATTCTTCACGTTTGAAGGGAATGTATCCTTCTCCATCATGAGTGACATCATTTGTGCCTCACGTTTCGTGATCAGCTTATTTTCATATAAGTTTTGTAATAAATGATTGCCTTCGCGCTCTGAAAGTTCTTCTGGAACAAGATCTCCTAAAGCATTTAAGACATCCATCTCGTCCACGAGATTTACTTTCATAATGCGGATATAACCACCGCCACCACGTTTACTTTCAACGACATAACCTTGTTGAATCGTAAAGCGGGTATTAATCACGTAATTAATTTGGGAAGGAACACAATTGAATTGGTCTGCAATCTCACTGCGTCTGATTTCAACTGTTTCATTCTTATGCAGTACATTCTTCAAGTAACTTTCAATCAAATCCGACATATTTTGATTTTGATTTTGCATCCATCTTCCTCCTTTTACCTTGACTATATTTGACTTTAATTATACAAAAGAAACTTTCTTTTGCCAATCATCTTGCATTTTTTGGTAAAAAAAGAAGCTAGACACAATGTCTAGCTTCCTCATTTGTTTACGTATCGGGAATACAGGATTCGAACCTACGACCCCTTGGTCCCAAACCAAGTGCTCTACCAAGCTGAGCTAATTCCCGAGTATGCACCCAACAGGAGTCGAACCTGTAACCGCTTGATTCGTAGTCAAGTACTCTATCCAATTGAGCTATGGGTGCAATTTATATTCAATTAAATGCCGAGGGCCGGGGTCGAACCGGCACGGTCATCACTGACCGCAGGATTTTAAGTCCTGTGCGTCTGCCAATTCCGCCACCCCGGCATGGGCTATGGTTTTACATTGGCTAAGCGGAAGACGGGGTTCGAACCCGCGACCCCCACCTTGGCAAGGTGGTGTTCTACCACTGAACTACTTCCGCAATTTGATTTAAATGCCGGCTAAAGGACTTGAACCCTCGACCCTCTGATTACAAATCAGATGCTCTACCAACTGAGCTAAGCCGGCTA
>NZ_JVNU01000041.1 GCF_001071995.1 Streptococcus sp. 263_SSPC
ATTCCTTGTATTTTTTTAATATTTCTAATTCAACTTCTTTTCTTCGTAATTCTAATTTTAATTGATCGATTTCAGAAAGTTTAGCCATTCCTTTTTCATAAGAATATTGTTTACCCACCTGTTGGTGGAAACGATGTGTTTCTCCATTTTTATACCATCTAAACCATGTTTCTACTTGCGTTTTGTTTTTAATGTTTAACTCCTGCATTACTTGTTTTGTACTATATCCCTGTAATTTCATTTCTACGGCTTTATTTTTAGTATCGGCTGAATAAGCAACACGATTTTTAACCATAAAAAGACACCTCCATGCGTATTTGATAATATTGTACCAAATCCAACTTGGAGGTGTTTTTATTTAATTCTCATTTACGGGGGTCAGTGCCCTAGAGACCGGCGCTTTTTGAAACAACATTTCTTGTTGAAAATAGAGACTTATGGTACTCTTAAAATGAAAAATCAGGAAAAGAATGGAGGTTTCAGATTGTATAAAGATGAAACAAAACAAGTAAGATGTTCATTCTGTGGAAAATCACAAGAACAAGTAAAGAAAATTATCGCTGGTCCTGATGTATTTATTTGTAATGAATGTGTTGATTTATGTAAAGAAATTATTGATGAAGAATTTTCTTCAATGACGATGGATGAAATGATTGAGGTATTAAAACCTCAAGAAATCCTAAAAGTATTAAATGATTACGTTGTTGGCCAAGAACATGCAAAAAAATCATTAGCAGTAGCGGTTTATAATCACTATAAACGTATTAATCACTTATTTAGTGAAGATGACGATGTTGAGTTACAAAAGAGTAATATTTGTTTAATTGGACCAACTGGTTCTGGGAAGACTTATTTAGCTCAATCATTAGCGCGTATTTTAAATGTACCTTTCGCAATCGCGGATGCGACTACATTAACTGAAGCGGGTTATGTTGGTGAAGACGTTGAAAATATTCTTCTAAAACTATTACAGGCGACAGACTACGATATTGAACGTGCTGAAAAAGGGATTATTTACATCGATGAGATTGATAAGATTGCCCGTAAGAGCGAGAATGTATCGATTACTCGTGATGTAAGTGGTGAAGGGGTTCAACAAGCCTTACTGAAGATTTTAGAAGGAACTGTTGCATCTGTTCCGCCTCAAGGAGGCCGTAAACATCCACATCAAGAACTCATTCAAATCGATACAACGAATATTTTATTTATCGTTGGTGGAGCGTTTGATGGAATTGAAACAATCGTAAAAGAACGTCTTGGTGCTAAAGTAATCGGATTTGGATCTTCAAATAAAAACTTATCAAGTCACGAAAGTTTAATGCAGTTGATTATTCCAGAAGATTTACAAAAATTCGGACTTATTCCAGAGTTTATTGGACGTCTTCCAATCACTGCAGCGTTAGAACCGTTAAGTAAAGACGATTTAGTCGATATTTTAACGAAACCAAAGAATGCATTAGTGAAGCAGTATCAAAAACTCTTTGCCATGGATAACGTGGAATTAGAGTTTGAACCAGCAGCGCTTCAAGCAATTGCTGCTAAAGCAATTGAACGTCGTACAGGTGCGCGTGGTTTAAGAAGTATTATTGAATCAGTGATGATGGATTTAATGTTTGAAATTCCAAGTCGTGAAGATATTACAAAAGTGGTCGTTACAGAAGCTATTGTGAACGGAACTGGCGAACCTGATTTGTATGATGAAGAAAATCGATTGATTTCCTAGGGATTTTCAACAAAATATGTTAGGATAGAATGTGATATGATGGGTGCATTATATTGCATTCTATTTTTATTTAAGAATATATGATTAAGGGAGATAAAAGCATGAAAGGATTAAAATCCTTAATATCGAAACATTACACAAAAGAAGAATTTGCTTGGATTATGCAGGACTGGGCCAATTCAGTTTATTCTTTAATGATTACTACGGCCATTTTTCCGTTGTATTTTAAAACCGTATCTTCTAATGCTGGCGTCAGTGCGGCTGATTCAACTGCATTTTTAGGATATGCCAACTCGATTGCGACATTTGCCGTGTCTATTATGGCACCTGTTCTTGGAGCTTTAGCGGATTACAAAGGATATCGTAATCCTATGTTTACTTGGAGTACATTATTAGGTGTATTCTCGGTTATTGGAATGATGTTTGCCGAAACAGATCAATGGATTTTATTATTAGCATTGTATACTTTATCAGCAATAGGATATTCAGCTTCGAACATTTTCTATGATAGTTCGATTATGGATGTAACAACTTATGATCGTATGGATAGAATTTCCGCAGCTGGATACGGATATGGATATATCGGAAGTGTATTCCCGTTTGTATTATTTATGATGATTATGCAGTTTAGTGGATTGAATTCAAACGCAATCGTTATGGCTGGTTTCTTCATTACAGCTGCATGGTGGTTTATCTTTACGGTTCCGTACTGGTTGCATGTAACTCAAAAATCATTTATTGAAAAACCAGAGAAACCTATTAAAGAAAGTTTCATGCGTTTATGGGGAACGATTAAACGTATTGGTGAACATAAACAAGTATTCTTATTCTTACTCGCTTATTTCTTCTACATCGACGGAGTAGGTACGATTATTAAAATGGCGACAGCAATCGGGGCTGACATGGGACTCGATAGCAATAGCTTGATTGTTATCTTATTAATTGTTCAAATCGTGGCGTTTCCATTTAGTTTACTTTATGGATACTTATCAAAACGCTTTGGTAACAAGAAAACATTATTCCTTGGAATTGGTACGTATATTTTAATTTGTGTGATGGCGTTATGGTTAAATTCATACACAGATTTCCTTATCTTAGCAATTCTTATTGGGACAGCTCAAGGTGGGGTACAATCACTCAGCCGTTCATTATTTGGCCAATTAATCCCGGCCAATAGAGCGAATGAATTCTTTGGATTCTATAATATTTTTGGTAAATTCTCATCAATCTTAGGAACAACACTATTAGGGATTACAGCTCAAATGACTGGTAATTCATTAGATGGTGTATTCTCATTAATTATCTTGTTCTTAATTGGTTCAGTATTGCTATTCTTCGTGAAGTTGCCAACTCAGAAAGGATTAGAAAATGAAGGTTAATAAAGCCGAATTTACAATTAGTGCTGTAGGACCAGCACAATATCCTTCTGGAAACCTTCCAGAAATTGCATTATCAGGTCGTTCTAACGTTGGAAAATCTTCTTTTATTAATAAGTTGATTCAACGTAAAAGCTTAGCACGTACTTCAAGTAAACCGGGTAAAACACAAACATTGAACTTCTATCATATTAATGAACAGTTCTATTTCGTGGATGTACCAGGATATGGATATGCTAAAGTGTCTAAGAAGGAACGCGAAAAATGGGGGAAGATGATTGAGGAGTACATTACGACTCGCGAACCTCTTCGTTTAGTACTTATCTTAGTGGACTTTAGACATGAACCAAGCCAAGAAGATGTTCAAATGCGTGAATTTTTGGAGTATTACAATATTCCATATCGAATTGTGATGACGAAATGTGATAAGATTCCTCGTGGAAAATGGAATAAACATGTCAGCGTGATTCGAAAAGCATTTGGCAAACCACCAGAAGATCTCTTCTTAACATTCTCATCTGAAACAGGTGAAGGAGTAGAGAAAGCTTGGGCGTGGATTGAAGAATTTATTGCCGACTAAAAAACAAGTGATACCGTATACGGTATCACTTGTTTTGTTTGAGGAGAAAAAAGCTTGCTCCATTGCATTAAATCGCGAATTGTGATATATTATATGCTGTATCATTAGGCGTAGTGTATGGAGGGAGTTTTTTTATGAGTCAACGATTATCAAAAGAAACGATTCAAAGTATACAATCGCAAGTGAATATTCTCGATATTGTAGGGCAATTTGTCCAATTGAGAAAGCAAGGTAAGAGCCTATTTGGCCGATGTCCTTTCCATGATGAAAGAACACCTTCGTTTACCGTCACAGAAGAAAAACAGTTATTCCACTGTTTTAGTTGTGGACGCGGAGGAAATGTTTTTAACTTCATGCAGGAATTGGAAAGTTTATCTTTTCCAGAATCAGTTGTTAGGGTAGCAGAACTTGCACATATTCCTCTCGATGTTGAAATCCCTTCTAGCCAACAAGCAATTCCTCAAAAAGAGAAAAAATTGTTTGCGGCACATGAAAAAGCGAGTGAGTTTTACTCGCATGTCCTATTTAATACAAAAGGTGGACAAGAAGCACTTCATTACTTAACAGATCGTGGCTATACGATTGATACGTTAAAGGAATTTGGATTTGGTTTCTCGTTAAAAGACCGCACGCAGCTGACACAGCTCTTACAAGATTTAGAGCTAACAGAACAAGAAATGGAAGCGACAGGTCTATTCGTTGAAAGTCAATCAGGATTCTTTGATCGTTTTAACCAGCGGATTATGATTCCTCTTCGTAATGAACATGGACAAATCGTTGGGTTCTCTGGACGTGTGTTGCCAGGGTATTCAGATGAGTTTGCTTCACAGGCTAAATATTTAAACAGTCCTGAAACACCGCTCTTTGCGAAAAGAAACTTCTTATTCAACTTTGATTTAGCAAAGAAGAATATTCGTAAAGAAAATAAAGTCATCCTTTTTGAAGGATATATGGATGTTATTTCTGCTTGGCAAGCGGGAGTTCAACTAGGGGTCGCCTCAATGGGGACATCTCTTACACCAGAGCAAATTCAAAAGCTTCGTCATGTAACGGATACGATTTTGATTGCTTATGATGGTGATAGAGCAGGTCTGGAAGCGACAAACCGTGCGATTGAAATGATTCAATCCACAAATGCTTTTACGATTGGTATTATTCCATTTGATAATGGGCTGGATCCGGATGAGTTTATTAAACAACGTGGACCCCAAGCGTTTATCGATTTAGTTGAACACGGGCAAGAAACCATCTATCAATTTAAAAAGAGATTCCTTTCTAAGAAATATCAACTGCAAGTTGAGAGTCAAAAGATTCAGTATATCGAAGAGATGATTATTGAACTAGCGAAACTCACAAATGATGTTGAAAAGAATCTAGCGATGAAGTCTCTTGCGGATGAATTTAATCTTGATTACACAACGATTCAAAATCAAGTAAAACAAAAGCAAGTTCAAACTTCGCAGAATTTCCAAGCACCGCCTGTACCAAGCGTTGAAACACAAGCGCCAGTAATGAATAGACCGTTTATTAAAAACGAAGGTATTCAAAGGCATCTAATGTATCGCTTGATGCATCATAATGAAGCTTGGACATATCTGAATCGTATTAATCCAGAATTCTCGTTTCCAGACGCATTATATGAGCAATTATTTTTACATATTCAGGCGTTTAGAAATGAAGAAGAGGAATTTGATGTTCAAGAATTTATGTTGTTTTTAAACGATAAAGATTTAATGAACAGAAATCTGGTGTCTGAAATCGAACTAGGTCAGTTTCCTCCAGAATGTACGGAACAAGAGATTCAAGATTTAGTATATGTACTTTCACAAAAAAATACTCTGAAAGAGCAGTTAGCACAAAAAAAGGAAGAGTTGAATCGAGCTGCTCTTGTGAACGATGATGAAGCCAGAAAGAGATTGATGGTTGAAATCATGGAGATTCAACGACAATTAAGGAAAAGATAGAATGGAGGAATGGTGAATGACAGTTCAAAAGAATGAAAAAGGTCAAACACTGAATGAAGCAACTTCAGCGCTTCTTGCAGAACGAAAATTATTCGGTCAAATTTTATACGATGATTTATCTGCGCAAATCGCAATCCCATTTGAGTTGGATGCGGAAGGAATGGATAAATTAATTCAAAAGTTTGAGGATGCAGGGGTTAGTGTTGTAGATGCTAACGGTGAACCAACAAGCCAACAATTGTCAGCAGAAAGCCAACGCGAATCTGAGACAGCTGTTGTAGAAGATGATACTGCCTTATCTTCAAATACGAAGATTAATGACTCCGTTCGTATGTATTTAAAAGAAATCGGACGAGTTCCACTTCTTAGCGCGGATGAAGAAGTTGCATTAGCGCTCCGTATCCAAGAAGGCGATACAGAAGCCAAACAAGAATTAGCGGAAGCCAACCTTCGTTTAGTAGTATCAATTGCAAAACGTTATGTAGGACGTGGAATGCAATTCTTGGACTTAATCCAAGAAGGAAACATGGGCTTAATGAAAGCCGTTGAGAAATTCGACCATACAAAAGGGTTCAAATTCTCAACTTATGCAACATGGTGGATTCGTCAAGCAATCACACGTGCCATTGCGGACCAAGCGCGTACAATTCGTATTCCAGTACATATGGTTGAAACAATCAACAAATTAGTACGTGTTCAAAGACAACTATTACAAGATTTAGGTCGCGAACCTACACCGGAAGAAATCGGGGCAGAAATGGATTTACCAACTGAAAAAGTTCGTGAAATTCTAAAAATCGCTCAAGAACCAGTATCTCTTGAAACTCCAATTGGGGAAGAGGACGATTCACATTTAGGTGATTTCATCGAAGACGACAACGCAACTAGCCCAGCTGATCACACTGCATACGCATTGTTGAAAGAACAACTCGATGAAGTTCTTGAACAATTAACAGACCGTGAAGAGAACGTTCTGCGTTTACGTTTCGGTCTTGATAAGAATGGAGAAATCCGTACATTAGAACAAGTAGGGCAAGTATTCGGGGTAACTCGTGAACGTATTCGTCAAATTGAAGCGAAAGCATTACGTAAATTACGCCATCCGAGCCGTTCTAAACAATTAAAAGATTTCTTAGATTAAGAATGAATAACAGAAGCAGTCCTTAGGGATTGCTTCTTTTTTGTTTGCAATTTTTGTGAAATCTCTATTATTTTCATGGGAAAGGGCTTAAATCTAGTGAAGAATTTGATAAACTAACAGAGGTGTACCGCAATTACGGTACACCTCTTAATTTATTTATTCTATAGCATCTGCTTCAGTAACTCCTAAAATTACTGGAAGAATCATTGGATGACGTTCTGTTTTCTTAAATAGGAACGGACCTAACACATCCGTAATTTTATTACGTAGTACACGTTCGTTTAAAACTTCTTCTGAATCTGCCAAAAGTTCTTCAAGTTCATCACGAAGAATGGCTTGTGCTTCGTTAAGAAGTTGTCCTGATTCTTTCATGTAGATAAATCCACGAGAGAGCATATCTGGCCCTGCAACTAACTCACGGTTTTCGTAATCGACAGTAGCCACACAGATGACTAAACCATCTTGAGAGAGTGTCTTACGATCACGAAGAACGATGTTTCCAATATCGCCGATACCATTTCCATCGACATATACATCCCCTGCAAAGAAGTGACCAGCTCTACGTGCTGAGTCCGCTGTAACTGCAAGAACATCGCCATTGCTTAAGATAAATGAGTTTTCTTTTGGAATACCCACTTGAGTTGCAAGGTTTGCTTGAATCTTCTGCATACGATATTCACCGTGAACTGGAACGAAGTATTTAGGCTTCATTAAGCGAAGCATTAATTTTTGTTCTTCTTGAGAACCGTGTCCAGAAGTGTGAATATTGTTGACTTTACCATGAATCACTTCAGCACCAGCTTCTGAAAGAAGGTTGATGACGCGGTTAACGCTTGAAGTATTTCCTGGAATTGGTGAACTAGAGAAGATAACTGTATCACCAGGTTGAATTGAGATTTGACGGTGAGTCCCATTGGCAATACGGCTAAGTGCCGCCATTGGCTCCCCTTGAGAACCTGTACATAAAATAATGACTTTTTCAGAAGGGTATTGGTTAATCTCACGTCCATCGATAAAAGTATCATCTGGAGCCTTGATATAACCTAATTCACGCGCAGTGCGGAAGCTGGCTTCCATACTACGTCCAAACACAGCTAATTTACGACCAGTTGCTACAGCCACATCTGTTACTTGTTTTAGACGAGAAACGTTTGATGCAAATGTCGCAAAAATTATACGTCCATCCACGCGTTGGATAATTTCTTTAATGGATTTACCAACGACTTGTTCAGATTGAGTAAATCCAGGAACTTCAGAGTTTGTACTGTCTCCTAGGAGAACTAGAACGCCTTCTGAACCAATTTGAGCCATACGGTGAAGGTTCGCTGGTTCTCCAACTGGAGTGAAGTCAAACTTATAGTCACCTGTAAACACGATATTTCCTGGAGGAGTCTTAATCACAATCCCAAATGCATCTGGAATAGAGTGGGTTGTGCGATAGAAACTCACTTGTGTTTTACGGAATTTAATGACGCTGTCTTCATCAATTTCGTGAAGAATTGCATCTCTTAAAAGACCGTGTTCTTCTAATTTATTTCGGATTAAAGACATCGCAAGTTTCGTTGCGTAAATAGGGATGTTCGCTTGCTTAATTAAGAAAGGAATCCCACCAATATGGTCTTCGTGTCCATGCGAAATAAATAGACCTTTTACTTTATTAATATTTTGAACGATATAACTGTAATCGGGAATCACATAATCGATTCCTAGTAAATCATCCTCAGGGAATTTAATACCGGCATCCAAAATGATGAGCTCATCTTGGAATTGAACGCCATATGTGTTTTTACCGATTTCACCTAAACCGCCAAAAGCAAATACGCCCGTTTCGTTATTTTTAATATTTGGTTTCATATTACTTGAACACCGTTAATTTAAATTCAGGGTTTTGTTTTTCGTAAGCTAAGTGTTTTTCATCTAGCTCTTGGATAAACTCAACGTTGTATTCAGTGTTTTCATCCACAAGGCGGCGGGCTTCTACCTTGTCACTAGCTTCGATATATAAAGCTTCTGTATTCTCACGACGTGGAGCTTCCGTTTTAGTTGGTTGGTAAGTAATTTTAAAAATCATGTATGTACTCCTTTAAATTTTTTTCATAATGTTTCTATCATATTTTATCATAGAATGCTTATTTTTTCATAATCTTAAAGGCCGAAGAGAGCCTCTTTTTGCAATTTTTCAAGCAAATCTTTTGGACTTGAGAGTGGTTTTGGAGTCAAAGTGGAATCTTCTTCTCCAAATTTGAAATAAATCGTATTCCAATTTCTGTGTTTTGCACCTTCAATATCATTTACAAGGTCATCGCCAATCATCCAGAAGTCTTTTTTGCTCACATCTGGAAAAAGTCGTTCTACAT
The DNA here is from genome assembly GCF_001071995.1 of Streptococcus sp. 263_SSPC. Classification (GTDB taxonomy): domain Bacteria; phylum Bacillota; class Bacilli; order Lactobacillales; family Aerococcaceae; genus Granulicatella. The sequence continues at coordinate 9,142 of NZ_JVNU01000041.1, forward strand.
TCATAAATGCTTCAGCTTGTGGTTTAGGAATACCTGTCGTCTCAGAAATGAAGATTCTTGAAGCGTCGAACCACTTTGCTAAACCAAGAGATGTAATTTTCTTTGACTGATGACTTGTTGGACCATTTGTAAGAAGAACCAGAGTAGAGTGGTTTGATACTTTGTCAAAAAAGTGATACCAGTCTTTATCTAATTCGATATGATCCATTACATATTGATAGGTTTCCTTAAAACGAATAACTGATTCTTTTGAAGAGTCCAGTCCAAGAGCCGAAAGTGTGCCTTCAACTCGTGATAGGTGGTTTTCTTCTAAAGTAATTTGCCCCTTTGTAAATCGCTCAAAAGCAATCTCACTTTTTTCTTGATACACCTGATACACATTGATATCTGTTGTAAATGTTGGATAACATTTCTTTAAGGCGGTTAAGAAAACTTGCTGTTTTGAATAGAGTGTATCATCTAAATCAAAGACTAAAATTGGTGTCTTATTCGCCAATGACAACCGCTCCTTTAGGGATATACATTGGTTGTGTTTTATTAATATGGTCGTAAAACATCACACCGTTTAAATGGTCGATTTCGTGTTGAACAACGATGGCTTCGTAGTCTGTTAATGTGCGTACGAATTCATCACCGTTCACGTCTTGATATTTAACAGTCACACGTTCAGATCGAAGAACGATTCCTGGTACATCACGTTCTACTGAAAGGCAGCCTTCACCTTCTTTTAGGCAAGCTTTCTTCACTGATTCACGCATGATACGAGGATTGATCCATACTTCGTTTAAAATAGGTTCTTCATCTTCAAAACCAGGAACGAGAAGAGCAATCATTTGAATGGATTTACCAAGTTGAGGTGCAGCGAGACCAACACCTGCACGTAATTCATATTTTTCAGCAATTTCTGGGTTTTGACTATTATGTAAGAACTCTAACATTTCTTTAGCAAGTTCTTGTTGTTCTTCTGTTAGTGGGAAAGTTAGCTTTTCAGCACGTTTTCTGAGTGCAGGATGTCCCTCTAACACGATATCTTTCATTGTAATCATGGTTAACTCCTTTACTGGTTCATAAATCTGTTTCTAAGTATACCATTTTTCGCCCTAGAAACCAATCAGGGCCTTTGTTTTTGTAATTTTTTCATAAGGAAAAAGAGAATACTATAAATGACTTTAAACTTCTGTTACAATAGAAAGGAAATACGTGTAAAGGAATGGGTAATATGCTTTTTTGGAAGAAACAATCAAAACCACAAGAAACAACAGAATCTGTTTCAATTGATCGAGAGAATATCCCACAACATATTGCTGTGATTATGGACGGTAATGGGCGCTGGGCAAAGAAGCGCAATCTTCCTAGAATTGCGGGACATAAAGAAGGCATGAGTACGGTAAAACGAATCGCAATTGCTGCTGATGAATTAGGAGTAAAGGCGATGACCTTGTATGCGTTTAGTACTGAAAACTGGAAACGTCCAACAGAAGAAGTAAGTTTCTTAATGAAACTACCAGGAGATTTCTTTGGAACGTTTATGCCTGAACTTCAAGAAAGAAATATGAAAATCCAACTAATTGGATTTATTGATGAATTACCTGAATCAACAAAACAAGTCGTCTTAAAAGCCGTCGAAGATACAAAGAATAATACAGGAATGGTGTTAACATTTGCCTTAAACTACGGCTCACGTGCTGAAATCATTGAAGCGACGAAAGCTCTAGCAAACGAGGTTCAAGCTGGTGAAATCTCAGTGGAAGATATCAACGATGAAGCTTTTGCGAATAAGTTACAAACAAGCTTCCTAGGAGACTTACAAGATCCAGATTTAATGATTCGTACAAGTGGAGAAGTACGATTAAGTAATTTCTTATTATGGCAATTAGCGTATAGTGAATATTACTTTACAGATATTTTCTGGCCTGATTTTTCAGAAGAAGATTTGCATAAAGCGATTCTAACGTACCAAGGAAGACATCGCCGTTATGGAGGTCTTGCATAGATGAAACAACGAGTTATTACTGCACTCATTGCGGTTGGTATATTTTTACCAATACTTTATGTCGGTGATATTTGGTTACGTACGCTACTAGCTCTTTTAGCGATTGTTGGGATTTATGAATTCTTCCAAATGAAAAAAATGAATATTTTTTCAGCAGAAGGAGCGCTCACATTACTTGCCACATTGTCATTTTTATTTTCACAAAAACCATTAGTAGCCCTGCCACGAGGAATCGATTATTTCTTCTTTTATTTCTTAATGGTTATGTTACTGATGACGTTAACGGTTTATAAGAGTGACCGATTTTCGTTTGAAGATGCAGCGTTTTGTTCGCTGATTTCTTTATACGTCGGTGGTGGATTCTCTGGAATTCTATTTGTTAGAAGTATTAGTTTTGGGATGGCAATTTTTGTCTTTATCGTCATTTGGGGGACAGACTCGTTTGCTTACTTAGCAGGTCGCCAGTTCGGAAAACATAAATTAGCTCCAGATATTAGCCCAAATAAAACAATTGAAGGGTCTATTGGTGGAGTTCTTGGTTCAGTACTATTAGGATTGCTCGTTGTTCCATTTTATAACCCAGTCCAATTCTCAGTATTTGAATTTGTACTTTTAATGGTTTGCTTATCCATTTTTGGACAATTAGGTGATTTAGTAGAGTCAGCATACAAGCGACAATTTAACGTAAAAGATTCTGGAAACTTATTCCCAGGACATGGAGGAGTATTGGATCGTTTCGATTCAACATTCTTTGCTATGTTAATGTTCCAAATCGTATTTAAATTCTTTGGGGATATTTAAAAGAGGTGAAATAATTGCAAGGATTAATTGCATTTTTATTCGTATTTAGTATCATCGTGATTATTCATGAGTTTGGTCATTATTATTTTGCAAAAAAAGCGGGTATTTTAGTTCGTGAATTTGCAATTGGAATGGGACCAAAAATCTTCCAAGTTCGTAAAGGCGAAACAGTATATACACTTCGCTTATTACCAATTGGTGGATATGTTCGTATGGCGGGTCATGATGAAGATGAACAAGAAATCAAACCAGGGATGATGATTACCATCGTCCTAGATAATGATAATGTTGTTCAAAAATTAAATTTTGACGAAAAATTAATTATCGAGAATTCTGTACCTTTCCAAATCGAAGATGCAGACTTACATAAGGATATGACATTAACTGGATACTTCATTAATTCTGAAGAGAAAGTAACATTAACAGTTTCTAAGACTGCAACAATTGTTGAATCTGATGGAACAGAAGTAGTCGTTGCTCCTGTGGAACGTCAATTTAATTCAGCAACTTTATGGAATCGAATTAAAACGAACGCTGCTGGACCGATGAATAACTTTATTTTATCGATTTTAGTATTCATTATTGTTGGATTTATGCAAGGTGGAGTTCCATCTAATGATGCGATTATCGGACAAGTAACAGAAGATTCGGCTGCACAAGTGGCTGGTCTAAAAGAAGGAGATAAAGTTCTTTCAATCGACGGCGTTGAGATTCATTCATGGGATGAAATGACAAAAGTTGTTCGTTCAAGCGCGGATAAGACTCTCGCGGTTTCAATTGAACGTGACGGGAAAACTCAGGAAGTCCAAGTCACTCCTAAAGCTGTCGAAGCATCGGATGGTTCAAAAGTAGGTCAATTTGGTGTGACAAGAATTCTTAAAAATGATATTCTTTCCATTCTTGCTTATGGATTTACGCAAACTGTTTCAGTGGTCGTATTAGTGCTCTCAGCACTAGGCTCGCTGTTTACACGTGGGTTTAATTTAAATCAACTAGGTGGACCGGTTGCGATTTACTCGATGACATCGCAAGTGGCTAAAAATGGATTCATTGATTTACTTGCTTTCATGGGAATGATTAGTGCCAACCTTGGTGTTATGAACTTGTTACCAATTCCAGCGCTAGATGGTGGGAAACTCGTTCTGAATGTCATTGAAGGGATTCGTAAGAAACCACTCGATCCAGAAAAAGAAGGCTATTTAACAATTGCAGGAGCTATTTTCCTATTTGCGTTAATGCTTCTTGTAACATGGAACGATATTATGAAATTATTTAATTAGACAAGAGAGTGTCTCTACGATGGTGGAGCACTCTTCTTATGTAATAAAAAAGGAGGAAACCATGAGTCAATCACAAAAGGATTTAATGAAAAAAGTGATCGAGCAATTTAATCTTGCTGACACTAGTATTTTTTCTCCAGAATTTGATGAGGCGAAATTAGTTCGAATCGATATTTCGAAATTGGATAAAACGTGGACGTTCCATATTCATAATCCAGTAATCTTTATGTATGAGAAATTCAAACTATTCAGTGATGCGTTGAATGATACTTACCGTCAATTTGGCGGTAAAGCGGTGATTACAACAGATGATGGAGCTGAAGTGACAGAGGAACTCGTTCAGTCTTATTGGGAATATGTGCTAGAAACATTAAAGGATGAATCCGCAGTTTCTCATCAAATTTTAGCGGATCAAACTCCAAAGTATGAGAAAAATCAACTAAAACTTCATTGTCCAAATGAATTAACAAAGACGCACTTAACGAATAATTGCGTTCCAAGAATCCAACAAGCTTATATGGAAGCCGGCTTCCCTAAGCTTGGTGTCCAAATTCATGTGGATGATGAGTTGCAAGACCGCATGGCAGAAGAGTTTGTTCAAAAAGAACAACAAATCGAACAAGAATTTAACGAAGCTCAAAAAGCGGCACAACTTGCTGCTTCCCAAGCTCCTCAGAGAAAATCAGGCGCTCCAGCTTCTTCTAAACCAGAAGGTGTTATTTACGGTAAACCGATTAAATCAAATAGTGAAGTTCGTGCTATTGCTGATATTTTCGAAGAAGAGCGCAATGTTGTAATCGAAGGGAAGATTTTTGATATCGAACTTCGACGCGGAAAAGCCAAAGGAAAGTTGTTCGGAAATATTAAATTAACGGACTATACTTCTTCCATCAGTGCGACTTTATTCCCATCAACTCCTGAAGATGAACAAGCGCTTGAAGGGTTGAAAAAGGGAACATGGGTTAGAGCGTTCGGTACGATTGAAGTGAATAAGTTCTCTCAAGAATTGGGAATGATTATCCGTGATATGAACGCTGTTAATCGTGAAGGTAGAAAAGATAAGGCAGAGGGCGAAAAACGCGTTGAGTTGCATATGCACACGAATATGTCTGTGATGGATGCGACAAATTCTCCAAGCGACTTGATTAGTCAAGCGGCTAATTGGGGACATAAGGCGATTGCCATTACTGACCATGCAAACTTACAAGCTTATCCAGAAGCACATGGAGCTGGTAAGAAAAACGGTATTAAGATTCTATACGGATTAGAAGGAAATATCGTAGATGATCACGTGAACGTTGCCTATAATCCACAACATATTTTATTAGAAGATGCTACTTATGTTGTATTCGACGTGGAAACAACAGGTCTTTCTGCGATTTATGACAGCATCATCGAGCTAGCCGCTGTTAAGATGAAAAACGGTGTTGTAGTTGACCAATTTGAAGAGTTTATCGATCCTGGTCATCCATTATCAGCAACAACCATTCAATTAACAGGGATTACTGATGAGATGGTAAAAGGTTCAAAATCAGTAGAACAAGTCTTAAAAGAGTTCCACGAGTTTTCTAAAGACTGTATTCTTGTAGCGCATAATGCAAGTTTTGATATGGGCTTCTTAAACACAGGATACGAAAATGTGGGAATTCCAAAAACAAATCAACCAGTTATTGATACTTTGGAATTGTCTCGTATGCTTCATCCACAATTGAAGTCCCATCGTTTAAACACATTGGCAAAAAGATATAATGTAGCACTTGAACAACACCACCGTGCTGTGTATGACTCTGAGACAACGGGTTATTTATGTCATATTTTCTTAAAAGAAGCGGCAACAGAGCATAATCTTTTATATCATGATGAATTAAATACCAATATTCATCCAGAGGAAGTCTTCAAGAACGGACGTCCATTCCATGCGACGATTTTTGCAAAAGACCAAGCTGGATTAAAAGAGTTGTTCAAGGTTGTATCTCAATCTAATATTGAGTATTACTACCGCGTCCCTCGTATTTTAAGAAGTATGCTTTCAAGCCGTCGTGATTCGTTCCTATTAGGTTCAGGATGTGCTGAAGGGGAAGTATTCGAAGCGATGATGCAAAAAGGGTATAACGAGGCAAAAGAAAAGGCTAAATTCTATGACTATATTGAAATTATGCCGAAAGCCATCTATCGACCTTTAATCAAAAAAGAATTGATTCGTAACGAGCATCATTTAGAAGAGATTATTCAAAACTTAGTCCGTCTGGGAGAAGAGTTAGGGAAACCAGTTGTAGCGACTGGTAATGTCCATTATTTAAATCCAGAAGATAAGATTTATCGTGAAATCTTATTAACTTCTTTAAACAATGGGGTTCCACAAGAGTATCCTGATGCACATTTAAGAACAACTGATGAGATGTTGAAAGAATTTGCTTTCCTAGGAGAAGAAAAAGCTTATGAAGTGGTTGTGACAAACTCAAATTGGGTGAGCGACCAATTAGAAGAAATTACTCCAGTGAAAGATGAGTTATTTACTCCTAAAATCGAAGGCGCCTCTGACGAGATAACTAAATTAAGTTACGATAAAGCACATGAATGGTATGGAAACCCTCTACCTAAAATTGTTGAAGATCGTATTAAAAAAGAGCTAAAGAGTATTATTGGAAATGGTTTTTCGGTAATTTATTTAATTGCTCAAAAACTTGTATTAAAGAGTAATCAGGACGGGTATTTAGTCGGATCTCGTGGATCGGTAGGATCATCCTTAGTAGCTACTTTAACTGGAATTACCGAAGTGAACCCATTAGCGCCACACTATCGTTGTCCTCAATGTCAATTATCAGAATTCTTTGATGATGGTTCTGTTGGTTCAGGTTTTGATTTACCTGAAAAAAACTGTCCAAGATGTAATACGAGGATGATTAAAGACGGACACGACATTCCGTTTGAAACTTTCCTAGGATTCTACGGAGATAAAGTTCCCGATATCGATTTGAACTTTAGTGGGGAATATCAACCACAAGCCCATAACTATACGAAAGTACTGTTTGGGGAAGATTATGTATATCGTGCAGGAACCATCAGTACGGTTGCTGAGAAAACGGCTTTTGGTTATGTAAAAGGATATGAACGTGACTTAGGACTCGAACTTCGTCAAGCAGAAATTGAACGTCTAGCTAGTGGATGTACAGGGGTTAAACGTAGTACTGGTCAGCACCCGGGTGGGATTATTGTAATTCCAGACTATATGGATGTGTATGACTTTACTCCAATTCAATATCCAGCAGATGATTTGAGTGCAGAGTGGAGAACAACACACTTCGACTTCCACTCAATTCACGATAATGTATTAAAACTCGATATTCTTGGACACGATGATCCGACCGTAATTCGTATGTTACAAGATTTATCAGGAATGGATCCAAAATCGATTCCACCTGATGATCCAGAAGTGATGAAAATCTTTGGTGGGACTGAAGTGTTAGGAGTCACTCCTGAGCAAATTGATTCCAATACAGGGACACTTGGGATTCCGGAATTTGGTACGAAATTCGTTCGAGGAATGTTAGAACAAACGAAACCTTCAACATTCACTGAATTACTTCAAATTTCTGGTTTGTCACACGGGACCGACGTATACCTTGGAAACGCTGAAGAATTAATTCGTCTTCACAATATTCCACTTGCCGACGTTATCGGTTGTCGTGACGACATCATGGTGTATTTAATCCATAAAGGCGTTGAAGAAGGGATTGCCTTCAAAATCATGGAAGGAGTTCGTAAAGGGAAAGGAATTCCTGACGACTTCCAAGCGATTATGAGAGAAAACAATGTACCAGAATGGTACATTCAATCTTGCTTGAAGATTAAATATATGTTCCCGAAAGCCCATGCGGCAGCGTACGTTTTAATGGCGTTGCGTGTTGCTTGGTTCAAGGTGCATAAACCATTGTTATACTACTGTGCTTATTTCTCAGTGCGTGCGCAAGATTTCGATATCGTTGCCATGTCACAAGGAAAAGAGATGATTAAGAAACGTATTAAAGAAATTCGCGAAAAGGGTATGGAAGCAAGTACGAAAGAACAAAACTTGCTAACCGTTCTAGAATTAGCCAACGAGATGGTGGAACGTGGTTTCCACTTCAAGATGGTCGACGTTGATAAATCTGAAGCAAGCAACTTTGTCATCGAAGGTGATTCACTAATTGCTCCATTTAGAGCGATTCAAGGATTAGGGCTGAACGTTGCAAACAAAATCGTTGAAGCAAGACAAGAACAACCATTCCTATCGAAGAAAGATTTGGCGACACGTGGTAAAGTATCGAAGACGCTTATTGACTATATGACAGAAAACAAAGTCTTAGACCACTTACCAGATGAAAACCAATTATCGTTATTCGATGATTTGTTCTAATATCACAATAGTTGGTATTTTAACAAAGTATATGGTATACTAACAAAGTAGAATAGTAGTTGAGAGGAGAGTGAGCGGAAACGCTCACTCTTTTTATCGACATGGACTCAAGTAACAAGGAGGTTGAGGCTATGAGTAAAGTAACTGAGACGGTAACAGAGCTTACTAAAGAAGTAATTGAAAAAGAAGGCTTTGAGTTATTCGACTTAGAATTTGTAAAAGAAGGAAAGAATTGGTTTCTACGTTTTTACTTAGATAAACCAGGTGGTATCGATTTAGACGACTGCGCGTTTATGAGTGAAAAATTTAGTGAAATTCTTGATGCACAAGCCCCAGATCCAATTCCACAAGCTTACTTCTTAGAAGTTTCTTCACCAGGTGCAGAGCGCCCGCTAAGAAACGAGGAAGAATTAAAAGCAGCGATTGGTTCATATGTACACTTATCGTTTTATCAAAACGTTGAAGGCGAGAAATTCCTTGAAGGAACTCTTCTTTCAGTCGATGAAGAAACGGTAACATTAAACGTACAAATCAAAACAAGAACAAAAGAATTTACAATTGATCGTAAGAATATTGCAAAAGCACGTCTTGCAATCAAATTCTAAGGAGTAAAGGAGTAAACAAATGAGTAAAGAAATGCTACGAGCATTAACTGTTCTCGAAGAAGAAAAAGGAATCTCTAAAGATGTCGTGATTACAGCTTTAGAAGCAGCGTTAGTGTCTGCATATAAGAAAAACTACGGACAAGCTCAAAACGTTGAAGTGGAGTTTGACCAAAAGAAAGGCAATATGCATGTATATGCAGTTAAAGAAGTTGTTGAATATGTATTCGATTCAACTCTTGAAGTTAGCCTAGAAGAAGCACATGCGAAAAACAAAGCATATGAAGTTGGCGATAAAATTCGTTTTGAAGTAACACCTAAAGACTTCGGACGTATTGCTGCTCAAACAGCGAAACAAGTGATTATGCAACGTCTTCGCGATGCTGAACGTACAAACATCTATAATGAATTCATCCAATATGAAAATGAAATCATGACAGGTGTTGTTGATCGTCAAGATTTCCGTTACGTATACGTAAACCTTGGACGTATCGTTGCAGGAATGGCAAAACAAGACCAAATCCCAACAGAAGAGTACTTACCTGATCAACGTATCAAAGTTTTAGTCTCTAAAGTAGATAACACTACTAAAGGACCTCAAATTTTCGTAAGCCGTACTCATCCAGATTTATTAAAACGTTTATTTGAACAAGAAGTTCCTGAAATTTACGACGGCGTTGTAGAAATCGTTTCTATCGCTCGTGAAGCAGGTGACCGTGCTAAAGTAGCTGTTCGTTCAAATGACGCTAACTTAGATCCAGTTGGAACATGCGTAGGACCTCGCGGACAACGTGTTCATAACATTGTTGAAGAGTTAAACGGTGAAAACATGGATATCGTGGAATGGAACGAAGATCCAGCAGTGTACATCAAGAACGCATTAAACCCAGCTCAAGTACTTAAAGTTGAATTTAATGATGATAGTAATGGTTGTATCGTTGTTGTACCTGATCACCAATTATCTCTTGCGATTGGTAAACGTGGTCAAAACGCACGTCTAGCTGCGAAATTAACAGGATACCGTATTGATATTAAATCTGAAACTGCTTATGAAGAGTATTTAGAAAACTTAGCAAATCCAGTTGTTGAAGAAACTTCTTCTGAAGAAGAATAAAATACAGGAGGTGCACGATGAAAAAGAAAAAGATTCCGATGCGCCGTTGTATCGCTTCTGGTGAAATGATGCCGAAGAAAGAGTTGGTACGTATTGTTCGTAACGCTGAAGGTGTTGCACAAATCGACCCAACTGGTAAAGTAAACGGCCGTGGCGCTTATATTACTCTTGAACCAACATTAGTAGAGAAAGCTTGGAAAAACCGTCTATTTGAAAAACAATTAGAAATTGAAATTCCAGATGCATTTTACGAAGAACTTCTCACTTATGTAGAACATCAAAAAGCAAGAAAAGAGTTGTTTAGTGATGGAAGAGCTCGTTAAACAAAGAGCTTTGAATTTACTTGGAATGGCAACAGCTGCTCGTAAACTCGTTAGTGGTGAAGAGCAAGTCATCCAAAGTATTCAAAGACAAAAAGGAAATTTAGTGATTTGTACCAAAGATTGTAGTGCAAACACGGTAAAAAAAATCAAAAACAAATGTGAATATTATGAAATTCCTTTTGTTCAGCAATTTGAAACGGATGAATTGTCTTTAGCGATTGGCAAAAGACGTTCTATCGTTTTAGTTGATGATCGAGGGTTTACAAAGAGTCTACTGAAGATGAAGGGATTTAACGATATGAACGAATAGGAAGGTGAGACTATGTCGAAAACTCGCGTATACGAATTAGCGAAAGAATTAAACGTGGCTAGTAAAGAAATTATTGAAAAAGCAAAAGAAGTAGGTATTTCATACAATAGCCATATGTCTACTATGGAAGAAGCTGAAATCTCAAAAATTAAAGGAGCTTGGAATTCTAAACCTGCTGCTAAACCAGCACCAAAAGCTGAGAAGAAAGAAGCAAAACCTGCTCCAAAACAAGAAGTGAAAAAAGCTGAACCTAAAAAAGAAGTAGAAAAAGGTCACGCTCCTAAGAAAGAATTTACAAAGAGAGAAGACCAAAGTCCAAAACAAGGACAACACAAACAAAATCAAGAACGTAACCATTCTCAAAATCAAAGACGTCATGAACAAAATGATAAGAGAAATCAAGAACGTCCAAACCAAAAGCAACAAAATGCGAATGGTAACCGTTCTTCATTTAAGAAAGAACCAGCACGCACTGAAGCTCGTTCAAATCAACAAGGACAAGTAGAACGTCCACGTAACAATCAAAAACAAAACAATAACAACGATCGTTTCGAATCACCAAGAAACAATCGCAATAACGACAGAAGAAACCAACAACGTTATAACGATTTTAACAATGATGGTTTTGGTAAGAAGAACCGTAACCAAAAAGGAAAAAAAGGAAACCGTCGTGAAGAACAAAAAGCGAAACCAGCTGTTCCAGCACGTAAATTCCATGAATTACCAGAAGTATTAGTGTATACAGATGGTATGACTGTTGCTGAATTAGCGAAGAAAATCAAACGTGAACCAGCAGAAATCATCAAAAAATTATTCCTATTAGGAGTAATGGCGACATTAAACCAAGGTCTTTCTAAAGATGCGATTGAATTATTAGCAGCAGACTACGGTATGGATGCAGAAGAAAAAATCGAAAAAGATATTTCTGATTTAGATGTATACTTTGAAGAAGCAGCTGCTGAAAGCGAAGAAAGCGCAGTACGTCCTCCGGTTGTAACAATCATGGGACACGTTGACCACGGTAAAACTACATTGCTTGACCAATTACGTAACTCTTCAGTTGTAGCAGGTGAAGCAGGTGGTATCACTCAACATATCGGTGCTTACCAAATCAAAATCGATGGCAAACCAATTACATTCTTAGATACTCCAGGTCACGCGGCCTTCACAACAATGCGTGCGCGTGGTGCGGACATCACTGATATTACAGTTATCGTAGTAGCAGCTGATGATGGTGTAATGCCACAAACAATCGAAGCGATTAACCATGCGAAAGCGGCTGATGTTCCAATTATTGTTGCTGTAAACAAAATCGATAAACCAGCAGCAAACCCTGGACGTGTCATGCAAGAACTTTCAGATTTAGGACTTGTTCCAGAAGCATGGGGAGGGGACACTATCTTCGTTGAGATTTCAGCGAAATTCAACCAAAACATTGAAGAATTATTAGAAATGATTCTTTTAGTAGCTGAAGTTCAAGAATTAAAAGCAAACCCTAACCGTTTAGCTTTAGGTACTGTAATCGAAGCTCGTTTAGATAAAACAAAAGGACCTATCGCAACATTATTAGTTCAAGAAGGAACTCTTAAAGTTGGGGACCCAATCGTTGTTGGTAATACATTTGGACGTGTCCGTGTAATGGTGAATGACCAAGGACGTCGTGTGAAAACTGCTTTACCAGCGACTCCAGTTGAGATTACTGGTCTTAACGCTTCACCTCAAGCCGGTGACCGCTTCGTAGTATTCGAAGACGAAAAGACTGCGCGTTCAGCTGGTGAAGAACGTGCGAAACGTGCCTTAATCGAACAACGTAACGCTTCAAGCCGTATTACATTAGATAACTTATTCTCTACATTAAAAGAAGGAGAATTGAAAGAAGTTAATGTCATCATCAAGGCTGACGTACAAGGTTCTGTAGAAGCATTAGCATCAAGCTTACAAAAGATTGAAGTAGAAGGCGTGCGCGTGAAGATTATCCATACAGCTGTAGGGGCAATCAATGAGAGTGATATTACTCTTGCTACTGCAAGTAACGCGATTATCATTGGATTTAACGTAAGACCTACGCCGCAAGCGAAGATTCAAGCTGAATCTGATCAAGTAGATATTCGTTTACACCGTATCATTTATAACGTAATCGATGAAATTGAAACAGCGATGAAAGGTATGTTAGATCCAGAATTCGAAGAGAAAATCACTGGTCAAGCTATCGTCCGTGAAACATACACTGTATCTAAACTTGGAACAATTGCTGGTTCATACGTATTAGAAGGTGTTGTTAAACGCTCAAGCTCAGTTCGTTTAATCCGTGATAACATTGTTATTTACGAAGGTGAATTAGCAAGCTTGAAACGATTCAAAGACGACGCTAAAGAAGTTAAACTTGGATTCGAGTGCGGTATCATGATTGAAGGCTACAACGATATTAAAGTAGACGATATCATCGAAGCATACGAAATGGTCGAGATTAAAAGAAAATAGTGCTAGAAAATTCGGGTTGAATCGAACCGTTGGACCGGAACACCGTAAGCGACTAGAATAGTCGTGCGGATGTTTCGGGAAACGCACGTCGATTCAGAATTTTCAAGCCGTTATCCAAATAGTGTGAGACCGACTGTTTAGCTTTTGCGAGAAAATTCGCTTTGAATCGACCAAATTTAAGAAGAAATTTATGATTTAACTAGAACAAAGAGGGACTGATTGCAGTGCCTCTTTCGTTGGAAAGGAGACAAAATGGCAAACTTTAGAGTTGGACGTGTGTCACAAGAAATTTTACGAGAAGTAAATGATATCCTATCTAAAAAAGTGCGTGACCCACGTGTACAAGAAATTACAATTACTGAAGTAGAAGTGACTGGCGATTTACAGATTGCTACTATTTACTATACAACACTTCAAAAATTAGCTAGTGAACGTCAAGCGACTGAACGTGGTTTAGAAAAATCAAAAGGCTTAATCCGTCGTGAATTAGGCAAACGTCTTTCATTATACAAGACTCCAGAATTGATTTTTAAACGTGATGAATCAGTGGATTACGGTAATCATATCGATGAGCTTTTAAAATCAATTCAAGAAAAAGACGAACAAAGATAATAATTTTAAGGGCAAAAGGACATCAAACAGAAACAACTCTTTTGCCTTTTTAGTAAAAAATTATCATATATGATAATTTTCGTGTGTATTTAAAAAGCCAGAAGAGGTGTTTTATGATTGATGCAAATAATACATGGGTATTGTGGTCTATTATCGTTGGGATTGCGACTATCAGTATCTTTTTAGAAAATCGATATAAATGGGCTGCAAAGATTAGTGGAGCGATTATAGGTCTGTTAATGGCAGCGACATTAAGTAATTTAGGAGTAATTCCTACAGAATCGCCTGTATATGATCAAGTTTGGGGAGTTGTTGTTCCTTTAGCCATCCCAATGCTTTTATTCCAATGTGATTTAAAACAAATTTGGAAAGAAAGTGGACGATTATTAGCTATCTTCCTAATCAGTTCTGTAGGGACTGTTCTTGGGGCAGTACTAGGGTATTTAGCCTTATCTAAAGCTATTCCAGTACTAAACCATATCGCTGGAATGATGGTTGGAAGTTATATCGGTGGAGGAGTAAACTTTGTTGCTGTTTCATCCGCTTTTGAGATTCCAAAAGAATTGATTTCTGCTGCAACAGTTGCGGATAACTTATTAATGGTATTCTATTTCTTAATCTTACTGATGATTCCTTCAATTGGATTCTTCAAAAAGCATTTTAAATTTGCTTATACAGAAGGTGTCAAAGAGGAAGAAGAAAAAGCTTATGGCAAAGATACAGTTATCACTGTTCAAGATGTAGCGTTTGTTTTTGCGATTTCTGTTATTATCGTAACAATTAGCTTTACTTTATCTGAATTTATTTCCGGTCTAGGGGATAACAGCTTTATTCAACTAGTTTCGAATAAATATTTAATTCTAACTACTTTAACAGTAGCTTGCTCAACGATTTTTGCAAAATACTTCAAGAAGATTAGTGGAGCAAATGAAATTGGAACTTTCTTGATATACTTATTCTTCGTGGTTATCGGAATTCCAGCTTCAATCGGAGCAATCATTGAAAAGTCTCCATTGTTATTAGTGTTCTGTGCTATCATGGTTTTTGTGAACATGGCAGTGACATTTGCTGGTGCAAAAATTTTCGGATTCACAGTGGAAGAAGCCATTCTTGCTTCAAATGCAAATATCGGTGGACCAACAACAGCTGCAGCGATGGCTATTTCTAAAGGATGGCATCGTTTCGTAGCTCCTACGATGCTTGTAGGGACGCTAGGATACATTATTGGTACTTATGTGGGTATCTTTATTGGACAATTATTAAACTAACAAAAAAGCAACTAATTCTGAAAGCCAGAATTAGTTGCTTTATTTTTATTTATTTTCTAAGTAAGTAATCGCCATTGCATCAACGCCTGTGTGGCTCATGATGATTGGTGAAGTTGTTACAATTGTGAGTGGCACATCAGGGAAGAGATCACGCACACGAGCGATATTTCCTTCGTTAAAGTCACTTAGTCCTGCATGCATAATCCCAATTTCTTGGATGCCATTCGGAGTCGCTTTCATTTGTTCGAAAATCTCGTCATATTTCTTTTGAAGTGATTTTAAGCCACGTCCTTTTTGGATAATTTCAATCTTGCCATTAATGACTTGTAGGAATAATTTGATATTGAGTAAGTTTGAGAACATTCCCATTACTTGGCTTATGCGTCCACCTTTAATTAAGTTGTCTAAGTTTACTACAGTTAAATATAGAGTAGTACGTTTCTTAGCATCTTCAACAATTTCAAGAATTTCTTCTACTGTTTTACCTTCTTGTGCTGCCTTAGCTGCCTCTTTAACAATCATTCCCATAGATCTAGAAGTAAAGTCTGAATCGACAACAGTGACATTTGTTTCTGTGATGTCAGCTGCTTGGCGAGCGGCATCAACAGTACCACTAATCGAACGCATCATCTGAATCGAGATAACAGAATCCCCGTTTTTGCCAAGTTCGTCGTATACTTCTACGAAACGACCGATAGAAGGTTGTGCTGTTTTTGGAAGTTCAGCACTTGCAATCATTTTTTGTTTAAATTCATCTTTAGTAATAGTAACCCCATCGATATAATTTTCATCATCGATTGAGATATTCATTGGAACGATAGAGATTTCAAATTGTTTTACTTCTTCTTCAGTTAAATCTGCTGTTGAGTCCGTTACAATATATACTCTTGACATTAAAGTCACTCCTATCAAATAAGTTTACTCACCTATAATACCATATTTTTCGCCTAAAAAGCTATATTCATAATCTATGTGGAAAAGTGCGAATTATGATACAATAAATAAGCAAATGTAAAGCGTGAAAGGATGAATGGGATGGACGGAATCCTTCCGTTATGGAAAGAGAAAGGCATGACGTCGTTCGACTGTGTCTATAAGGTTAGAAAGTTATTAAAAACAAAAAAAGTTGGTCATTCTGGTACGCTTGATCCTGAGGTGGAAGGCGTATTGCCAATCTGTATCGGAAAAGCGACTAAAGTTGTTGAATACCTTCATGAATCTAATAAAGTGTATCAAGGAGAAATCACATTAGGGTTTTCAACTGAAACTGAAGATGCTCATGGGGAAATAGTTTCTTCATCACCAATTGAAATTCCTTTCTCTATTCAAGAGATTGATGAAAAGATGCAAAATTTTATTGGAGAGATTACTCAGATTCCACCGATGTATTCTGCGGTTAAAGTGAACGGGAAACGTCTCTATGAGTATGCAAGAGCTGCTGAAGAGGTAGAACGTCCTGTCAGAAAAGCAACGATTTATAATTTCAGACGTATTTCAGAACCTGTTTATAATGAGGAAACGAAGACCCAATCATGGATGTTTGAAGTGAGTTGCAGCAAAGGGACTTATGTGAGAACTTTATCTGTTGATTTAGGAAAAGCGTTAGGTGTTGAAGCGCATATGTCACAATTAACCCGTGTGAAAAGTGGCCCTTTCCACTCAGATGACTGCATTACATTAGAACAACTAAACGAGCTTGTAGTAAATGATAAAGCTCAAGTAGCCTTAAAACCAGTTGATTTAGTATTTGAAGACTATCCTCGAATCGACTTAACTGAAGATGAATATATTCGATTTAAAAATGGTGCAATTTTATCTCAAGCCGAATTTCCTCAGATTTTCGCACCGACAGCATGTTATTTTGAAGAGGAACTTATTTCGATTTATGGTCCGCATCCAAGTAAAAAAGGCTTATTAAAACCTATTAAAATGTTTTAGAAAGGAGAGAAGAATGCAAACAATAGAGTTAACACACCCTTACAAAAAAGAGTGTATATTTCCAGAACCGATTGTCCTCGCTTTAGGATTCTTTGATGGAATTCACTTAGGTCATAAAGAAGTGATTACTACAGCCAAAAGAGTTGGACAGGAACGCGGGCTTAAAGTAGCAGTCATGTCTTTTAATCAGCATCCGTCTGTTATTTTTCAAAATGTAGATCCTGCAAGCATTCAATATGTCTCGCCGCTAGAACGTAAGAAGGAATTATTAGAAGAACTTGGTGTAGATATATTCTATTTAGTGGATTTCACAAGAGAATTTGGGGCACTTACACCGAAAGAATTTGTCGATCAATATATTGTCGGATTAAACGCGAAAGTCATTGTAGCTGGGTTTGATTACACGTACGGCAAGAGAGACATCGCGAATATGGAATTATTACCGAAGTACGCTTCGAATCGATTCGAGATTATTACAATTGATGAGCAAAAGAACGATAGTGGAAAGATAAGTTCGACAGCAGTTCGAGATTTATTGCTACAAGGTGATATCGAACAAGCCAACGACTTGTTAGGATACGACTACATCATGGATGGGGTTGTTGTTCACGGCTTTGGACGAGGTAGTAAAATGCTTGGATTCCCAACTGCCAATATCGAAGTTTCAAACGATTCTTTCCTCCTTAAAAATGGAGTATATGTTGTTGAAATGTATGTGGAAGGTAAATGGATTCCTGGTATGGCGTCTATAGGAATTAACCCAACTTTTGATGACGTTCATAAAGTAACGATTGAAGTGAACTTACTCGATTTCGACAAGGATATTTATCACCTTCCTGTTCGTGTGAAATGGTTAAAATATTTAAGACCAGAATTGAAATTTGACGGTATCGATGCGTTAATCGCTCAATTAAAACAAGACGAACAAGATACAAGAGATTATTTTAAAACAAAGAGAGGTTGATTCTCGATGTGGTATTTAAAGAACTATGATGAACTAACGAAGGAAGAGATTGTTGCGATTTACAAAGCCAGAATCGAAACCTTTATTGTCGGCCAAGATTTGAATTATCAAGAAATTGACGATACGGATAAAAAATCTTGGCATTTATTTGAGATGAATGATGCTAATGAAGTGATTTCTTATTTACGCATTATTCCTGAAAAAGAGAAGGTCCTTCTTGGTAGAGTCCTAATAGACAATCGATACCGAGGCAAAGGAAAAGGTCGTGCATTGTTAGAACGCGCTAAAGAAGTATGCAAAGAGTGGTTTGTGGATACTGTCATTGAAGTCCATGCACAAGCGCATTTAGTAAAATTATATGAATCACTTGGATTTGAAGTAGTTTCAGATCCGTATGATATAGTTGGCATTTCACATATTACGATGGAGTTGTATTAGGAGGAAATCATGATTACACGTTACACTCGTCCAGAGATGGCGAAAATTTGGTCTGATGAAAATCGTTATAACTGTTGGCTTGAAGTCGAAATCTTAGCTGATGAAGCTTGGGCAGAATTAGGAGAAATCCCTAAGGAAGATGTAGAAAAGATTCGTAAAAACGCAAAATTCACAGTTGAACGTATTTTGGAAATTGAAGAAGAAACTAGACATGACGTCGTTGCGTTTACAAGATGTGTCTCTGAAAGTCTTGGAGAAGAAAAGAAATGGGTTCATTACGGATTAACAAGTACAGACGTTGTGGATACCGCTTATGGCTATCAGTTGAAACAGGCCAATGACATTTTACGTAAGGACTTAGCGGACTTCCTAGAAATTATTAAAGATAAAGCATTAGCCTACAAAGATACAGTCTGCATGGGAAGAACTCATGGAGTTCATGCAGAACCAACGACTTTCGGTTTAAAATTGGCCCTGTGGTATTCAGAAATGAAACGCAATATCGAACGTTTCGAACGTGCCGCACAAGGGGTTGAAGCTGGTAAAATCAGTGGCGCTGTTGGAACCTTTGCGAATATTTCCCCAGAAGTAGAAGCATATGTGTGCGCAAAACTTGGAATTCGTCCTCAAGAAATCTCGACACAGATCTTGTCTCGTGACTTGCATGCGGATTATATTTCTACAATTGCATTAATTGCGACAAGTATTGAGAAATTCGCGACAGAAATCCGCGGACTTCAAAAATCAGAAACGCGTGAAGTAGAAGAGTTCTTTGCAAAAGGCCAAAAAGGGTCTTCAGCAATGCCACATAAACGAAATCCAATCGGGTCTGAAAACATGGCTGGACTTGCTCGTGTCATCAGAGGGCATATGGTGACAGCGTATGAGAACGTTAACCTATGGCATGAACGTGATATTTCACATTCTTCAGCTGAACGCATCATTATTCCAGATAGCACGATTTTACTGAACTATATGCTTCGTCGTTTCGGTAATATCGTTAAAAACTTGACGGTGTTCCCAGAAAACATGTTACGCAATATGGATGCGACTTTTGGCTTAATCTATAGCCAACGTGTGTTATTGAAACTGATCGACAAAGGAATGAGTCGCGAAAAAGCTTATGACTTACTGCAACCATGTACAGCAAAAGCATGGGACGAAAAACTTCCATTCCGCGCTGTTTTAGAAGAACAACCAGAAATTACAGCTACTTTAAGTAAAGAAGATTTAGATGATGCGTTTGATTATCACTATCATATTAAGAATGTAGATTTAATTTTTAATCGCGTTGGAATCTTATAATTTTGAAAAACATGCTGAAAATAGTGCATTTTCAATTAAAATATGGTATAAATAGAAAGTAAAATTTAACAAAAGGAGTCAGAAAATGATTAACGTAAGTGATTTAAAAGCTGGAATGACATTCATTCTTGATGGAAAATTAATTAAAGTGTTGGAAATCAGCCACCACAAACCAGGTAAAGGGAACACTGTAATGCGTATGAAGATCCGTGACGTTCGTAACGGTTCAACAGTTGATACAACAATGCGTCCTGATGAAAAAGTAGAACGTGCACACATCGATACAAAAGATGTTCAATACTTATACAGCCAAGATGGCGTTGGAGTATTCATGGACTTAGAAACATACGAACAATACGAAATTCCTGAAGAAACAATCGAACAAGAATTAAAATACATCCTAGAAAACATGGAAGTTAAAATCCAATTCTACGGTTCAGAAGTAATTGGGGTTTCATTACCATCAACAGTTGTACTGCAAGTTACTGAAACTCAACCATCAATTAAAGGTGCTACAGTTACAGGTTCTGGTAAACCAGCAACAATGGAAACAGGTTTAGTAGTTAACGTTCCAGACTTCATCGAAGCAGGAGAATACTTAGAAGTTAACACTGCAGAAGGTACATACGTACGTCGTGCAACTAAATAATGATTTATTGAATCAAGGATGAGCCAAGAGTTCATCCTTGTTTTTTTATAAAGGAGAAATGTGTATGCGGATTGCTGTGATGGCAGGAACACCTATGGACACGAAGTTAGGCGTTGATTTATTAAATAAAAATGGATTCGATCAAACGATTTCTGTTCCGATTTATAAAAATCCGGTCGAACAAACGACTTTTCAAGCGTTAGAAGATGAAGAAAGAGAACAATATATTAGAAGTGTGATTGACGGGCTGAAAAACGAGATTGACGCTGTATTTGTGTATTGTAACTCACTAAGCTCAGTTGTGAATTTCGATTCCTTGCAAGAAGAATATAGACTTCCTATGATTACTCCGATGCAAATGTATCGCACACTAGGCGTCGAACATGATTATTTAGCAGTTATGGCCGCGAATTCTCATGGACTAACAGGAGTAGAAAATAACTTATACATTGCAAATCCAAATTTGAAAGTGTTTGACGTGACGATGCTAGAATTGGTTAAAGCGATTGAGACTGGAAAACCACAAGAGGAAATCATTAAGCAATTCGACTTCCATAGTTTGTTCCATTATTTTGAAAGTACAGAGATTGAAGCTGTCGTACTAGGATGTACACATTTTCCATATGTAAAGAAAGAATTAGAGCAACTCTCAAGGATTCCAATTATTGATGTGGGAGTCTATATGATCGACCGCTTGAAAAGTCATATTCAGGAGGAAAATTTATGATTTCAATTGAAAAGATGGGTTATTTCTTTCTTTATGACAAAGTTAAATATAAAAATCCCGTAAAGTTTCCAGAAATTGCAGTAGAAATGGAACAGTTGAAGAAAGCTGGCCAAGATGCAAGACAGGAATTCACGAAGTTAACAGAAGTGTTTCAGAAGAACTTTAAGTCATTTCGCATGGACCGAGTTAGTCAATGGATGAATCAAGCTCAAGTGGCAAGACCCGCTTTTTGGAGATACTTTGTTGAAAAGGGGCAAGATGAAGGAAATCCATCCTTTGCATTACGGTTGTTTTATAATGAAAATAAACTGGGCGTATATGTAGAATTGAGTTTTATCGAACGTAAAATGAACGAACGCTCTCTGAGGTTACAAAATAAAGTATTAGAGTTTGAACCTAATCGTAACGTTCTATATGTAGCATCTGATTTTCAAAAGAATGCAACAGCATACGAAGGAAACGTATCTAATAAAGATGAACTAATAAGAGCTGTAAAAGAAGGAGAGGTCCGTAAAGTTATTTTAAGAAGACCGGTACTTCTTGAAAGGAACAAAGACGGAATTGAAGAAGAACTTGCGGACGCATTGAAGGAATTAATTCCGTTTTATGAAACCATTTATATGAATGAAGTAAATTAAAGGCTCTTTGTCAAATAGTGTTGATGAAGAATTTTAGGAAGGGATTAAGCAACTAATTGTTGCTTAATTCCTTTTTGTTTTGGGCCAAACATTTTTGTTATTAAAATAATCCTGTTCCTAAAATGGTAATAGTTTCTAAAGCCATAAGCATTCCTTTTGAGTACTTTTATTTTATTGTTTATTCCTTCAATGGGGCCATTTGTTCTAGTTGGATACTCACAAGTATTTTGAATATATGGCAAGTAAGTAATTAATGTCTTTAATACTCTTTTTAAACCAGGAGATAGGTATAATTGCGTAGCTGCTTCAATCGTTTCCTTGAATTCTATATAATCTCTGTCCTGAATACATTCACGAAGTGAATGTACAACCTCATAATCATTTTTAAGAGATGGATTATTTTCTAAGATATAATCTACGATTCCTTTGCTTGTTATGAAGCTTTCAAAAAGTTTATAACGATTATATTTATAGTTCTGAAGTTCATTAGGATTCTTTAAAATTAACTTCCAATAATGTTTTAACTTTCGATATAATTTAGGGTCTTTATAACGATGCGTATTCATGACACGTACCCGAGTTCGATTTAATTCTCTATTTAAGGCTTGTACGATGTGAAAAGGATCAATGATAATTTTTGCGTTAGGAAACATTTCTTTTATTAATTGAATGTACGGTAAGTACATGTCGAT
>NZ_JVNU01000042.1 GCF_001071995.1 Streptococcus sp. 263_SSPC
ATTCCTTGTATTTTTTTAATATTTCTAATTCAACTTCTTTTCTTCGTAATTCTAATTTTAATTGATCGATTTCAGAAAGTTTAGCCATTCCTTTTTCATAAGAATATTGTTTACCCACCTGTTGGTGGAAACGATGTGTTTCTCCATTTTTATACCATCTAAACCATGTTTCTACTTGCGTTTTGTTTTTAATGTTTAACTCCTGCATTACTTGTTTTGTACTATATCCCTGTAATTTCATTTCTACGGCTTTATTTTTAGTATCGGCTGAATAAGCAACACGATTTTTAACCATAAAAAGACACCTCCATGCGTATTTGATAATATTGTACCAAATCCAACTTGGAGGTGTTTTTATTTAATTCTCATTTACGGGGGTCAGTGCCTTCCTAGTGTCACGCTTTTTTAGCGTTGCAAAACTTTCATTATGAGAGTAGACTAGAAAGGTACACACTGAAAAGGAGTGATTTGAATGAAGAAAATCGAACAAAAAGATTTATTCGAGTTGAAAAATGTAGGGCAACCTGTTGTGGCAGGAGATGCTTTCTTTTTTACAGAAACAAAAATGAATGAAAAGAAAAATACGTACGAGACAGCCATCTATAAGTACACCGCTGACGGCAACGTAGCATATGGAGACGAAGGAACAGTGAATTCATCGCTGAAAGTGTCTCCAGATGGGAAATGGATTAGCTTCATCAGCAATGCAGGAGAAGAAAAGACTCCACAACTAAAAATTCAATCGATTAATGGCGGGAAAGCCATCGCCTTAACAGAAGAGAAAAAAGGCGTGTCTAGCTATGTTTGGGAAAAAGATAGTGAGTCGATTGTCTTCCAAACTACAAAACCAGAGGAAGAAGAGAAGAAAGAAGAATTCCCTCAACCAATCGTTGTGGAAAAAACAACGTACCGTTTTGACGGAGGAACTTTCTTACCAAACGATGAAGTCACTCAAATCAAAAAAGTGGATATCGTTACAAAAGAAAGTTCAACACTATTCGAATCAAAAGAATCCATCAGTCTCCGCGATGTATTGCATCATGGAACAACGCTTGTAGTTGACCGCGATTTATCAAACGTTCGCTGGACATTAGACAGTGCAGAAGCGTGCTACGTGGATGTAACAACAGGCGATATTCATCCGATTCTTGAAGCTGGAACAGACGAGTCTTATCGATATGTCTTGGATTCAAAAGACGGAGCAGTCCTACAATATAGTTCAGGAGAGCACGGATTCGTGACGCAAGCAGACTTAATCGTGAACTTCGATAGCACTCCAACTGCAGAAGGGCAACTTTTAAACTTAACAGCCGACCTCGATGTGGAATGGGGCGACTGGCTCGTGGCGGATTTCCAACAAGCCGTGACAGGAGTTGCGCCACAATGGTTTGACGAAGAAAGCTTCTTAGCTTGCGCAAGCGTTGAGGGCAAAACCGTTCTTTACCGTTTATATTTAGACGGACGAGTGGAAAAAATCTTCGATGAACACTTACACCTCACAGGAGCAACAATCATCTCTGAAAACGAGCTATTCATCATCTATTCAACAACAACTGTACCTAGCGTATTAGCGCGCTTAAACTTAATAACAGGAGAAATCACAGACCTTTATAATCCAAACGAAGCGTACTTAGCTGAGCACATCGTGACAATACCTGAACGTTTCACTTATAAAGGATACGACAACTGGGATATCCACGGATGGTACATGCCGCCAGTAGAAAAAGCAGACAAGCACGCGGCAATTCTCTATGTGCACGGTGGACCACAAGTGGCTTACGGAGAAAGCTTCTTCCATGAAATGCAAGCCCTCGCTGCAAAAGGTTACGGCGTGATTATGATTAACCCTCGCGGAAGTAACACATACGGACAAGACTTCGTGAAGAGTATTCTCGGCGATTACGGTAACCACGATTTCGACGACTTAATGTTGGGGGTAGACTACATCTTAGAAACACACCCTGAAGTCGACGCGGACCAATTATACGTTGCCGGAGGAAGCTACGGCGGATTCATGACGAACTGGATCGTAACGCACACAGACCGTTTCCGTGCAGCCGTCACGCAACGTTCAATCAGTAACTGGATTAGCTTCTACGGCACTAGCGACATCGGCCCATTCTTCGTGGAAAAACAATTGCTTGATGACATTAACAACCCACAACGCTTATGGGAAATGTCACCAGTAGCTCATGCGAAAAATGCGAAGACGCCATTACTTGTTTTACACGGACAAAGTGACTTACGTTGCCCACAAGAGCAAGGGGAGCAAATGTATATGGCCATGCGTAAAAACAACGTGCCAACAAAAATGATTCTATTCCCTCAGTCTAGCCACGGATTATCTCGTCAAGGATTACCAAACCTTCGTCAAGCGCGTCTAAAAGCTATTACAGACTGGTTTGAGGAGTATTCAAAATAACAGCGTCCACTCTCAAACAGCAGAGGTTGACGCACTTACTAATTGATTGATTTCAAAAAATCCGTAAGGAATCTGAGAAATCAATAGACATACAACCATTTAAATAGGGTGAGTCGATATCGGCTCACCCATGTTGCTTAATTAGAATAATAAAGAGTAGAGTTTATTAGCCTAATTGAACAAATTTAAATGTTGTTGCATGGTCTCCACACTAGACTGCAACTGTTGAAGAGAAGTATTAAAGTCTTTCATCCACTCGGTTGAAACGACTGACAATTTTAACCGTGCTTCGTTTGTCATGCGAAGCAATGTTTCAAGCGACTGTAAAATGTCGTCTGATTCCTTACCGACCAGTTCCGTTCGGTAAGTTGCAATCAGCATTTCACGGTCCGTTTTAAATTGTTCATACAGTAATCGGTCACAAGACGCAGCCAAAAAGCAAGTACGAGCAGTCAAATTTTCCGTATTACAAATCATGATAATGTTATTGGCATTCTGAAATCGTTGTTGATGTGGATCTTGATTTTTTGGATTGTCACATAACTCCATGGTTTGTGCCTGAACTCGAAACCACTTTAAGCATTTCTCTTCGGGGATACCAAAGCGTTCGAGGGCTCGTTGTTTAAAGTGTTTTGTGAGAGAATACTGTTGAAGATTCGCAAGTCCCATAGCGTACACCTCCTTTCTCAAATTTTCACCTATATTATACTCCTCACGCTAGAGAAAAACACGAAAAGAAGAGTAGATTTGTTGACGAATGTGAGGGAATACGGTATTCTACTAAAAGGAAAAATTAATAGTGACCTGTAAAGGGATATGTGTTGACAGATTCTCTATTATTTGGTAGACTATTGGAGTTGAGAAAACAAGCAGAAGCATCCCGCTTCTCGCCTAAGTTGACACTGGTCCTTGGGCTGATAGGAAATGTTCAAGTTTTAAAAAGACATTGGCAGCGGGAGTATTCTATTACTTCCGTTGCTTTTTTGCTTTTTTTCTCTCAAAAATTCTTGGAGGTGAATATCATAGCAAAAGATATGATGGTCAATGATGGAATTCGCGCTCGTGAGTTACGTGTTATTGACAATAACGGTGAACAAATTGGTGTTCAAACGAAAAACGATGCTTTACGTTTAGCAGAACAAGCTGGACTTGATCTAGTATTAGTTTCGCCAAACGCAAAACCGCCAGTTGCCAGAATCATGGATTATGGTAAATATCGCTTTGAACAACAGAAAAAAGAACGAGAAGCTCGCAAAAACCAAAAAGTCATCAATATCAAAGAAGTGCGTCTAAGCCCTACAATTGATGAGAACGACTTTAATACGAAGTTAAAAGCGGCGATCAAGTTCCTTGAAAAAGGTGATAAAGTCAAAGCAAGCATTCGCTTCAAAGGTCGTGCCATTACTCATAAAGAGATTGGTCAAAAAGTTCTCGAGCGTTTAGCAGAACAAGTTTCTGAAATCGCAACAGTTGAACAAAAGGCTAAAATGGACGGACGAAGCATGTTCTTGATGTTAGCACCTAAGAATGATAAGTAAAAAAGTAACAGGAGGAAAGTCTCATGCCAAAACAAAAAACACACCGTGGTTCAGCTAAACGTTTCAAACGTACAGGTGGTGGAGGATTAAAACGTTCTCAAGCCTTCACAAGCCACCGTTTCCATGGCAAAACTAAAAAACAACGTCGTCACTTGCGTAAACAAACAATGGTTCACGCTACTGACATCAAACGTATTAAACAACAATTAAGTCAAATGCGTTAATTCAGCACGCAAACTATTACATTTTCAAGCCAGTCGCAAGAGACTGATAGACCAAGGAGGAATTAATTATGCCACGTGTTAAAGGTGGAACAGTTACTCGTCGTCGTCGTAACCGCGTTTTAAAATTAGCTAAAGGTTACTACGGAGCGAAATCAAAATTATTTAAAACAGCTAAACAAGCAGTCATGAAATCATATATGTATGCTTACCGTGACCGTCGTCAAAAGAAACGTGACTTCCGTAAATTATGGATCGCACGTATCAATGCGGCAGCTCGTTTAAACGGATTAAGCTACAGCAAATTAATGCACGGCTTAAAATTAGCTGGTATCGAAATGAACCGCAAAATGTTAGCTGACTTAGCAGTTAACGATGCAGCTGCTTTCACAGTATTAGCAGACAAAGCTAAAGAAGCATTAGCAAAATAATTTTATTTTCTAGATAATAGATCCACATTTGAGCCCCGTTAAACTCAATGTGAAGAATACCAAGAAAGAAATTGGAGGAAACAATCGTGCGTACAACATACATGGCTAAAGCTAGCACTACAGAACGTAACTGGGTTGTTATCGACGCTACTGATGTGCCATTAGGACGTCTTTCAGCTGTTGCAGCAAGCATTTTACGTGGAAAAAACAAACCAACATTTACACCTAACGTTGATACAGGTGATTTCGTAATCATCATCAACGCTGACAAAGTTGCCTTAACAGGTAAAAAAGCAACTGATAAAGTTTACTATCACCACTCAAACCACCCTGGTGGATTGACTGCTCGTACAGCTGGTGAATTACGTGCTAACAACTCTCGTAAATTAGTTGAATTATCAATCAAAGGCATGTTACCTAAGAACTCATTAGGTCGTCGTCAATTTACTAAATTACATGTTTACGGTGGAGCTGAACATCCACATGCTGCACAACAACCAGTAGCAGTAGACATCCAATCACTAATCTAAGGAGGAAAAAGCATTGGCTCAAGCACAATACCGCGGCACTGGACGCCGTAAAAACTCAACTGCCCGTGTTATCTTAGTACCAGGGACAGGAAACATTACAATTAACAAAAAATCAATCGAAGAATACATCCCATTTGCTTACTTACACGAAGTAATCAAACAACCTTTAAACTTAACTGAAACATTAGGTTCATACGACGTTTTAGTTAACGTTAACGGTGGTGGATTCACAGGTCAATCAGGAGCTATCCGTCACGGAATCGCTCGTGCATTATTAACAGTTGACCCTGACTTCCGTGGAGTGTTAAAAGCTGCTGGCTTATTAACACGTGACCCACGTATGAAAGAACGTAAAAAACCAGGCTTGAAAAAAGCTCGTAAAGCATCACAATTTAGTAAACGTTAAAACTTATTTAAACTTATTGAAAGCATTTCGTATCAAAAATACGGGATGCTTTTTCTGTTCACCCCAAATTTTTGTAACTAGGTGATACTTGAAATTAATACAAATTTGGTTGTTTTTGATAAATCTAAGCAACACTACATGATGAAGTGAAAGGGGATGAATCTTTGATAGTATTCACTTATTGTGAAATATGATATATTTATTAATTAGATGGATGAATACTTCTAGAGTTAAATATAGTATAATAGGGACATACTTTTTGGTTTATTTTTGTTTGTAGTCGGATTATGAAAGAATATCCAATATTATGCGATAAGATAGAATGTTACAAAAAAGAAAGGGGATGCAATCCGATGAAGAAAGACAGATTAATTGTATTGACAGATGCTGTTCTAGCAATTATTATGACCATCTTGGTTTTAGAGTTAGAAAAACCAACAACACCAAGTCTTGAAGCTTTTTGGGATTTACGGCAAAATTTCTTTGCTTGTTTTCTTTCCTTTTTCTGGTTGGGATCGTTATGGATGGCACTAAACACATTATGGGAAAAGGTTGAGAAAATTTCCTCAGAAATTATTTGGTGGAATTTGTTTCTACTCTTGGAGCGGCAGGAGTTCTCTTTGGAGAATTTCATGCCATCCAAGATACAAGTCTGAATGATGTGGTGGACCGGATCTATATAAATGTCAAGGATTTACCGTTTCAGTCCTTGGGAGCTTTAGCTAATATCCTGTCTGATATTAAGAAGGGACTGATTCAAGACAGTCATATCTGGTCTTTCTTCCAGTCATTTTTCAAACAATATCAGTTGATAATCAGCTTAAATCAGATCTATCAGTTTGTCTATCTTTCTCTGATGGAGATCATGTCCTATCTTCACTTTGATTATTGGAAAAAAACGGCTCGGTCAGGAGCTAGTATGAATAAGGAGAACAAATGAAACGTTTAAAAATGTTATGGCATATTATGCAGGTTACGGGTTTTACTCGGTTTGCTCTGAGTTTTGTGGCCTTTGTTTTTGGGTCAGGAGGCGTGCTTTTCCTAGTTGAACCTGCTATCACAAATTACGGAGACGGTCTTTGGTATGCTTTTGTGACTTCGACGACTGTCGGCTACGGGGATCTCCTAGCTGTGACCTTGATTGGAAGGATTACCAGTGTCTTCTTGACGATTTATGGGCTCATATTTTTTGGCTGTTTATCAGCTGTTATTTTTAATTATTATACCAATTTAAATAAGGAAAGAGGAGAGGACAAATGATGCCAATTATTCAACACGGGAATACCGTGAGAAATTATACGATGACCTTCATGTTCGATTGAGAGATACAGCGATTTTGATGTGTGCAATTTTTATTGCCTCTATCGGACTAAATATGAATTCAACAGCTGTCATTATAGGAGCCATGTTGATTTCACCTCTCATGACACCGATTGTTGGACTGGGATTCGGTTTAGCTATTTTTGATACGCGTTTAATCAAGCAATCTCTAGAGGTTTTATTGACTCAAGTGTTGGTCAGTTTGCTTGTCTCGACTCTGTATTTCTGGATTTCTCCCTTGTCTTATGCAAGTAGCGAGTTGATTGCACGAACCTCTCCAACCATTTGGGATGTTCTCATTGCTATTGCTGGTGGGATAGCAGGGTTCATTGGTTCAAGGAAAAAAGAAGCAAACAATATCGTACCAGGAGTAGCCATCGCAACAGCTCTGATGCCACCTATCTGCACTGCAGGCTATGGTTTAGCTAATGGAAATGTACGATTTTTATTTGGGGCTCTTTATCTTTTCTTGATCAACTGTGTCTTTATCATGCTAATCAACATTGTTGGAACAAGAATTATGATGAGAAAATCTCCCTTAAGTTCATTTAATGAGCTAAGCATTAAAATGAGAATTGGGTTGATATCCTTGATTGTATTATTGGTCCTTCCAGCCAGCTATTCAGCAGTCACTCTGACGATGGATCAAGCGCGAAAAGAAGGGATCAAACAGTTTGTAGGAAATGAGTTTGCCAATCATACGGTCATTAATCAAGTCTACAAGTCAAGTAATAATGAATTGGTCTTGACGGTTGTTGGAGATCCGATTTCAGAAGAAGAATTAGAAATCATTCGCCAAAAACAAGCCTCTTACGGTATTCAATCTGTTCAATTGAAAGTCAAGCAATTCCACAATTCGGCAAAATTAGATAGTCAGACGATCAAGGAATTTTACGAAAACATTGACAAGTATATCGAACAAAAACTCTCTGAAAAAGATTTACAAAACGATCGCGCAAAAGAAAATGAAGCAGACAAGGATTGAGGACGATGAACTGTATAGGTTTTTCTTTCTGGTTGTTTTCTGATAACGGTTCATAAATGAACAAAGCAAGCCTTAAAACGTTAATACGTAACAAGAATTACTTACAAAATTTCAGCACTCTGTATTTGCAGGGTGCTTTTTTGTTAGTACGAATTATTTATTCACTGCACGTATTTTGGTATAATGCGGATATTAACTTTATTAGTCGAGGAGTATTTATGTCTTATATCAGCACCATTAAAATCGCACTGATTTTATTTCCTATTTTAGCGTTTGTCATTACCATTCCGTACATGATTGCAAACTATCGAAAATACGGTTCGGTGAATAAATTGCGCACGGTTATTTTTTATTCGTTTATCTTATATTTACTGGCGGCGTACTTATTAGTGAACTTGCCACTTCCGGACCCAGAGACGGTTCATACGACGTACACAGACAAATTAAACCTCGTTCCGTTTTCGTTTGTAGCGGACTTCTTCAACGATAGCCCGTTTGTACTGACAGATCCATCGACATGGTTTGATTCGATGAAATATCCATCGTTCTACGTCCCAGCATTCAATGTATTGATGCTCGTGCCGTTTGGGATTTACATGCGTTATTATTTCAAATGCAGCTTCAAGAAGACGATTTTATTAACAGCGCTACTCAGCTTATTCTTTGAGCTTACTCAACTATCTGGATTGTACTTCATATATCCAGGTCCTTACCGTCTATGCGACATCGATGATATTATTCAAAACACGACTGGTGGCGCACTCGGGTACTTCATTGGCCAACTTGCAGTTTGGGTTCTTCCTTCAAGAGACGCCATTGATGAGAAATCCTTTGAGGAGGGAACACGCGTATCGAGCATTCGCGTCATGTTGTCGCTCCTCATTGACGCAGCGATTGTCTACGTACCTTATAGTTTCTTGAATACAACCATTCCAGTTTCCGCATTGTTTGCATTGTATTTTGCCGTAGTGCCACTCATTAATGGAAAAACACTCGGAAGCGCCTTGCTTAAATTTGGAGTAGAGTTCAAAGACAACAAAGCCTTTCGTACAGTACTCAGAGGTATCCTCATCACAGCGTACTTCAACTGGATTCCGCTAGGATTACTCACACTCATGGATGTCTTTAACTTTGAAGCAGAAACACCAGAATTCCTCGTATTATTTGCAGGAACCTTACTCATATTCGTATTGTACTTCTTAATCATCCTTATCGTGACGCTCTTCAATCGTCGTTTCCTATTCGACCGATTAACAGGGGCGGAGTACCAAAGCACAATTGATAGAAAAGCATAATCGTTTTTCTAAAATGAATTAACATTTTTAGCATCCCATTTATTGGGGTGCTTTTTTGTGTAGAGAATTGAGGTCAGTTGACACAGCCGTTGGAGCAACGCGACTTACGGATGTGGCTGCGACGGGCGAAGCCCTAGCCAGGGGGTGTTGGTGCTTTAGCAACTTACAGCCATGGGTGCGAAGGGCGAAGGCCTAGCAAGGGGATGTTGCTACTTTAGTAGCTTACAGCCCAGGCTTCGCTGGTTGAAGCCCTAGCCTCAAAATGTTAATATCATTTTTTCGATATTATTTTAAATCGAATTAATACTCGTCGCTACTTAATAGTAATGATTAGCTTTTTATGTAGATAAAGATTATACTTAACCTATCCACAAGTGAAAGTGAGGAATTAATATGGAAAATTTAGTAGTATCTATTTTCAAAACAGAAAGTGAAGCTTATCAGGCATTTGCTGAGTTGAAAACATTCAAGCAAACTGAGAAAACAAAAGTCGCTCAAATTGCTGTTATCAAAAATGAAGGCGGTCATATTACTGATAAAGATCGTTTTGATTTTGAAGATTCTGCAAATGATGGTGCTTTAAAAGGCGGCCTAATCGGTGCGTTTGTCGGACTGCTAGCGGGACCATTAGGTGTATTATTTGGTTACGGAATTGGAAGTCTATACGGATTAGCCGGAGGCGATACTGTTGAAGCTGTCCAAGAAGGTTTAATCGACCAAGTTTCTCAAAAATTAGTTAGTGGTGAAACTGCTCTTGTTGCTTTAGTTCAAGAAGATGATGAGCAAGTATTAAATGCTTATTTTAATAAATACGACACACAAATTTTACGTTGGAATGTTGAATCAGTAGTAGAAGAAATTGAAGCTGCTGCAAAAGTTCAAGCTGATCTTTATAATAAGGCTCGCGCTCAAATGAAAGCAGAACGTAAAGAGGCTCGTAAAGAAAAAATCGAAGAATTCAAAAATAATATTAAAGCTAAATTCGAAAATTTAAAATTATAATTAAATTTGATCTCAGCACTCTGTATTTACAGGGTGCTTTTTTGTTGTAGAAATGGAGAGCATAGAAAAAGGAATTAAGTAAACATTGTACTTAATTCCTTTGTAAATAAATCTATTCAGTTTACGATTAAAACATATTTCTTACTATAAAGAGGTTAGGAAAGTAAGTCCGCCCAAAATGACTCCAGCTGCATTAGGGGAAATAAGTATCCAGTCTTTTTTTGGTTCTTTAGTCCAACCGTAAATAACCCAGATTAGACAAGAAACGGCAGCAAAAAGCGGCTGGAAAGGTTGACCTTTACTTCCTTGTAGGTTTGCGATAATTTGTGGAATATAAGCAATAAATACAAGGAAACCGATAAAAGCTCCAATAGATCCAACAAAACGGTTAATCTTTTGTTTTGACATATGTTTCCTCCAAAAAAGTTAATACGGATATACTAACACATATTCTTTATTTTATAAACATATATTGATTTTAAGAGTCATTTTTAAAGATTTCTTAATCAGTAAAGAATAGATTAAATTACAGACGGATTGGATA
Source organism: Streptococcus sp. 263_SSPC (assembly GCF_001071995.1). Classification (GTDB taxonomy): domain Bacteria; phylum Bacillota; class Bacilli; order Lactobacillales; family Aerococcaceae; genus Granulicatella. The sequence continues at coordinate 10,695 of NZ_JVNU01000042.1, forward strand.
GAAAAGCGAGAATAAAATGCGGATATGGTATAATGAAGTCACAAGTATTTCATTAGAGGAAGTGGCCAGATGAAAATTATTGTCGATCGCAATTCGGTTTGTGCCGGAGATGATGTATACAATCATGAGATGACATTCGAGGTGCCAGAGAGCTTAACCGTAGCCGAATTCTTTGACTTGGTGGAGAGTCATGGATTCTTAGCAGCGATTGTAGGAAACGATGTGGCGTGGGGGCTTCAAAATCGCACGGGTAAAATCGGAGAGTATTTTACAAAAACAGGAGAAGTCACTCATCCAGAAGTGAGCATTAAAGATAAAATGGACGAAGCAGGCGGAGACCCTCATTTCTTCGTGCGCTATTATAGCAATCCCGAATGGGCCAGAGAAAACAGCAACGGAGGACAAGCATGAACCGTGAAGAATTTTTAAATCGAATCAATAAAGAAGGATTTTCATTTGCCATCGATATGACACGCTGCGGATTTTCAGACTGTAAGTCACTCGTTCGCAGTCGTAGACTTTCCGAGGAACAGCTCTACCAGATGTTTGTGGAATTTTGTGAGGAGCTTGAGAATTGTCTCAGGGAAGCAGGGGACGAGCGTCGCATGCTGTTTAATAAATATCCCGTGAGCCCAGTTCATGATAAATATAAAACCAAGTTCGATGCGATTTCTCCAAACGGACGTGAATTCCGCTTCGATTTTGTATTTCGCAATGACAATCATCTGAAAGTGTACCATCTATTTGAAACGATTAATGGACGTAAGAGGATTACATGGAAAGATGTTATTAGTGAGATATTGGATGCATTATAAAACAGTAGTCACCGATGATTCGGTGGCTATTTCTTTTGGAAAGGTATTTTTCTTGAGAAATTATTCATAAGCAGATGTTTCAAAGAGAATGGATGTGTCATGTTAAAATAATTCTAAAGAGAACTCAAGGGGGAAACCATATGACAGAATATCAGTTACCACGCGTTTGGAGCGCAGCCGATTCTAACCAAGGGAAGTTCTCAGGAATTAACCGTCCAACGGCAGGAGCGCGTTTTGAACAAACCTTACCAGTCGGAGAAACAGACTTACAAGTGTATTCGCTAGGGACACCAAACGGCGTTAAAGTGACCATTATGCTGGAAGAATTACTCGAAGCAGGCGTTGACAAGGCAGCCTATGATTTATTCAAAATTACGATTATGGATGGGGACCAATTCGGTAGCGACTTTGTAGCGATTAACCCGAATTCGAAGATTCCAGCACTCTTAGACCGTTCAGGAGATGAACCAATTCGCGTCTTTGAGTCAGCGAATATCTTGTTATATTTAGCAGAAAAATTCGGAAAATTCCTTCCGCAAGATACTGCTAAACGTACAGAAGTCTTAAACTGGCTCTTCTGGCAAACAGGAGCAGCACCATTCTTAGGTGGCGGATTTGGACATTTCTTCAACTACGCGCCAGAAAAAATCGAGTACGCCATTAACCGTTTCACAATGGAAGCGAAACGCCAATTAGACTTGCTGGATAAAGAGTTAGTGAAGCGCCCATATATCGCAGGAGACGAATACACGATTGCTGATATTGCCATCTGGTCATGGTACGGACGCCTCGTGCAAGGACACTTGTATCAAAATTCTGCAGAGTTCCTTGATGCACAAAGCTACAAGCATTTAAACGAATGGGCAGACAGAATTGCCAAACGTCCCGCTGTACAAAAGGGAGTAGAAGCGGAGTATAAATCTATTAAATAAAGAAGGGTTAGTATGATTGAATATAAAAATGTCGCCTTACGTTATGACGCAAAGCTCGTTTTAAAAGACGTGAACCTTACGATTAACGACGGCGAATTTATGGTGTTAGTGGGGCCATCCGGTTCAGGGAAAACAACCATGTTAAAGATGATTAATCAGTTGATTGAACCGACTGATGGAAATATTTATTTAAATGAAAAACGAATCAAGGAACATGACCAACGAAAATTACGCTTAGAGACAGGCTATGTACTTCAACAAATCGCACTGTTTCCGAACTTAACGGTAGCGGAAAACATCGCGCTCATCCCTGAAATGAAAGGGTGGAAGAAGGAGCAAATCGCTGCGAAAACAAAGGAATTACTCGACAAGGTAGGCCTTCCAGCAGAAGATTATGCCAAACGACTTCCAAGCGAACTCTCTGGTGGGGAACAACAACGTGTTGGGATTATCAGAGCCATTATTGCAGAACCGATGACGCTTCTCATGGACGAACCATTCTCAGCTCTTGATGCGATTTCTCGTAAGCAACTACAAGAACTTACGAAAGCATTGCACCGAGAGTTCAAGATGACGACGATTTTCGTTACCCATGATACAGACGAAGCATTGAAGTTGGGTGACCGTATTGCAGTCTTGAAAGACGGAGCCATCGAGCAAGTCGCACGTCCTGAAGAAATCTTAGAGCATCCTGCAACGGAATTTGTCCAAGAATTGTTCAAAGGAGGTGCTGTTCATGCATAATCTTGTAACGACCTTCCAAGAGCGATTTAGCGACTGGACAGTGGCACTAGGGCAACATTTACAACTCTCGCTATTAGCGTTATTAATTTCGATTGTCGTGGCCGTACCGCTAGCCGTTGTTTTAAGCTCACACAAGCGCTCTGCGGCATTTGTTCTTCAAGTGGCAGGGATTTTCCAAACAATTCCATCTCTTGCGCTATTAGGGCTCTTTATTCCGTTTATGGGGATTGGAACGGTCCCAGCACTGACAACTCTTGTGATTTACGCCTTATTCCCGATTTTACAAAATACGATTACGGGACTACAGGGGATTGACCCAAGCTTGGAAGAAGCGGGAGTTGCCTTTGGGATGACGAAGTGGGAACGATTGAAGAAGTTTGAGATTCCAATCGCGATGCCTGTCATCATGTCAGGAGTGCGCACTTCAGCGGTATTTATTATCGGGACAGCCACTCTTGCAGCGTTAATCGGGGCAGGGGGACTCGGTTCCTTCATCCTTCTTGGAATTGACCGCAACAACGCCAGCTTGATTTTAATCGGGGCGATCTCTTCAGCCGTTCTCGCGATTGCGTTTAGTACATTGTTGAAATGGATGGAACATGCCAAATTAAAAACGATTTTCGCAACGTTTATCGTCCTATTTGCCGGACTCGGAGCGTCTTTTGTTTCAGGGATGATGCCTTCGATGGGCCAACAAACCCTTATCATCGCTGGTAAATTAGGACCTGAACCAGAAATCTTAGCGAATATGTATAAACTCTTAATTGAGGAAAATACGAAGCTGAAAGTCGAAGTGAAACCAAACTTCGGGAAGACAACGTTCTTGTATGAAGCCTTGAAGAATGGGGACATCGACATTTACCCAGAATTCACAGGAACGATTACGGAGAGCTTGTTGAAGCCAGCGCCAAAAGTATCGCATGATCCAGAAGAAGTGTACGAATTGGCGAAAGATGGCATCTTGAAGCAAGACAATTTGGCATACTTGAAGCCAATGGAATACCAAAATACGTATGCCGTCGCGGTCCCAAGAGCCATCGCTGAAAAATACGGACTCAAGACCATCTCAGACTTGAAGAAAGTCGAAGGTCAATTAAAAGCTGGATTCACACTTGAATTCAATGACCGAGATGACGGAAACCGCGGCCTTCAAAAGGTATACGGATTGAACCTCAACGTCGCAACGATGGAACCAAGCCTTCGCTACCAAGCGATTCAATCGGGTGACATTCAAATCACCGACGCGTATTCAACGGACGCAGAAATCACGCGTTATGACCTTGTGGTGCTAGAAGACGACAAGCAATTATTCCCACCTTACCAAGGCGCACCTTTAATGAAGGAAGCGTTATTGAAACAACATCCGGAATTGGAAGGCGTGCTTAATGTCTTAGCTGGAAAGATTACGGCGGAACAAATGAGTCGCATGAACTATGAAGTGGGAGTTGAAGGCCAATCCGCAGAAACCGTCGCTCGCAACTTCTTACAAAGTGAAGGGCTGTTAAAGAAATAAAAAATGGGATTTGTTAAAATCCTTCAGAATCCTTTGGATTTATTTATAGTAAATAGAATAGCTGTACCTGCGTGAGCCTTGGTCTCACGCCTACCAAGCTTCAAAGAAAGAGTAGGAGAGAATCTCCAACTCTTTCTAATTCACATTGGTTACAATCGCTATTCTTATTACTATAAAATCCAAGGATTCTTTTGTATTTTAACGTATATTTTTAGAGCCATTCATTTTGAAGTTGCGAGAACGGTTTTGTGGGTGCATTCAACGCGACTACATGACTGGATAAGAAGCATTTTCTTGTTCTGCCTCCATTTTTGGGGGATAAATATAAGGAAAAAAGGAATGTAGTATGGCACTGACCCCCGTAAATGAGAATTAAATAAAAACACCTCCAAGTTGGATTTGGTACAATATTATCAAATACGCATGGAGGTGTCTTTTTATGGTTAAAAATCGTGTTGCTTATTCAGCCGATACTAAAAATAAAGCCGTAGAAATGAAATTACAGGGATATAGTACAAAACAAGTAATGCAGGAGTTAAACATTAAAAACAAAACGCAAGTAGAAACATGGTTTAGATGGTATAAAAATGGAGAAACACATCGTTTCCACCAACAGGTGGGTAAACAATATTCTTATGAAAAAGGAATGGCTAAACTTTCTGAAATCGATCAATTAAAATTAGAATTACGAAGAAAAGAAGTTGAATTAGAAATATTAAAAAAATACAAGGAAT
>NZ_JVNU01000043.1:0-2120 GCF_001071995.1 Streptococcus sp. 263_SSPC
CTGGACCAGAGTTACCAAATACTGGTACTGCTAACTCATTCTTAGTAGTAATTGCTGGATTATTAGTAGTAGTTGGAACAGTGATTCTAGTTTCTCGTAAGAAAGCATAATTTGATTTATCTCTATAAAAATAAAGATAAATAAATTAACTAGAATAAGAAATATTCCCCTTTGCTGGATTCCCGGTAAAGGGGATTTTTATTCAGTTTTCAGTAGCTTAAATATAATAAAATCTCATATTTGTTAGAACTATCGATTAAACGATTAAATGGTTTATGGGAGTACAATGGATATAAAAACTACGAATTGTAAGATCGTAATATTGAAAAGTCGAAGAGTTAGAATTTTACATTTAAAATATGAAATAGGTGACAAGAAAAAGGAAGCAAGTCTTCTATGGATTATGAATTATCAAATAATGCCCGAAATTGGAATTGCTACTCTAAGATAAGATTAGAGATGTTATTTACAAGATTAAAAAAATATTTTGTGTATATAGGATTATTCTTTTTAAAAATAATAGTACTCTGAAATGTATTGCTAATAATAAAATACGGGTAATATGAGTTGGTCAAAAATAACTCCAAATCATATTACTAAAAAACGGCTGTTTAAAGGTTTGTAATATTATTGATGAATGAAAAAGGAACTCTAATTGTAATTTTTCTCATATCTTTAAATTTAAAGTACATAAATACAAATATTCAAAAAAGAAGTAAATGCCAATGTGAAATTTAATTTTATAAAATAACAATAATCTTAAAGAATACTTGGGATATTATTAACAGTTTTTCTTATCGTTTTAGAAATTTTTGGTTCCAATTTATTGAAAAAAATACTAATTGTGGTATACTAAAAAAGTGATATTCGCTAAAATATTAGATTAAAATTTATATGTATGTTACGTGATTTTATTTTGAATTATTCAAGATATATTATTGTTTTGATTGTATTTTCAATCTTGAAGAGGTAGCGCTGAAAAATAATTTAAATCTAGTGTAAAAAAAGAAAGAGGGGATAATATTGCGTATTTTGAGAAATAGAAATAAAGTAGTCACAGGAGTTAGTCTTTTAGGGACTCTTTTAATGGTTGGTAGTGGAATTTTTGTTCCAGCCAATACAGTATATGCCGAATCTAGCGTAAGTAATGAAGATCCTGCATATAATAAACCAGTTGGAGTGCCAGAAAATTTTAACATGGTATGGCATGATGAGTTTGATGGTAATAAGTTGGATGAAACAAAATGGGCATATGCGTATTCATCTTTCGATACTGCTGCAAGAACTCAAATGCATAATACAGATAATCCAGAGAACGTTTCAGTTTCCGATGGTGTTTTACATCTAACAGCACTTTACTCACCAACGCGTGAAAAATGGAATTCAGAAACAAAAAAAATGGAAACAGTTCCTAGAACGAATACTAGAAAAGATAAAAATGGGAACGTTGAGGTTTATCCTGCCCCATTTACATCTGGAGCCATTAATACTTTTGCTGATAAAAAGAAAATAAAAGCATCTTTTAAAGGGGACTTCTATACTGAAGCTCGTATTAAATTACCAATGAGTGAATCATCTTGGTCATCTTTTTGGTTAACGGGGACTAATGGTAAAGACTGGCCTGGCAATGGTGAAATCGATGTGTTCGAATCAAAAGGATATGATCCAAGTTTCTTACAAGCTAATACTCATACGCCTAAAACAGAGAATGCAACATCTAGTAAACAAACTCAACGTCGTATCGATAATAATGGAGATACACAATCTGATTTCCACACATACGGGGTATTAAAAACTGGGGATAAAATTACTTTCTATTACGATGGTAAGCCGGTTAAGGAGACTGTTTCAAATATTAAAGATCCAAACCCATTAATTGACCCTGAAAATGGAATGACATTACGTTTGAGTCATATGGTCGGAGGCTCATTCCTAAAAGATGGAACTCCTGGTGGTCGTGATTACAGTGATGCGACTAAATATATTGACAGCTATCGAGATGGTTCTCGTTCTGATATGCTTGTGGATTATGTTCGTGTTTGGCAGGCGGGACCAACAACAACAGAAGCTCCAACAACAACAACGGAAGCTCCAACAACAACAGAAGCTCCAACAACAAC
>NZ_JVNU01000043.1:2220-2339 GCF_001071995.1 Streptococcus sp. 263_SSPC
CCAACAACAACGGAAGCTCCAACAACAACGGAAGCTCCAACAACAGCAGCTCCAGTAACAGAAGCTCCAACGACAGCAGCTCCAGTAACAGAAGCTCCAACGACGGCAGCTCCAGTAAC
>NZ_JVNU01000044.1 GCF_001071995.1 Streptococcus sp. 263_SSPC
TCTGCTTGTAAGGCAGATGCTCTCCCAGCTGAGCTAAACCTCCAAATATGACCCGTACGGGACTCGAACCCGTGTTACCGCCGTGAAAGGGCGGTGTCTTAACCGCTTGACCAACGGGCCAGGATATGCAAATAATAAAACGGAGAAGGAGGGATTTGAACCCTCGCGCCGGTTTCCCGACCTACACCCTTAGCAGGGGCGCCTCTTCAGCCTCTTGAGTACTTCCCCATCATCCAAGTTTATTATTTTTCTGATAATAACAATGTTATTAATGGGCCTAAATGGACTCGAACCATCGACCTCACGCTTATCAGGCGTGCGCTCTAACCAGCTGAGCTATAGGCCCTAAATATAAAGCGGGTGACGAGAATCGAACTCGCGACAACAGCTTGGAAG
>NZ_JVNU01000045.1 GCF_001071995.1 Streptococcus sp. 263_SSPC
GTTTCTATTTCGTTTTTTACGGCCTGATTCTTATCTTCTAGGTTTAGCTGCTTTAAGTGATAGTAGTAAGTTGAACGAGCAAGTTTAATAATCTTTAGAAGAATATCTAAAGGAAACTCTGACACTAACTCTCTGACAATCTGCGTCTTTCTTCTTTCTCTTTTTCCTCCTTCAAGCGGAGTTCTCTCAACTTTTTTAGAATGGCATTCTCCGCTCTTAAATACTCATTTTCAGCCTGAAGGCGTTCTAGTTCTGTCATCTCTTCTGGTTTTTTCTTTGGCTTACGTCCCATTTCAGGTACTCTCCCTCTTGTTTTCTCAACAATAGTATACTTATTTTTCTTGTATTGTGCGAGCCAGTTGGGAAGAGTGCCACGCGCAGGGAGGCCGTATTCGAGAGAAACTCTTTCTTTACTCCAACCTTCGAGTAAGACTTTATCAATCATTTCTTGTTTTATTTCTGGAGAATAATAATTATTTCTCCCTTTTTTAACTATCTCTAACCCATAACGTTCAATCAATTTAATCATGTAGGAAAGATTTCTCGCATCTATACCGAACATATCTGCAAGTCGTGAGTAGCTAAATCCTTGTTTTCTGAGTTCATAAATCTGAACTTTATCTTCATAAGTTAATTTCATAATAAAAACACCCCAAAAGTTAGATTTTGTGTCTAACTTTTGGGGTGCACTTCAA
>NZ_JVNU01000046.1 GCF_001071995.1 Streptococcus sp. 263_SSPC
GTTTCTATTTCGTTTTTTACGGCCTGATTCTTATCTTCTAGGTTTAGCTGCTTTAAGTGATAGTAGTAAGTTGAACGAGCAAGTTTAATAATCTTTAGAAGAATATCTAAAGGAAACTCTGACACTAACTCTCTGACAATCTGCGTCTTTCTTCTTTCTCTTTTTCCTCCTTCAAGCGGAGTTCTCTCAACTTTTTTAGAATGGCATTCTCCGCTCTTAAATACTCATTTTCAGCCTGAAGGCGTTCTAGTTCTGTCATCTCTTCTGGTTTTTTCTTTGGCTTACGTCCCATTTCAGGTACTCTCCCTCTTGTTTTCTCAACAATAGTATACTTATTTTTCTTGTATTGTGCGAGCCAGTTATAAAGCATCGCACAACCTGGAAGACCGTATTCAAGAGAGACTCTTTCTATACTCAAACCTTCATGTAAGACTTTATCAATCATTTCTTGTTTTATTTCTGGAGGATAATAAATTTTCTTCCCTCTTTTTACTATCTCTAAACCATAACGATCAATCAATTTAATCATATAGACAAGATTTCTCGCATTTATACCGAACGTATCTGCAAGTCGTGCGTAGCTAACTCCTTGTTTTCTGAGTTCATAAATTTGAGCTTTATCCTCATAAGTTAATTTCATAAAAAAGCACCCCGAAAGTTAGATTTTCTGTCTAACTTTTGGGGTGCACTACACATGTCCATATATGGTATTTTTTTTGCTAAAAAAAATAAGGAATCCTACCGGACTCCTTATCTCTTACTTTCTTTTTTAGCCTCAATCTCAATAGCTGGGAAATCTTGACGCAATTTGTCAAAGAATGGCTGTAGATGTGCATCGGTCTCTTCGCCGATATTTTTAATTTGAATCTTTGTACTTCGAATCACGGCTTCTGGATCACTTGTTGCGAACACAAGGTACGACTTCATGAATCTGCCGCCTTCTTCAGGGTAAAATGTTTTTTCAAAGTGGTGTACGCCCTTCGTTTTGTTTAGATCATAAATTTCTAAGCCTTTTACAGTGGAGCAGAAGAAGTTTTTATAGATGTACACACCTAATTTATCATCGATATAATCGACTTTATTCAATAATGTAGATAAACGTTTGCCTTTCAACTCTGGATGACTCGCCACTAACGCTTCGGTGTTCTCATATCCTGCAAATAGACTGTTGTAGTACGTCGCAAATTTATGAAGTTTTTCAGCTGAATACACGAGTGCTAGCCCTGGGATGAAGAGGATAAGGGAGAGAATTAGGAAGAGTTTTTGTGTATCCTTTCCAGGTTTGATCGATACATAGTTTTGATAACGACGTGAAATTGGGAACTTGATGTATTTTTTCATCGCATCTTCGGTATGAGATCTATAATCCATCACTTTCTTATCGTGGAATTCTGGCTCAACAAAAGTACCCGCAACTTTTTCAGGATGATCTCTTAAGGTGTTTTTCTTATCAATTAATTGTTGTGCAGTGTCTTTATCTAGTTCCAAGCCGATGTACTGTGTCGTTTCGTTTCCATGAGAATCTTTTTCTAAATAAGAGACGATATACAGTGACCATTTACCAAAGTCCGAGTATTGAACAGGTTGCTTATCAATACCAGTGACCTTTACGATGGAATCTTCATTTTTTACGATATCATTGAGGTTAAAATATTTATTTTGTAGTTGTAATAATGGAACGTTTAGTCTTGTTAATGCAAAAACAAGGCAAAGCATAGCCGCCACGATTAAGGCCACCCCGGGATAAAAACGTTTATTATAACCACGAACGGGATTTTTGTGCATATGGAAAACTCCTTTTTCTTGTTAGTTCTATGGTAATGGAGATGGGTGGGAAAGGCAAGGGAGGAGTTGGTGTTGAGTACTCGAGTTAAAAGTCAAAACTGTAAAGAATGTATATGGCAATGTTTTATGGTATTTATACTTTTATGCAAATTGTAATGCCCACACCCAAATCCTTCGCACTGTGAAGGATTTTGCAGAACGTTTCACGTTCCTTCCGGCGTTCGAGTCCAACGTTCCATTTCTGGGCGCGATGTCTCACATCCTAGGCATTAAATTTTGGTGGTTAGGTTATCCATGCTATGATGGACCTATCGCAAAGGCGATGGATTAACCAATAAAGGAGAATTGTTATGAAAAAATCAACCAAATTATTAATGACGACACTACTTATTTCGTTAGGTTTGGCTGCATGTGGTGGCAATTCAACATCGACATCAAGTAATCAACAAAGTTTAACGATTACAACATTTGGAGAATTAGCAACATTAGATAGCGCGGACTACGATGATGTACCGAGCTCAGATATGTTAGGGCAAATTTTTGAAGGATTATATCGTGTCACTAAAGACAATAAAGTTGAATTAGGAATGGCAGCAGAAGAGCCAACTGTGAGTGCGGACGGCCTTGTATATACGTTTAAATTACGTGATGCAAAATGGTCTGACGGAACTCCTGTAACAGCAGGCGACTTCGTGTACACTTACCGTAAATTAGTAGACCCTAAAGAAGGACACGTGGCGCAATCGGCTGATGTGTTCAAAAACGCGAAGAAAATTCGTTCAGGCGAATTATCGACAGAAGAATTAGGGGTTAAAGCGATTGATGATAAAACATTAGAAATCACGCTTGAAAATCCTGCTCCATATTTACCAAAATTATTAACAGGGTCACGTTTCTTACCACAATCTGAAAAAGTGGCGAAAGAAAAAGGCGAAGGATACGGTTCTTCAGCAGATTCAATCGTGACAAACGGACCGTTCAAATTAGAAGGATGGACAGGTTCTGAACTTTCTTGGAAACTTGTGAAGAACGACGGTTACTGGGATGCAGCAAACGTTCAATTACAAAACGTTACTGTGAATGTATCGAAAGAAGTAGCGACTTCTGTTCAATTATTTGACGGAAAACAAGTCCAATACACAACAATCAGCGAACAATTCGTCGATCAATATAAAACGCAACCAACGTATCACGCTATTCCAAAAGCAACAATGGGGTACATGAATTTCAACGTAGAACGCAAAATCACAGGAAACAAACACTTCCGTCGTGCGATTGCGATGGCTTACGATAAAGCGGCTCTTGTAAACAACGTGTTAAAAGACGGCTCAATCGTTTCAAATGGTCTTGTTCCAAAGGGATTTGCTGAAAACCCAGAAACGGGGAAAGATTATGTGGAAGACCGTGGCGACTTACTCACCTACAATGTCGAAGAAGCGCAAAAAGAATTAGCTCTTGCTAAACAAGAATTAGGGATGGACACAATCGAAGTGACCTTATTAACGTCAGATGCAGGTAGTGCGAAAGTGGTTGGCGAATATTTACAAGCGCAAATCCAAAAGAACTTACCAGGCGTGACATTGAACATTAAATCAGTGCCATTGAAAAACCGTCTTGAATTACAACGTGCAGATGATTTCGACTTCTTCTTCGGAACATGGGCACCTGACTATCAAGATCCAGTAAACTTCTTAGAACAATACGTAACAGGTGGAGGAATCAACTTCGGGAACTACTCAAGCGAAGCCTACGATAAAGCAGTTGCTGAAGTGAAAACAACATACGCAACGAAGCCAGCAGAACGTTACAAACAAATGATTGCGGCTGAAAAAATCGTGATGGATGATGTGGCTATCGCTCCAATCTACCAAGCAAGCCAAAGCTACTTACTTGCTGAAAACGTAGACGGATTCGAAGTACTTCCATTCGGACGTACAATCAACCTCCGTCAAGCCTCTGTAAAATAATCATAGAAGCAAAAATAAGAGACTCGAAATTTCGAGTCTCTTTTTCGTTTTGTAAAAAAGCAAAATGTAACATATAAGTTACATTTTAACAATTCTCTCTTTGAACGATTTTGTCCAAAGTGGGATTTTTTATAAAGTTTTCGTCATATGGTAATACGGATGACCGCTTAAGATGCGTTCACTCTCAGGCGTGTAGCCTAGTTTTTCGTATAATTGATAGGCCTTCGTATTGTCCTTCTCGCAGTTGAGGGCGATTTTTGTGGCCCCTTGTTGGCGTGCTAAGTTTTCTACTTCGACCAATAATTTACGGCCGATTCCAAGACGACGATATTCGGGATAGACCGCTAATATATCGATGTACCATTCACCAGGCATCGTTTCCTTATCCTCGTAGAGCGGAATTTGATGCGGGGTATTGTAATCCTCGTACAATCGGTGGAACGGGTCGTCAATCGCGTCTTCTAAGTGTCCGTGGTAGCCAAAGATGGCCCCTGCGATTTTTCCTTCATGAATATAGACGAGGGTGTTCTTAAGTCCGTAGCGAAACTGATCGTCGAGCATGGCTTCTTCTAGCATCGCGTAGAGCATTTCCGGGCTCGTATGTTCCAAGATTGGCAGTTCCATATCTTGCATAATCAGTTCAATCAGAGGGATGATTTGTCGTCGTTCATCTCGCTTAGGTTGTCGAATCATTTCTGAACTCCTTGATATTGTTCCCGATAATCGGTTGGCGAAATCCCTGTACTCTTACGGAATTGTTTTGAAAAATACGTTGGAGTGGTAAATCCAACAATATCCGCCACTTGAGAAATCGAGTAATTCGTTGTTCGTAGTAAAATCTTGCTTTCTTTAATCCGGATGGCAATCAAATATTCCATCGGAGACATGCCGATTTCTTTCTTAAAGCTGTGTGAAATATAGAAACGGCTCAAGTGCGTCATCGAAGCGAGGTCTTCTAGCTGTATACTTTCGTGATAGTACGTTTCTAAGTAGTGCTTGATAAACGAAATATCCTTTGTCGCCTTGCTTTGTTTGCCGACTTCAAGATCGAAGTGTTGGTGACGTAAGATTTTGATTAATAAGATTTCTAATAAGTTATGACACACTAATTCGTAGCTCATCGATTGGGAAGTGGCCTCTTGTACCATCGCATTCAAATAACGCAAGATGTCTTTTTGCTCATCTCGCAAGTTGAAGAATGAAAATGGATGTCCACCTTCCGAGACGGGCGTTAAGTTTGAGAAGGAGAGCCCATTAATTCCTAGCACAATATATTCCAGCGGTTCATCTGGAGAGGATAATTCTGTATGTTCTACTTGCGGATTGATAATGACAAAGTCGTTTGGTTTTACAGGAAAACGTTGGCCTTGAATATTAAACTCGCCTTTTCCGTCTACAACGTAAAATAATTCCGTAAAAGGGTGCGTATGGAGCGTACTATGCCAGTCGCTGTCATATTTAGATTTTGTGATAGATTCCAATTGAAACGATAAGCTCTTAATATCGGATTCCATCATTAAATAACGTTCATTGCTCATTGTCTAACCTTTCTATTTGTAAAGAGAGTTAATAATATTATACACGTTGGGGAAAACGGTATCAATCTTAAACATTATATAAATTTTAAGTGAAATATTTAATAAAAGTTATGAAAATAATTGGAAGCAAGTTTTCATTCAGGTTTGGACGGTTTAAACGAAGAAAAATCATGTTTGCTTGACGCAACAAGAAAGGACAGGTATTCTAACCAAGAGTAAGAAAGGAGATTCATGGAAAGTAGGAACTAAATTTTCTAGAACCTAAAATCAGAGTAGACTTTATTGCGTTAAGTGCCCGGCGGATGGAATGTTGCCACTGGGACGAAAATGGAAACATTGCGGTAATTTAGTCGCATTCGCTGCATTTAAACAACACTAGAAATAGAAGTAGTTAAATGGAGCAACTCTTTACAAGTAAAGGAGATGCTAATATGGAAAATACAAAGAAATACAATCGAAAAAGAACACTGGATATTACAGTGATGGCGATGGTCGTAGCCATTCGTCTTGTCATGGAAATGCTGCCGACAATTAAATTCGGCCTCTACGTACAAATCGGATTTGGGTTTATCGGAGCAGCCATCGCAGGGGTGATGCTTGGACCGTGGCGTGCAGCACTTGTGGGAATTCTAGTCGATATCCTCGGAAACTTCTTCCGCGGAGAGAGTGGACAATTCTTCATCGGATACACCTTCACAGCTCTTGTCGGAGGACTCATCTACGGATACTTCTTATATAAGAGACCACTCAGATGGGAACAAATCGGACTCGCAGTATTACTCGTCACCATCTTCTGTAACCTCGGCTTGAATTCAATCTGGGTGTATATGATGACAGGGAAAGCCTTCGCAGCCTTCATGCCACTGCGAATCCTGAAAAATATGATCTCGCTCCCATTGAATACCGTCATCCTAACCGTGCTCTTTTCAAACAAAACCATGAAAACCTTAATAGAAAAATACAGGGTGTGAGGCTTCGCGCTCAGAAATGGAACGTTGGACCCGAACGACGCAAAGGAGTCGGTACGAGTCGTGCGTACGTTTGGGGAAACGCACGCCATTTCTGCGAAGCCGAACCCGACTAAAAACAGGATGTGAGGCAGAAAGACAGAAGCCAAGAATGATTTCACAGTGTGAAGTCATTCTGCTTTTATTGAATTCCAAATCTTTCACACTGTGAATGATTTCTCGCAAAGTTTATTAGACATTCTTGAATCATGAGTGATGAAAAGAATGTCAATAAACCACTGCGTCGAAGCGGTTGCGTATAAATATGGCGATGCACCCGAGCGCAAGTGACTTATGCGGCTATTCTAGGAAGCAAAACTTCACAGTGCGAAGTTTTGCAGTCCTGTGAGCCCGAGTTCAACTCCACAGGGTGTGAGTCCTTTTCAGCACCCCACCTAGCATTCCTACCCATTTAGGAGTAAAATAAAACCAAAGAACAACTATATAAACTAGTTAGAATCGAAGGGAGGCACAACCATGCCATTTATTCATGTTGAAATGATCGAAGGAAGAAGCCGTGAACAAAAAGAAGCCCTTGTCAAAGAAGTGACAGAAGTGGTTTCTAAACACACTGGTGCGCCAACAGAACACATTCACATCATTATTCAAGAAATTAAAGCAGAAAACCTTGGCCAAAACGGCAAATTAAGAGGTTAATTAACTTGTTTTTTTACATCAATGTTGTTAATCCCTAATTGAATGGAGGAGTACAATGATTAATAATAGTGATTTTGGTGGTTTTATTGTTTCGAATAATATTCTTGAGGGCAAGCCAATTCGATATACTTTTCGTGATCAATCTATAACCCCACCATTGAATGGATGGAATCTTTTATCCATTGAAGATGATGAAGAATATCTTTCAGATGCAGCCAATTTCAAAGTTCTAGGAGCTGATTCCATTTATGAGATTGCTCCAGTGATGCTAGAGATTTTCGAAGCGCCATATGGGACAGATTTATGTTGGCTATATGAAGAGGGTGTTCATGTGGGCTTTTACGATTTAGTCCAAGAGAGAGAAACTACGATAGAAGAAATTTTATCTTCAGCAAAATAAGCATCAATTAAAAGGTTCTTTATCAAATAGTGTTGATGAAGAGTTTTAGACAGGGATTAAGCAACTAATTGTTGCTTAATCTGATATGCTCCCTCTAAAGTAGATACTAAAAGGTAAACTACTTTAGAGGGGCATTTTTAAGTTGGCCAAAAAACCTACCACAATATAATTGTTTTTATATAGTGTGTCTTTTCGTGAGTTGCGTAGTGAATATGTTTAAGAACGGCACCAGCAAGATTTAATATGTATTTTTTGAATTATAAAACACATGGGCCTTCTGCATTTGAAGACCGAGATGGATTTAACGCTTATACAAATGAATTTAAAGAAAAGGTAGTTTAAGAGTTTTTAGAATCTAAAACGTATTTAATAGCCATCGCAAGAAAATACAAAATTCCTTGTGCAAAAACTGTATGAAATTGGATTATTAAGTGTACTAATGGGGAGGTCGCGAAGTGCTACTATCCTAATCCAGAGATATACACTATGAAATCTAGAAAAACTTTTGTTGAAAAGAATCATGATGTGTTTTTTGAACGCCTGGGGTACAATAGTAAAAGAAATGGTAGTGGAAAGGGAGCTTTTTGATGAGATTTCATGAAATTGGAGATAATCATAATCCTCATATTGTATTGATTCATGGTGGAGGGAATTCATGGTGGAATTATTTGCGACAAGCGCGTCTTCTATCAAATAAATACCATGTGATTTTACCAGTTTTAGATGGACACGGAGAAGAGTTCCAAAAGGAGTATGTATCCACGGAGCAATCTGCACAGGAAATTCTAGAGTATATAAAAGACCGATGTGATGGACATGTATTTGCTCTAGGTGGTGTCTCTCTTGGTGGACAAATTGTTATGGAGCTACTTTCGATAGATGCTCATATAGCTGACAAAGCCATTATTGACGGAAGTCTATGTATACCACAGCCTAAACTAGCGAAAATTAGCATCGCCTTTGTAAAATGTTTTGGGAAGTTGATGTTCGGTAAGTCTGCATGTAAAATGCAATTAAAACTCATGAGAAAGATGTATCCTAAGATGGCTTATCCGGAAGAATTAGAAAACTACTATTTGGAAGATATGCCACGGTTACCGATGAAAACATTAATAACGATTTATAACACCTATATGGCCAGTTATCAATTGAAACCAGCGATTTCAGATAGGTCAGCAGAGGTTCTCTATATTTATGGAGAAAAGGAAATGAAGTGCGTGAAGGAATCGGCAAAACTATTTCAACAAATGCATCCCAATTGTACTTTGTATGAAGCAAAGGGATATAATCATGGATATTTGTCTACTTATCTTCCCGTGGAGTGGATGGAATTAGTAACACCATTTTTAGAAAGAAACGAGAAACGTTAACAGGAAAGGAGGTTTAGCGATGTCACTTACCAGTCATATTGTCCGTACGTTATTTGCGATTGGGGACTTAAAACGAGACTTGGGTTGGGCTCCACCGACGAATGTAAAGACTGTTGAAAATATATCTTACGGATCCTGTGACAAGTGGCATTTGCTGGATCTCTATCGTTCAAAAGATGCGGAAGTCAAATTGCCAGTACTTCTGAATATCCACGGTGGTGCTTGGGTATATGGAGATAAGAAAGTATACGCTCCGTATTGTATGTATTTAGCGACTCAAGGATTTGCGGTAGTGAATGCTAGCTACCGACTTGCGCCGAAGCACACTTTCCCAGCACCTTTAGAAGATGTCGGGGCTATGGTGGAGTGGGTTGTAGACCATGCAGAAGATTATGGTTTGGATCTTTCTAACCTGTTCTTTGTGGGGGATTCTGCAGGAGCGCATTTAGCGACGGCGTATACGGCTGTTCAGTTGAACGAAGCTTATGCGAACAGTTTCCCTGGGATTAAAGTAGATGCAAAATTCGTTCCAAAAGGCTTGCTGTTAAACTGTGGCGTATTTGATATGGAAGCCGAATGGAAGAAACAAGGGCGCGCGTTGACGCCATTTTTAACGGATTTACTTGGAGCAAAACCAACTGTTGAAGCAGTGAAGCAAATGAGCCCGGCGCAGTATATAACTTCAAACTTTCCGCCTGTTCATCTAACAACGAGTAATGGAGACTTCTTACGAAAGCATTCGTATCACCTGAAGGAAGTGTTGGAGAAGAAGGGCGTGGAAGTTGTCTTTAAGGAATATGGAGAGAAAAAGAAACCACAAGGACATGTCTTCCATTTGAATCTGAAAAATAAAGTGGGGCAAGAGTGCAACGCGGACCAACTGCAGTTTGTAAAAGAAACGATGAAAAAATAAAACTCGAAGCAAATTTGCTTCGAGTTTTTGTGTTCATTGAGATTGATTAACACAAAATAATGAAATTATTTTTTAAAAATGTGAAATAAATATTAAAACCCTATTTCAATGATAGCGCTTTTATGATAAACTAATGTCAGAAGGAAGTGGGATGATGATAGATTTAATTAAGTTAGATACTGAAAAAAATAATCACCGAACCATAGATATCGATGCTGTATCAACGGAAGAGATCCTACGAAAAATTAATAATGAGGATAAGACGGTTGCTTCAATCGTTGAAGAGAGTATAGGGGACATCTCAAACCTAGTTGAGCAGATTGTAACTCGAATGAAAGTCGGTGGACGTCTGTTTTATATTGGTGCTGGAACGTCGGGAAGATTAGGAGTATTAGATGCTGCTGAATGCCCGCCAACATACGGAGTCGATAAAGGACTAGTTGTTGGGGTTATGGCTGGTGGAGATAACGCTATGTTTACCGCTCAGGAAGGGGCAGAAGACTCACTCGAACTTGCGGCGAAAGACTTGGCCTATTATCACCTGTCTGAAAAAGATACTGTCATCGGTTTAGCCGCTAGTGGTAGAACTCCTTATGTACTGGGTGGATTACGATATGCACGACAAGTTGGTGCATTGACCGGAACCATTTCTTGTGTGAAAAATGCAGAAATTTCAGAAGTTGCGGATTATCCAATTGAGGCAGTGACTGGTGCAGAGGCGATTATGGGATCGACTCGAATGAAAGCAGGAACAGCCCAAAAGTTAATACTAAATATGATTTCAACGAGTGTCATGATTAAACTTGGAAAAGTTTATCAGAATTATATGGTGGATGTGAAACCAACAAACAAAAAATTAGTGGTTCGATCCAAAAATATGATTCGTACATTGACAGGAGTCGATGAGGAAAGAGCAGAGCAACTTTATGAAGCAAGTGGCCATAATGTAAAGAAAGCACTTGTTATGGAAATCATGAACGTGGATAAAGAGACTGCTGAAGGAGCTCTTATAAATGGAGATGGACATATTAAACGCGCCATCCAATATTTAGGAGGTGATGTTTAATGCAAGATATGGAATTAATTATTTTCGAAATTATTAGTAACGGAGGAAATGCCAAAGCTTTAGTATATGAAGCGATGGAGGAATCTGAAAAAGGTAATTTTGAAGAGGCTAGAAAATTACTTGAAGAGGCAGATACATTTTTAAATAAAGCCCATCAAGTACAAACAGACTTAATTCAAAAAGAAGCTGCAGGTGAAAGAAATGAAGTTACTGTACTTTTTGTACATGCTCAAGATCACCTGATGACTTCGATAGAAGTAAGAACTCTAGCAGAAAATGTAATTCGAATGAACGAAAGACTTTGGAAGTTAGAGCATAAAGAGTAAGGAGAAAACGATGGCTAAATTTAGAAAATGGACTGTTAAGAACACGGACCAGAAAAAGCAATATAAAACAGCGATGGGAACCACAGATTATGATATTCCGATGTTTGGTTATAAAAGTGTATTGCTTATTATTGCCGCAATGGTAGTGTCAATGTTTGTGATTCCAGCAATTTGTGATTTGATTCATATCGATTTTAAATGGCCTTTTGTGATTATTGGAGGTTTTATCGCAGGTTTTTCAGTTTCATTTTCTCAATACTTTGTAAACTCTAAAAAAGGAATTACTAAAGCCTTTTGGTGGGTTGGTGGTATTTGGAGTATTGTCATCGGAATTATTTATTATTTTATCGTAATGACTGGAGTAATTTTATAAGAGACTGGAGGTGAAAGGTATGAAAATTTTATTAGTTTGTTCAGGAGGAATGTCAAGCGCAATTGTTGCCAAAGCATTACAAGAAGCAGGAACTAAGGAAGGGTTAGATATTCAGGTGGACGAATGTGGAACACAAGCTTTTGCTGAGAAAGTAAAAGAGGATTATCAAATTTCTCTTGTAGCTCCTCAGATTCGTCATCGTTATGATGTGTTAAAAGCTAGTGCAGATGAAGCAGGCGTTCCATGCTTACTCATTAAGCCACAAGGATACACTCCATTAGGAGGACCAAAATTGCTTCAACAAATCAAAGAAGAATTAAAAATTTAATAAGGAAAGTGGGGATATTTTATGTTTGATAAAATCACTGAATTTATGGATACAAAGCTGTCGACACCGATGGCAAAATTAGCAGAACAACGCCATTTAAGAGCGATTCGTGATGGTATTATTGCAACTTTACCAATTATTGTCGTTGCGTCAATGTTTTTAGTAATTGCCTTTCTTCCAAACTCAATGCCAAAAGAATGGGGAATTACTCAATTTATTCAAGCAAACCAAGCTAAAATCTTATTACCTTACCGTGTGTCAATGTACATCATGACACTTTATGCGGTATTTGGAATTGGTTTCTCTCTAGCATCTTCTTATGATCTAGATGGTTTATCAGGTGGGATCTTAGCAGAATTAGCATACTTACTAACTATCATTCCTAAAGCAATTCCAGCTGCTTCTGCAGAAGTAAAAGCTTTAGCGGATACTAGCGAACCTTTGAAAAACTACTTAGCTTCATTGCCTTCAGGTTTTGTACTCCCTATGAGTAATCTGGGGTCCGCGGGGATGTTTATTGGGATCTTATCTGCGTTCGTTGCGGTTGAAGTTTATCGCTTCACTCAAAAGAGCGGATTCAAGATTTCAATGCCACCACAAGTGCCAGCATCAGTTGCGCGTTCTTTTGAAGCTTTAACACCAACAGTAATCGTATTATTATTCGTTTCAACAATTACAATGTTCATCGGTATTGATGTTCATAAGATTGTAGGTAGTATCGTTGCTCCATTAGTACAAGCGACAGATTCAATCTTCTCTGTTATTGTAGTAATCTTCTTATCACAATTCTTCTGGTCATTTGGTATCCACGGTTGGTCAATTGTCGGATCTCTTGCACGACCATTATGGTTAGTATTGTTAGAAGAAAATACTACTGCATTTGGGAACGGTTCTGCAATCCCTAATATTGCAGCTGAACCATTCTATCAATGGTTTGTAATGATTGGTGGTTCTGGGGCTACTATCGGATTAGCTATCTTACTAATCTGGCGTTCAAAATCTGCATATGGTAAATCTCTCGGTAAGACAGCATTTATTCCAGCAGTATGTAACATCAATGAACCTTTAATTTTCGGTACACCGATTGTATTAAATCCACAATTAATCATTCCGTTTATTTTAGCACCATTAGCAAATGGGGTAGTAACTTGGATTGCAATGTCTACAGGCTTAGTAAACAAAGTGGTTGCAAGTGCGCCTTGGACACTTCCTGGACCAATTGGAGCATTCCTAGCTACAGGTAGTGACTGGAGAGCCATTGTATTAAACGTAGTATTAATTTTATTATCAATTTTAATTTACTATCCATTCTTTGCAATGTACGACAAATCATTACTAGCTCAAGAGCAAGAGCAATAAGAATGAAGTTCTAAGCCCTGTTCTAGTAACAGGGCTTTTCTGTATAAAAGAGTAAGGAGAAAATGAATGAGACGATTAGGTATATCAATTTATCCTGAAAAAAGCACTCTAGCTGAAATTAAAAGTTATCTAAAAAAAACAAGTGAGTTCGGCTTTTCTAGAATTTTTTCGTGTTTATTATCTGTGAATAAACCAGCAGAAGAAATTAAAAAAGAATTTACTGAGATTAATGAATATGCACACTCGCTTGGATTTGAAGTTATTGTAGACGTTTCGCCTCGAGTGTTTGGGGAACTGAATATTTCGTATAAAGATTTATCTTTCTTTAAAGAAATTGGAGCGGATGGAATTCGTCTAGATGCAGGTTTTTCAGGGTTAGAAGAGTCAATTATGACGTATAATCCTCAAGGGTTAATTATTGAAATCAACATGAGTAATAACGTGCATACATTAGATACGATTATGGATTACAGACCAAATAAATATAAATTGTATGGCTGCCATAATTTTTACCCACACCGCTATTCAGGTTTGAACTTAGAATTCTATAAAGAATGTACGAGACGATTTAATCAGTATGGATTAAAAACTGCAGCATTTGTTACTTGTGGCGATAAAAATGCATTTGGACCTTGGCCAACAACAGAGGGCTTGCCAACTTTAGAACTTCATCGTGAATTACCATTAGATGTACAAATTAAACACCATATTGCGATGGAATTAGTGGATGATATTCTGATTTCTAACTGCTATCCAACGGACGAAGAATTAAAATCTTTACAAGGACTTGATTTAGATTTGGTAACTTTTGATGTTGAACTCGTGGAGGGAATTCCGGAAATTGAAAAGAAAATTGTGTTAGAGGAATTCCACTTTAATAGAGGAGATCAGAATGACTACTTTATTCGTTCAACACAGAGTCGTGTGAAGTATAAAGGGCATCGTTTTGAAGTGTTTAACGCTACAGATAAGATCCGTCGAGGGGATATTATCATCGAAAGTAGTGAATACGGTCATTATGCTGGAGAATTGCAAATTGCCTTGAAGGATATGAAAAATTCAGGCAAGACAAATGTTGTCGGAAAAGTAGTGGATATTGAACACTTTATTTTAGACGAATTAAAACCATGGCAAAAATTTAAATTTAGATTAGGATAAACATAATGGATAAAAAGCAAAGAATATTATGGGGCGGAGCTACCGCTTCTAGCCAATATGAAGGTGGTTTCACAGACTCGAAAGGGTTAGATACGCAAGATTGCCGTGCGTATTTACCACGAACTTCGAACGCAACAGAAGAAACACGATTATTAACGAAAGAAAAAATTGAAGAAGCTAAACGCTTGGATAGCGGCAAGTATTATCCGTTCAGAAACGGGACAAAAGGTTTTGAACATTTGGAAGAAGATATTGAATACCTAGATGAGTTAGGGTTAGATTTATATCGGTTTTCTATTAGTTGGGCAAGACTTTTTCCAAATGGAGTAGAAGAAGTACCTTCTCCAGAAGGGGTCGCTTATTATGATCGAGTTTTTAATCTCTTAACAGAAAAGAAAATTAAAATCTTTTTGACTCTCAATCATTATGCAATGCCGATTTATTTGGTAGAGCAGTACGGTGGGTGGAAAGGAAGAGAATGTATCGAGCATTTCATGCGTTTTGCTACCTTTGTTTTTGAAAGATGGGGGAACTTAGTCGAATATTGGTTGCCATTTAACGAGATTAACGCAGGGTACTTTAGCCCATTCAATGGTGTTGGTTTGTTGAAAGGTGAAAATGGGTTTGATTTATCTGATGTATTCCAAGCTTTACACCATCAGTTTGTTGCAAGTGCAAAAACGATTAAGTTAGCTAGAGAAATGAAACTCCCCGGTCGTTTTGGATCTATGATTGCTTGTTTCTGTTATTATCCGTTAACTAGTAGACCGGAAGATAATTTAAAACTAGTTTTTGAAGAGCAAATGAACCAATGGTACTGCATGGATATTTTGTCTAAAGGAGAGTATCCATATTATGCAGAAACCTTCTTTGAAAACAAAAATATTGTTCTAAACATTACGGATGAGGACAAGAAACTATTAAAAGAGAATACTTGCGACTTTGTTTCAATTTCTTTCTATACATCATCTGTAATTACTGTGGAAGAAGCAGATAAAACAGCTGGGAATTTGGTAGTTTCTACTAAGAATCCTTATTTGAAAGCCAGTGAATGGGGATGGCAAATTGATCCGGTTGGGCTAAGAACTTCATTACATAAAGTGTACGAACGATATGGGAAGCCGGTAATCGTATCAGAAAATGGATTAGGCGCACGTGATGTACTGACTGAAAATGGAGAAGTTCATGATGAGTATAGAATTGACTATATGAAGAGTTATTATGAGCAAGCCCAATTGGCGCTAGAAGATGGAGTTCCACTTGAAGCTTATATTGCTTGGGGAATCATTGACATTGTATCTGCTGGAAGTTGTGAAATGGATAAACGCTATGGTGTTATCTACGTAGATGCAGATAATCTAGGTAATGGAAGTTATAAGCGATATAAGAAAGATAGTTTCTATTGGTATAAAGACTTCATTCAAAAGTATAAAGAACAAAATAACGGTTAAAGAAATGATGTTTTATTTAATGGTTGAAGAGAGTGTGTTATATGAGTGTGCTGTATAAAATAAAAAGCTCGATCGATGCTTTTACGGAAACAGAACGTAATATAGCTGAATTTATTTTTGAAAATAAACAAATAGTGTTAGATTCTAATGCTAAAGAATTGGGGGAGCTGACAAAAACATCAGCATCAGCTTGGGTTCGATTTTCAAAGAAAATGGGGTATAAAGGTTTACCAGCGTTTAAAGTAGAATTAGCAAAAGAAAAAGATAGTTTAGATGAAGGTGATATTGAGACCTTTTTAAACTCAAGCGATTCCTTGATGATGTTACTTCAAAAAACAGAAAATATGTTAACTCAGAATATCAAAGAAACCTTTGCCTTACTTGATTATCATGCTTTAGAGAAAGCAATTGAATCGATTAATGAAGCAAAAACAGTTTATTTATTAGGAGTTGGCGGAAGCAGTATTGTTTGTTTAGATTTCTATCATAAAATGACACGTATCCATCAAGAAATCATATACGATCGTGATTTGCATACATTAATGGCACGTGTAGCACAGCTAGAGAAAGGCGATGTTGTTATTGTCATTAGTTATAGTGGCGAGACAGAATCCGTAAATTCGATTGCCAAAGTTGCAAAAAAACTTGGAGCTAAAGTTGTAGGAGTTACAAAGTATAACTTAAAATCGACTTTATCAACATTGTCAGATATCCGATTGTTTGTTCCAGTGGAAGAAAAAGAAATTCGTCTAGGTTCTATCACTTCTCGGAATAGTTTATTAACGATTACCGATTTACTGTATTACGGAATTGCGAAGAAAGATTTTAATATTACAAAAGACTTGCTTGTTAGAACACGACAATTCATTAAGGAGGTTCAATAATGCTGGCAGTAGGGTTAATGTCTGGAACATCTTTAGATGGTGTGGATACGGTCCTTTGTGAAATTACTGGGTACGATGAATCCACACAAGTAAAACAATTAAACTTTATTACGGTAGATATTCCGGAAAGTTTACGAACAAAAATTAGAAAATGCTGTAGCAGAGAATTAATTCCTGTGGATCTGATCTGTTCTTTGAATTTTGAATTAGGCTATCTTTTCGCGGATGCAGTAAAACGTATTTGCAAAGAGTCCAATGTTCAATTAGAAGATTTGTCGTTTATCGCAAGTCATGGACAGACTATTTTCCATATTCCGAAAGCTTATGATGATTATGTCCCAAGTACATTACAAATTGGAGAAGCGGCAATCATTGCGAATGAATGTAAAACAGATGTGATTTCAAACTTCCGCGTGATGGATATGGCGGTAGGTGGGGAAGGAGCACCTTTAGTTCCTTATAGTGAGACTTTACTATATGGTGAAGATCATCAAGCAGTGGCGCTGCAGAATATCGGAGGTATTGGAAATGTGACTGTTCTTCCTAAAAAGGGAGATGAGAAAAAAGTCATTGCTTTTGATACGGGTCCAGGGAATATGATGATTGATGAAGCTGTTCGAACTTTCTATGGAGAGAAATATGATAAGGATGGATTTTATGCTCGACAAGGAAAGATGATACCGCAACTGGCAGAAGAACTAAAAGAGCATCCTTACTTTAAGATGGATCTTCCGAAAACCACGGGTAGAGAAATGTTTGGAGAACATTTTACAAGAGGGCTTCTTGAAAAGTATCGCTCTAATGATGCGAACGACATTATTCATACGTTAACGTGGTTTACGGCCTATTCGATTGCATATCATTATAAGAAACATTTGATTGGTGCATATGATTTGAAGAAGTGCATTGTTGGTGGCGGAGGTGCCTATAATTCTTATCTACTTGAGCTCATCCAAAAAGAGATGCCAGAAGTTCAAGTGATTACACAAGAAGAACATGGTTTTTCTTCTGAAGCAAAAGAAGCATTGGCATTCGTGATTTTAGGGAATCAAACGTACCATAGAAGACCATCTAATGTTCCTTCTGCCACTGGCGCAAAGAAGAGTGTCATATTAGGTCAAATTACCTATCCAACTTTATAAAAAAACAAAAATGCCTATTGTGAATTTTCACAATAGGCATTTGTTTTTATAAATAAAAGACACTTTCCGTTGCCGATTTAGAGGGAATAATATTTAAACGTTTTTGAGAAGACTCAATTGCAGAAATACAACTATTCAGTACTGTGGAATTTTTCTTAGCGACACTTCCTTCAAAAGCGACAGGAATGATAGTTTCATTGTTACAAGATAATAGTGTTCTTGCGATATCTTTTCCAGCTTGTTGAGCGAGAGTGTGTAAAAAGTAATTGGCGTCATATGTGCTGCAAAAGCTAGCAAGTTTTGCAACTTCTGTTTTTGGTTCTGAATAGACCGTTTGTACAATGGTGCTTCTGTCAGGGAAGAGTTCTTTCAGCATTGGAACTAATTCACAGAAATCTAAAGGAGATTCAGCATAATCTAGATAATCAACATATGTTTTTAAGATCTGTTTTCCAATCCAGTAGCCGCTACCTTCATCACCTAGAATGTGCCCCCAACCACCTTTCTGAATAAATTCTCCGTCTTTTCTTGAGAGAAGCGAAGACCCTGTTCCTGCGATGAATAGATTCCCATCGTTATTTTTGAATGTAGCAATATGACTCATTTTTAGGTCAGAATCAACTACGAAACGACATAAGATTTTTTTACTAAAAGCATCGGTCAATTTTTCGACAACTGTCCCTGCTCCTGCCATACCAATAGAAATACAGTTGATATCTGAATATTGGAGATTGTTATTTGAGAGTAAGTGCTCAATAACTTGTACTACATTTGATACTGCAAGCTCGAAGTTTACAATCGGATTTCCCATCTCTCCAATATATTCATCAACGATTTCATGATCTTTGTATAAAACTCCTTTTGTCTTTGTGCCTCCGCCATCAATTCCGATTCTCATAGTAAAACTCCTTTCATACATATTATTGATTAAGATAAATAGTTTCAGTTTGGATTGTCCCCTAAAAAGCTATAGAAAAACCACCCATAAAAGGGTGGAGCTCTAAGTTACAGAGAAATAGTGACTTTAATATTATTTTCTCAATTCATGCGTCAACTTGTAGCTGCTTTCTAGAATGTCGTTTTCACGACTTTCGTCTTTTTGAAGAAGACCCAAGTAGAGTAAGTCGACTAAGAAGAGTGAGTCGTTACGGCTGGTAATGGCTGCAGAACGAATCGATTTTTCATGGCGAGGAACTTTGAGACAATACGTGCTAAGAGCATCTAGATTGTTGTTTCCTTGTGCGGTAATGGATACCGTTGGAATCCCTCGTTTTTTAGCGATATCAAACGCTGCAGTGACTTCTCTTGTGTTTGCAGAGTAGCTGACCCCAATCACTAAGTCTTTTTCGGTAGCGTTACTCAAACTAGCTAATTGAATATGAGAGTCAGTGTGGTAGACGATATTTTTACCGATACGGCTAAGTTTAAAGTAAATGTCACTACAGACCATCCCTGAAGCGCCAACCCCAAAAGTGTAGATTTTACGCGCGTTCTTAAGTAAGTCAATGACGCGGTCAAGTGTGTCGTCGTCGATTAGTTCAATCGTCATTTCATAAGAACGCGTAACCGTCTTAATTAATTTGGATTGAATCGTTTTAATGGAGTCATCCTTGTCGATTTGTTCATCGATGGATTGTGAATTTTGTTGCGCCAAATTCACCTTGAAGCGAGAATAAGAACGGAACCCAATTTTTTTAATATATTTACTAATAGAAGAAGACGAAACCCCAATTTCATCTGCTAATACATGAATGCTCGAAGAAAGCACAACATCAGAGTGTTTGGCGATAAATTCTTCAATTTTTTTATCTGTTGCTGTTAAAAACTTTTTCATAGAATCCCTACCTTTTTCGAGAAATATTGTTTCCGATTTCATTATACTGTATTGAAATAAAATTTACAACGCTGTATAATAGTTTTATGAAAAACGATTTCATTATGAATTTTAGTGGAATTTTTAAGAGGAGGTGGAGAAAATGGATGACATTTCAAAATTAATGACAGAGCAAGTCAATGACAGAAGTAAGGATATCGAAACACAGTCAATTGGTGAGATTTTACGTTATATGAATGACGAAAACAGGAAAATCACTGATGCGATTGAACAGTGCATTCCAGAAATTGAAAAAGTTACAGCAGGTGTTGTACAAGCATTCGAGAAAGGAGGCCGATTGATCTATCTGGGCGCGGGGACTTCTGGTCGACTTGGTGTTCTGGACGCAAGCGAATGCCCACCAACATTCGGTGTATCACCCGAGATGGTAGTGGGAATCATTGCAGGTGGAGATTACGCTCTTCGAAACGCTATAGAAGGCGCCGAAGACGATGAAACCTTAGCCGAAGCACAGTTGAGAGACTTGGATCTTGTCAAAGAGGATGTAGTCATCGGAATTAGCGCGAGTGGACGCACTCCTTATGTCGCAGCAGGACTTGCCTATGCGAATACGGTTGGATGTTTCACAGGTGCGATTTCCAATTCTCCGAACGCTTTAATCTCTCAAGTCGCTTTAGTTGGTATCGAAGCGATTACTGGCCCAGAAGTGGTTACAGGCTCTACTCGAATGAAAGCAGGGACGGCACAAAAAATCATTCTCAATATGATAACGACGACTGCGATGATTCAAGTAGGAAAAATCTTCAAAGGATATATGGTCGATGTTCAACCGACAAATATGAAGTTGAAACAACGAGCAACCAATATTCTTGCAAAGATTACCGATCTTTCTCCAGAAGACGCAAGACGTGTTCTTGAGGACAATGATTTTGATTTAAAAGTCGCTATTATCTCTCAAATACATCATATTTCGGCAAAAGAGGCAGAAAAACTGCTTCAAGAAAATCAAATGAATATTGTAAAGGCAATGAAAAATAAGGAGGCTTAATAAAATGGATGCAAAGAAAGTAGCAAGTGAAATTTTAAGTAAAGTCGGGCAAAAAGAAAATGTAGTCAGTAACGCAACATGTATGACTCGCTTACGTCTGACAGTAGCAGATACATCTAAAGTGGATGTGGCTGGATTAAAAGATGTGGATTCAGTTTTAGGGGTTGTCGAACGTGAACAAGGAGTTCAAATCGTTTTAGGACCTGGTAAAGTGACTGAAGTTGGTCGCGAATTTGCGGAATTAACAGGAATTGAATTAGGTAGCGTGGATGAAGTCGACGCAGCTGATTTAGCAAAACAAAACAAAAAAGAAAATAAAGCAAAACATAGAGGCCCTGTTCAACGCTTCTTGGAACATATCGCTAACATTTTCGTGCCATTATTACCAGGGATTATCGCAGCTGGTTTAATTAACGGTATTTCAAACGTTATTAACGTAACAACACAAAACGCATATAACTTCGAATGGTGGTACCAAGCCATTCGTACAATGGGTTGGGGTCTATTCACCTTCTTACCTTTATATGTAGGATACAATGCCGCTCGTGAGTTCAAAGGAACACCTATTCTTGGGGCAATCGCTGGAAGTATGTCACTTGGTGTTACAACAATGCCACTTCTATTAAAAACAGACGCTGGTCAAGTGTTGATGCCATTTACTGGTAAAGCCTTCAACCCAGGTGCTGGTGGTTTATTAGCTGCATTAATGATGGGGATTGTAGTAGCTTACTTAGAACGCGCTGTTGACAAAGTGATTCCAACAATGTTGAAAACATTCTTGACTCCATTATTAACATTAATCATTGGCGCATTCTTATCAGTATTAATCATCCAACCTGCTGGCGCTGCGTTAACTCAAGGTATTTACACAGTATTAAACTTCGTATATGAACAATTAGGAATCTTTGGTGGTTACATTTTAGCGGCTGGATTCTTACCAATCGTATCTGTTGGTTTACACCAAGCCTTAACTCCAATCCACGTGCTATTAAACGATCCAAACGGACCAAGTCAAGGTATCAACTACCTATTGCCAATCTTAATGATGGCCGGTGGTGGACAAGTGGGTGCAGGTTTAGCATTATACTTGAAGACTAAGAACAAAAAATTAAAACAATTAACAAGAGACTCATTACCAGTTGGTATCTTAGGTATCGGGGAACCAATGATGTACGCTGTAACACTTCCTTTAGGTAAACCATTCTTAACAGCCTGCTTAGGATCTGGTGTCGGCGGTATGTTAGCAGTTCTATTCCACTTAGGTACTGTATCTCAAGGGGTTTCTGGGTTATTCGGTGCTTTAATTATGGTACCAGGAACTCAAGTACTCTTCTTAACTGCAATGGTTGGAGCTTACATCGGTGGATTTGTTATCACATGGTTCTTCGGTGTAGATGAAGATCGTATTAACGAAGTATATGGAAACAAATAGAGCAAACATTTCTTTTGGGCGCTCCATCTATATCAATCTTGGTGAACAAGTCGTTACACAAGTATTAGAAGAAATGAAAGCCGCGCGTCAAACCGTGGCTTTTACTTCTTTTCAGTTGCCAGAACATCCGCTTGAAATTTCGGATATGACACGTCTTGTGGAGCTTGCTCGCTCATATGAGGTAGATTTAATTCCAGACATCGCTCATAAAGATCTTACCAAAGAAAATATTTCGGTCTTGAAAAATGCAGGGCTATCGTACTTACGTCTGGACGAGTTTGGGGATGAAGCGTTTATCGAACGTTGCGGCAAGGCGTTTACGCTTGTTGTGAATGCGTCGACGTTTACAAATTGTGAATATCAATTATTGGAACGACTCGGATTTTCTAAAAAGATTATTGCCTGTCATAACTATTATCCAAAAGTGTATTCAGGAATTTCACTTGAGAAATTCACGACGATTAATCAAAAATTGCATGCGCTTGGTGTAAAAGTACTGGCGTTTATTCCAGGAGATGAGCCTTTAAGAGGACCGCTTCATGAAGGGTTGCCAACAGTTGAAACGCATCGTACGTTAGATACGCGATTGGCAATTTGCGAACTCATTAAGGCGCACACCGATATGATTTTAGTGGGAGATACGTTTATTAACGTCGCTACGCAAAAAGTCATGAAGGAATTCCAAGAAGGGTTCGTGTCGTTGAAGGCAGAAGCTCCTATCGAATTAACCGGTAAAGTGCTTCGTGACCGTATCGATGCCAGTGATTTTGTATACCGCGTACTCGGTACTCGTGGCTGGGCCTTACTTGGCGGAGAGATTTCTACAACAACCCGCACCGTTGGAGAAATCAATCAAGCAAATAGCCAGTACGGTCGTTACCAAGGTGAAATCGAAATTGCTAAAGTTGACTTGCCTTCGGACGTTCGACAAAACGTTATCGGGCACTTACTTCCATCTGAGATTGCCGTATTTACCGCTTTGCCAGAAGGATTTGGTATTCAATTAGAAGTCGAATAACAAACAACAATCCATCCTACGATTTCGGTAGGGTGGATTGTTTATTTTTCTATACAACATTAGAAAAATGAGCCGTTTTATGATACTCTAGATGAGTATAAATTTAATAGAAACAAAGGGGGCCTTTGGATGATAGAGCTGATTGCAACAGTTGAATCCATCCAACAAGCAAAAGACTTGCTTGAAGCGGGCGTGGACACGATTTATTTTGGGGAAGACCAATTTGGACTTCGCCTTCCTATGTCGTTTACACGTGAGGAACAAAAAGAATTAACGGAATTGGCGCACCAATATGGAAAGAAAGCAAGCGTTGCTGTTAACGCGATTTTCCATAATGAAGGAATTGCGCTTGTACCTGAGTATTTGAAATTTTTAAAAGAAATCGGTGTCGATAACATCGCGGTAGGAGATCCAGGTGTCGTTCAAATTATGAAGAACCCTGAGTACTCAATTCCTTACCGTTATGATGCTGCGGTTTTAGTAACAAGTAGTCGTCAAATCAACTTCTGGGGAAAACGTGGTGCCGTTGGTGCGGTGATTGCGCGTGAAATTCCTCGTGAAGAGATGAAAATCTTGGCAGCAGGTGTAGAAATTCCAATCGAAGTTTTAGTGTACGGAGCAACTTGTATCCATCATTCAAAACGCCCACTGTTAAATAACTACTTTAACTATATTGAGAAAAAAGAATCTGTTGAAAAACGCCGCGGTTTATTCGTGTCAGAACCTGCCGATGAAGATTCTCACTATTCAATCTACGAAGACATTAACGGAACGCATATTTTCGCGAATAACGACGTGTCTCTTGCGCCATATTTGTTAGAATTAGCAGAAATGGGCATTCCACAATGGAAATTAGACGGAGTTCTTGCTCCAGGTCAAGATTTCGTGGAAGTAGCGAAATTATTCGTGAATGCTCGTAATGAAATCGAAGCAGGTACATGGACTCCTGAGAAGAGTGCAAGCCTTGAATTACAAGTGCGTGCACACCATCCAAAAGTTCGTGGCCTTGAAGCAGGATTTTACTTATTAAATCCAGAAGATGTGAAATAGGAGAGAGTCAAATGGGAAGAAAGATATTGAAAAAACCTGAAGTACTTGCTCCAGCGGGTACTCTTGAAAAACTAAAAACAGCTATTTTATACGGAGCTGACGCGGTTTTCCTTGGTGGGGAAGCGTATGGACTTCGTAGCCGTGCAGGAAACTTCGACTTTGCAGAAATGAAAGAAGCGGTTGATTTTGCCCATGCACATAACGCAAAAGTATATATTGCCGCTAACATGGTGACTCACGAAGGTGACGAAAAAGGGGCGGGAGATTTCTTCCGTACGGTTCGTGACATCGGTATCGATGCAGCCATCATCAGTGACATGGCCTTAATGGATATTTGTGCGTCAGAAGCGCCAGGATTACCAATCCATTTATCAACACAATCTTCAGCAGCCAACTACGAAACGCTAAACTTCTGGAAAGACGAAGGATTAGAACGTGTCGTATTAGCGCGTGAAGTATCAATGGACGAAATTAAAGAAATGCAAGAAAAAGTAGATGTAGAAATCGAAGCCTTTATCCATGGAGCAATGTGTATTTCTTATTCAGGACGTTGCGTACTATCAAACCATATGGTGCATCGTGATGCGAACCGTGGTGGATGTGCTCAGTCTTGTCGTTGGAAATACGGTCTATTCGATATGCCGTTTGCCGGCGAAAAGAACATGGTCGGCGCGGGCGAAGAAGGCATCGAAGAGAAATTCTCAATGAGTGCCGTTGACTTATCGATGATTCAACACTTACCTGACTTAATCGAAGCAGGTGTAGATAGCTTGAAGATTGAAGGTCGTATGAAATCAATTCACTACGTTTCAACGGTTTCTAACGTTTACCGTGCAGCGGTTGATTCATACTGCGAAGATCCAGATAACTATGTATGTAAACAAGAATGGATTGACGAGTTATGGAAAGCAGCACAACGTGAATTAGCGACTGGTTTCTACTACCAAGTTCCAACCGAAGAAGAGCAATTATTTGGCCCACGTCGTCAAATTCCTCAATATGCTTTCGTTGGACAAGTACTTGAATATGATCCAGAAACGCAAATGGCAACAGTGCAACAACGTAATAACTTCAAAGTAGGAGACCATATCGAGTTCTACGGACCTGGAATGCGTCACCACGAAGAAGAACTAACACAATTATGGGATGAAAATGGCGAAGAAATCGAAGCAGCTCCTCACGCAATGATGATCTGCAAGATGAAAGTAACTGAGCCAGTGAAACCTTTAGATATGATTCGTAAACGTCGTTAAGACGAATTTTTAAAAGAAAAAAGGAATGAAAATGACATTACCAAACTGTCCTAAATGTGGTTCAGAATACACATACGAAGATGGCGTATTATTAGTATGCCCAGAATGTGCGTATGAATGGGAACCAGGTTCAGAAGTTGAAGAAGGTCCAGTAGCCATCGATGCTAACGGAAATAAATTACAAGATGGCGATACTGTAACAGTTATCAAAGACTTGAAAGTAAAAGGCGCACCAAAAGATATTAAGCAAGGTACACGCGTGAAGAATATTCGCATCGTGGAAGGCGATCATAATATCGATTGTAAGATAGATGGATTCGGCGCAATGAAACTTAAATCTGAGTTTGTTAAAAAGATTTAATTGAGGTCCCGTAGGGACTTTCAAAAAGCTCCCCCCTAGAATTTTTATAGTTGTTATAATAGCGATACCGGATTGAGCCAAGGTCTCAATCCTACCAAGCTTCAAACTGACTCTACGGGTTTCACCCTAGAGTCAGTAATTCACATTGGTTATGAACCCGCTATTATAACTACTATAAATCTAGGGGAGCTTTTTTTCGTCCCTCGACTCGGTGATCTTTACCCAACTCAGTGATAAGTTTTATTGTTTCTCATGAAGAGCAGATTCGGCTAAGAGTACATTTGTAGAAAATTTCCAAAGGGAGTCTGTAATTAAAATTTAATAAATAAGGATTATATGCATAAGAATAGTTTTCTTATGCATATTTTATTAGGGAAATAGACCTGCGTTCTTGAAATTTAATTTCCATTGTGTTACATTCAAAACAAGGAGTAGAAAACGCTTTTGTATAGGCGTTTCTGTGCTTTTTTTCACATATTTCAACTAGGAGAAGTGGCAGTTTTGGAACAGTATCATACAGGTACCATTCGATTGATGGGAACCGTCATCGAATTGAAAATTGCGCATCCAGAAGGCGAGCGATTAGTGGCTGAAGTTTTCGAGCAATTGAAGCGATATGAGCATCGTTTTAGCGCGAATGACCCAACTTCAGAGCTGATGGCCGTGAATTTGGCAGCAGGGAAACATGCAGTTAGTGTTCATCCAGAGATTTTTCATTTGGTGAAATTGGGACTGGAGAATAGTTTAGCTGCGGGGAGTCGGATGAATATCTTGATTGGCCCGGTTGTTCAAACATGGCGCGTAGGCTTTAGTGATGCACGAGTACCAACGGATGAAGAAATTAAAGCCAAACTGCAACTGACCGATGCAACGAAAGTCGAACTGGATGAAGCCAGTCAGACGATTTTTCTGTTGGAAGAAGGAATGCGAATCGACCTTGGTTGTATTGCCAAAGGGTATATTGCCGACTTGGTGATAGAGCAGCTAAAAGAGCAAGGAGTGACTTCTGCGCTCATTAACCTTGGTGGGAATATTCTTACACTAGGACCAGCTGTTCATCATGAAGATGGGAATTGGTGGATTGGTATTCAAAACCCGAAACTCCTTCGTGGAGAAAATGTGGCGCTTCTTCCGATCCAAGATGAGTCGATTGTCACATCAGGTGTCTACGAGAGGGTGCTAGAAGTGGATGGAAAGAAATACCATCATATTTTGGACCCACATACTGGATATCCAGCTGAAACAGACGTTGCCAGTCTAACGATTGTTTCCAAACAGTCCGTCGATTGTGAGATATGGACGACCAGACTCTTTGGAAAGAAAGCACATGAAATCTTATTCGAAGTGGAACAACACCCTAACATCGAAGCCGTTATGATTTTAGACGATGATCGTATTTTCTACACTTCAGGACTCGCTTCAAAGATTCAATTACTCGAAAGGAAGTACTCAAATGGTTAAATTAATCGGTTTAGTCGGAACAAACTCTAAAAAATCAACAAACCGTCAACTATTACAATACATTCAAAAACATTTTTCAGAACAGGCGGAGATTGAACTAGTCGAAATTAAAGACTTACCAATGTTCAACAAACCAACTCCAAAAGTTGTGCCACAAGAAGCACAAGCAATTGCAGAGAAAATCGCTGCAGCAGATGGAGTTATCATTAGCACACCAGAATATGATCACTCATGCCCAGCTGTATTAATGAACGCTTTAGCATGGTTATCTTATGGTATCTACCCATTATTAAACAAACCTGTCATGATTACAGGAGCATCTTACGGAACATTAGGTTCTTCACGTGCACAAAGTCAATTACGTCAAATCTTAGACGCACCAGAAATTAAAGCACGCGTTTTACCAAGTGATGAATTCTTATTAGGTCACGCCTTACAAGCATTCGACGAAGAAGGTAACTTAAAAGATGCAGCAACTGTTGAAAAATTAGAAAAGATTTTCGCAGATTACTTATTATTCATTGAAATTACAGGACAATTAGTTCGTGCAAACGAAGCTCGTGAAAAAGAAGCGAAAAACTTCTCATGGGACAGTTCTAAAAAATAAGGAGTGACAGTAGAAAATGAAAATTATTGGTATCGTAGGATCAAATGCGGAATTTTCGCATAACCGTTTATTATTACAATTTATCGAAAAGAAATTCAGTGACTTATTCGAGTTTGAAATCTTAGAAATTAAAGATATTCCAATGTTCAACCAAGACGAAGATCAATCTAAGAGTTTCCCAGTACAATACATGTACAACAAATTAATTCGTGCAGATGGTGTGATTATCGCTACACCTGAACACAACCACACAATCACAGCTGCGTTGAAGAGCACATTAGAATGGATGTCATTCAACTTACACCCATTCGAAAACAAACCTGTCATGATTATGGGAGCTTCTCACTATGATCAAGGAACTTCACGTGCGCAAGTGCATTTACGTAAAATCTTGGACGCTCCAGGGGTAAATGCATATGTATTGCCAGGGAACGAATTCTTATTAGGAAAAGCAAAAGAAGCATTTGACGAAGAAGGAAACATTAAGAGCGAAGGAACTGTAGCGTTCTTACGTTCATGCTTAGAAAACTTCGTGAAATATGTGGAGGTTGTAAAAGTGTTACGCAAACCATTACCAACACCGCCAGAAGATTTAGACTGCACAAACCCAATTGCTACAACAGTTCAAGGCGTAGATCCAGATGATCCAGAATGGGTTGAAAAAGCAAGTGAAATCGTTGGTGCAGCTCAAGGAAACGACTATGTTCGCTTAGACCACGGTTTATTAACGGTTGACCAAATCGATATGTTCTTAAAAGCATTACCATTTGAAGTAACATATGCCGATGACAACAACCAATTCTTGTACTATAACTTCAACAAACCAGCAAACAAAATGTTGGCTCCACGTGTGCCAGCTCAATCTGGTAACCGTTTAGGAACAGTTCACCCACCACGTACATTCAAAAATGTGGAATACCTCATTGCGAACTTACGTGCAGGTAACGTGGATTACTTCCGTACAATCGTTCCAAACACTCCACCAGAAATCATCAACGTACACAACTACCAAGCAATGTACTATCCTGATGGTTCTTACGCTGGAATCAACGAAATCGTATTTGACTTCAAACCATGGTTAGATTGGTACTTACAAACAACTGGCCAACGTTTAGTAAGCGCAAATGGTGCTGCACCAGCAGCTGACGCAACAAGTGGCGCTTCAAACAACGGACATGCAGCTCCAGCAGCAGATGCTACAAGCGGTGCTTCAGAACACTAAAATTTAAAGCGAGAAAGCTAGGCAGTTTTGCCTAGCTTTTTTGTGCTTTCATAGACAGTTTCATGCTATGTACACGCTTAGGAAACAACTGGAAATTATTTTTTAAAATTAACAAAAATGTAATGTTCCTAGTATCCAAGGGTAGTGGTTTTGAGCTATAATAAATAGGAGTTTAAGGAATGGAGAAAAACAGTGGGGACTATGAATTATCAAACAACACCTTCTCAAGCACCGACCCACCCACACCCTCCCAAGCAAAAAGAGAAAAAACGGAGTGCGGCATTCGATGGCTTGAAAGGTTTTTTTATACTAGCAATTATTACGTATTATTATTTTCAACATTTATTACCGGGCGGATTTTTAGCCGTTAATGGATTCTTAGTGGTCGGGGGTTACTTAACGTTCCGGAATAATATCAAAACATTCGCGGAAGATTATAAAGAGCGTTTCCCAGTGAGAAGCTTGAAGAGAATGTTCTTCCCGATGCTCTTTATGATTGTCGTGACAGTCGCGTTTTTATTCGTGGCGGCACCGCAATTACTATCCAATATCCGAGGCATGGCGCTTTCGGCATTATTCTTCGTGAATAATGATTATCAAATTTTCTCTCAACAATCATACTTCGTGCAATCGGCGAATCCAAGTCCGTTTGTGCATCTCTGGTATGTATCCCTTTATGTGCAATTATTAATCGTAGGGTATTTGCTTCGAAAACTGATGAAGAAATTGAATTTCCTCAGAATGCAGGAGTTCGCGTTACTCGCATTCTTAACGCTCGCGTCTGCAGCGGGTATGGCGGCACTCTATTGGTTTGAACAAGATCCGTCTCACGTATACTACTTAGTATCAACGCGTCTGTTCTCGTTCACATTTGGAGCGCTCTTGAGTTACATTCATGAAGGAAAATTACTACTTCCTGAGCGCGAGACAGGTTCTGTGGTTCCAAATGCATTGAGCCTCCTTTGCTTAGGAGCTTTAGGATGGATGTTTACGACTTTCAACGGAACGCAAGCAGAAGTGTATTATATGATGATGTTTATTTCATCGTTTGTGATGATGCTTCTTCTCTCTTATACGATTCGCGAGGGTGTGGGGGTTCATTACCTCTTCAGCTTCAAAGGATTTACGTTTTTCGGAAAGAGAAGTTTCTCATACTACTTATGGTTCTATCCGATTCATCTAATCGCGCCAACGTTCTTACGCGAAATTGATGAACAATGGTTATCTGTAGCAATTCAATTTGCATTGATTTTCGTGATGGCGGAAATCACGTATCAACTCTTTGAGCGAGACCGCTTCGTTCTTCCAATTGGACAAGCGCATAGTCCGTATAATTTAACGGCTTATGGAAAATCGAATCTTCCAAAAAGCATGAAGCAGTTTGGACTCGTGTTCTCACTCATGTATGTCATCTGTATCGGGCTTGCGGGTCTTGGATTTGCGCAAGAGAAGAATCAAAACTCAGCCGTGCAAGAGGTTGAAGAGAAGATTCGTCAAAACCAAGCGCTCTTACAAGAGACGACGGCAGAACCGACAACTGAAGGCACGACGACGATTAGCAATGAAGCGAAAGCCAACACGGAGCAGCAAGTGAAGCAAACGCCGATTACCTTCGTCGGAGATTCAGTGTTATTAGCGTCTGCAAACAAACTTCGCGAAGTTTTCCCGAACATTTATGTAGACGGTGAAGTAGGACGTCAGTTGTATTTCAGCACACCAATCGTTCAGAAGCTGGCGCAACAAGGCAAGCTCTCTCAAACTGTTGTATTCGTCCTCGGTTCAAACGGAGCTTTCTCTGCAGCGCAAATCGATTCTCTGATTCAAGCAACGGGGAACCGTGAAATCTTCTTAGTCACAGCTGGTTATGAAATTAAATGGGCTAAAGAAGTGAATGAGCAGTTAAAAGCAGCTGCAGAACGTTATCCAAATGTTCATTTAATCGACTGGGGAACTTACGCCAAAGGGCATACAAAACAATGGCTCTTTGAAGACGAAATCCATCCAAACGATACAGGGGCAGCAGAATTAGCGAACCTCATCTTGCAAGAAATGGTAAAATTACAATAATCGTTGAGACGACTCGATTTTGAGTCGTCTTTTTTATTTTTAAAAATATTTTTGAAAACGCTATTGACATTCAGGTGTATTAAGCGCATAATACAGTTAAAGATAAGTGTATTAACTGGTTAATACACTGATTGGGAATCAAAGAAAGGAGTTACTAATGATCGTATTTGATAAAAGAAGTCCGGTCTACGAGCAAATTATCGCCTATTTCAAAGCGGAAATTGCCTCCCACAGAATGGAAGCAGGCCAAGAGATGCCGAGTCGGCGTGAATTTGCGCAAACCATGCAAGTGAATCCCAATACGGTCCAACGTGCCTTTCATGAATTGGAGGTCATGGGGTTGATTACGACTGGTAATAATGTCATGAGTCGTGTGACAGAAGATGTAGAACGGATTGAGCAACTAAAAGATGAAATGTTAGATGAGGCGATTGGAAACTTTACAGAAGCGATTAAGCCTCTCAACTTAACTGCAGAAGATGTGATCGAACATCTCAAAAAACAATTGTAAGGAAGGAGCGGTACTATGTTAACGGTTCAAAACTTAAGCAAGAGATTTGGAAAGAAACAAGTGTTGAATGACATCTCATTTAACGCGAAAAAAGGGGAAGTGACGGCTCTTATTGGTGTCAACGGAATTGGGAAGACAACGATTATGAACTGCATTGCAGGACTACTGCCATTTGATAAAGGGAAAGTTGTTATCGATGATATGCCAGCTCGTAAAGTGTTTGCGGAAAAGGTGAGCTACATTACAGATAGCTCGATTATTTCTCCAGACCAAACGGTGGACGAGGCGATTGATTTTATGCGCACGTTCTATCCAAACTGGAATCGTCAAAAGGAAAGACATTTATTAGACTTCTTCCGTTTGAATTTAAAAGATGAAGTACGATCACTCTCGAAAGGGAATGTTGCTAAACTGAACTTGCTTCTAGGGATGGGGCTGGACACAGACTACATCTTGATGGACGAACCATTTTCAGGAATCGACGTCTTTACCCGTGAAGAAATCGCACGTGTGTTTACAAGCGACCTACTCGATGGACGTGGCGTATTGATTACAACGCATGAAATTAATGATATTGAGTATATCGTCGATAAAGCAGTGCTTTTAAACGATGGACGTGTAGTGAAGGAATTCTACCCAGAACAAGTGCGTGAAGAAGAGGGTAAATCAATTGTCGATGTGATGAGGGAGGTATACTTACCATGAAGAAAGTCATCAATTTAACGCTTTATAATATCGGCCAAGCAAAAGGATTCATCCTCGTGGTGGCCTTACTTCAAATCTTATTGCAACTAGGGTTGAAGGTGAAGACACTTGCGACGACTGGGTTACTAACCGGACAATTGCGCATTGTGAGTCCTGATATCGTGAAACAAGTCGTTTTGGACCAACTCGCAATTGGACTTCCAGTGTTCTTTGCTGGGACAGCGATTTTGGTTTACTCAGCAGTGATTTGGTCGAGAGAATGGAGCAGCAAAGGCTCATTTATTTATCGCCTACTCATGCTTCCAGGATCCCGTTTTGGAATCTACTGGGCTAAATTATTAACGATGCTTGTGATTACGTTCTTCTTACAAGCCGTTCAAGTAGTTGGGGTGTTCTTAAATTACTACCTCACAAGCTTCTTTATTCCAGAGTTTGCACAATATCACATCACACCGTGGTCGCTTGTGACGAACTCAATGGCAATGCCACTTCTAGTGCCACAATATGCGGTGCAGTTTCTTCTCATTTTGACGATGGGGATAGCCCTCATCGTGACGGTCTTCCAACTCGCGATTCTCGTCGTTGGGGTTGAGAAGAAGGGGTACGTTCGTAAGGTAACTTCGGTCGTTCTTTACGTTTTAGTCGTTGTTGTGACATTCACAGCTATCATGCGCACGCAATTTGTCGTTCGTTTAATTGGAAATGAAGCGATGGTCTTCTTAATCGGTAGCATGCTCATTTGGATTGTTCTAAATATGCTACTCAGCGATTATTTATTAAATCATAAGGTTAGTGTGTAAGGAGGGGTTATCATGAAATCAAGTAAATTTGCAACAGCAGTATTTGCCTTTAGTGGACTTGTTTTTCTAGCAACAGCTGGTCACGCAGCGTATCAAGAATTGAAGCCTGCTCCGGTATCGATTCAATTAACCGATGAGGAGAAAAAATTAGTCGACGGAGCAACCTTTGAAATGTCGTATTCTACAGATGATTTAACATCGTCTAAGGGTGCAGAGTATGCACTTTTAGATGGAGACGTAAAACGTGTTGGATTTTCCGAGAATGCCTACGACTTCCAAACGAAAAAGAGATTGGCAGACTTTTCTTTTACAGACCGTCCAAATTATGACAATCTGGTGGCGTTTAAGGGGTATGACCTTCTATACGGTTTGAGCCATAGCTTTGAAAGCACAACAGATCCAAAAGTGAATTTTAGTATCATTAACAAAGAGACGAAGAAGGTCACAACTGTTTCGGTTCCGATTACGAAAGAAGTACGCGGGGACGATAGTCATTTCATCACGGATGTCACTTTCTATAGAAAAGGCAATACGGTGTATGGAGTGGTGCCTATGCCTGAGTATGAAAATAGAGGTTCGAAAGCACCAACCTATTTCTTGGTAACATTCTCTGTGAACTTAGAAACGGGAGCAACAACACCTGCCAAACGCGTGAAATTACCAGAGGAATACGCTTCGATTGCATGGGGAGAAGCCAAGAGCTCTCGCATGTATGACCCACAAGTGCTGCTGTTTAAGAGTATGTATTCAAGAGATGAAAAATTCCGCTTAATGACTTTTGATGCTGAGACGGAGAAGTTTACAGAAATCACACCTGAACAGGGCATGAGTGCGGTACAATCGATTCTATACACAGTGGGAGACAAAGCCTATATTGCATTGGCAGATGAGGTGCCTGCATTCACTGGGTCGGATACGTATGTGAAGGCAAGTGAACGCAAAAATAACGAGACAAAATACTATGTTCTTAATGCAGGGGCGAAGAAACTAGAAGAAGCCTTTACAACAGAAACAGATGTCTATGCGCCACAAGTGTACTTGAATAAAGGGAATCTTGTGATGATCACACTTGTCGATGGCAAACCAACGCTACGTGTGCAATCAATGGAAACAAAAGACGTCCTTCTTTCTAAGACGATTGATGTGAAGGATGATGTGTTCTTTATCGATACACGTATGTACGGCATGATGCGTATGAAATAAAAAAACAGTACGAAAAAAGAGTTCTACCCCGTTGGTAGAACTCTTTTTATGATGCTTGTTTTTCTTC
Organism: Streptococcus sp. 263_SSPC; assembly: GCF_001071995.1. Lineage (GTDB taxonomy): Bacteria > Bacillota > Bacilli > Lactobacillales > Aerococcaceae > Granulicatella. The sequence goes on from NZ_JVNU01000046.1 coordinate 34,364, forward strand.
TTTTAAATGCGGATTTGGCAGTAAGTGGTTTACTCCAATCGCAATGAGTGCTCCGATAATTGTATCGAGAATTCGTTGAATCGCGTAGGCGGTATTTTGGCCTGCCTCTATATTGAAGAAGATGACAAGGAAAGTGGCGCATGAGTTAATCACACCGGTCTTGTTGAATCGATTACAGAATAAAATAATCATTACGATACCAGCAGGTGCCAGTAGTAAATCGGTATATTCTGGAAATGGGAGAACGGCTCTTACGTAGAATAAGATGATAGCCACGACCCCGCCGGTTGTATTTCCGATACAACGAGACAGTGCGAATTTAAACGTTTGCTGATGGTCGATGCGCAAACTGAAAATAGCAGACAAGGCTGCTAGCATTGGTGAACCACGATGTAAGATTCTAAAGAGAACCACGCAAATAAACACAGACACGGCTGTTTTAAAAGTACGAAGTCCGATATGGAATGGATTATTTGACGATTGTGGCACGCTCTCACCTCTGCTTTTTTAGATATCGCTATTATAATATATGTGTTTAAAAAATGGTAGAGTTATTGAATAATGCACCTAATAGGTGTATAATGTGTCCGAGAGGTGATGAAGATGCATGAAGCATTTGTATTAATTGTAGTGAACGCTGTTAGAGAACGTTATGTCTCAGAAAAGGCATTTTATACAGAAGAATTAGGGATTAGTGGTCAAAGTTGGACGAGATGGAAAAACGGGGAACGCGGATTGAAGGCAGAAAATCTGCAAAAAATCGCACGTCTGTTTACGGATTACGAGTGGATGCTCGCGAATAAAGTCGCCCGAAATGCCGATGTGCTTCCAGAAGTCGCTTCAGACCCAGTCGCTGAATATTTACGATTGAAGGTGGCGATTGCGAGTCGCTGGATTCGTCAAGAAAATGTTCGCGTGGATTGGAAGACAGCTGCTGTCAGCAAGGGCAAATTCAAAGAAAATGTCACGATTTTACGTGTGGCTACGACATATGGTCACTGGAGTTACCAAGACATTATCGAGATCCGCGTGGTAGGAATTACCCATAAACAAATCGGTACGAAAAAACAAGCACTTCTTGAATGGATGCATGATGAAAAAGCACAACAAAAGTATTTAGAATATAGCAAAAATGCATTTGTTCCTGAATCTAATTTAGAGAAATAGAAGTTTGCAAAATGGATGCGATACTCTCTTTGAAAACAAGGGGGTATCCATTTTTTTATAGGCCATTTTATGATAAAATTGAAAAGATAAAGAAAGTGGTGAAACTGTGGCGAAAAGAAAGAAAAGAAAAAATAAATTCGTCTTTCATCTTGTCGAGTGGTTCAAGTCATTATCGAAATTGACGGGACTTCTCATCGTAGCTGTAGCAAGCGTTCTTTTGGCCGGGACCATCACATGGTTATCTGAACATAAATCCGAGCCACAGGAAATACATGTGACACAAGATGAATTTTTAAAAGTGCTCATCCCAGCGGCGCAACAGGCGTATAAAGACTACGGCGTGTTGCCAAGCGTGAGTTTAGCGCAAGCGATTCTTGAATCGAACTGGGGAGAGAGTTTATTAGCAAGTAAATATTATAATTTATACGGCGTGAAAGGGTCAGCGTCTGAACCAAATGTCGTATTAGAAACAGCAGAATTCGTGAACAATACATGGATCACGATTAACGGACGATTTCGCGTCTATGAAAGCTGGGCAGATTCAGTTGAGGCCCATGCCCAATTATTAGCGTACGGCGTGGACTGGAATCCAACGCTTTATCACAAAGTGCTTGGGGCTAGAAACTACAAGCAAGCGGCACAGGCCTTGCAAGATGCAGGATATGCGACCGACCCGACGTATGCGCAAAAGCTTATTCAAATGATTGAAGAGCATGAATTATATAAATACGATCGATTACCAACAGAAGAAACAACCGTGTCCGTACGAAAGAGTTCGTAACGGTCAAACGGATTAGTAAAGGAGAGGATATTAATGAGTCAGTTATTACCAGGAGCCATCATCGGAATTATCGGTGGAGATGAGCAAGCCGCATCCATCGCTCGCGAATCAAGAAAAATGGGGTATGTTGTGTACTGCTACCACCAATCAAACGAGGCGGCTATTTCGATGGCTGAATATGAAATCGTCTCTTCTTACAAAGACCGTGAGGCGTTATTAGATTTCGCAGAAAAAGTAGACACGGTTTTATTATTAACAAACTTAGTGCCAGTTGATGTGTTATACGAAATCAGCAGCAAAACTCGCTATTATCAATCGTTTGAACTAGCAGAGATTTCGCAAAATCGTACGGTTGAAAAACTATTTTTAGAAACACACGCGATTAACCTAGCGCCATATAGCTTGGTGACAACGGTCGGAGAATTACCTTCGATTGTCCAAAGCATCGGACTTCCAGCATTCTTAGAAAGCAATCTTGTAAAGAATCGCGTAGAAGAAAAGTTAGAGCTCTACGATGAAGATTTCGAAGAGCGCGTTCTTGAAAAATTGGAAGAAGGTCCATGTATGTTAACGGCATTCGTACCAGCGCAACGTCATTTTACAGTGACCGTTGTACGTGACTACGAAGACCGCGTGACAGTCCTTCCGATTTCAGAAGATGTCTACATCACGGGTAAATTAAAATACAGTATCGTTTCTCGTCGACTAAATCCAGAATGGGTGCAAGAATTAAAACGTATCGCCTTCAAGATTATGGATAACTTATCTGGAACAACGATTCTTTCGATTCAAGTGAAGATGGGAAATAACGGTATTTTCTACGTGGATGGTGTCAACCAATTGCCGCTTGTGCAACAACAATTCAGCAGCGCCTTCTTAGGACATAGCTTGTCTGAAATTCTTGTGCGCGTGGCAACAGGATTACCAATCGAATACAAAGAAATCAAAGAAGAAATGATCATCGTGCCAATTTACGAATCGATGATGGAAAAAGCAAGTTTATTAACGTTATTGAAACCACAATGGGACTTCGAGTTCTTCCAATTAACACCAAAACGCCCAACTGACGTGCTTGGTGTGATTCGACTTCGCGGAGCTTCTAGTGTGGATTTACTCAGAGAAATTGAAGTGACAGACTTATTTTTCAATGTACAATAACCTTTACGAAAGGACAGAGTTGTGAAAAATTCGAGTGATTTAATTAAGGGAATGAACCCTCGCCAAAAAGAAGCGGTCATGCATACGCAAGGGCCACTTTTAGTGATGGCCGGTGCGGGGAGTGGGAAGACGCGTGTGTTAACCCACCGTATGGCCTATATTTTGGCAGAAGAAGCGGTACAACCGTGGAATATTTTAGCGATTACGTTTACGAATAAAGCGGCTAATGAGATGAAAGAGCGTGTGGCTGCGCTTGTTGGAGAACAGGCACAAGATATGTGGGTATCAACCTTCCACTCGATGTGCGTGCGTATCCTTCGTCGCGACTGTGAGCGTATCGGTTTAGCCAAGTCGTTTACGATTATCGATTCAGGCGACCAACTTTCTGCGATGAAACGAATTATGCAAAAGTTGAATATCGATACGGATCGCTACGAACCACGTGGAGCTTTAGCAACCATCAGCAATGCGAAAAATAATTTCGAAGATGCTGAAACATTTGCGAAGAACCATTTGGACTATGTGAGCCAAATTTATGCGAAATGTTATAAAGAATATCAAGCAGAAATGCGTAAAAATATGACGGTAGACTTCGATGACCTTATCATGTTGACCGTGAAATTATTCCAAGAACATCAAGATGTGTTGGATTATTACCAACAAAAATTCCACTATATCCACGTGGATGAGTATCAAGATACCAACCACGCGCAATACTTATTGGTGAAGCTCCTTGCAGATAAATTCAAAAACATCTGCGTTGTAGGGGATGCCGACCAAAGTATTTACGGATGGCGTGGAGCCGATATGGAAAATATCTTGTCATTTGAACAAGATTATCCGGATGCCAAAGTGGTCCTTCTCGAGCAAAACTACCGTTCGACAAAGACCATCTTAAAAGCAGCCAACCAAGTGATTGAAAACAATGTGAATCGTAAGCCGAAAGAATTGTGGACCGACAATGAAGCCGGTGAGAAAATCACGTATTACTGTGGACAGTCGGGATATGATGAATCTCGTTATGTCATCAGCACAATTCAAAAAATGGTGAACTTTGACGGGTATGACTATAGCGATTTTGCGGTACTTTACAGAAGTAACGCGCAGTCTCGTACTCTTGAAGAAGATTTACTAAAGGCGAATATGCCATTCAAGATGGTCGGAGGCCAACGCTTCTATGAGCGCATGGAAATCAAAGACCTTCTTGCTTACTTACGACTCTTAGTGAACCCAACGGATGACTTTAGTTTCAGACGTGTGGTCAATGCGCCAAAACGCGGTATCGGAGATAAGAGTATTGAAAAGCTTGCTCTCTTTGCCGAAATGCATAGTTTCTCGCTACTTGAAGCAGCCGGAAGTCCATTGAACGGCATTTCTGGGAAAGCAGGTAAGGGGTTAGCCGATTTTGCACAACTCATCGCCGACTTAACGAAGATGCAAGAGTTCGTCACACTAACCGATTTGATTGAAGAAGTGATGACAAAATCAGGGTATATCACAGCCCTTGAACAAGCGCGTACGATGGAAGCAGATGCGCGTATCGATAATATGCGCGAGTTCCTATCGGTAGCCAAAGAGTTCGAAGAACAACGACTCGATAGAGAGGCCGAAGAATCTCCGCTCGTCCAATTCTTAACAGACTTGTCACTAGTGACGGATATGGAAAGCGAAGAAGAAACGAGCGCTTCTCAAATCGCATTAATGACCTTGCATGCGGCAAAAGGGCTTGAGTTCCCCGTTGTGTTCCTTGTCGGAATGGAAGACGGGATTTTCCCATCAGGACGATCACTCCAAGAAGATGGCGAAGAAGAGGAACGTCGCTTGGCATATGTAGGAATTACCCGTGCCGAGAAGAAACTCTTTATGACCCGTGCGTACTCACGACTTCTTTACGGGAAGACACAAAACTATCGTGAGTCACGATTCATGCAAGAAATTGATGACAGCCTATTAGAAAAAGAAGGCGTAACGGTGAGTGATTCGTATTTCTCAAGCAGTTTCTATACGAACGATTCAAAATCTTCTTATGGAACGCGTAGCCAAACGTCGTCTTATGGCACACGTAGCACCTCTCAGTCTACGTCATCAACAGGTAGCGGAGGATTATTTGACCGCTATCGCTCAAGTAGCCAATCGTCTAGTGGCGGTGGTTATTTTCAAAAGAAACAAACGACACCAGCGCGTATTCAACGTGCAGACAAGCCGCAACAAGCAAGTTCATCTTCAGCAGATGGCTGGACTGTGGGCATGAAAGTGTCGCATAAAAAATGGGGAACAGGAACCGTTGTCCGTATTACTGGTGAAGGAGACCGTCAAGAGTTAGATGTGGCCTTTGCAGGAATGGGCATTAAACGACTCCTTGCAAGTTTTGCCCCGATCGAAAAAATCGAAGAATAGAGGATGGAGATGAGTACAACGATTCAACAAAGAATTGAAGAACTAAAAGAACAATTAAATCGTTGGAGTCATGAGTATTATGTGGAGGATAAGCCTACCGCAACCGATGCGGAGTACGACAAGGCCTATCATGAACTAGTGGCGCTTGAAGTTGAACATCCGGAATTCGTGACAGCTGATTCACCTACGCAACGTGTGGGTGGAGAAGTGCTCGACCAATTCCAGAAGGTAACGCACACGAACCCAATGCTCAGCCTTTCAAATGCTTTCTCAAAAGAAGACTTGGAAGAATTCGATGCGCGTCTTCGTAAATTAACGAACCGTGTGATTGAATATGTATGTGAATTGAAAATCGACGGACTCTCTATCGCGTTGACGTATCAAAACGGTCAGCTTGTACTTGGAGCGACTCGTGGCGACGGAACGACAGGAGAAGACGTAACGGGGAATGTCCGTACGATTAAATCTGTGCCGCTTTCTCTAAAAGAACCTTGGAATATTGAAGTTCGCGGGGAATGTTATATGCCGAAGAAATCTTTCGTGGCATTAAACGAGTCGCGTGAAGAAGAAGGACTCGAAGTCTTTGCCAACCCAAGAAATGCGGCGGCGGGAAGTCTTCGTCAGCTGGATCCAAAAATTGCAGCGAAGCGAAACTTATCGGTCTTTCTTTACAGCAGTCCAAGTGTGGAAGAATTAAACGTTTCTACCCAAGAAGAGCTGTTAGAAAAAATGGCAGAGATTGGCTTTGTCACAAATCCAGAGCGCTTAAAATGCCAAACGATTGATGAAGTATGGAATTACATCGAGACGATTGCTTCAAAACGTCCAGACTTACCGTATGAAATTGACGGTATGGTGATTAAGGTGAATGATTTTGCGGCTCAAGAAGAAATTGGATTTACGGTGAAAGCTCCACGTTGGGCGATTGCGTACAAGTTCCCAGCTGAAGAAGCACAAACCGTTGTCCGCGATATCGAGTGGACGGTTGGACGTACAGGGGTGGTGACACCGACTGCGGTGATGGATCCTGTTCAACTAGCAGGAACGACGGTGCGCCGTGCGAGCTTGCATAATATCGACTTGATTAAAGAGCGCGACATTCGCTTGGAAGATACGGTTGTGATTCATAAAGCTGGAGACATTATCCCAGAAGTTACACGCGTGATTTTGGAGAAACGTCCAGAAACGAGCAAGCCTTACGAGTTTCCAACGACTTGTCCGGTCTGTCATGAAAAATTAGAACATTTGGAAGAAGAGGTAGCGATTCGCTGCTTGAATCCAAAATGTCCTGCTCAATTGACAGAAGGGTTAAGCCACTTTGTTTCTCGTAACGCGATGAATATGAGTGGGATTGGGCCACGTGTCATCAAGCAACTTTTTGAAGAAGGGCTTGTCATGGATGTGGCAGATTTATATAAATTAACACTAGACCAGTTACTTGCTTTAGACAAGGTGCAACAAAAGAGCGCAGAAAATATCCTTGAAGCCATCGAGAAGAGTAAAGAAAACTCATTCGAGCGCCTCTTAACAGGGCTTGGGATCCGTCATGTTGGAACCAAGGCGGCGAAAGAATTAGCGCAACATTTTAAAACGATGACGGCTCTGCAAGAAGCGAGCATTGAACAATTGTTGGAAATTGATGGTTTAGGTGATATTATTGCTTATAGTGTAAAAACTTATTTTGAACAACCATCTGTTCAAGAATTAATTCAAGAATTGCAAGATAGTGGCGTGAATATGACCTATCTTGGAGTGACAAAAGACGACTCAGCTGCCTCAGGACACGTCCTCAGCGGCAAGACAGTTGTATTAACAGGGACTTTAGAACAATTAACAAGACAAGATGCAAAAGAACAACTCGAATCGCTCGGTGCGAAAGTGACCGGTTCCGTTTCTAAGAAAACGGACGTGGTGATTGCGGGTCATTCTGCCGGAAGTAAATTAACGAAGGCCAATGACCTCGGAATCGAAGTGTGGAGTGAGCAACAATTTCTCGATTCTCTTGCATAGAAAGGATGTCACATGAGAAAGAAATTACGATTGGGATTACTTGGATTAGCCAGTGTTATTTCGCTAGCTGCCTGTGCGGATGTTACAAGAGCGAATCAACAAGGCTCGAATTCTAGTAAAGATTCCAATACAAAAGTAGTACAATCAACAACAAATCAATTATCAAACAATTTTTACCGCGCGCTTATCACAAATGGTAAATACGAAGTGAGCCAAAACCGCGGTGCGACATTAAGTTTAAATACAGGGTTCAACTTAAAGAACTTCGAAACAGGCTTGATTGACCTCTCGAGAAGCGTGTTCCCTACGAACCAATACTTCTTCAGAGAAGGCCAAATCATCGACGCGGAAACAACCGCAAAATGGATTGCACGTAAGAGTGATAAAAATCCAGACGGGTTAAACCCTGCTGATAACGGAGATACGTCTCCAACAGGTCGTGCGCCAATTTATTTAGCGCAAATCCTCGAACAAGACTACATGATTCAAACAGAAAACAACTTTGAATTAGGTGGAATTAGCATCGGGATTGCCATGAATAGTGTGGATTACTACACGAACGACGGTAAAGATGCTGAAACAGAAATTTCAAATGAAGCGATGATCGAACAAGCCAAAGCCATCGCTAACACAATTCTGACAAGACTTCGTCAAAATGATGCATTGAAGGCTGTGCCAATCGTGTTCGGAGTGTTCCGTCAAACGTCTAAAGATGACATCGGCGGTGGGGTATATGTTCTTGAAGCGACTTCAGTAGAAGGAACAGAGATTACAAACTGGTCAAACGTGAATCAAAAAGTAGTCGTGCTTCCATTAGTGAACGAATCTGCGACAGAAGAGTCAACAGCGTTTGAAAACTTCAGAACAGAAGTGCAAAACTTCTTCCCGAACCTCTCAGGGGTAACGGCTCGTGTGATGTATCAAGATAATGTAGCTAAGAAGATGGTCGTGAATATCATAACGCAATTCTATGGCGAATCAGAAATTATCGCTTTAGCACAGCACGTAACGGACGTTGCAAACAAATACCTACCGAAAACAACACCGGTAGAAGTTCGAATTAGTTCAATTAATGGAATGGAAGCATTCTTACTGCAAGATATGTCACAAGGAGTCTTCACATACCATATCTTTGATTAACGTTGACGGAGGCCTAGAAGCCTTTTACAATAGTAAAGTAATGATTTTGAAAGCGAGGGAAAAACATGGCCATTGAGGAAAAAGAAGTTAGACACGTTGCCAAACTTGCAAAGCTAACTTTTGCCGATAATGAAATCCTTCATTTTACAGAACAAATGAGCGATATCATTGATATGGTGGAACAATTAAACGAAGTAGATACAACGGGTGTGCCTGTCACAACTCACGGATATCCATTAGTAAATGTGATGCGTGAAGACGTTGCTGAAAAAGGAACAGACCGCGACTTGTTAATGCGTAATGTGAAAACATGCGAAGATGGATTTATTCAAGTGCCTGCAATTATGGGCGAAAACGAGGAGGGTGAAGCATGAGTATTATTGGAAATAAAACATTAGTTGAGCTTCACGAAGGTCTTCGTAATAAAGAATTCACTTCTGTGGAATTAACAAAAGAAACATTCGAGCGTATCCATGCTTTAGAACCTAAAGTAGAAGCGTTCGTGACATTAAACGAAGAAGAAGCGTTAAAACAAGCAGCCGCTGCTGACGAAAAAGGCTACGGCGAAGAAGCGTCTCTTCAAGGTCTTCCAATCGGGATTAAAGACAATATCGTCACTCGCGACCTTTTAACAACTGCTTCAAGCCGTATGTTAGAAGACTTCAACCCAATTTACGACGCGCACGTTATGGAATTATTAAAAGCTGAAGGTGCGGTTAACGTTGGTAAATTAAATATGGACGAATTTGCCATGGGTGGTTCAACGGAAACTTCTTACTTCAAGAAAACAAAAAATCCTTGGGACTTAACAAAAGTGCCTGGTGGATCTTCAGGTGGTTCTGCCGCAGCAGTTGCTTCTGGTGAAGTACTTGCGTCTCTAGGTTCAGACACAGGTGGTTCTATCCGCCAACCTGCAAGTTTCACAGGGATTGTTGGGATGAAACCAACATATGGTCGTATTTCTCGTTACGGTTTGATTGCCTTTGCGTCAAGCTTAGACCAAATCGGACCATTTACACGTACCGTTCAAGATAACGCCTTAGTATTAAGTGCGATTTCTGGATATGACCACCGCGATTCAACAAGTGTGCCACAAGAAGTGCCAGCCTACCATAAAGGATTAACAGGCGACATCAAAGGCATGCGTATCGCGTTGCCAAAAGAATATTTTGCGGAAGGTGTGGACCCTGAAGTTCAAGCAGCTGTATTAAAAGCGGCTGACCAATACCGCGAAATGGGGGCTATCGTAGAAGAAGTGAGCCTACCTCACTCTAAATACGGTATTCCAGCGTACTATATTATCGCTTCATCTGAAGCCTCTTCTAACTTACAACGTTTTGACGGAATCCGTTACGGTCACCGTTCTACAGACGCAGAAACATTAGAAGATTTATACGTGAAGAGCCGTTCTGAAGGGTTCGGAATGGAAGTAAAACGTCGTATCATGCTTGGAACATTCAGCTTAAGTTCTGGTTACTACGATGCTTACTTCAAGAAAGCTGGACAAGTACGTACATTAATCAAACAAGACTTTGCAAAAGTATTTGAAAACTATGATTTAATCTTAGGACCTGTAACAACTTCTGCAGCATTCGGATTAGGCGCACACAGTGACGACCCAATCGCAATGTACATGGCAGACTTATTAACAGTTCCTGTGAACTTAGCTGGATTACCAGCGATTTCAGTTCCTGCCGGCTTCACAAACGAAGGCTTACCAGTCGGAATTCAATTAATCGGAAATTACTTCCAAGAAAAAACGATTTACCAAGCAGCGTATGCATTTGAACAAGCAAATGATTACTACTTACGCCGCCCACAATTATAAGGAGGAACAATCACATGAACTTTGAAACAATTATTGGTTTAGAGTGCCACGTTGAATTAAAAACTGATTCAAAAATGTTCTCTCCATCACCAGCGCATTTCGGTGCGGAACCAAATACAAATACAAACGTGATCGACTGGGGATATCCAGGGGTACTTCCTGTCGTGAATAAACGCGCGTTAGAATTCGGGATGCGTGCAGCTCTTGCGTTGAACTGTACGATTTCTCAAGATACAAAATTCGACCGTAAAAACTATTTCTACCCTGATAATCCAAAAGCGTACCAAATCTCTCAATTCGATTACCCAATCGGTCATGATGGCTGGATTGATATCGAAGTAGAAGGACAAACAAAACGTATTCGTATTGAACGTGTCCACTTAGAAGAAGATGCGGGTAAAAATACGCACGGAACAGACGGATTCTCATATGTGGACTTAAACCGTCAAGGAACTCCACTGATTGAGATCGTATCAGAAGCAGATATGCGTTCTCCTGAAGAAGCCTATGCGTACCTTGAAGCACTTCGTCAAATCATCATGTTTACGGGTGTTTCTGACGTGAAGATGGAAGAAGGTTCAATGCGTTGTGACGCGAACATTTCAATTCGTCCTTATGGTCAAGAAAAATTCGGTACAAAAACAGAGTTGAAAAACTTAAACTCATTTAACAACGTACGTAAAGGGTTAGCGTTCGAAGAAGTTCGTCAAGCGAACGTTCTACGTAATGGAGGAGAAATCCTACAAGAAACACGTCGTTTTGATGATGCGACTGGTCAAACGATTTTAATGCGTGTTAAAGAAGGTTCAAGTGACTACCGTTACTTCCCAGAACCAGACCTACCAAACTTCCATATTTCAAATGAATGGATTGAAGAAGTTCGTGCGTCAATTCCTGAAATGCCAAGCAAACGTCGTGAACGTTACGTGAGCGAATTTGGCTTACCAGAATATGATGCAATGGTATTAACATTAACAAAAGAAATGTCTGATTTCTTCGATGCAACAGTTGCGGCTGGTGCAGATCCTAAACAAGCGTCAAACTGGTTAATGGGTGACATTTCAGCGCACATGAACAGCAAGAAATTAGAATTGAAAGACTTGAAGTTAACGCCAGAAAGCTTAGCAGAAATGATTCAATTAATCGCAGACGGAACAATCAGTTCGAAATTAGCGAAGAAAGTCTTCTTGTTATTAGCAGAAGAAGGCGGAACTGCAAAAGGCGTTGTTGAAAAACACGGTATGGTTCAATTGAGTGATCCTGCTCAGTTATTACCGATTATTCAAGATGTGTTGGAGAACAATGCACAGTCTATTGAAGACTTCAAGAATGGTAAAGACCGTGCTGTTGGATTTTTAGTTGGGCAAATTATGAAGCAAACGAAAGGGAAAGCAAACCCTGGCGTTGTAAACCAACTATTACAACAAGAGTTAACGAAATACTAAAAGATATATATTTAATGGCTACGAATTTTTTCGGCTTCTTTTTGGGGTTTCGAATCCTTTCGGATTGCTGTTATAAAAACTGTTATGAGGTACCGGTTCGAGCCTAGGGTCTCTCACCTTTAAAGCCTCAAAGAGGGCGTAGGGAAAAATTTCCTTACGCCCTCTAATTCGCATTTAATACGAATTCCCATAACTGTTTTTATAACATCCGAAAGGTTCTCCCTTCCAAAAAGTTCCGAAAATTCTCCGCCATCAAAAGTATTTTTGAATTTAGAATCCTTTTTGGAATAGGGGGTTGCAATGCAGAGTTTGCTTGCCTGCTAAAAATCCAGAAAGGGAGAAGGAAAGTAAACGAGAGGGGGATGGAATGTGAAGTTAACGATTGAAACGGTATTAAGTCAAGGCGGGGAAACGATGAAGCAGCGCATGCTTGCGGATGCGACGCGTCTTCGTAAGGGTTCTGGTTTTGTGCTTAGTTATGTAGAGGATGAAACAAATACGCGTGTGAAAGTAGAAGTCGATACAACAGGAGAAGTGCCGCATGTGACACTTCATCGTCAAGGCGATGCGCGTAGTAAGATGGAGTTTAATCAAACAAAGGCGACGAAAGGAATCTATGAATTAGGTGCTGGTCGTCAAATGCATTTTGATATTCAGACAAAACAACTACACGTGGAAGAAGCAGAGGAGACGGTGCTAGTAGTTTTAGAATATCAGTTATTCCAACAAAGACAGCTGATTACAAGCTCGCTTGTGACGTTTCATTTACAAACAGGGGAAAATGCATAAAAAATCTCTCTAAAGTAGCACAATATGAAGAATCTGTGCTATACTGTTTAAGATGAACCGGAAAGGAAGTGTAACCATTGGAATTAAAGAAACTCGATGGCATTAATAAAAACGAATTATCAATGGTCGAAGTAGCGCATGCTATTTTAGAAGCTAAGAATGAAGTTTTAGATTTCAACCAATTATTAGTAGAAATTCAAGAATACATGGAATTAAGTGACGAAGCGTTAGAATCACGTATGGCTCGCTTCTATACAGACTTAAATATCGACGGAAGCTTTATCTCGCTTGGAGATAACCGTTGGGGATTACGCGCTTGGTATCCAATCGATTCTATCGATGAAGAAATTGCGACATCTATGGAAGACGAAGAAGTGAAGAAACCTCGTAAGAAACGTAAGAAAGTCAACGCGTTCGGTAGCGATGATCTTATCGATTACAACGATGATGATCCAGAAGATGAAGAGCTTATTGATGACGAAGATCTTGATAGCGATGACCTAGACGACGATATCGATGTTGAGCTTGATGACGACGTAGATGAAGAAGATGAAATTGATGCTTACCGTTCTGACTTGAACGAACTAGGTGCTGATGAAGACTTAGTAGACGAAGCAAGTGTCGAAGAAGACTTAATTATCATCGACGACGAAGATTTAGACAAAGATTTCGACGAAGAAGAGGAAGACTAAGAGTAGTCTTCGGAAATAATCAGAAAAAATAAGGGCACAACTTATGAATTTTTTGTTCGTAAGTTGTGCTTTTTGTGAAGATAGGTGTATAATGTACCCGAACAAGGTAAATTTGGAGGAAATAATTTGAAAAATAAACTGCTTAAAATTTTTGATAAGACGTTCTTAAAATTTATCGTCGTTGGAATTATAAATACATTGTTCGGAACGGCTATTATGTTTTTCTGCTTTAATATGCTGCAGATGGATTATTGGGTCTCTTCAGCGATGAACTACTTATGTGGAGGAATCCTTAGTTACTTCCTTAACAAAAAGTACACATTTGAGGTGAAGGAAACTAGTTCAAAAGCCATTATCCGATTCGCTATTAATTTGACCGTATGTTATTTATTAGCGTACGGGGTTGCGAAACCTATAGCCTTGTATCTTTTCCAAGGAGCAGGAGAAAAATTACAAGGAAATATCGCACTCGTGATTGGAATGGGCTTGTACGTACTATTAAATTACGTGGGGCAACGTTTTTGGGCGTTCAAACAAGATGAGGCTACAGAGCCAGAAAAGGGAATGGAGGAAAAAAATGAAATCTAGTTTTAAGAAGACAGTGGCATTCGTTGCGATGATTGCATGGGCTATTTTAGGACTTACTTTGATGCAACCTGTTAACGCGGCAACAGTAACACCAACTGTTTCAAACTTAAAAGCAACAACAAGCGGTCAAAAGGTAACATTTTCTTTCGACTGGGATTTAACAGGTAAAGCTGTTAAAGAAGGAGATACTTTCACAATCGATGCTCCAGAAGGTGTCAACATCACTGAAATCGCAACACAATCACTACAAGCAAACGGTGCTGAAGTGGCGACGATTTCGATGACAAACAAAAAGATTACTTTTACTTTCAAAAAAGCAATCGAATCAATGAACCACAACGTTAAAGGTGCTTTCTCATACAAAGCAGAATGGGATAGCACACCAGGAAATCCTGGAAACAAAACGGCAACTTCAAAAGTAGGTTCTGAATCAGTCGTGATCACACGTCCTGATGGCCCTGGCGTATTTGAATCTGTTTTAAATAAATACAACCTTACTGGTGACTATGTATCTAAAGAATTCAAATTAGATGCATCTGAAAACTACGCATGGATGAAAGTTGGAGATGACTACTATCTTACAAAATGGTTTATCCGTATCAATGGCGATGGTAAAAAACAAGCTATCACAAACCCAGTGGTAACAGACCGCATTCAAGCTCCAGCGGTAGATTACTCTAAAATCACTTTTGCTCCAGCTGCGAACCATGCAGCAAGTGAATTCTTTGTGGGAACTTACTTAAAACCATCATTCACATTAAGGAAAGGTGGACAAGTAGTTGCTTCAGGTTGGGATTTCTGGAAACACGTTAAATTTGATGCAGACGGAAATGGATTCACTGTGAATTTATCAGACGTAAGTGATGTGTTCAAAACAGCTACAGACGATGAATTAATCATTGAATACCAAACATTAATTCCTAAGACAACAATTCGCGTGGACAACAACGCAACATTGAAATCTGACGAAATCACAACTCCACAAGAAGATCCAGCATTCTGGAATAACACAGAATTGAAATTCTGGGTGAGCGGTGACACAACAGTTACAGTTCAAAAAGAATGGGTTGGCGATAGCGAAGCAGACCGCAAAGATATCACAGTTCAATTATTCGCTAATGGTGAAAAATTAGACGGTATGACAAAAACTTTAACAAAAGGTTCAGACTGGAAAGCAGAATTCACGAACTTACCTGGTATTAAAGACGGTAAGAAAATTGAGTACTCAGTAGAAGAAGTAAACACTCCTGATGGATATACTTCAAAAGTTGAGAAAATTGATGATTCAAACGTAATCAAAGTTGTGAATACTTCAAACAAACCAACTACAACTACTACTGAAGCGACTACAACAACTGAATCTACTACAGAATCAACAACTGCAGCTACAACAACAACAGAAGCTACGACAGTTTCAACAACTGCGGCTACAACAACAACAGAAGCAACAACAGCTT
>NZ_JVNU01000047.1 GCF_001071995.1 Streptococcus sp. 263_SSPC
AACTGGCTCGCACAATACAAGAAAAATAAGTATACTATTGTTGAGAAAACAAGAGGGAGAGTACCTGAAATGGGACGTAAGCCAAAGAAAAAACCAGAAGAGATGACAGAACTAGAACGCCTTCAGGCTGAAAATGAGTATTTAAGAGCGGAGAATGCCATTCTAAAAAAGTTGAGAGAACTCCGCTTGAAGGAGGAAAAAGAGAAAGAAGAAAGACGCAGATTGTCAGAGAGTTAGTGTCAGAGTTTCCTTTAGATATTCTTCTAAAGATTATTAAACTTGCTCGTTCAACTTACTACTATCACTTAAAGCAGCTAAACCTAGAAGATAAGAATCAGGCCGTAAAAAACGAAATAGAAACTATTTATAACGAGCATAAAGGAAATTATGGCTATCGTCGTATTACTCTTGAGCTTAGAAACCGTGGTTTCATCGTAAACCATAAAAAGGTACAACGCCTGATGAAAATGTTAGGTCTAAAGGCTCGTATTCGCAGAAAACGTAAGTACTCTTCTTATCATGGAACCGTTGGAAAGAGAGTTGGAAACATTATTCAACGCCAATTTGAAGCTGAAAAACCGATGGAAAAGTGCTATACAGACATTACAGAGTTTTCTATTCCAACAAGTAATCAAAAACTATATTTATCACCAATTTTAGATGGTTATAACAGCGAGATTATAGCGTATACTCTATCGTCTTCGCCAAATTTAAAACAAGTAAAGGATATGTTAGAACAAGCTTTTAGAGAAGAAGAATACAAGAATACTATTCTCCACAGTGATCAGGGGTGGCAATACCAGCATGAGTTTTATCATAGTTTTTTAGAAGATAAGGGCATTCAGCCATCTATGTCTCGCAAGGGTAATAGTACTGACAATGGCATGATGGAATCTTTCTTTGGCATTCTTAAATCAGAAATGTTTTATGGCTATGAGCAGACATTTAAGTCTATAAAGGAACTTGAGGGGGCAATCGTCGACTATATTGATTATTACAACAACAAACGAATCAAAGTAAAA
>NZ_JVNU01000048.1 GCF_001071995.1 Streptococcus sp. 263_SSPC
TAGCCGGCTTAGCTCAGTTGGTAGAGCATCTGATTTGTAATCAGAGGGTCGAGGGTTCAAGTCCTTTAGCCGGCATTTAAATCAAATTGCGGAAGTAGTTCAGTGGTAGAACACCACCTTGCCAAGGTGGGGGTCGCGGGTTCGAACCCCGTCTTCCGCTTAGCCAATGTAAAACCATAGCCCATGCCGGGGTGGCGGAATTGGCAGACGCACAGGACTTAAAATCCTGCGGTCAGTGATGACCGTGCCGGTTCGACCCCGGCCCTCGGCATTTAATTGAATATAAATTGCACCCATAGCTCAATTGGATAGAGTACTTGACTACGAATCAAGCGGTTACAGGTTCGACTCCTGTTGGGTGCATACTCGGGAATTAGCTCAGCTTGGTAGAGCACTTGGTTTGGGACCAAGGGGTCGTAGGTTCGAATCCTGTATTCCCGATTTCCTTATGGGGGCTTAGCTCAGCTGGGAGAGCGCCTGCTTTGCACGCAGGAGGTCAGCGGTTCAATCCCGCTAGTCTCCATTTAACTTAATAATATTATGGCGGTGTAGCTCAGCTGGCTAGAGCGTCCGGTTCATACCCGGGAGGTCGGGGGTTCGATTCCCTTCGCCGCTATTTTCTTTTAGAGCTTGGACCTTTAGCTCAGGTGGTTAGAGCAGACGGCTCATAACCGTCCGGTCGTAGGTTCGAGTCCTACAAGGTCCATAGGTTTTATCTTGGAGGATTACCCAAGTCCGGCTGAAGGGAACGGTCTTGAAAACCGTCAGGCGTGTAAAAGCGTGCAAGGGTTCGAATCCCTTATCCTCCTTAATATTATCGCGGGGTGGAGCAGTTGGCAGCTCGTCGGGCTCATAACCCGAAGGTCGTAGGTTCGAGTCCTACCTCCGCAATTAGGTTCCGTGGTGTAGGGGTTAACATGCCTGCCTGTCACGCAGGA
>NZ_JVNU01000049.1 GCF_001071995.1 Streptococcus sp. 263_SSPC
CCAGCCGCACCTTCCGATACGGCTACCTTGTTACGACTTCACCCCAATCATCTATCCCACCTTAGGCGGCTGGCTCCAAAAGGTTACCTCACCGACTTTGGGTGTTACAAACTCTCGTGGTGTGACGGGCGGTGTGTACAAGACCCGGGAACGTATTCACCGCGGCGTGCTGATCCGCGATTACTAGCGATTCCGGCTTCATGTAGGCGAGTTGCAGCCTACAATCCGAACTGAGAATGGCTTTAAGAGATTCGCTTACCCTCGCGAGTTCGCTGCTCGTTGTACCATCCATTGTAGCACGTGTGTAGCCCAAGTCATAAGGGGCATGATGATTTGACGTCATCCCCACCTTCCTCCGGTTTGTCACCGGCAGTCTCACTAGAGTGCCCAACTCAATGCTGGCAACTAGTAATAAGGGTTGCGCTCGTTGCGGGACTTAACCCAACATCTCACGACACGAGCTGACGACAACCATGCACCACCTGTCACTTTGTCCCCGAAGGGAAAGCTCTATCTCTAGAGTGGTCAAAGGATGTCAAGACTTGGTAAGGTTCTTCGCGTTGCTTCGAATTAAACCACATGCTCCACCGCTTGTGCGGGTCCCCGTCAATTCCTTTGAGTTTCAACCTTGCGGTCGTACTCCCCAGGCGGAGTGCTTAATGCGTTAACTGCAGCACTGAAGGGCGGAAACCCTCCAACACTTAGCACTCATCGTTTACGGCGTGGACTACCAGGGTATCTAATCCTGTTTGCTACCCACGCTTTCGAGCCTCAGCGTCAGTTACAGACCAGAGAGTCGCCTTCGCCACTGGTGTTCCTCCATATATCTACGCATTTCACCGCTACACATGGAATTCCACTCTCCTCTTCTGCACTCAAGTTCCCCAGTTTCCAATGACCCTCCCCGGTTGAGCCGGGGGCTTTCACATCAGACTTAAGGAACCGCCTGCGCTCGCTTTACGCCCAATAAATCCGGACAACGCTTGCCACCTACGTATTACCGCGGCTGCTGGCACGTAGTTAGCCGTGGCTTTCTGGTTAGATACCGTCAAGGCGCTAACAGTTACTCTAGCACTTGTTCTTCTCTAACAACAGAGTTTTACGATCCGAAAACCTTCTTCACTCACGCGGCGTTGCTCCGTCAGACTTGCGTCCATTGCGGAAGATTCCCTACTGCTGCCTCCCGTAGGAGTTTGGGCCGTGTCTCAGTCCCAATGTGGCCGATCACCCTCTCAGGTCGGCTATGCATCACGGCCTTGGTGAGCCGTTACCTCACCAACTAGCTAATGCACCGCGGGTCCATCCATCAGCAGAAGCTTGCGCCTCTTTTCCTCTTCAAACCATGCGGTTCGAAGACCTATGCGGTTTTAGCATCCGTTTCCGAATGTTATCCCCCTCTGATGGGCAGGTTACCCACGTGTTACTCACCCGTTCGCCACTAGATTGACCAGTGCAAGCACCGGTCGCTCTCGTTCGACTTGCATGTATTAGGCACGCCGCCAGCGTTCGTCCTGAGCCAGGATCAAACTCTCATGAAAAATTTGAATTTTCATGAGCTTTGAAAAGCTCATTTTAATTACTGACTTATTGTATCTCTTTAAGAGATAAGAAATTGTTGTTTCTTCATTAAAAATAATGAAGTCCCTACACATTTGGTTCGTCTTCTTTGTTCAGTTTTCAAAGGTCAATCGTTGTTTTGCAACAACTCCTATATATTAGCATAATATAGGTCTTTCGTCAAACGATTACGTCTGCTGTTTTCAAAACTTTTTTGAAAATGTTTTAAAAGCGAACGTTCGCTTCACAGTGATATTAATTTATCATAACTGATAGGCAATTTCAACTAAAATGACGCTATTTTTAGTAAGAATTTTTTATGAAAAAACTTCAAATAAAATGTTTGCAGAAATGCTTTTTCAAACATAAAAGAAGACCTCGGCAAACTCACCAAAGTCTTCTTTTTGAATTTGTTTACTATATTATAGTAGAAACTAGTTCTCGAAATCCTCGAGCCACTCTTTTTTGATGTTCTTTTCAAGGTTTTGTTGACGTTTATCTTCTTCCATTTTTGGCATCATAATAAACGCATCTCCAAAACTATCTAAATCATACTCATCATTGACTAGTTCCTCTTTCAATGTTTCAGGAACTTCGAGTTTTTCTTTTTTAAGGAAATCTTCCTTTTTGAGACGAATAGACATATCTATTCTCCTTTCGCCAAACGGTCTTCAAATACTTTTATCTTTTCTAATAATACAGTATTTTTATTCAGTCTGGCAAATGCGGCAGCGTCTCTTATTAATTCTTTAACTTCTTCTTGCTCAAATTTATTTTCATAAGCATTTTCAGCTAGTAAATATTTGATTCGCGCTAAGTAGTAAGTAACATGATTTTCCCCACAAATCGTTACCCCTCGGCGTAATAACACATCACTTGTATCATATTCCTTAATCGTCGCATAAAATGTTGCTGCGTAATATAGGACTGTTAGGACACGACAAACATCTTCTACAGATTCGATGGTATAGGAATCAATTTGGTGAATAGCTTTTTCAAAGAAGTATTCTGCCTTATCATAATCGGCTTGATTCATATAAATAAGTCCAATTCCGGTATATGCTAAAAAGATATACTTATTATCTACGTCTGAATGATCCGCTAATAATTGATTAAAATAGAAGAAACTATCTGCATCATCTTTGTTCATTAAGGTTTGTGTGAAACCTTTTAAGTATAAATATCGCCACTCTTGTTGAGTTGTCAGATGTGCAACATTAATACTCTTAATCAGCTCTTCTGCTTCTTCATATTCCATACTCACGATATTGAATTCTATTTTATCAAGTTTCTTATTTAACACTGAGTCTTTAATCGCTACAGATGGAAATAACTCCCCTACGTCCATTTGCAACTTTTTGCAAAGCAAGGTCAATATTTTCATTGAAGGAATTTGACCGTGATTTTCGAATCGACTCAATGTAGCTTGTGTACAAATACCCTCACTCAATTCAATTTGAGATAAACCTAGTTCTTTTCTTCGATTCACAAAAATTTGAATATCCATAAATATCTCCTTTCTTTTATTTAATATATGTTCCCTATATCAAATTTATTATACCTTTATTTATCAATATATCCAAAGGAAAAACTTCATTTTGGTAGAGTTTTGTGGGATTTTTTCTTTTTTTCTGAATGAAAATGACGATTATATATTATTTTATATAAGTGTTTTTTATAATTTTGAAAGTTATTTTCATTACAAATAATTTCATAAAAATGCTTGATATAATAATCATTCTAAGCGTTATTCTTTAAAAGTCGATTTTGAAAGCACAAAAAAAGCTTATGACCGAAACGGTCATAAGCTTTCATTTTTCTATTCTGCGATTTCGACAACTAGGTAACGATGTGGTTCTTTACCTTCTGAGTGAGTTGAAATGCGTTTGTTTTTACTTAACGCAGCGTGAATTTGTTTTCTTTCATACGCTGGAAGTGGTTCTAAGTAAACAGGTTGTTTTGTTTTTAATACTTTACGAGCAGTTCTTTCCGCAATTTGTTGTAGTGTTTCACTACGACGTGCACGGTAGTCACCAACATCGACTTGAACTGAAATACGTCCTTTGATGAAGCGGTGTACAGATACTTGCGCAAGTACTTGTAAAGCATTCAAGATTTTACCGTGTTTTCCGATTAAAAGACCTTGTTTGTCTGTGTCGAATACGAAAGTCATGCGGTCACGACGTGCTTCAACTGTTACTGTTGCTTCAGCGCCGTATGTTTTAGCGATGCCTTCTAAGTATTCTTTTGTCACACGAGCAGCTTCTTCTAATTGATCTACAGTTTCTTCGTAGTCTGCTTCTCCTACTTCTTCGTCTTCGAAATCATCATCTTCGAAGTCTTCTTCAGGAACTTCCACAGTTTCTACTGTTTCGACAGTTGTTTCTTCCACTGCTTCAACAGCAGGTTCCACAACTTCTTCTACTGCTTCTTCGCTAACCATTGTAGCAACTGGTGTTAATTCCACTTCAGCATTTTTTTGACCGAAGCCAAACAATCCTTTTTTACCTTCAGAAATGACTTCCACAAACACTTGGTCTTGCGGTAATCCTAACTGACGTAATCCTTTTTGGATTGCTTTTTCTACTGAAACGTCACTTACTTTAATTGTATTTGTCATCGTAAACTCTCCTACTCTATAAAAATCATTGTTATTATCTCATGATTGAGACATTTCAACAAGAGCTCTATAAGAATTATTTTCCGTGTCTTCTTTTCGCTTTTTCGAGCGCTCTTGCACGGCGTTTTTTCTCAGCGGCAATCGCTTTTTGCTCTTCTTGGAATTTAAATGGATTATTTAATAGTAATGTTTGGCCTACCATAAATACGTTTCCGACTACCCAGTAGAGTGATAACGCACTTGATAACCCAAGAGACATAAATAGGATCATTGCTGGCATGACATACATCATAACTTTACCAGCGCCACCAGTATCTTGCATTTTCATTGATAACCATGTTGTGATGTACGTAGTTAATGCTGCTAAGACTGGTAAGATGAAATATGGGTCTGGTTGGTCTAATTGGAACCATAAGAAATGACCTGTTTTCAATACGTCTGTACGGCTGATTGCTTGATACAATGCCATCATGACTGGCAATTGAATTAATAATGGTAAACATCCAGCATATTGGTTGATACCTTCACGCTCATATAAAGCGTTCATTTCAGCTTGAAGCATTTCTTGTGTTGCACGGTCGCGTGCTGAATACTTCTCACGTAAAGCTTTAATTTCTGGTTGAAGAATCGCTTGTTTACGCGTGCTTTGGTATTGGAAGTGCATTAAAGGAACCATAATTAAACGAGTAATAATCGTAAAGACGATAATCCCTAAACCGTAACTTCCACCTAATAGGTTTGATAACCAGATGATAAATTGAGATAAATTATATAGAACAATTCGATCCCAGAATCCTGTACTAGACTCCGTAATTGGAGAAGTTCCACAGGCCGCTAAAAATAAAGTTAAAACTGCTAATGATAAAATCAATTGGCTTTTTTTCTTCACTGAAAAGTCCCACCTTTTAGAATATTTAATTTTCAACGATTCCTACTATATATAGGAATCTTAATTTTTAGGTAATAATGTAGCTAATTTTAAAACATGCATCATACTGCTTTTCATTTCTTGATAAGACATTTGTACGATGGGTTGACGAGCAATGACGATAAAATCTACATCTTGCGCCAATTGGTCGTCCAGTTCCATTAAAATATGACGGATTCTTCTTTTTAGACGATTACGCGTAACCGCATTTCCAAGTTTTTTGCTGACAGAGATTCCCACACGAAAATGGGATTGGTCTTCCTTATTATATTGATAAATAACGAATTGACGGTTCGCTGTCGATTTTCCCTTGTGGAATACTTTTTGAAATTCGCGGTCTTTCTTTACTCGAAACGATTTCTTCATCTACTTGAATCTCTCCAGTCACTCAAATGGTTTTTAAAAAAAAAGACCACTGAGACGTTCAGTGATCTAAGCTGCTAAAACTTTTCTACCTTTACGGCGTCTGCTTGCTAATACTCTACGGCCATTTTTTGTGCTCATACGTTTACGGAATCCGTGAACTTTTTGACGTTTGCGTTTGCTTGGTTGATATGTTCTTTTCATTCGTGTGCACCTCCTACTGTAAATGAAATATCTAGTCTCCCTAGACAGTCTAGTACATTATAAATATAAAATGTTTACTTGTCAATATAAACTATCTAATCACTAAATTACTGAAGTATCATAACATAATCAGACTAAAAATTTCTACAAATAACTGTCTATTTTGTTCTATTTTTTTAATTATTCACATCGATGGTGGATAGTTTTTTTGCATAAAAGACGATTTCCACAGACTTATAAACAATTTATCCACAAAATAACAATCTGTTTACAAAAATTATGCACAATGGTGGATAACTCTATTAAATTCCTTTTATATCAACTTTCTTCATTGTTTATAACTGCTAATTTTATGTGCATATCTCTGTGAATATCCACTTTATTCTTCGATTTATCCACCGTTTTGTGGATAAAGTTATCAAAAATAATCTTTTTTTGTGATTTTATCAATCCTATTGTGGAAAACTTTTTGGAAAGATGGTACACTGTTAAATGGATTAGAATCTTGAAAACGATATAAGGAGGTGCATTTATGAATTCCATCCAAGAATTTTGGAAACTATTATTAGAACACTTTGAAAAAACAAATTCCGAATTTACCTTTAATCACTGGATTAAACCAGCTGAACCGATTCGAATTGAACAAAATATTCTCTATATTAAAGTGCCTTCTAAGACATTTGCGAGATATTGGCAAGATAACCTCATCAGAGACATTATGGAAATTGGATATGATTACTTTAGACAATCTTTTGAACCACGTTTTATCGATTCAGAAGATGAAGGTCCAGTAAATACTCCATTCCACCAAGGAATCGAAGAAATTCAACCAAATATTCCTGAAACTCCTACAATGGTTGCCATCGAGGAAGACTCGCATTTGAATCCTAAATATACATTTGAAACTTTCATTATTGGGAAAGGAAATCAAATGGCCACGGCTGCCGCGCATTACGTTGCGGATAATCCTGGTAATACCTACAACCCTCTTTTCTTCTATGGAGGTGTAGGACTTGGAAAAACTCATTTAATGCAAGCGATTGGGAATAAATATAAGAAGAGCCATCCAAACGCACGTGTCAAATACGTGACGAGTGAAGAGTTTATGAATGAAATGATCGCTTCGATTGGATCAAAAACACCGCAAGAATTCCGCAATCGTTACCGTAATGTGGATATCTTATTGGTCGATGATATTCAATTCTTAGCGAAAAAAGAAGCGACTCAAGAAGAGTTCTTCCATACATTTAATGCGCTTTTCAATAACCAAAAACAAATCGTATTAACGAGTGACCGTCAACCAACGGAAATTAAAGAATTACAAGAACGTCTCGTATCTCGTTTCGTATCTGGTTTATCCGTAGATATTACGCCACCAGACTTAGAAACGCGTATTGCGATCCTGCAAAATAAAGCCACTTCTCTTGGTTTCAATATTCCAATTGAAGTATTGAGTTATGTCGCAGGTCATATTCAATCAAACGTCCGTGAATTAGAAGGAGCTCTTATGCGTCTTCAAGCATACTCAGTGATGGTCGGACAAGATATTTCGACAGACTTAGCTGCAGAAGCGTTGCAATCGTTCCTTCCTGGAGGCGATGAGAAGCTTCTTACAGTTCATGATATCCAAAGCGCCGTTGCGAAATACTATAATATTACAGTAGAAGATATTAAAGGAAAGAAAAGAACGAAGACGATGGTTCAACCGCGTCAAATCGCGATGTATCTTTCTCGTGAATTAACACGTGTTTCTCTTCAAAAGATTGGTGCTGATTTTGGTCGTGACCACTCAACGGTTATTCACGCCTATGAAAAAATTAGCCAAGAAGCTAAAGATGATCCAGAAACGATTCGCGTGATTAATGAAATCAAGCATTCGCTCGGTTATTAAGCTGTGGATAAGTGCCATAAAACGGTGGAGTTTTCCACAATGGTTATCCACAATTGAAAATGGTCTCTGTTATAAGGAAAATGGACTTTTCCACAATATACACAGGCCCTACTACTATTACTATTTTATTAATAAATAAATTAAATATAAAAGCACACCCAAAAGGAGGCAGTTATGAAATTTTCAGTAAACAGACAAGGGTTCTTAAAAAATCTTGTAGATGTGCAACGTGCAATTCCATCAAAAACAACAATTCCGATTTTGACAGGGATTAAATTAGTTGCAAGTGAAGAAGGATTAACATTAACAGGTAGTGATTCCGAAGTTTCTATCGAAGTATTCTTACCAATCGAAGACGAAGAATTACAATTAACAGTCCAAGAACCAGGTAGCATCGTTCTTCCTGCTCGTTTCTTTGGAGAAATCGTTAAAAAATTACCTTTAAATGTATTCACACTTGAAACAAACGATCAATTACAAGCAACAATTACAGCAGGTAATGCATCATTTACATTAAATGGATTATCAGCAGTAGATTATCCACAATTACCAGAAATCGAAAAAAATCATGTCATTACAATTCCTGTTCCATTATTTAGACAAGTAATTGTACAAACAGCCGTTGCCGTTTCAACTGCAGAATCTCGTCCAATCTTAACAGGGATTCATATGGTAATTAAAGACAACCAATTAAAAGCAGTCGCAACGGACTCTCACCGTCTAAGCCAACGTATCATTCCGCTACAAATGCCAGCTGGAAGTGATGCATTGACATTCGAGATGACTTTACCTGGTAAAACATTATTAGAATTATCTCGTATTATCGACGGATTAGAAACAATCGATTTCGCGATTACAGATAATCAAATCTTGTTCCAAACAGAAACATTATCATTCTACTCTCGTTTATTAGAAGGAATGTACCCAGATACAGACCGTTTAATTAACGACGGAGCGAACACTTCTATTACAGTGGTTGCGAGCGAACTTGTAGCAGCTGTAGAACGTGCTTCATTAATGTCACATACGGATAAAAACAATATCGCGACATTAACACTTTCACCGGAACGTATTCTATTAACAGGTAAATCTCCTGAAGTGGGTACGGTTGAAGAAGAAATCGCTGTGGAAAACTTCGAAGGAGCTCCACTTGAAATTTCATTCAACCCTGACTACTTAAAAGAAGCGTTGAAATTATTCGGTTCTTCAGAAGCTGTGATCAACTTCTTAGAAGCAAACCGTCCGTTCACATTGAAACTAAAAGAAGACCACTCTGGTATTCCACATAGCTTCATTCAATTAGTGACACCTGTTCGTACATTCAACGGGTAATCGTAAGTTATCAAACTTTCACTCGAGCTTTCGTTTTGAAGGCTCGAGTTTTTTTATTTTTAACCCTCATCTGCTCAATTTCCCGAAATTCACTTATAAGTGAATTTTGGGCAGCACGATTTTGGGGTGATTTTTGGCCCAAAACTTTCAATTTTTGAAAAAATCCTATTAAATTTTGTTTTTCGTTTTTTTAGGCTTTTTTGTTATTTTTGACCCAAAATTGAAATAACCCCCTAAATTTTGCAATTTCTTTGCGAAAAGCGTGTAAAAATTGTATAATATTGTAGAGTTATTCTACTTAAAAATATGTGAGCATGCATGAGTTTAATGGAGTTCTCACCAATATCCATTAGAAAAGAGGAAGTTCATGACAACTATCGTATCGATCTCTGATGAGTACATTACATTAGGGCAATTTTTAAAACATATTGACGTCATTACAACGGGCGGACAAGCAAAATGGTACCTGCAAGAATATACAGTTTTTGTAGATGGAGAGTTAGAAAATCGACGTGGTAGAAAATTATATCCGAATACACGTGTCGAAATACCTGATGAAGGTATTTTTATTGTGAAAGAAATGAAATCGGATGAAAATGATTTGAACATACATGACGCATGAAGCTGACTAATTTACAATTACAAAACTTTCGTAATTATGAATCTGTCCAACTAGAGTTTACAGACGGTGTGCATGTTTTTATTGGTGAAAATGCACAAGGGAAAACCAACCTGATGGAGTCGATTTACGCCTTGGCGATGACAAAGAGCCACCGTACGACAAACGACAAAGAACTGATTGGATGGAATAAAGAGTTTGCGACGATTAAAGGGACCGTTGAAAAAACAACGACAAAGACGAATTTAGAATTGCAATTTTCTAAAAAAGGAAAAATCGCGAAAGTGAATTATTTGGAGCAAAAACGACTCAGTTCCTACCTTGGAAATTTGAATGTCATTCTATTTGCCCCAGAGAACCTCACGCTTGTTAAAGGGTCTCCGCAAAACAGACGTAAATTCGTGGATATGGAACTTGGACAAATGAGTTCCCTCTACCTCTATGATTTAGTGGAATATAATCGCGTCTTAAAACAGCGCAATACGTATTTTAAGCAGCTAGCCATTAAGAAAAAGCAGCCGGACGAATACTTAGATGTTTTAAGCGAGATGTTAAGCGAGTTAGCTAGTAAAATCGTCTTTCATCGTCTCGATTTTATGAAGCAATTGGAGGCTTTAGCCATTCCGATTCATGACCAGTTATCGCTTGGTCGTGAGAAATTCTCGGTGTCGTATCAAGCAACGATTCCCCTGGAGGATGGTTTAACACCTGAGCAAATGAAAGAAATTTATATGAATCAATTCAAGAAAAATCAAACTCGTGAGGCGGATCAAGCCACAACGCTGATTGGACCGCACCGTGACGATTTGATTTTTTATTTGAATGAGGTTCCGGTTCAAACGTACGGTTCGCAAGGACAGCAACGTTCGACCGTTCTGAGTTTGAAGCTTGCGGAAATCGAATTGATGAAATTATCGACAGGCGAGTATCCTCTTCTACTATTAGATGACGTTCTTTCCGAACTCGATGATGATAGACAAACTCATCTGATTAAGGCCATCGAAAATAAGGTGCAAACCTTTATTACGACAACGAGCCTGGATGGGATTAAGCAACAATTTATTAATGAACCAGTCGTAATACCGATTGAAAAAGGAACTATTTTAAAAACGGAGAGTGAGAATTAGCATATGACAGAAGAAAACAAAGCTGAATTAGCTGCGCAATATGATGCCAGTCAGATTCAAGTATTAGAAGGACTCGAAGCTGTTCGTAAACGTCCTGGGATGTATATTGGTTCAACAAGTAGTGCCGGGTTGCACCACCTTGTTTGGGAAATCGTGGATAACTCAATCGACGAAGCGTTGGCTGGGTTTGCGACACATATCGAAATCGAAATCACGAAAGAAAACCACATTCGCGTAACCGATGATGGACGTGGGATTCCGGTTGATATTCAAGAAAAAACAGGTCGTCCTGCCGTAGAAACTGTATTTACAGTGCTTCACGCCGGTGGTAAATTCGGCGGCGGAGGCTATAAAGTTTCTGGGGGTCTTCACGGGGTTGGGGCTTCTGTTGTTAATGCTCTTTCAACAGACTTAACCGTTCAAGTATTTAAAGATGGCAACATTTATGAGCAATCTTATAAACGTGGTGCTGTTTTAGATGACTTAAAAATCATTGGTAAAACAGATAAACATGGTACAAGCGTATACTTTGTACCAGACCCTGAAATTTTCCAAGAAACAACTGTCTTTGAATTTGATAAATTAGCCAACCGTGTGCGTGAATTAGCGTTCTTGAATAAAGGATTAAAATTAACAATCACAGATTTCCGCGAAGAAGAGCCAGTTAGAAAATCTTTCTGCTACGAAGGCGGGATTAAGAGCTATATTGAACACTTAAATAAATCAAAACAAGTGTTATTCGAAGAGCCAATTTATGTAGAAGGAGAACAAGATGGCATTCAAGTAGAAGTGGCTATGCAATACACTTCTGGATACCATACAAACCTTCTCAGCTTTACAAATAATATCCACACTTATGAAGGTGGTACTCACGAATCAGGGATGAAGACGGCCTTAACACGTGTGATTAACGATTACGCGCGTCGTCAAAAATTGATGAAAGAAAACGAAGAAAAACTAAGCGGTGAAGATGTCCGTGAAGGGTTAACAGCCGTTATTTCCATCAAACACCCTGATCCACAGTTCGAAGGACAAACAAAAACGAAATTAGGAAACTCTGAAGCTCGTACGATTACAGACCGTCTGTTCTCAACACACTTCGATAAATTCTTAATGGAAAATCCTCAAGTCGCTCGTAAGATTGTTGAAAAAGGGATTTTAGCTTCGAAAGCACGTCTTGCTGCAAAACGTGCGCGTGAAGTGACTCGTAAGAAATCTGGTTTAGAAATTTCAAACTTACCAGGTAAATTAGCAGACTGCTCAAGCAATGACCCAACGATTTCTGAATTATTCATCGTCGAAGGGGATTCTGCGGGTGGTTCAGCAAAACAAGGACGTTCACGTCATTTCCAAGCGATTTTACCAATCCGCGGGAAAATCTTGAACGTTGAAAAAGCAACACTCGATAAAATTTTAGCCAACGAAGAAATTCGTTCGCTGTTTACAGCGATGGGAACTGGTTTTGGTGGAGATTTTGATTTATCGAAAGCTCGTTACCAAAAATTAGTCATCATGACCGATGCCGATGTCGATGGAAGTCACATTCGTACATTGCTCATTACTCTTTTCTATCGTTATATGCGCCCTGCAGTGGAAGCTGGATATATTTATATCGCGCAACCACCTCTTTACAAGTTGAAACAAGGTAAAAACGAATACTACATTCAAAATGATAAAGAGCTTGAAGAAAAACTAAAAGAATTACCAGCACATCCAAAACCACAATTATCACGATACAAAGGTCTTGGGGAAATGGATGCGGAACAATTATGGGAAACAACCATGAATCCTGAAAACCGTTCAATGTTACAAGTATCAGTGGAAGATGCTGCAGAAGCGGATCAAATTTTAGATATCTTGATGGGTGACCGTGTAGAACCACGTCGTGAATTCATCGAAAGCAATGCGAAATATGTCAATATGGAAGATTTAGATATCTAATTTAGTAAATGAATTTGAAGAGAAGAATAGAAAAGGAGACGAATTATGTCTGAAGAAGTGAAACACTTTGAAGAAACTTTTGAATCAACTGATTTAGTGCATACCATGCGTAAATCATTTCTAGAGTATTCGATGAGTGTTATTGTATCGCGTGCCCTACCAGATGTACGCGATGGATTAAAACCAGTACACCGTCGTATTTTATATGGAATGAGTGAACTTGGAGTGACACCGGACAAACCGCATAAAAAATCTGCGCGTATTGTCGGGGACGTAATGGGTAAATATCACCCACACGGTGACTCTGCAATTTACGATGCCATGGTTCGTATGGCACAAGATTTCTCATACCGTTACCCATTAATTGATGGACACGGTAACTTCGGTTCTGTCGATGGAGACGGCGCCGCTGCGATGCGTTATACAGAGGCTCGTATGAGTAAAATTGCTCTTGAAATGCTTCGCGATATTAACAAAGATACGATTAATTTCCGTGATAACTACGATTCAACAGAACGTGAACCGGAAGTTTTACCAGCACGTATTCCAAACTTATTAGTCAACGGTGCAACAGGGATTGCCGTAGGGATGGCAACAAACATTCCACCACATAACTTGGCGGAAGTCATTTCTGCTCTTCACTTATTAATGAAGAACCCTGATGTCACAACTACTGAATTGATGGAAGCTCTCCCTGGACCTGACTTCCCAACTGGAGGACTTGTCTTAGGTAAATCTGGAATTCGTCGTGCGTACGAAACAGGACGCGGATCGATTACGGTTCGTGGACGCGTACAAATCGAAGAATTGAAAAACGGAAAAGAACGCATCATCATTACTGAATTACCATATATGGTAAATAAAGCGCGTTTAGTAGAACGTATCGCACAATTACACCACGAGAAGAAAATCGAAGGAATTACTTACTTAAACGATGAATCTGACCGTGTCGGTATGCGTGTCGTCATCGAAGTACGTCGTGATGTTTCAGCATCCGTTGTATTAAATAATTTATACAAATTAACACCATTACAATCAAACTTCGGATTCAACATGCTTGCGATTGTAAATCAAGAGCCAAAAGTATTGAGCTTAAAAGAAATTTTACGCCACTACTTAGATCACCAAGAAGAAGTCGTTCGTCGTCGTAGCTTATTCGATAAGAAGAAAGCGGAAGACCGCGCTCATATTTTAGAAGGGTTACAAATCGCCTTAGACCATATCGATGCGATTGTGGCCATCTTAAGAAGTTCAGCAAGTGGAGATATCGCTAAAGAACGCTTCATGAATGAATACGGCTTAAGCGATAAACAAGCACAAGCGATTCTTGATATGCGTATGGTTCGTTTAACAGGATTAGAACGCGAGAAAATCGATGCAGAATACAACGAATTACAAGCTACAATTCAATATTTAGAAAAAGTATTAGCGAGCGAAGAACTTCGTTACGAAATCATCGAACAAGAGCTTCTTGAAATTCAACAACGTTTCGACAATCCTCGTCGTACAGAATTACTAGTCGGAGAAGCATTAAGCCTTGAAGATGAAGATTTAATCGAACAAGAAGATGTCGTGATTACATTAACGAAGAATGGATATATCAAACGTCTTGCTAACACTGAATTCAAGGCACAACGCCGTGGAGGACGTGGGGTTCAAGGAATGAGCGTCCATGATGATGACTACGTGGAAAACATGATTTCATGTTCAACACACGATTCACTCCTCTTCTTTACGAATACAGGGAAAGTGTACCAAGCAAAAGGGTATGAAATTCCTGAATATAGCCGTACAGCAAAAGGATTACCAGTTATCAACTTATTAAACATTGATTCAGCTGAGAAAATTCAAGCGATTATCAGTGTTCCAGAATCAGATGAATCAGAACGTTACTTGTTCTTCACAACATTACGTGGAACGGTAAAACGTGTTCGTCTATCAGAATTCAAGAATATCCGTACAAATGGTCTTCGTGCCATCCAATTACGCGAAGATGATGAATTGATCCGTGTAGTAGTCACAAGCGGAAATGATGGCATCATCCTCGGAACTTATCACGGTAACGCTGTAAGCTTCCATGAAGATAAAGTTCGTGCGATGGGTCGTACCGCTTCAGGTGTTCGTGGGGTTTCTCTACGTGAAGGCGACTATGTCATCGGAATGGATATTTTAACGCCAGACCGTGAAGTATTAGTAGTCAGCGAAAAAGGTTACGGAAAACGTACAGCTGCGAGCGAATACGCATTGAAAGGCCGTGGCGTGAAAGGGGTTCGTACACTTCGTATTACTGAGAAAAATGGACCACTTGTCTGCCTACGTACTGTAACTGGAGACGAAGACTTACTTATCATGACGAATAAAGGGGTTATCATTAGATTCCATGCCGAAGACGTGTCTCAAACAGGCCGTGGCGCACTTGGAGTTCGTATGATGCGTCTCGATCAAGATGCGATTGTAAGTTCATTAGCGATTGTAGACCGCGAAGACGAAACAGAAGAAGCTTCTGAAACGACTGAATCTACGACTGAATCAGCAGCAACAGAAACACCAACTGCATCTCTTTCAGATGAAGCTATCAAAGGCAATATGAAAGACTTTGCGCAACAATTAGTCGACGAAGAAAATGAATAATCAGTAAGAGACTGAATCACTCTATAAAATCGATTACTACGAATCCTTACGGATATCTTCATAATAGTGATAATAGGGCACCGGTTCGAGCCGAAGTCTCTCGCCTTTAAAGCCTCAAAGCTGGAGTAAGGAATAAATTCCTAACTCCAGCTTTTTCGTATTTAATGCTATCCCCTATTATCACTATTATAGAATCCGTAAGATTCTTCGTAATCTTAATGAGTGCTTTTACTATTCAGTTTCTAATTATTACGCTTTAAAAAAAGAAATACACCTAAAATGTTAGATAGAGTTTTTAGCAAAAAAATCCTATTTTTACGCAAAAAAGTACTATTTTTTAGTATTATTAGCTGTATAATAAGGGTGAAATAATCCATAAGGAGGAATAAATATGATTGAATTTCGTAATGTATCAAAAGTATATGATCAAACCGTCGCTTTAGATGGACTCAACTTAACGATTGAAAGTGGAAAAATTATTGGATTAATCGGACATAACGGGGCTGGTAAATCAACTACCATCAAATCGCTCGTGAGCGTTATCCATCCAACTAGCGGAGAAATTATTGTGGACGGACAAGAATTGTCATCCAATCGACTAGCTATTAAAGAAAAAATTGGCTATGTAGCTGATAGTCCAGACCTATTCTTACGCTTAACAGCTAATGAATTCTGGGAATTAGTCGCTTCTTCTTATGGTATGACATTAGACGAAGTAGAAAGTCGCCTTGCTTATTTACTAGAATTATTTGATTTTGAAGGACATCGCTATGAAGTCATTGATTCGTTCTCACACGGGATGCGTCAAAAAGTATTCGTCATCGGCGCGCTTTTATCAGACCCTGAAATTTGGGTACTCGATGAACCAATGACAGGTCTTGACCCACAAGCTTCTTATGACTTGAAGAAATTAATGCGTGAACATGCTGATAAAGGCAATACCGTTCTCTTCTCGACACACGTTTTAGAAGTGGCAGAACAACTCTGCGATAAGATTGCAATTTTGAAAAAAGGAAAACTACTCTTCTACGGTACGATTCAAGAGTTGAAAGGCCAACAACCAGATAGCACGCTTGAAGAAATCTACTTATCACTAGCCGGTAGACAAGAAGGAGTGGATTCACATGCGGTTTAATCGAATTCTTACGCTGGTGAAGACCAATTTAATTTTTGCGACGCAACCGGCACAATTACAAAATTATCGAAAGAAACAAGCGAAAAATCCATCGAAACCCGTGAATGTGGCTATGAAAACATTGACGCAACAATTGCTATTTGTGGTGATGTTTGGAGCTTTATTTGGAATTCCAGGAGCGATGTTAGGACGTTCATACCCTCCACTTCAATTTGGAACGACGGTTTTCTTATTCTTGATGATTTTAATTTCGCAAGCATTGCCAGCTATTTACAATGTCTTTTATGAAAGTAAAGACTTCGAATCGTATTTACCTTATGCCTTTACGGAATTAGAGGTTGTACTTGGGAAGAGCCTTTCGATTGTAGTGGCTACATTGCAAGGATTACTTCCAATCGTGATGTTATTTGGAATCCACGTGTATTTTTCAGGAGGCTTCATCCTTCTCACGATTCCGATTGCCTTATTAGGGGCGCTTATTCTTAGTGCGATTGTTTACTTATTGATGTTTCTACTCTGCTTCTTCCTCGCGAAGATTCCACTGTTTAGAAAATATCAATCCGTAATT
The DNA here is from genome assembly GCF_001071995.1 of Streptococcus sp. 263_SSPC. Taxonomy (GTDB): domain Bacteria; phylum Bacillota; class Bacilli; order Lactobacillales; family Aerococcaceae; genus Granulicatella. The sequence goes on from NZ_JVNU01000049.1 coordinate 16,917, forward strand.
GCGAATATTTTAGTTTTCGTGATTTCTCTTGGGGCCATTATTGGTTATCAATTCATGGCGTCAAAATCGATGGTGAATACTGTATTAACAGGAAAAATGCCAGCTTTCATTCAACCAGTACTCGCCTTCTATAATGCGATTTTAGATCCATTCGATATGAGTGTTTATCCGATGATTGGATTCGTGATTTTAGTATTTGTGGCGATTTTACTACTCGTGAAGTTCATTGTCTTGCCAAACTTCTACCAAGCCGTTTCGCAAACATCGTCTTCGAAAGTAAAAATCGAACGTGTGAAACAAATGGAGTTAGATGGCAGCAAGCTTTCAACGAAATTCGTGATTCGCTATACGCTTCGTCAATTAATGGAAGGTTCGGTATTAACGCAAACGATTATTAGTGCGGGAATATTACCATATCTCCTCTTAATTCCAGCAGTTTTAAATTTTCCGGGTGGTCCGACAGGATTTAGTTTTATGAACCTCCTAAACCTAAACACCTTCTTACCATTTGCGATGCTTATTACCTTCATTGCATTCTTTAATACTGGAGGAAACAACTTATCAGCGGTCGGAATTTCACTCGAGAGAGAAAACTATTATTATCTAAAAGTTCTTCCATTCGATATGCACCAGTTTTTAGAACGTAAATTCTGGATTCTCTTTGCGATTCAATCTATCATTCCAGTCATTCTTATGACGGTTATTTGTACGGTGCTTCGCTTACCGATTTATATGACCTTGGGCATCATTCTCTCATGGGGAATTATCAGTCTAGGGCTTAGCCGTTGGGGATACGCGAGAGACTTGAAGCTGTTTACCCCAACGTGGACGAATGTCATCGAACTCTTAAACCGTATGCGTAGCGGATTTAAGTCAGTGATTTTTGTCGTGGTTCTCTTCGGATTTATCTTCGGAGCCATTTATTTATTAATACATTTACCGGAATGGAATCGTACCTTCGTTTGGTTCATTACGATTGCGTACGTTATCGTGATTCTCGGTTTATCGATTTTTGCAACATTCTACTATAAGAAAAAATTACATGAATTAGTCGATTCTGAATAATGATGTAAGACTTAGAGCTTGTCTCTAAGTCTTTTTTATAACCTGTTCCATAGGTCTTTTACAGTATATAACCAATAGTTATAACAATCGATAGAAAAACGGTATAAGAAAACCTATTGCTATGCGGTTTGTTCTCTGTTATCCTAAGAACATGTTAATCAGACATCACAAAGAACAGGTGAGTAGAAAATAAGATTTGCTAAGAGAGTCTCGGTTGGTGGGAAGAGATGAAATTGAGTTTTTGAAGATGGCCTCGGAGTGATTTTACGTCGAATCATTAGACGTAAATGGGTAGCCCATTATAGCTGTAGAGTATAACACCCAGTGTGCGTACTCGGTAAGGTAGGATTCGTGAGGATTCTACAAAACAAGGTGGTAACACGAAAATTTCGTCCTTGCAGTAGCGATACTGTGAGGATTTTTTATTTATAGGAGGAATGACAAATGTCAAAATTACAAGCACCATTTAGAGTAGATCACGTAGGAAGTTTCTTACGTCCAAAAGAATTAGTAGAAGCAAAAGAAAAATTTGCAAAAGGTGAAATTACACGCGAGGAATTAACAGCCGTCGAAGATAAAGCCATCGAAAAGTTAGTCGAACAACAAAAGAAAGCTGGATTAAAAGGATTCACTGACGGCGAATTCCGTCGCCAATACTGGCATTTAGATTTCTTCTGGGGATTGAACGGAGTAGAACACACTCAAGCAAAAATTGGATACCAATTCCACGATGAAATTACAAAACCTGACTCAGCAGATGTCGTTGGAAAAATCACTGGTGAAAATCACCCATTCGTAGAACACTTCAAATTCTTAAAACAATTCGAAGACGAAGATTTCATCGTAAAACAAACAATCCCTGCTCCAGCGCAATTCTACTTCGAATTGATTCGTGACGCAGAGCATATTGAGCAAACTTTCTCAGTATACCCTTCAAAAGAAGAACTCTTTAAAGATATCATTGCTGCTTACAGACAAGTGATTAAAGAATTATATGATGCAGGTTGCCGTCTCTTACAAATCGATGACTGTACATGGGGTGTAATCGTAGATGATAACTTCTTAAACATCATTTCAAAAGAAAGTCATTTAACACCTGAAGAGTTAAGAAGAGAACACAAACGTGAATTCTTAGAATTAAACAACGGAATTCTAGAAGATTTACCAGAAGATTTAACAGTGAACACTCACGTATGCCGTGGTAACTTCCACTCAACATGGGCAAGTTCAGGTGGTTACGATTCAGTAAGCGACGCGTTATTCGAAGGTGAAAACGTACATGCGTACTACTTAGAATACGATACAGACCGCGCAGGAGACTTCAAGCCACTAGCAAAAGTAAACAATGGTAAGAAAGTCGTTCTTGGACTTTTAACTTCTAAATCAGGAAAATTAGAAGACAAAGATGAAGTGATTGCTCGTATTAAAGAAGCAAGTCAATATGTTCCACTAGAAGACTTATACTTAAGTACACAATGTGGATTTGCATCAACAGAAGAAGGAAATATTTTAACAGAAGAAGATCAATGGAAGAAAATTGCCTTAATTAGCGAAATCGCTCGTGAGGTATGGGGAGAATAATCATCCCGCAAGAAGAAATTCGAAGATAGATTGGAGAAATAAATTTATGACAACACATGCACCATTTAGAGTAGACCACGTAGGAAGTTTCTTACGTCCGAAAGACTTAGTAGAAGCACGCGCAAAATTTGCAAACGGCGAAATCACACGCGAAGAATTAACAGCTGTAGAAGATAAAGAAATCCGCGAACTTGTTAAAAAACAAATCGCTGCTGGATTAAAAGGCGTTACAGACGGAGAATTCCGCCGCGCTTATTGGCACCTTGACTTCTTCTGGGGATTCAATGGTGTGGAACATACAGTTGGTGAACATGGTTATAAATTTAATGGTATCGAAACAAAAGCCGATACTGCAACATTAACAGCTCCAATCGATGGTCATAGCCATCCATTCGTAGAACATTTCAAATTCTTACGTGACTTGGTGAAAGACGAAGATGTGATTGTGAAATTCACAATCCCTTCTCCATCACAATTCTATTTCGAATTAATTCGTACACCTGAACACATTGCAGCGTGGAAAACAGTTTATCCAACTGAAAAAGAGCTTTTCGAAGCGATTAAAAACGCATATGTGGATGTCATTACAGACTTATACAACGAAGGACTTCGCACAATTCAATTTGACGACTGTACATGGGGCGCTTTAGCAGATGATGGTTTTTCAAAACGTTTCAACGACAGCCGTCCATTAGAAGAAGTTCGTCGTGACTTTGCAGGTCGTGCATTACAATTGAACAACTCAGTGATTGATGCATTACCAAAAGACTTAGCAGTGAATACACACGTTTGCCGCGGAAACTTCCACTCTACTTGGATTTCTCAAGGAGGATACGAAAAAGTAGAAGATGAATTATTAGCAGGCGAACACGTAAATGCGTACTACTTAGAATACGATACAGACCGTGCTGGCGACTTCAAGCCTCTTGCAAAAGTTGGTAACGAGAAGAAAGTTGTTCTTGGTCTATTAACTTCAAAATTTGCAGACCTAGAAGACAAAGATGAAGTCATCGCTCGTATTAAAGAAGCAAGCCAATATGTGCCACTTGAAAACTTATACTTAAGTACTCAATGTGGATTTGCTTCAACAGAAGAAGGAAACGTGATTAAAGAAGAAAATCAATGGAAGAAAATTGCATTGATTTCAGAAATCGCCCGTGAGGTTTGGGGAGAATAAGCCTCACACTAAAAAATAAATCAAAAGGCTGTGGGGAGAATGACTATTGAACCACAGCCTTCCCCTATTCAGAAAGGAAGTGTCATTATGACAGCATTTCAACAACAATTAGAACAAGCATTCAAAACATTAAAACAAGCAAAATGGGTGAACTTAAGCCATCAAATCGATGCGAATAGCCCTCACTTCCCTGCTCTACCAGCATTGGAACAAAAAGATTTATTTACATTAAAAGATGGATTCCACGTACAACAATTATCAGTGGTGACACAATACGGTACACATATCGACCCACCTTGCCACTTCTATGAAGGCGGACGTTTCCTTGATGAAATCGAGTTAAAAGATTTATTATTACCACTCTACGTCATCGACCGTTCAAAAGAAGTAGCCAAAAATCCTAACTTCGAATTAACAAAAGCAGACGTTTTAGCATTCGAAGAAGAATACGGACAAATCCAGCCTGGTGCCTTTGTCGCATTCCGTAGCGACTGGTCACATCGCTGGCCAGACCAAGACGCGGTTCGTAATTTAGACGAAAACGACGTGCAACATACACCAGGTTGGGCAAAAGATGCGCTTGAATTCTTAATTCACGAACGTCATGTGAAAGCTGTAGGTCACGAAACATTAGATACAGACTCAGGCGTTCACGCTGCTGCACATGGTTTAACAAACGAATATTACTTATTAAGCCAAGATATCTTCCAAGTGGAAGTATTAGCGAACCTTGACCAAGTTCCAGCAGTAGGTGCTGTGATTTCAATCTCATACCCTAACTGGAACCATACTCCAGGGTCACCTGTTCGCGCTATTGCGTATTTACCAGAAGCTGAATAAACGAAAAGAGGAAAACATATGTCAAATCACGAAAACTGTAGCTGTTGTCAAAAAGCACCATTTAGACTCGATCACGTAGGAAGTTTCTTACGTCCAGAACGTCTTAAAGAAGCCCGTGCGAAATTTAATGCCGGAGAAATCACTGCCGAAGAACTCGAACGCGTTGAAAACGAAGAAATCGTTGCTTTAATCGAGAAAGAAAAAGAACTCGGCCTCAAATCTGTCACTGATGGTGAATTCCGTCGTGCATTCTGGCACTTAGATTTCTTAGAAAACTTAGATGGGGTTGAACTTGTCGAAGTAGACCACTTCTCTGTTCAATTCAAAGATAAGGATGTGAAGCCAAAAACATTACGTATCGTTGGTAAAGTAGATTTTTCAGAAAACCATCCATTCGTAAAACACTTCAAATTCTTAAAAGAGCACGCTGGTGATACACCGGTAAAACTAACAATTCCTTCACCAAGTATGTTGCATTTGATTACGCAAGTTCGTGAGAAAAACTATGTGCCAATTGAGCGCTATAAAGACAATGAGGCCCTCTTCTATGATGATGTGGTCGAAGCATACCGTAAGGCGTTGCAATGCTTCTACGACTTAGGATGCCGCAATATTCAATTAGATGACACTAGCTGGGGTGAGTTCTGTGCGTTAGACAAACGTGAAGCGTACGAAGCGCGTGGATTTGACCTTGAAAAAATCGCTCGAGACTATGTGGATGTGATTAACCGTGTGATTGAATGGAAACCAGAAGATTTAGTGGTGAACATGCATATTTGCCGTGGAAACTTCCGCTCAACATGGTTCTCAAGCGGTGGTTATGAACCAGTTGCGAAGACGCTATTCGGTCATTGCCGTGTGGATGGATTCTTCTTGGAATATGATAGTGACCGCGCTGGAGACTTTACTCCTCTTCGCTATATTAAAGACCAAAAAGTCGTTCTTGGTTTGATTACGTCTAAATCAGGGGACCTAGAAGATAAAGATGAAGTCATTGCTCGTATTAAAGAAGCAAGTCAGTACGTTTCTCTTGAACAACTATGCCTCAGCCCTCAATGTGGATTCTCTTCTACAGAAGAAGGTAATATCTTAACGATTGAAGCGCAATGGGATAAATTAAAACTCATCGACGAAATCGTTCATGAAGTTTGGGGATAAAATTAAAAAAATAATAGCTCCTACAGTTTTTGTCTGTAGGAGCTATTTTTGTTGATTTCATCGCATTTATCGCTTCTTTTTCTTAAAACGAATCTCTAAATCATACCCATTTTTACTCGCAATTTTTTGAAGATGTGCGAGCGTCGGATTATAATTTGCTTTTTCGAGCCGAGAGAGATTTCCTTGCGTCATACCGGCGTTTCTAGCGAATTCTGTTTGCGTCAGTCCAGAGTCCCTCCGAAGTCTGATCATCGCTAAAGCATTTTTCTGAAGAAAATATTCTGCTTCAAAATCATCCCTAAAAGTCTCATATTTCCCGTCAAGACGGTCAAAAAGCCGCTTTAAATAATCCACCATTTTCTCTTTCTCCCCCTAATTCCTTTATAAGCCAATTGTAACATATATACTACATATCAGATATGATATATCGACACTTTTTTTCCTACTCACAAATTTTCCTGAGCACCTCTGCAGCGCGGATTTCTGTTGCATTCTATAGCTTTGTTTGCTATAATGATTGAACGTGAGTATTAGAAATGATACTCTCCTTGCTTGCTGAAAATTCAGTAGGCCAAAAGTCCATAAGGAGGTGACAGTCAATGAGTCAAACATCAAAATACGAGATTTTATATATTATCCGTCCAAACATCGATGAAGCTGCTAAAGCTGAATTGGTTGCAAGATTTGATGCTGTTTTAACAGACAACGGTGCAGTTGTTGTTGAATCAAAAGACTGGGCGAAACGTCGTTTTGCATACGAAATTAAAGATTTCCAAGAAGGTATCTATCACTTAGTGAACATCACTGCTGAAGATGCTACTGCAATCGATGAATTCGACCGTTTAGCGAAAATCAACAATGACATCTTACGTCACATGATCGTTAAATTAGAAGCATAATTGTTTATTATAAGTAAACATAAATCTTGAAAGGAGTAAGAATTAAATGATTAATAATGTTGTATTAGTTGGACGCTTAACACGTGCCGTTGATTTACGTTATACTTCAAACGGAACTGCTTATGCGAGCTTCACTGTTGCAATTGATCGTCGTTACCAAAACCAAAACGGTGAACGTGAAACAGACTTTATCAATTGCGTAATGTGGCGTAAAGCTGCAGAAAACTTTGCGAATTTCACTCGTAAAGGCTCACTAGTAGGAATTGAAGGACGTATTCAAACTCGTAGCTATGATAACCAACAAGGCCAAAAAGTTTATGTAACTGAAGTGCTAGCTGAGAACTTCTCATTGTTAGAATCACGTAACGTTACTGAACAACGCCCTGCTAACGATCAAAGCTCACAAGGCGGATTCCAACAAAATCAATCAAATAACTTTAATCAGTTTAATACTCCTACTTCATCATTCGGTGGTGGAATGTCTGACCCATTCTTAAGCAATGGAGAGACAATCAACATTTCAGATGATGATTTACCATTCTAAAGTTTAAAAGGAGGATACCATAATGGCTCAACAACGTAGAGGTGGCGGTCAACGCCGTCGTAAAAAAGTTTGCTACTTCTGTGCAAACCACATCGACTACATTGATTACAAAGATGTAGATTTATTAAAACGTTACATTTCTGAAAAAGGTAAAATCTTACCACGTCGTGTAACAGGTACTTGTGCTAAACACCAACGTACTTTAACTGTTGCAATCAAACGTGCTCGTATCATGGGATTATTACCATTCACAACAGTTGACTAATAATAAATGAATAAAAGGATTGAGAATTTCTCAATCCTTTTTTGTTTTATTCAATTACTCTTTTTATATAGTACCTATTACCTTTTTAGAGAAAACACAAATAACAGATTACTGACTATTCATTATTTAGATTACGGAGTGTCATTTTATCTGTTATATATTTGGATACATAAAATTGAATGTTTCACGTGAAACATTCGAGTGAAAAATAAACCTTTAAAATGTTTCACGTGAAACATTTGTACTCTACCCTGACGTTAAATTGTTTCACGTGAAACAATTTTAGAGAACTGACGAGGGACCAAAACTGTGGTAAAATAAGGTATATAGAAAGAAGGTGCAAGAATGAAGAAAAGCCTAAAAGAACGTATTAAGGCTTTACCGACATTTCTTAAAAGTGAAACAATGAAAAAATACGGATTCTCATTTATAGCCATCATTCTCTGTATGCTGATTGTGGCATACGTAATGAATATATGGATGGGACTTATCCTTACTTTATTTGTTATTTTATTAGGAACACTCCTCTATTCGTTCGCAAATTACATTATTCAAGAAACAAATCATTATGTAACGAATCTATCGTACAAAATCAATAAAGGTTCGCAAGATGCCTCCATTAAGATGCCGATTGGTATGCTTTTACTAGATGATAATGGTGAAATTCAATGGATTAACCCTTATTTACAAAAGTATTTTAAACGCAAAGAATTATTAGGGTTCAAACTTGAAGTTATCGATCCAGATTTAGCGAATATCGTTAGAAATCTTGATGATGAGAAGGATAATGTGGTGCATTGGAAAGATAAATACTTCCAAATAGTCTACCATAACGATATTGGAATGCTCTATATGATGGATATTACGGAATATGCGTTAATTAAAGAGACTTATTTAGATGAAAGACCGGTATTTGGACAAATATTCGTTGATAACTTTGCAGAAGTTTCTCAATCGTTAAGCGACCGTAAGAAGTCTAACTTGAATAACTTCGTAACGAATCAGCTTATAAGCTGGGCAAATCATAATAATATCTATTTAAAACGTGTTAGTTCAGATCGATTTGTCGCTTTTTTAGATAAAAAGATCCTTTCAAGTCTTGAAAAAACAAAATTTGAGATTATTGACCGTGTTCGTGAGACAACTGCTCAACAAAATACCCCACTAACCGTAAGTATGGGGTTCTCATATGCGGATGATACTCAAGAAGAGATGGATTATGGTGCAATTGCTAAATTTGCGCAAGATAACCTTGATTTAGCCTTAGGACGAGGCGGTGACCAAGTCGTTGTCCGTTCTAAAAACGAAGAAACACGCTTCTACGGTGGTAAGAGCAACCCGTTAGAGAAACGTACAAGAGTGCGTTCTCGCATGGTTTCTCAAGCATTAGAAAACCTTATTGCAGAAGCGGATCAAGTAATGGTGATGGGACATCAATATCCAGATATGGACTGTATTGGTGGATGTTTAGGTATTCGAAGAATTGCTAAAATGCACGGTAAAACCTCATGGACTGTCACAAATCCAGAGCAATATTCGCATGATATCAAGAAATTGATGGAAGTGATCAAAGATAATGAACGCCTCTACTCTTCTATCGTAAATCCAGAAATGGCAGAAGCCTTAATGACTGAAAATACATTAGTGATTATTGTCGATGTAAGCAAGCCTTCTCTATGCGCTGCCCCATCGATTGTTAAAAAGGCCAATAAATTAGTCATTATCGACCATCACCGTCGTGGAGAGGAATTCCCTGAAAATCCTGACTTGGTTTATATTGAACCGTATGCTTCATCTGTCGGTGAATTGATTACAGAGTTGCTAGAATATCAATCTGAAGATGCTGAGAAACTTCAGCCAATCGAAGCAACAACCTTACTTGCTGGTATTATTGTAGATACGCGTAATTTCACGCTTCGTACAGGGTCTCGTACCTTTGATACGGCTAGCTACCTGAAATCTGTTGGTGCGGATACAATTCTGATCCAACGCTTATTAAAAGAAAATGTAGATACGTACTTAATGCGTTCACATCTACTGAACTCGCTCGAAATGCTTCCTAATAATGTCGGAATTGTTCACGGTGAAGAAAATACCGTATATCCGACTGTCGTGGCTGCACAAACGGCCGATATGATGTTGTCGATGGAAAATATCGATGCTTCATTTGTTGTTACAAAACGTAATGACGGTCGTGTTGGAATTAGTGCCCGTAGTTTAGGAAATAAAAACGTACAACGCGTGATGGAAAAAATGGGTGGCGGCGGACATTTATCAAATGCTGCAACTCAGTTATCCGATATCACGATTGAAGAAGCAATCCGCCAATTAATTCAAGTGATTGAAGAAATTGGTAGTGAAATTAACTTATAATTAGGAGGAAGAAACATGAAAGTAATTTTCTTGAAAGATGTAAAAGGTAAAGGAAAAAAAGGTGACGTTAAAAACGTTGCAGATGGATACGCACAAAACTTCCTAATCAAAAATGGTTTAGCCAAAGAAGCAAATGCCGCAAACTTAGCGACTTTATCAGGTCAAAAGAAAGCGGAAGAAAAACATAATGCTGAATTATTAGCAAAAGCCGAAGAAATTAAAGAGTTCTTAGAACGTGAAGATACAGTCGTAACGATTAAAGCAAAAGCAGGGGAAGATGGCCGTCTATTCGGAGCTATACCAGCGAAACAAATCGCTGAAGAATTCAACAAGAAATTCAATGTTGAATTAGATCGTCGTAAATTCGAATTAGCAGCACCAATTCGTGCGTTAGGATACACTCGAGTTCCTGTTAAATTACACCATGATGTATCAGCGATTATGACTGTGAATATCGTTGCTCAATAATAAGAATTACTAAGGATTTTCCCGTTGTGGAGAATCCTATTTCTTTTGAACATAAACATGTGATACAATTCACAAAGTCGCAAACAAACATTCCAGTTTCCATGCTAGAAAAGACTCAATCTTCTGTTTTATTACAGCGTTTTATGATACAATGAAACTGTATTTTTATGGTTATTTTTAGTAGAAAGGGTGTTTGAATGGAAGAACTATATCCAAATTTAGTTCCACCACAAAATATTGAGGCAGAAGAAGCCGTTCTTGGGTCTATTCTTCTTGCAAGTGACTCGATTATTTCGGTTATGGAATTTTTGACACCGGAAGATTTTTATCGTGTTTCTCATCAATTAATTTTTGCGGCAATGATTGAATTAAATCAAAAAAATATCGATATTGACGCAATCACCGTTTCAGAGATTTTAAGACAAAAGAATCAAATGGAGAATATTGGTGGAGAAGTAACGTTAATCGAACTTCTTGATAAAGTGCCAACAGCAGCCAACGTAGAGTACTATACACAAATCGTTTTAGAAAAATCTACGCGCCGTAAATTAATTAAAACTTCGACAAATATTGTAAAAAATGCTTACCAAGAGGATGAACCGATTGCTAACGTCTTGGATAATGCTGAGAAGGATATTCTTTCAGTATCGGAAGGACGTAATAAGGCTGGCTTCATTCCAATTAGCTCAGTTCTTCGTACCGCTTATGAAAGCTTAGAAGAGCGTGCAAAAAACAATGGTGAAGTTACAGGGATAGCGACAGGATATATCGGTTTAGACAGAATGACGTCAGGGCTACATGCGGATGAGTTAATCATCTTAGCGGCTCGTCCATCTGTTGGTAAAACGGCCTTTGTATTGAATATTGCAAAGAACGTTGCCGTGAACCTGAACGAAACGGTAGCCATCTTCAGTCTTGAAATGGGTGCTGAGTCCCTAGTAGAGCGTATTATCTGCTCTCATGCCAGCATTAACGCAGGGCATTTGAAGACAGGTAAGTTAACGCCTGAAGAATATACACAATATTTCGTTGCGACCGGAGCATTATCTGAAGCACCAATTTTTATTGATGATACTCCAGGGATTCGTGTTGCTGAGATCCGTGCAAAATGTCGTCGCTTAAAACAAGAGCGTAATAATCTTGGATTAATCGTCATCGACTACTTGCAGTTGATTGAAGGAAACGGAAAAGAGAGTCGTCAACAAGAGGTTTCTGAAATCTCTCGTAACTTAAAGAAATTAGCGAAGGAATTAAAAGTTCCCGTTATCGCACTTTCGCAATTATCGCGTGGTGTGGAACAACGTCAAGATAAACGACCAATCATGTCAGATATTCGTGAATCTGGATCTATCGAGCAGGATGCCGATATCGTAGCATTCTTATATCGTGATGATTACTATCGTCAAGAGCCAGATGAGAATGGACATGTGCCAGAAGTGGAACCAAATAGTACCATTGAAGTCATTATCGAGAAAAACCGTAGCGGTCCTCGTGGAACGGTTGAATTGAACTTCATGAAAGAATTTAATAAATTTACAAATCTTGTGCCGGATGGAGTCGAGCAAAACGCTCCAATGGCCTAATCACAGACATTTAAATGAATAATACAAAGAAGAGGTGCGTCAAATGTCATCAGTAGTAGTAGTAGGAACACAATGGGGAGACGAAGGTAAAGGAAAAATTACAGACTTCCTTAGTGAAAACGCAGAAGTCATTGCCCGCTATCAAGGGGGAGACAATGCAGGACATACGATTCAATTCAATGGAGTGACTTATAAACTTCACTTAATTCCATCAGGGATTTTTTCACCAGAAAAAATCAGCGTGATCGGGAATGGGGTTGTATTGAATCCAAAATCTCTAATCACAGAACTTGCGTATTTACACGAAAGAAATGTGACTACTGATAACTTACGTATTTCAGACCGTGCGCATGTCATCTTGCCATACCACATTCGTTTAGACCAATTACAAGAAGAAGCTAAAGGCGACAACAAAATTGGAACAACGAATAAAGGGATTGGACCTTGCTACATGGATAAAGCAGCGCGTGTTGGGATTCGTGTGGCAGATTTACTAGACCGTGAAGTATTTGCGGAACGTCTAAGAATCAACTTAGCTGAAAAGAATCGTCTCTTTACTAAGATGTACGATGCAGAACCAATCGAGTTTGATGACATTTTCGAAGAGTACTACGAATATGGTCAACAAATGAAGAAATACGTTTGCGACACTTCTGTGATTTTAAATGACGCACTAGACAATGGCAAACGCGTATTATTCGAAGGTGCCCAAGGTGTTATGTTGGATATCGACCAAGGAACATATCCATTCGTAACTTCTTCTAACCCAGTTGCTGGTGGGGTTACTATCGGTAGCGGTGTTGGACCTTCAAAAATTGATAAAGTCGTTGGGGTATGTAAAGCGTACACTTCTCGTGTAGGGGATGGACCTTTCCCAACAGAATTATTCGATGAAATCGGCTCACGTATTCGTGAAGTCGGACGTGAATACGGTACAACAACTGGACGTCCAAGACGTGTTGGTTGGTTCGATAGCGTTGTAATGCGCCACTCTAAACGTGTATCAGGTATTACAAACTTAAGCTTAAACAGTATTGACGTATTAACTGGTTTAGAAACAGTGAAAATCTGTGTGGCTTACCGTAAACCAAATGGAGAAGAAATTTCTCACTACCCAGCAAGCCTAGTAGAACTAGCACAATGCGAACCTGTGTATGAAGAATTACCAGGTTGGAACGAAGACATTACAGGATGCCGTTCACTTGAAGAGCTTCCTGAAAATACACGTAACTATGTTCGCCGTATTTCAGAATTAGTCGGCGTACGTATTTCTACATTCAGCGTAGGACCAGATAGAGAACAAACCAACATTTTAGAAAGTGTTTGGGCATAAAAAAAGTAATAGAGTAAAGGAGGATTTATATGAAAAAAATCCTAGTTGTAGATGATGAGAAGCCAATCTCAGACATCGTCAAGTTTAGTCTTACAAAAGAGGGCTTTGAAGTAATAACAGCCTTTGACGGTGAAGAGGGTCTGGTGGCTTTCAATGAAAAAAATCCAGATTTAGTTATTTTAGACTTAATGTTACCGAAAATTGATGGCTTAGAAGTGTGCCGTGAAATCCGTAAAACAAGCAATGTCCCAATTATCATGGTGACAGCAAAAGACTCTGAAATCGATAAAGTTTTAGGGTTAGAACTTGGAGCCGATGACTATGTGACAAAACCTTTCTCAAACCGTGAGTTAATCGCGCGTGTGAAAGCAAACTTACGTCGTCAACAATTAGCTCCAGCAGAAGCCGAAGAAGAAAAAACAGCTAACGAAATCGTATTAGGCTCACTCATTATCCATGAAGATGCTTATGTGGTTTCAAAACGTGGCGAAGAAATCGAATTAACGCACCGTGAGTTTGAATTACTTCATTACTTAGCAAAACATATCGGACAAGTCATCACACGTGAGCACCTATTGCAAACGGTATGGGGATATGATTACTTCGGAGATGTGCGTACAGTGGACGTTACGGTACGTCGCTTACGTGAAAAAATCGAAGATACACCGAGTCACCCAACATGGATTATGACTCGTCGTGGGGTAGGTTACTACATTAAGACCCCAGATCAAGAAAAAGAAGCTTAAGATTGAAATGCGCTTTTCCTTGCCACCTGATCTACCGGCAAGAAAAGCGTATTTTTCTAAAAAGTAGAGGGGAAAATGACTCATGAAGAAAATGAAACGATTCTTTCGTTCCATTCAATTTAAGATTCCGATGCTGTTCATCTTGCTCTTAGTCATCTCGCTGCAACTCATTGTCGCGAACTTCTTAACGCAACTAGAGTCGCAAATGATTTCCAACTTCCAAGAACAAATCCAACTGCAAGTAGGGTTCTTGAAGAATAACGTGCAGCCGATTTTGGCAAAAGATGCGACCGATGAAGCGAAGATGTCTGAAATTTCGCAATTACTACAAGATTATCCAACAGGGAATAGTATTGTCGAAATTCGCATCATGGACATGCAAGGATATATTTTGGGAACAACCAACCAAACGCAACAATCTGTTGTAGGAACGCGTTCAACAGAAGCGGACGTTCAACAAGTCGTTGTGTCGAATACCGTGCAAAGCTATAACTTCACGGAAGGCGAAACGCGTTATTGGAAATACGTTTCACCGATTGACCCAGTGAGTACTGCTTCAGGAAATCCGGTTGGGATTATTTCGGTAACATCGAATATTGAATCGCGTTATACGCAAGTCAAAGATATCGGGGTTATCTTTATTAGTTCTTCTATCTTTGTCATTATTTTGGCGATTGTGATTACCGTGATGATTTCACAAGGGATTACGCGTCCAATCGCAGAGATGAAGCAACAAACTGAGCAGATCGCTGAAGGAAACTATACGGGTGAAGTGATGATTTACGGGGATGACGAGCTTGGTCAATTAGGGCAAGCCATTAACGACCTCTCTGTGAAGATTAAAGAAGCACAAGAAGGAACCGAAGCGGAGCGGCAAAGGTTGGATAGTGTCCTACGTCATATGAGTGACGGGGTAATTGCGACCGACCGTCGTGGACGTATTGTGATTATCAATGCGGCTGCGTTAGATATTCTAAACTTACGTAGCGAACGAATTGTCGGGACACCACTATTAGATGTATTAAGACTCGACCGTACTGTTACGTTTAGGGATTTACTTGAGTCTCAAGAAGAACGTATGATTACGTTTGAAGAAGATGGCGAAGATACCATCGTGCAATGTGAGTTCTCAGTCATCCAGCGTGAATCTGGATTTATTAGCGGTCTTGTCTGCGTATTAACAGACGTTACTGAACAAGAGAAAATCGACCGCGAACGTCGTAATTTCGTATCGAACGTTTCCCACGAATTACGTACCCCACTAACAAGTATTAAGAGTTATACAGAAGCGTTAGTGGATGGGGCATGGGAAAATAAAGAAATTGCGCCAGAATTCTTACATGTTATCGAAACTGAAACGGACCGTATGATGCGTATGATCACGGACTTACTCAACTTATCGCGTATGGACCAAAACCGTCTCGAGCTCGATAAGGAATTCGTGAATATGAATGAGTTGGTAAAACATATTGCCAACCGTTTCGATATGGTGCTTTCGAGTGACCAATATCGTGAAAAGAATTATCGTATTTTAACGGATATCACACAACGAGATTTATGGGTAGAAATTGACCAAGATAAAATTACCCAAGTGCTGGATAATATTATCAATAATGCGATTAAATATTCTCCAGACGGGGGTCGTATTATCATTCGTCTGATGGAAACTCATACCGATTTAATCGTGAGTGTAAGCGACGAAGGGTTGGGGATTCCACGTAAGGATATTCCACACTTATTCGACCGTTTCTACCGTGTGGATAAGGCTCGTTCCAGAGCAATGGGTGGTAGTGGTCTTGGACTGGCTATCGCGAAAGAAGTCGTTCAATTACACGGTGGAAAAATTTGGGTGAACAGTATTGAAAACAAAGGATCAACCTTCTTTGTTTCTCTACCATATGTTCCATTTGAAGAGGACGGTGAATGGGATGAATTTTAAACGTTATCGAGCAATGCTAACGGCGCTCTTTGTATTAATGGCCATTAGCTTTGTGTTTACGTATCTCATCGTAGTACGTCCGGTTGATTTCTTTACGAATCAAAAGAAAAATAACAACAATGTAGCCACACAACAAGATACAGGTGTAAAAGTTCGTGCAACCTATTCGATGGAGGATGTCTTTAGACCCACTCGTTTAGTATTAACGAATAAAAACAAATACGAAATGACAAGTAGCGCTTCAATTATGAAAGAAGTGAACAGTCATTTAAATAAACGATTTACGAATTTAACGCGTCTGGAAACGATGGATGAGACTACTTATGAAAATCTCGTTCTTCGAGAAGCGGGCATTGAAATTCTATTTGATGGATTACATTCGTTTGGCATTGTGAGTCGCTACTTCGATGCAAATAATGAGGACCTAAGTAATGAGCGTTTCTCACGAATTGTGATTCGTACCGACGATCCTCATACAGCATACTTCGTTAACGATGAGAATAAGCAACTCTTCAGTGCAAAAATTGATGAGAGTCTAAAAACAGAACTTGAAGCATTATATGCGGATAGTGACTTCTATGAAGTCGAATCGTATCGTGGAAAGACAAAACAATTCTTTGTCGAACAAGATAACTTGAAGGTGGAACAATCGGCCTACTTAATCGAACAAATTCCGATGAGTTTCTACATTACTCAATTGTTTAGTAACCAATCAGAAATTCGTACACGTGGAGACGGAAAGACGGTTGTGTACAATGATAACTTGTCGCAATTGAAATTGGACCGTACAACGAATGTGGTAACCTTCTTCGAAAACCGTTCAGGAGAAGAAACGCTAATGTATACGAATAACTTAACGCAAACTTTCAATCAGATGAAACGTCTTGGTGGTTGGCAATTAGGTGTGAGTCTATTCTCAGTGGATTTAAACAATAATATTGTCGATTTTGTCCGTTATGTCGATTCGTATCCTATCTTATCGAGCGGAAAAGAAGGATTTACGCAAATTAAAGCCAACACGAATGGCATCGAAAAAATGAGAACCTCATCGCTAATCGCACAAACACCTTTACCAACGAAAAGTAAGAAGGTAACGGTTGTTGGTGGGAAGACGATCGTCACTGAAATGTTGAACGAAGGCTTCGTCATGAATGAGATTGAAGATATTCGAATCGGCTATTCATGGACGATTAGTAGCGAAAGTGTGCAAATCGTTGAATTTACGCCAACGTGGTACATTAAAAAGAATGGAACCTGGAAGACGCTTGCTGAACTAAAAGCAGAGAAGCATCAGACAGAATCAGTCAATGGACCGCAAACAACGGGAGGTGACGCAGATGGATTTTAAGAGAAGTGCAGTCGTCCTCATCGTCTGCTTCTTTATCCTCGATTTATTCCTATTCGGATTAGTATGGCAAAAACGATCTGATGTGAAAAATCCGTTGAATACAAGTATTAACGTCATCGACCAAATGAAGCAAGATGGAATTACATTACCAACGCTGAATGCGACAGTAGAATCTGTCCCAATTATTCAAGTGACACCGCAATCTACAGATGGCAAATTGTCTAGTTTACCAAATCAAGTTGTAACGTTAGATAAAAATATAATTAATGGCCAATTTGTGACGCCAATTCAATTAGACTTAAGCGGATCTGTATCTGCGGATAGTTTTGCGGATTTAACCAAAATAGTCGAAAATAATCAAGTAGCTTTCGGAAATCAATACACGTGGTCGTCCTATAATCCGACAACCCGTAAAGTAGTCTATACGCAAAAAGCCGACAAGCTAACGATTATGGATGGTTCGAGCCAGATTATTTTCACGATTAATGCTAATGACCAAGTCGTGAGCTACGAACAGACTTATGCTGGAAGCGTGCAAGTACTTGGGAAAGAACGTGAATTGATTACGGCTCAAAAAGCGGTTGAGATTCTCTACTTAGCAGGACGAATTTCATCGAAGGCAACTGTTCAATCGGTGAAATTATCTTATTATCAATCGCTAGTGCTGAAAGATTTTTCAATTTACTCACCGGCGTGGTATATTGAAATACGTCAATCGGATGGACAGTTAATCGCCCGTCGTGTGGATGCCATCCATGGAACGGTTCTAGCCAATGAAACGCTAGAAACAACAAATACGCAAACACAGCGTACAACAACAAGTAATACAACAACAACGCAAAGTGTACAACAACAATAAGAAGGGATAAAACATGCAAGAACAAGGTTTGAAAGTGAGTTTACTCGCGAGTGGTAGCTCGGGAAATGCTACTTACATCGAAACGCCAAAACAAAAAATATTAGTGGACTGTGGACTCACTGGTAAAGCCATTACTGCGCAAATGGAGAAGATTGATCGCTCCATTTCAGATGTGGATGCCATTCTCGTTACCCACGAACATTCTGACCACATTAAAGGGATTGGGGTTATCGCTCGTAAGTACGGGATTCCAATCTATGCCAATGAAAAAACATGGCAAGCCATGGCTGGAAAGATTGGGAAAGTCGCTCTCGAACAACAGGAAATCTTCAATACTGGAGACACGCTTACGTTTGGAGACTTAGATGTTATGAGTTTTGCGGTATCGCATGATGCGGCAGCTCCTCAATTTTATAGTTTCCAACGTGAAGGCAAGCAGTTCGTGATGCTGACAGACACGGGTTATGTGAGCGATAAGTTAAGAGGCTTGTTGAAAAATGCTGATGCGTACCTCATCGAAAGTAATCATGATTTAGAGATGCTTCGAATGGGACCATATGCTTGGCATTTGAAACAACGTATCTTAAGCGACAAGGGTCACTTATCGAATGATGATGGCGCGCTTGCGATGTGTGAAATGATGGGTGACCGCACGAAACGAATTTATCTAGGACACTTAAGTCAAGATAATAATATGAAGGAAATTGCCTATCAAACAGCCGAAAGCATCTTCCAAACGCATGGCAAAGGCGTTCATCAGGCGTTCGAGCTCTATCATACGGATCCGTATGAACCTACAAAGTTATTTACTGTTTAAAAACTTAGCAAGTTTGAAAGAGTTTTTTAAGTACTCTATAAGCTTTATTTCATATAAATTTCACATGAAAAAATTATTGTATATTTACAAACGAGAGGAGTGAGCAGATGTCACAAGAACAATTACAAAGAAAAAAATCATCGAAAGCTTTTAAAAATGGCTTTATCGGCGGATTATTGGGAGGAGCAGTCGCTGTTGCCGGAGGAGTTGGAATTATGGCCGTAACAAATCCAGCAAACCAAGCAAAAACACCTGCTACACAGCCCTCACAAACACAAGTGGAAACAACAAAAACATCCACAGCCACAAAAGGTGGAACAGAAATCACTAAAGTGGTTGCTGAAGTAAAGAACGCGGTTGTTTCAGTGATTAACAAACAATCAACTTCAAGAAATAACTTATACGGCACACAACAAACCGGAGGAGAATTAGCTACTGCGTCTGAAGGTAGTGGGGTCATTTATAAAAATGAGGGTGGATATGCCTATATCGTGACGAACTATCACGTTATTGCGAAATCACAAGAGTTAGAAGTTCTTTTAGCAGACGGGACACGTGAGAAAGCTGAGCTTGTTGGTAGTGACCAATGGACAGACTTAGCGGTGATTCGTATTGCTAATACAAATGTTTCAACTGTCGCTGAATTTGCAAATTCTGATGAGGTTGAAGTTGGGCAAACCGCGATTGCGATTGGTTCTCCTCTTGGAAGTGAATTCGCAACAAGTGTAACGCAAGGAATCGTGTCAGCAACTAACCGTGCTGTTGCCACAGACGTTGATGGTGATGGACAAGAAGACTGGGTCGTAACGGCTATTCAAACAGATGCAGCGATTAACCCAGGGAACTCAGGTGGTGCGTTAATTAATAGCGCTGGCCAAGTCATCGGAATCAACTCAATGAAGATTTCTAAGTCGTCTGTTGAAGGGATGGGATTTGCAATTCCAAGTAACGAAGTTGTTTCGATTATTAAACAACTCGAAACGGACGGGAAAATTACACGTCCAGCTCTTGGAATTTCAATGGTAAACTTATCAAGTGTGAATGAACGAGTAATCGAGCAATTGAATTTACCACGAGATGTGAAGAACGGAGTCGTTATTGCAGAAGTCATGGCGAAAGGTAGTGCAAAAGCTGCGGGACTACAAGCCTACGATGTCATCGTTGAAATGGATGGACAAAAGATTGAAGGTATTCAAAACTTACGTAAAGTTCTTTACAGCCATAAAGTTGGCGATAAGCTTGAAGTAACATACTATAGAAATGGACAAAAACAAACAACAACGATTTCTCTAACAGAAACGAACAGTCCAAGTTTATAACAATAACGAACAAGGAGTCGGATAGCGAAGTAGTGCTATTCGACTTTTTTTTGTGTATTTCCACAAGGTTATCCACAAAAATGTGGATAAGTCTGTGGAAAACTGTGGGTTTACCCCCTTGTCAAGTCTGTGAAGTGGAAAATCGGTGTTGAAAATGGATAGGCTAAAAATGGCTTAATTATCGGATTTTATTGAAAAAAGTTATTCACATGATAAAATTTTATTGTGGATAACTTTGGTGACCAATTGCTAAAAACGTTGATATAATAGTGTTTTGGTATACACAAAAAGTGTGTGGATAACTGTGGATAACTCGCATATTTCCACCTTTTAGAAATATAACAATTAGATAACAAATAAAAAAATTGAATCAATATCTAGTGTTTTTCATAAAAAAAGCCCAAAATTTAGGGGCGAACATGTGTACATGTGGATAACTTTGTGGATAACTGTGGATAAAGGGATAAAACAAGCAATTTTTTCCAAAAAAAGGTAAGATAATTTGTGAAATGAGGGGATCAAATGAATATCACAATTGTGAGTGTAGGAAAACTGAAAGAAAAATATTTAAAACAAGGGATCGATGAATACGCGAAACGTTTAGGCAGCTACTGCAAGTTCCAGGTTGTGGAAGTACCGGATGAGAAAGCTCCTGAGAATTTAAGCGATAAAGAGATGGAACAAGTGCTCGAAAAAGAGGGCGAGCGTATCCTTTCTAAAATTAAAGATGGAGATGTCGTTGTAGCGATGGCGATTGAAGGTGACTTAGTGAGTTCAGAACAACTCGCAAAAGAGATGGATACCTTCGCGCTTCATGGGAAGAGTTCAATGGTCTTTGTCATCGGCGGCTCTCTTGGGTTGAGTCCGGCCGTGAAAAAACGTGCCGACCGCAAGATCTCATTTGGCCGTATTACGTTGCCGCATCAATTGATGAGACTCGTTCTAACTGAGCAAATTTACCGTGCATTCCGTATTAATGCCGGACATGCATATCATAAATAAGTAAAGATTCTCATAGAAAAAGTGAAAAGAAAGTGCAAAATGAAAATTGTATTTTCATAGTATTTTCATAATGTGCCTCTATACTTTAGTTATTCCCAAAGAGAATATTTATCCTCCCAAATAAATATTTCTAATCCTTTTTTCCACCGGCTACGTGTCGGTGGTTTTTTATTTTGTATAGATATAAATTGACTATCCTTTTGACTTTCTATTATGATTAATTTATCAAGAGTATAATCTTTTTGTTATTAGTAACTTATCTTCTTTTAGAAGATGATACGAATGGATGTAGAAGTTAAAACTATTGTTTAAGGATTAGACGAATTATAAGAGCTTCTTGAAGTTGCTAAAGAAAAAGACAACCTTCAAGAAGCTCTAGATAAGATTTCCAAATCAAAAATTAAAATTGATTTTGAATCCATTCCGCGCCAGCGTGATTAAGCATTTCTTGCCAAGACGAGAACTTGGTATGTGCGGAAACAAATTTATCCAAATCATTAGAGTTGATAGACTCAATGTTTGAAAAGTCAAAAGAACTAGTATCTGCAAACTCTTGAGCAGTTTGGAATTGAGTATACTTCCTTATGAAATTAGAATTTAATAATTCATCCAGTGGAACATTTCCACTTAGACTTTCTAATTTCTTATCTAGTTCTTTAAAATCAAATTTTATTTTCATAAAATCACCCCCTTCCCCCAATTCCGATTACAGAACTGAAAGAGGGTTACAACAATATGAAAATGAGTGAAATAAGAGGTTAGAACAGGGAAAAATCACAACTCGAGTAGCGATTGTCAGAATTGCTGTTGCAATATCAAAAGAAGCTAGAGAGTGGTACAAAGCCACAAAAAAAGAAAAACGACAAAACCCAAACCGCAAAAGAAGGATATGACGTTTTTCAAGAGGGGAAGGATAACTTCCCTCCCCTCGATTATATATTAAGTAGAAAAAGGAAATCAAGATGAAACATATAATTATTATTATCGTAGTTGCTTTGATCGTATGGTATTCAGGAGGAAACAAGAATGACAATTAAATGGGAAGTATTAAATACAGAAGATTAGGAGAACACTATGTTAAAAGCGGATGAATACAAAATAAAATGGTTATTTGAGAATTACTCAGGATATCGGATTGCAAAAGAAAGTGGTGTTTCACAACCGCTCATTGCAAGGCTAATCAACGGAACTAGAGAATTGAAAAACGTTTCGTTTGAAACAGCAAGCAAATTAAATCAATGTGCAGAAAGACTTATAAAAGATGACTTTAAAGATAAATAGTAAAAGCAGGGACTCTGCTCCCTGCTTTTTGACTATCCTTTTTATTTTATAGAAATAAATGTTTATTAAATAAATAAGGTAGTCATCATTATGACTACCTTTATGAGTGTTAAACTCTATACTTTGAATCAGGATTTATTTCTAAATCCATCATATGGGAGTAAATCCCTCTGTAAGCTCATATTAGCATTAACATAGATGAGTTTCAACTTTAGTAGACAAGTTGCATTAGCTCAGCGCCCAGGATATAAAATATTTAGACGAATAATTCTATCTTTACTAATGGTTTGTATATATGAAATAGAACGGGCTTTTTAACGATATCGTTAAAAAAGGATTGATTGAAGAAAATCTCCGTACTATACTAGAATCATGGAGAAGTACCCAAGAGGCTGAAGGGGTCGCACTCGAAATGCGATAGGTCGTGAAAGCGGCGCGGGAGTTCAAATCTCCTCTTCTCCTTACTTTTACGGAGAACAAAATAGTGGAGGCGGAAACAATATGACAAAAGTGAAATTAAATCTGAACCAAACACACTGTTGCGGTATTTATTCTGATAAGACGGTGTACAGTTTTACAGCTGATAGTTATCCAGAGTTGTTTTACCTTCTTCAAAGACGTGGACTTATTGAGTCTTTTATCGATGGGGATTTTATTGTTTATGACGAATTAAGACAATATTCAGATCTTCCGCCTTATCAAAAGTTGACTGAAGATGAATTAGAAGCGATTGATTTCGATGCGATTATTCAAAATCTCAGTACGGATGAACTGAAAGCAGTCATCGAGAAGTTCTTTGAATATCGCTTTGAATGTGAGTTTCAAGAAGTAGACGAATAAATAAATGTATAAATGAAAAAGCTGACGGCTCATTTGAGCTGTCAGCTTTTGTAGTTTCTATAGTGTATTCTTAGCGAATAACTTCCTCAGTTTCTTTGTCGAAGAAGTGAGATTTGTTTAAGTCGAATGCTAATTCAACTGTTTCGCCTGGGTTGTGGAAGTCACGAGCATCCACTTTAGATACGAATTCAGTATCGTCCACACGAGTGTAGAGCATTGTTTCTGCACCAAGTAATTCTGATACGACAACTTCTGCTTTCACTGAAGATGATGGGTAAGTATCGATAGCGATTTGAGCACTTTCGATATCTTCTGGACGGATACCGAAGATTAATTCTTTTCCGTTGTAACCTTTGTCTTCAAGAAGTTTTCTCTTCGCTTCAGGTAATTGTAATGATAAACCTTTACCATTTGAAATCACGCCATCTTGCAATGTTACATTGAAGAAGTTCATTGCTGGTGATCCGATGAATCCAGCTACGAATACGTTGTTAGGAGTGTTGTACACTTCTTGTGGTGAACCGATTTGTTGTACGATACCATCTTTCATGATAACGATACGGTCAGCCATTGTCATCGCTTCTGTTTGGTCGTGAGTTACGTAAATTGTTGTTGTTTCTAAACGACGGTGTAATTTCGCAATTTCAGCACGCATCGCAACACGTAATTTAGCATCTAAGTTAGAAAGAGGTTCGTCCATTAAGAATACTTTCGCATCACGAACGATCGCACGTCCTAAAGCCACACGTTGACGTTGACCACCAGATAAAGCAGCTGGTTTACGTTCTAAGTATTGAGCTAAACCTAAGATTTCAGCAGCGTTTTTAACACGTTTGTCAATTTCAGCTTTGTCGTATTTACGTAATTTCAAACCGAATGCCATGTTGTCATATACGCTCATGTGAGGATATAGGGCATAGTTTTGGAATACCATCGCGATATCACGATCTTTTGGAGCTACGTCGTTCATTACAACGTCGCCGATTTTTAATTCCCCTTCAGAAATATCTTCAAGACCAGCGATCATACGAAGAGTTGTTGATTTACCGCATCCAGAAGGTCCTACGAATACGATGAATTCGCGATCTTTGATGTGTAAGTTAAAGTCTGTTACGGAATAGTTTTCCGCGTTGTCATATTTTTTGTAAATATGGTTTAATTGCATTTCTACCATTAGGATTTCCCCCTATAATTTGTTTTACAGTAACAGTTTACGTTTTTTTGAGGAAAAGAGATAGGGGAAGGTTGCACAAAAACGCTTGTAAAAATTGTGCACTTTGCCCAAAAAGCATCTCTTATTTTTAAGATTTGGACGTAACTTATAATAAAGAAGTAAAAAAGTATTGAGATGGATGCAACACGTGGCAAACAATGTTATGATAGGGGTTAGAAACTTACATGAAAAAGGTGATGAAATGGAAAGAAAACGTGGATTTGAAATTGTATCTGCTTATGAAGGAAAAGGAATCACTGTTCCAAAACGTTCAACAAAACATTCAGCAGGATATGACTTCGAAGCTGCCGAAGATATCGTTTTACCAAGCATTTGGAAAATGATTTTTAAATTTGCAGCCACTCAATTAAAACAATGGATTTATACAACCGATAAAGAAACAGTGGAAGCGGAACTTGCAAAAGAGCAAAAAGTGCTAAAACCAGTGCTTGTGCCAACAGGAATCAAGTCTTATATGCAAGAAGATGAGTACTTACAACTAGCAAACCGCTCAAGTAACCCATTGAAACACTTCCTTGTCTTACCAAACGGGGTAGGCGTTGTGGATAGTGACTACTATAACAACCCTGACAATGAAGGGCATATTTACTTCCAATTATTAAACTTCGGATTATTCGATAAAGAAATTAAAAAAGGAGATCGTATCGGCCAAGGAATTTTCCTACCGTTCTTAAAAGCGGATGCGGATGAAGAAAACGATATGAATGAACGTACAGGTGGTTTTGGTTCTTCTGGCGTTCGTTAGAAAGGAGCCAAAATGGCAAAAGCAACGACAAGTTTTGTATGTAGAGAGTGTGGATATAATTCACCGAAATATTTAGGAAAATGCCCAAACTGCGGCAATTGGTCTACGATGGAGGAATTCAAGGAAACAACCAGTAACGCGAAACGTCCTTCCTTAGTGCAACATTCAGAAGAAGTGCATAAGACCAAACCAATGCGTCTGGATCAAGTGGCGTATGAGAGAGTGAACCGTGTGAAGACATCGATTAGTGAGCTTGACCGCGTGCTCGGGGGTGGCGTGGTGCCAGGATCCTTAGTATTAATCGGTGGGGACCCTGGGATTGGGAAATCTACCTTATTATTACAAGTGTCTAGTGAACTCCAACAAACACAAGGCACAGTTCTCTATGTATCCGGAGAAGAAAGTGCGTCGCAAATTAAAATGCGTGCGGAACGTCTCGGGATGCAAGCAGACGGATTTTATATTTATGCTGAAACAAACTTAGAAGATATCGTTGCGCAAGTTGAAGCGTTGAAGCCGGACTACGTCATTATCGACTCGATTCAAACGATGACACATCCTCAGGCTAACGGGGTAGCCGGAAGTGTGTCTCATGTGCGTGAAGCGACAGCAACGTTGATGCGACTTGCGAAACTCAATCAAATTGCCATCTTTATCGTTGGTCACGTGACAAAAGAGGGTGCCTTGGCAGGGCCTCGTATGTTGGAACATATGGTGGATACCGTTCTGTATTTTGAAGGGGATAAACATCATAGTTTCCGTGTGCTTCGTTCCGTGAAAAATCGTTTCGGGTCTACCAACGAAATTGGGGTCTTCGAAATGCATCAAGAAGGGCTCAACGAGGTAACAAATCCTTCCGAAGTCTTCTTAGAAGAACGTCTGGCAGGCGCAACTGGTTCGGCAATCGTCGTGTCTCTTGAAGGAACTAGACCAATTTTAACCGAGGTGCAATGTTTACTATCACCAACGGCCTTTGGAAATGCCCGTCGTACCACAAGTGGGCTAGACTATAATCGTGTCGCGCTCTTGATGGCGGTACTTGAGAAACGTGCAGGTCTTCTATTACAAAACCAAGATGCTTACTTTAAATCAACAGGTGGTTTGAAACTGAACGAACCGGCAGTCGACTTAGCGATTGCGATGAGTATCGTTTCAAGTTACAAGGAAAAAGAAACGCAAATGGGTGATTGCTTTATCGGCGAAATCGGCTTAACCGGAGAAATTCGCAAAGTGAACCGTGTCTATGACCGTGTTCGCGAAGCCGAAAAGCTCGGATTCAAGCGTGTCTTTATTCCAAAAAATAATTTAGATGGATGGGAACTTCCAAAAAATATCGAAGTCGTTGGCGTATCTTCTGTCAAAGAAGCTATTTATAAAGCCTTCGGAAAAGAAAATTAGAAAGGAGAAATTTTATGGAACAACCTAAAAAATTTCGAGCATACGGAAGAAAGTTATTACAACTGATTTTCGTATTGCTCGGAGGGTCTTTAGGTGCAACGTACTTTCCAAGTCTATGGCAAGCGTTCAACATTACGAATGAATGGTTAACATCGCAAGTTACGAATATTTTGTTAGGTGCCATTATTTTATTCTTTATTTCATTTTTCGTAACGGATCCGATTTTAAAGGGCATTCGTAGACTTGAAAAACTCGTTAGCCAACTTTCTGTGAGCTATTTACTCTTTGGAATGATTGGTGCACTCATTGGGCTCTTAGTCGCATGGCTCGTTGGATTGCCATTTACAAACTTACAAATTCCAGCAATTACGCAATCTGTACCAATTGCCCTTAGCATTATCTTTGGGTATCTTGGATTTTATGTCGGAACGACGCGTCGGGAAGATATTCTAAAAGCATTTACGGCGACAAGAAAGAAAACGGAGGATTCTCCAGTGCTTGAACGTAAAGCAGGAGATAACTTCAGGAAATATAAACTGCTCGATACAAGCGTGATTATCGATGGACGTATTTACGATATCGCTAAAACAGGCTTTATCGAAGGGGTGCTGGTAATTCCAGTATTCGTACTGAATGAATTACAATATATCGCCGATAGCGCAGATAGCTTAAAACGCGTGAGAGGTCGCCGTGGATTAGATATTTTAAACGCTCTTCAAAAAGAAGAGAATATTAAAGTAGAAATTTACGATGGGGACTATGACGATATTAACGAAGTAGACCGCAAGTTGATTCGCTTGGCTAAGGCGATTGACGGTATTATTATCACGAATGACTTTAACTTAAATAAAGTGAGCGAGTTCCAAAATGTGCCGGTCTTTAATATTAATGCGTTAGCGCAAGCCATCAAGCCAGTTGTGATTCCAGGGGAAACCTTGAAGACGACGGTGGTTAAATCGGGAACGGAGCGCCAACAAGGGGTTGCGTACTTGGATGATGGTACGATGATTGTCGTGGAAGATGGACAATATTATATGAATCAAGAGATTGAAGTGGTCGTAACGAGCGCGCTTCAAACTGCAGCAGGTCGTATGATTTTCGCCAAACCACTGCATAGCCAAAAGAAAATTAAACAATAAAGTGCAAAATGATTACTTCGAATCCTTGCGGATTTGTTTATAATAACGGTAACGTTGCACCGGCTCGAGCCTAGTGTCTCTCGCCTAAAAAACTCAAAAAGGGAGTACGGAATAAATTCCGAACTCCCTTTAATTCGTCTTTTTTGCGAATCACGTTACTGTTATTATAAAATCCGCATGATTCTGCGTAATCATAGTGCTTATACTTAATTTTCTTTTGGACTGCATGAAATCAACGACTGCTGACAATTTGAAGAGAAAATAAAGAGGATGGACGAATTTCGTCCATCCTTTTTGTTATTCAATATCGATTTCAAATGGTTCGTCAATAGTTTCAGAGACGTATTTACCATCTTTCTTGCGTTGCTTCACGCATTCCGTTAATAAGTATTCGATTTGTCCATTGACTGATCTAAAATCATCTTCTGCCCATGATGCGATAGCAGCATATAATTTAGAAGACAGTCGTAATGGGATTTGTTTTTTCTTTAAATCAGCCATCGTTAGTATAGGCTTCCTGTGTTAACGATTGGTTGAGCATCATGATTGCCGCAAAGAACAACTAGTAAGTTAGAGACCATCGCAGCTTTACGTTCTTCATCAAGTTCTACGAGTTCTCCTTCGTTTAAGCGTTCTAACGCCATTTCAACCATTCCAACAGCACCGTCTACAATCATCTTTCTAGCGTCAATAATTGCAGAAGCTTGTTGACGTTGAAGCATTACTGCAGCGATTTCTGGGGCGTAAGCAAGGTAAGTGATACGTGCTTCGATGATTTCAAGACCTGCATTTTCAACACGTGCTTGAATCTCATCGCGAATACGTTTTGCAACGACTTCACTTGAACCACGTAAGCTACCTTCATCGGCAACGCCATCACCCGTTGTGTCAACGTTTGGAGCTACATCATATGGATAGATGCGCACGATATTACGAAGCGCGCTATCACATTGAAGAGATAAGTATTCTTTGTAGTTATCTACGTTGAAGACGGCTTTAGCTGTATCGACCACTCTCCAAGTAACAGCAATTCCGATTTCTACAGGGTTCCCTAGGCAATCGTTAATCTTTTGACGAGTGTTATTTAACGTCATAATTTTTAGAGAAATTTGATTTTTTAAGGCGTGTAAGTTCGCTTCAACGCCGCCTGTAGTGGTAATTGTGACCGGAGTGTTTTGACGATCGACGTCGCCGCTTTGGCCTAATTTTGTTTTCGCAGCAGGGTTTACAGCCACGCTAAATGGATTTACAAAATAGAAGCCAGGTTCCTTAATACTTCCTGTGTACTCCCCAAAGAGCGTCAAAACAATCGCTTCTTGAGGTTTGACAACTTTTAGTCCTCCAAAAAGGACAAGACTGCTGATAAATACTAGAATGCTGAGGAGAATACAAAATACTTGAAGCCCGTCGTTTCTAATCAATGCAATTGAGGAAATAAAGCCCACAACTGAAAGGATTAGGAGAAGTAAAATACTAAACAACGCAGCAAAACCGTTAGACTTTGTTTTTAAAATTTTTTCGTTCATAAAAAAGACTCCTTTGTCTATTTGATATCTAAATGATATCACTCTGAAATCCGAAAAGCAATATAATAAGGCTGATAGAAAATAAGTTATTAGATTCACAAAATGTTGTAAAGAGTAATTATTTATGGTATCATTTAACAAAAGCGGGAGGAAGAACAATGAATTCAAATAAAAAGAGAAATTTAATTCGTAAACTTGTGGGACTTACAGCTTCGATGGCTATCGCGAGTATATTTGCACCATCAACGCCATCAATTACACAAGTTGTATTTGCTGAAGAGGCGCCTGCAGTAACTTATAAAGTAAAATATAAATTTATAAGTAGTACGCCTGGAAAAGAATTACCTCAAAGAGTATTGGATGTATTACCTGGAGACGAAGAGTATCCTGTAGGTAGTTTAGTTCAACCAACAACTGAATTTAAAAAAGTAGTTGGTGAGGGAATACCACGCCAAGTTGTTGAAGGAGAAGGGTATTGGGTTTTCCAAGGATTCGATTCAGACGCTAGAACAATCAAAAACGGGGATGTAGTATTTACAGGTAAATGGAAGTGGTTTGATTATATTGATTATTCATATGTAGTTGGTGGACCAGTATTTGTTCCTTTGCCAGAATCAATGATAAATGAAGCAGCCAAACTTAAAACAACGCGTATTTCTTATGCGGATTTTGAAAATCATGTTGACATTCCTGAAAACTTAAAAATTATTCAGAAACTAATGAACTGGAATGAAGCTACTGGTAAGTACGAACCAATCATTGTGAAAGATGACGATGCGCAATGGGAATACCATCCGAAACCTGACCCGGCAGGAGACGGGTTGCGGGTAGAGTTAGATTACAATAAGAATTCGAAATTCCGCTATGACTTCCCAAAAGTTCAAGAATTTCTTAATCTTTATTGGCAACCAATACCTCGTAACGTGGAATATGAATTTGTTAGTGGAACCAAAGGCAAAGAGATTGAAGGAGTATTAGATCACTTAAAACCGTTTCACAAAGGAACTTACTACTATTATTATAGAAATCTAAAAGAGTATAGTGAAACGAAGATTGTTGCTGAGCAACCAAAGCAAACTACTTTTTACGATTCTACCAAAAAAGGAACGTGGACATTCGTTTCATATGATGTAACAGAAAAACTTCTTAGTGAGTGGGATCTTAATGGATGGAATTTAAAATTCACTGGTACATGGACGTTTGTTGCTGACGAAGAACCAGCGCCAGAAGAATCAACAGAAGAACAAAGCAATCAAACGGAATCAACTGATGAAAAATTAGAAACAACAGAAGTTCCAACGACTCAAAAGGAAGCAAATGTAGAACAACCAGAATCAACAGAAGTGCAGACTTCGGAGAAAGTAACAGAAGCAGAACTACCAAATACAGGGACAACAGGAGTCCTAACAACAGTTATAGTGGGAGTTTGTATAGCGTTGAGTGGGTTCGGATTATTTGCTCAAGGTCGTCGTAAAGAGGGCTAATGGATTCTCTTAGTGCGAATTACAATAGAAATAAAAACCCCTTCTAAGTAATAATCTTAGAAGGGGTTTTACTTTTTAGTGATGCTATCAGTAACTTCGCTATACACCACATTAAGATTATCTCGAATCCTTTTCAAGTTACTATAAAACAAGTAATAAGATGAACGTTACAATTGCTAGTCCACCTTGTTTCCAGATAATGCTAATTTGGCTAGTAAGTCCGCCGTATACTGCTACGACGATGATATTGAAAAGTAAGAATCCGACCAATTCTTTAGAACCAACGATTAATCCAAAGACTAATCCTACGGCAATCATCAAGTTGTAGACACCTTGATTTTTAAAGAGCGTCGTAATATTGGCATTCTTCAATGTTTCAACACTCATATTGAAGACGCGGCTTGTGGCTTCTGAAGTCGTTTGGAGTGTTTCCAAGTAGAAAATATACACGAATTCCAGTGCAACGAGGGCCGTTAAAATAGTAATAATGATAGACATTTGTCTTCCTCCTTTTTATTGAACAGAAAAGAGTATACTCTGCTACTTTAATAGAAGCGAATGATATGTCTTGAAAGGGCGAAACATTGACGGAGTGCACTCAATATGCTATTCTATCCATTGTATAAAAAAGAATCACTACGATTTAGAAAGGAGAAAGGCATGAGTTATATTTCAGTAGAACATCTTTCTTTCTCATATGAACAAGAGACAGTACTTGAAGATATTAGCTTTACAGTGGAACCAGGTCAGTTTGTGATTTTGACTGGGGAAAACGGAGCAGCGAAGTCTACTTTAGTAAAAAATATATTAGGACTCTTAACACCAAAGAGTGGGAAAGCCACGATTGCAAAGAAAAATAGCAATGGCGAGAAGTTATCGATTGGATACGCTCCGCAACAGATTTCTTCTTTTAATGTAGGGTTCCCATCAAACGTGTATGAACTTGTGGCGTCAGGTCGTTACCAACAAGGTCGCTGGTTCAAAAAATTAAATGCAGAAGATCATGAACATATCGAACGCTCTCTCAAATCCGTAGGGATGTGGGATCAACGTAATAAACGTATCGGAGATTTATCAGGAGGGCAAAAACAACGCATCTGTTTAGCAAGAATTTTTGCGACAGACCCAGATTTATTCGTCCTCGATGAACCGACTGCCGGTATGGATAAAGCGTCGCGCGAGAGATTCTATCATTTATTACACCATGCATGCGCTCATCACGGGAAAGCCATTTTAATGGTAACTCATGAGGAAGAAGCGCTTGAGCAATACGTGGATAAACATATCCATCTGCAACGAAAGGAGGATTCTCCATGGAGATGTTTTTCTATGGTTTCATGCAAAGAGCATTCATCTCAGGAATAGCGATGGCTTTTATCACGCCAATTCTTGGATTGTTCTTAATTCTTAGAAGACAGTCACTGATGGCCGACACCTTGTCGCACGTATCCCTTGTTGGGGTAGCGCTAGGATTTCTTTTGGGGATGAATCCAACACTCACAACGCTGATTGTGGTAATTATCGCAGCAGTTTTCATCGAAGCGATTGGAAAATACTTTAGAGGATATTCTGAAATTACCGTTGCGATTCTCATGTCGGGAGGAATGGCGATTGCCCTCATCCTGATGAATATGCAAAAAGGACGTTCAACGCTAAGTGTGGACCAGTTCTTATTCGGGTCAATCGTGACGATTACAAATGAGCAAATGTGGATTATGATTCTACTAGCAGTTGTTGTAGTGGGGTTATACGTGATTTTCCGTAAACCACTATATGTATTATCATTTGATGAAGATACAGCGATGACAGCGGGATTACCCGTTCGCTTGATGACAAATCTCTTTACGATTATCACAGGGGTTGTGATTGCAGTGATGATGCCAATCGCAGGGTCACTTCTAGTGTCAGCCGTTATTGTATTGCCAGCATCGATTGCGCTTCGAGTGAGCAGTAAGTTTAATGGCGTGATTATCGGCGGAATTATCATCAGTCTGATTGGATTCTTTGCAGGACTTTCAGCTTCCTATATTTACGAAGCACCTCCGGGAGCTGCGATTACATGTGTGTTCCTTGTAATCTTATTTATCTCATTTATCGTGAGTGCCTTCCGTAAAAAAGCATAATGAACAAAGCTTACCATTTATTTGGTAGGCTTTTTTTGTGGAATCAGTTTGACGAAAATGATGAGAGGGCGTATAGTAACTTTCATAAGATTATTTGGAGGACAAGCATGTGATTATACAGGCGTTATCGAGTATGGTGACGATACTTGCGGTCATCGCGCTCGGCTATCTCTTGCAGGCCAAGGGATGGTTTAAGGAAGGATTCAGCAAGAGCATTGCGGATTTGATTTTGAAGATTGCTTTGCCAGCGTCCATCTTTGTTTCAGTATTAAAATTTATTACAAAAGAACAACTCGTGAGTTTCTTTGGAGCGAGCCTTTATCCATTGATTGCGGTGATTTTAGGCTACATCGTGGCATGGGGTGCAGTTATCGTATTCAAAGTTCCAGTTGGAAGACGCGGAGTCATGCTCAATACATTCGTGAATGCGAACACAGTTTTTATGGGGCTGCCGCTCAATCTTTCTCTTTTTGGAGAAGAAGCGATGCCGTACTTCCTGGTTTACTACGTCATTAATACATTGTCGATTTTTACTGTGGGAACTTATGTCGTAGCGATTGACCGTCCTGATGGAACCAAAAACAAAGGAATCGAGTGGAAGAGCCTTTGTTCGCCCCCGCTTATTGCGTTCTTGGTGGCGTTAGCAGTTGTGGCACTTGGAATTCCAGTTCCATCATTTGCACAAAATTCCATTAGTATAGTAGGAAGTTTAGTAACGCCATTGTCGCTTATGTATATCGGGATTAACCTTCAACAAAGTGGTCTTGGAACGTTGCGAATCGACCGCGATACATTCCTCGCATTAGCAGGGCGCTTTATTATTTTCCCAATGTTAATGGTATTGGTGTTACTTGTTGGAGGAGCGGATAATCCCTTATTAAAAGAAACCTTTATCATTCAATCGACCATTCCAACGCTTGTGATTATGCCAATTTTAGCATCAGAAGCTAAAGGAGATGTCGATTTTGCGACGAATGTGGTGACGATGACAACTATTGCTTACTTAGCAGTATTGCCATTGTGGTCGTTATTTCTATTTCTAATTTAACGCAATTACCATATATGGTAATTGCAGCATACACAAAAAAGCGAAGAACCAATTTGGCTCTTCGCTTTATTTCATTTTATCTTATAAAAATTCATGCTTATCAAAGAAGTTACCAAGTTCTGCTTTGATTGTTTGTGCTTCAGTATCAATCTCTGTAATCTTGATGATTGAAGAGTAGTCTGTTACGTTGTGGTTTGAAACCCCTGATTCACAGAATACAACCGCACCCGCTGTTGTTGAATCAAACTCTTGGATAAGGCTACGCATACCGTTAATGGTACCGCCAGCTTTTAAGAAGTCGTCGACGATTAATACATTTGATCCACTAGCTAATGTACGTTTTGATAATTCCATTTTCTCAACGCGAGAAGAAGAACCTGAAACGTAGTTAATACTTACAGTAGAACCTTCCGTAATTTTTGAATCACGACGTACGATAACGAATGGTACGTTTAAGTAGTTAGCAACTGTTTGTGCGATAGGCACCCCTTTTGTTGCAACAGTCATAACAGCATCAATTTTCTTATCTTCGTAAGCAGACGCAATCATTTTCCCTAAATCATGTAATACATCTGGTTTTGCAAGTAAATCAGAAAGATAAATATATCCCCCTGGCAATAGACGGCTTGCATCGTTCATTTGCTCTCTTAGTTTTTCCGCAGCAGCTAATGCTTGTTCGCGTTTGATTTTCGGAACAAAAATCACGCCCCCTGCAGCACCTGGCACTGTGCGAATAATCCCTACACCTTGCTTTTCAAAAGTCTTCTTGATGATAGCAATATCCTCACTAATAGAAGATTTTGCGGACTGATACAACGCTGTAAATGTTGTTAATGAGATTAACGTATGTGGGTTATCTAATAGACGTTGTGTCATATCGATTAAACGTTCACTTCTTTTTAATTTCATTGCCTCGTCCTCCTTTTTTTGTTTAAGACACTATTATAGTATACACAAAAGTACGGAAATTACAATTTTTTAAACCTGTAATATTCGGGAAAACAGCAAATAAAACCTTGAAAATCAAAAGAATGTTCCTAATTTTATTAAGAAAAGCTAAAAATTAGTCTTCTTTCAGGAAATCTACGTCACTATTCCTAAAAATAATAAAGAAAAACGAGCCTCATTAGGCTCGTTTTGTTATATACGTTTGAGTTCGATACCGACAACGCCATATTGTGCTTGTTTTTCCTTCGAATAGTAAGTCAACATATCATCGGGATGTGCGTTCTCCACGTCATGTGGAGTATACCCACATTGTAGTAGCGGAAGTTTTTCATACAGTTCTCTAAAGTCTTTAAAGACATGCAACTGAATCACTTCGCACAGTGTTGTTTGCGAAGCATCTTCGGTATTGGTAAATCGAATGTGATCTCCAATGTGAATCGATTGGCGTTTTTCATCGTAGAGACGAAGTTCAATCGTTTTTTGACCAGAAGCAATGGAAGCGTACGGTTTTGGGAAAAGAGTCATCTCATGACGCATGACTAGTTCTCCTTGTTTAGTACGAATTTTTCAACTGCCACAGCAACGCCATCTTCATCGTTCGTTGTGGTCACGAAGTTGGCGATTTCTTTAATCGAATCAATCGCATTTCCCATCGCAACGCCAAGACCAGCGTATTCAATCATGTCACGGTCGTTCTCGTGGTCGCCAAGACACATCACTTCATCGCGTGTAAGGCCAAGTTTATCGGCTAGATGATGCACGGCTTTTCCTTTGCTCGCTTCAGGGTGAATCACTTCGAGGTAGAAACCTGCGCTACGGAAGATGTTGTAACGGCTCTTGAAGTCGTCAGAAAGATTTGGAATTAATTCTTCTAGCACTTCAGGTTCATCCACAAACATGATTTTGACGAATTCTTTGTCCGTTGGAATGTCTTTGTATAATTGGTGCACGATTGGCATTCCTACAAGTTCACTTTCATGAATCGAGTATTTGCCGACTGTTTCTGTTGGAACGTAAATCGCTTCTTCGTCGATGGCGTGATAGTGCACATTGTATTTTGTAGCGTAGTTGTTCACGCGCTCTAAATCATCATGTGTCATTGAGAAACGCACGAGTGCTTTTTTCGAACCCGTTTGTTGTACCAAAGTTCCATTGTAAGTCACGACATAGTCATGGTCGTTTACTAAGTCAAGTTCTTGAAGCAATCCTTCTACACCAGGATATGGGCGTCCTGTACAAAGAACCACATAGACTCCTTGTGCGCTTGCAGCGTTTAAAGCAGCCTTTACTCGTGGTGTGATTTCGCGTTTTGAATTGATAAGTGTGCCGTCGATATCGATGGCGATTAATTTGATAGCCATAGTTCCTCCTTGAAAATTGTTGAATAGCGTTAAGTAGTGTTTTGAGCTGGATAATTGGACGTCTTTTAAATAAGAATCTGAGCAAAAATACAATGCTTAATTAACCATTACGGAAATCTTTCGGAGAGCTCCGTAAAATATGGAAAACACAATATACCTTATAAGGTATATTGTGTTTTTTTATTTATAAAAAGTAATTGGTAGATGATGCTCACATCCTGTGTAGTTGAACTCGGGCTCACAGGACTGACGTCCACTTCCCGAAACGTACGCAGAACGTTACACGTTCCTTCCGTCGTTTCGGTCCAGTGATTCAGTCCTGAGCGTTCGCCCTCGTATCCTGTTATTTCATCTGATTAGAAAACACGTCTAATTGTGCAGCGATATTTTGAAACTCTGCATAGTCGTCCATGAAGAGGCCGTTTTGCATTTCGCCGCTGACCATTTCGCGAGGGAAGTAGAGGCGTTCGTCACCACGTACTTTTCCGGAAATGGCATCTACAATCGAACTTACTTGAGACAACTCGACCATATTGCCATTGCGTTCGACAAGCTCGATTTGCGTTCTTGGTTTAATCGAATCTGGGCGATAGAAATCATATGGTAAGTCGAAACTGTTGTTAATTGCAGTGTAGTACTCTGGGTCGAATCCAACTTCTTCTACGATTTGTTTCATACGTTCGATTTGAGCGCCATCGTTTGTACGGTTAAATGGCACTGATTTAAACGGACGACGGTTAATGAAACGATCGGATAAGTCGCTTAAGATGGCATCTTCTTCTAGTAACCAGTGAGAGAAGTATGTGTTTAACACGCCATCATCGAGACGTAAGTAGTCTTCCAATGTCCAAGTTCCTTCGAAGAAAGGTTTCAAGAACGTTGCAGAGTGTCTTAATGGATTCGATTCTGAGTTGTAGCAAGCCGCAGCGCGTTTCAATAAGTGATTTAACACGACTTCCATCCCACGAGAAACTGGGTGGAAATACACTTGCATGTACATTTGATAACGACTCACGATGTAATCTTCCACCGCGTGCATTCCTGAATAGGTAAATGCAATGCCGCCTTTATATGGACGAATCACACGAAGAATACGCGTAAGGTCGAATGTTCCGTAGTTTACCCCTGTGAAATAAGCGTCACGAAGCAAGTAGTCCATACGGTCTGCATCGATTTGGCTTGAAATCAATTGCACCACTTGAGGGTTTGGATGTGTTTTTTGAATCACGCTGGCCACTTCTTGCGGGAAAGTAGAAGAGACTTTACGTAAAATCTGGTTTACTTCTGTTTCTTCAGACAAGATAATGTCGATGGTGATTTGTTCGTGGTTCGTATCAAAGATTTTCTCGAAAGTGTGAGAGTATGGTCCGTGCCCAATATCATGCAAGAGGGCCGCGCAGAGCACAACAAGGCGATTGCTGTCGTCCCATAGGCCATCTCCTTCTTCTTCTGTTGCGTAATTACGCGCAAAGTTGTCGCAAATACGACGGGCGATTTCATATACTCCTAAAGAGTGAGAGAATCGTGAGTGTTCCGCTGTATGGAAAGTATACATCGAAGCTCCGGTTTGTTTGATTCTGCGGAGTCGTTGCATTTCACGACTATTAATTAATTCAAGAATAATTGGATGTTGCACGTGGATATAATCGTGTACTGGGTCACGAAATACTTTTTCACGTTTAAATGCTTCAGTCATGCGTTTGACGCCTTCTTTCGATTAGATTGTGAATTATACTCATAAGCACTTTCAGTTTATGCTATTTTCGGTAGAAAAGCAAGAGGGGTAACCGTTTAGAATGCTTTTATACCGCGTTTTTTGACGAATTATTGTCGTTTCACAAAACGCTCGAGTGCTTTTTGGAAATCTGGAGTGTGAAGAAAGTCTGTTTCGTTCTCTTCCAGCGTGCATCCAAGCTTCGTTAATGCCTGCAAGACGCGGACTTGAACGTCTTCAATCGTGAGGTCGATTCCAAGCGCGTCGCTAATATTCCACATGCTATCAGCGTTGACTTCTGGGAAATGCCATTTCGTTTCTTCGCCTTGAAGTGCGTGGTCATAGAAATCACGAACAACACGGCCACGACGGTTTTGGTCACCGTAGACACTGAGGTAAATCGAAACACAGACAACATCTTTCAATCGGCGTTGTGCAATCCCGGCAATTTTACGCTTTTGAATGCTTAAGTCATAGTCTCCTGGGCAGTAGGAGTCTGCCACTTCAAAAGCTTGAATCCCACCAAGGACCGCTGCTTCTGGGAAAGTCTCTTGGATGAGTTGTTGCATCCATTCGTAGGCTTCGTTAATCGTAGGCATTTGTTTATTTTTAAAGAGAAGGCTGATGTTTAAGATGCCTTCGTTACTCACAACGGCCAGTCCACCTGCTTGGCGCACAACTGGCGTAAAACCATGAGTACGCAGTCTTTCAAGTCCTTGTTCCAGATAAGGCACTTTTGTATCGGTCATCCCAAGAATCACGATATCTTCAAGCGTCCAGAAGTGAACGAACGGGCCATCTTCTTCCTTTGTCAGATGACGAATCAGCGTCTCATCGAGCGCAAATGGCGTTAGCATCTCTTCTAGTTTTTCAGTTTTTGGAATTTGCGAGGCAACCAATTGGATGGTTTGCTGCTGAATAGGTGATTGAGTCATACGATTCTCCTTTAGAGTTCTTCGTGTTTCATTATAACAAAAGTTCGCGTGACGGTCGTGTTAGAGGCCGTTTTTAAGCTATTTCTTAGGAATTTATTAAGTAAACATCAAGAATCGTAAAAATTACTAGCAAAAAACTTATATTTTTAATACGATAAGGTAGAAAAAGAATGAAAAGAGGGAATGCTCATGAAAATTTTAGTAGTAGATGATGATCGCGAAATCGTTGAATTATTGACGATTTACTTAAAGAACGAAAATTATGAAATTGTAAAAGCCTATGACGGGAAACAAGCCCTTGAAAAATTAAAAATGTATCCAGATATCGATATGATTATTTTGGACATTATGATGCCTCGCTTAGACGGAATCTCAGTGGTGCATGAAGTGCGCAAAGAAAATGCACAATTGCCAATTCTATTATTAAGTGCGAAATCAACAGATATTGATAAAATCCAAGGCTTAACAAATGGTGCCGACGACTACGTTACAAAACCATTTAACCCACTTGAAGTCATTGCGCGTGTGAAATCATTATTACGCCGCTCAACGATTACTCAAGAAGGCCCAGCTAACGAAGAAATTACCATCGGACCTTTAACGATTAAGAAAGAGTCTCACCAAGTGACAACAACGGATGGTACTGAAATTCAATTAACAGTATTAGAATTCGGAATTCTATACTTACTTGCAAGCCATCCAAACCGCGTATTTAGTGCAGATGAAATCTTTGAAACGGTATGGCAACAAGAAAGTATCGTTTCAACGAAAACAGTTATGGTACACGTAAGCCACCTTCGCGACAAGATTGCCGAAGCGACTGGCGGAGAAAAAGTCATTGAAACAGTATGGGGAGTAGGCTACAAGATTGAAGACAAATAATAAAAAAGTTCTTCACCTTCGAAAAGTCAAAAACGAACCGACACTCTTAACACTTACGCCAAAGGAAATCAGCGAACTCGTACTAGAAGGAATTGTGACGCTGTGTATCGTGTTCCTCTTGTACTTAGGAATTCTCGTGATGGTCAGCCAATTGATTAACGAGCCAGGATTCATCTCAGTTGAGTTCTCTGCTCGTGAAGTATGGCATATCGAGCGCGAACAAATTGCGTTCTATAAAAACATCTTTACGATTACATCGGTCGTTTTTGCAGTGGCATTTACTTACTGGCGCTTGATGCGAAGATACCAACAAATGCAGTTAAACCATATTTTGGAAGAATTGCATTTGATTGCGGACGGACAGTATGACCGACGAATTCCGTTCAGACTCTCAGGAGACATGGGACAAGTTGTGAACTCGATTAACCGCTTGGTAGATTCGACCGTAAACGCGTTAGAGGACGAACGTGCGATTGAGAAGTCGAAGGACGAATTGATTACCAATGTATCGCATGATATTCGTACACCATTGACGTCGATTATCGGGTATCTCGGATTGATTGTAAATCAGCCAAATGTCGAGAGCGCTGATGCGAAACGCTATGCGGAAATCGCGTATTCGAAGGCGGAACAGATGAAATTACTCGTGGACGACTTATTCGAATATACGACGACGCGTCCAAATGGAGCACCGCTTAGACTTAATGATATTCCAATCGTGAATTTCTTAGAGCAAGTGGCAGCGGACTTCGAACTCGAAGCACAAAAACGCAAGATGGCGATTGAAGTCTTGCCGAATAACCGCGATGTCGTGCTTGAACTCGATGCCGAGAAAATGGTGCGCGTGATTAATAACCTGTTATCGAATGCGATTAAATACGGCCACGAAGATTCTGTCATCACGATGGAAGTATTAAGAAATGATGGAGTCGTGACAATTGCCGTTCGAAACGCCGGAGATCCAATTTCGAAAGAAGTGTTGGAACAACTCTTTGCACGTTTCTACCGCGCAGAAGCATCCCGTTCGAAAGAAACAGGCGGAACCGGACTTGGTCTGGCGATTGCCGAAAACATTGTAAAGTCGCATGGTGGTATGATGTATGCTGAATCTGAAAATGGTCAAACAAGCTTCTATGTTTGCTTGCCAGAAGAAAATCAAGGTTCACTGAAACAATTTAAAGAAAAACTCAAATAACCAGAAGGAGGCAGAAATGCTTTCTGCTGGTTATTTTTATTCGCAAAAAGGCCCTAGAGTTGATACTATGGAAGGGACGTAATGGAGGGAAAACAATGAAATTAGCAACGTGGAATGTGAACGGAATTCGTTCTGTATTAAATAAAGGGGCTCTACAAGAGTACGTATTAGAAAGTAATCCAGATATTTTATGCCTACAAGAAACAAAGGCACAACAAGATCAAGTGGAACTTGGCATGGAGTTTAGCGAGTATGATGTGTATTTCAACTCAGCTGTGAAAAAAGGCTATTCTGGAACGGCCATCTTCACCAAAGTAAAACCACTGTCGGTAACATATGGCATCGGCATCGAAGAACATGACCAAGAGGGACGTGTGATTACAGCCGAATTCGAGAAATTTTACTTAGTGACGGTCTATACACCAAATGCAAAACGCGACTTATCTCGTCTAGCGTACCGACAAGTATGGGAAGATGATTTTCTCGCATATATTAAGAAGCTAGAAGAAACAAAACCAGTGATTTTCTGTGGCGACTTAAACGTGGCTCATAAGGAAATCGACTTAGCGAATCCAAAAACAAATGTGAATAACGCCGGATTCACCAAAGAAGAACGTGCGAAATTCGACCAAGTTGTCGCAAACGGCTTAGTGGATGCGTTCCGCTACTTACATCCTGATACAGTGGGGGCGTATAGCTGGTGGAGCTACATGGGTGGTGCTCGTGCACGAAATATCGGATGGAGAATTGACTATTTTGTCGTGTCCAAATCTCTCGCACCGCTTCTAAAAGAAGTCGACATTCGTAGCGATGTCACAGGAAGCGACCACTGCCCGGTAGAAATCAAAGTGAAACTATAAGAACGTTTGTTCGCGCGCAGAAAGTCTGATACAATAGAGGTATCGATTAAAAAAGAGGTATAGAAATGGCAAAAGACCATATTTTCGTGCATGGTGCACGATCTCATAATTTAAAAAATATTGATGTGAGCATTCCTCGTGACAAGTTTGTCGTGATTACAGGACTATCAGGGTCAGGGAAGAGTTCGCTTGCGTTTGATACATTATACGCAGAAGGGCAACGTCGTTATGTAGAGAGTCTATCTGCATACGCACGTCAATTTTTAGGGCAAATGGACAAACCAGACGTGGATAGTATCGACGGTTTGAGTCCAGCGATTGCCATCGACCAAAAAACAACGTCCCGTAATCCGCGTTCAACGGTTGGAACGGTGACGGA
The DNA here is from genome assembly GCF_001071995.1 of Streptococcus sp. 263_SSPC. Classification (GTDB taxonomy): domain Bacteria; phylum Bacillota; class Bacilli; order Lactobacillales; family Aerococcaceae; genus Granulicatella. The sequence continues at coordinate 59,325 of NZ_JVNU01000049.1, forward strand.
GATTAATGACTATTTACGTTTATTATATGCGCGTGTGGGAAAACCTATCTGTCCAAATGATGGCACGCCGATTGAAAGTCAGTCCTTAGAACAAATGGTAAACCGCGTCATGGCGATGCCGGAAAAGACTAAGATTCAAGTGTTAGCGCCTGTTGTCGTTCAGAAGAAAGGCGAACATAAGAAAGTCTTCGAGAAGATTCAAAAAGACGGCTATGTGCGTGTACGCGTGGATGGCGAGATGCATGAAGTCACTGAAGAATTTAATCTCGAGAAGAACAAGAAGCACAATATTGAAATCGTCGTGGACCGTATCGTCGTGAATGATAAGAGTCGTTCACGTCTATTCGATTCGATTGAAGCGGCTCTTCGTTTAGCAGAAGGCTATGCGATTGTCGATGTGATTGGTGGGGAAGAACATCTCTTCAGCGAACACCATTCATGTCCTATTTGTGGATTTACGGTGGGCGAATTAGAGCCACGTCTATTCTCGTTCAATGCGCCGTTTGGAGCGTGTCCTGAGTGTGACGGTTTAGGGTCGAAGCTTGAAGTCGACTTAGATTTAATCGTTCCAGATAAACACTTAACGCTGGAAGAAGGAGCGCTTGTTCCTTGGAATCCAATTAGCTCGAATTATTATCCAACGATGCTGGAGCAATTTTGTAAACAGTTCAAGATTCCGATGAATATTCCATTTGAGAAATTGACGCAGTCGCAAAAGAATATGGTGTTATACGGTTCAGGAGATGCGACCTTTAAGTTCCATTATGAAAATGAATTTGGTGGCGTGCGTGACGTGGAAATTCCTTTTGAAGGAGTAGCCGTCAACGTAGAGCGCCGTTACCGGGAAACCAATAGTGATTTCACGCGTGAACAAATGCGCCAATATATGAACGAATCAGAATGTAAGAAGTGTCATGGATTCCGTTTAAATGAACAGGCGTTGTCTGTCAAAGTCGGAGGCAAACACATCAGTGAAGTGTTGGCACTGTCTGTAGATGATGAGATTGATTTCTTCAAAGACTTAAACTTATCTGAAACTGACGAGCAAATCGCAGCTCCAATCTTAAAAGAAGTAAGTTCTCGTTTGAAATTCTTACGCAATGTTGGCTTGCAATATTTAACATTGAGCCGTGCTGCTGGAACATTATCAGGGGGAGAAGCGCAACGAATTCGTTTAGCGACTCAAATCGGTTCAAACCTTTCAGGCGTCCTCTACATTTTAGACGAACCGTCGATTGGACTTCACCAACGTGACAATGACCGCTTAATCGAGTCATTGAAGAGCATGCGTGACCTTGGAAATACCTTGATTGTCGTAGAACATGACGAAGACACGATGCGTGCTGCGGACTACTTAATTGATATTGGTCCAGGTGCGGGTGAATTTGGTGGCGAGATTATCGCTGCAGGCACTCCAAAAGAAGTGGAGAAGAATAAGAAATCACTGACAGGGCAATATTTAGCAGGGAAGAAATACATCCCAGTTCCAGATGAACGCCGCACAGAAGATAAGGGCTGGATCCATTTAGAAGGCGCTGCGGAAAATAACTTACGCGGTATCGATGTGGATGTGCCACTTGGACGTTTTGTGGCCGTGACAGGGGTATCGGGTTCAGGGAAGAGTTCGCTTGTCAACAGCGTATTGAAGAAAGCCTTAGCGCGTGAGATTACCCGTACGAAGGAAAAACCAGGGAAGTTCAAGAGCATTTCTGGATTTGAGAGCCTCGATAAGATTATCGATATCGACCAAAGCCCAATCGGAAGAACTCCACGAAGCAACCCAGCGACGTATACAGGTGTATTTGACGATATTCGTGATTTATTTGCGACTACAAACGAAGCGAAAATCCGCGGATATAAGAAAGGACGCTTCAGTTTCAACGTGAAGGGTGGACGATGCGAGTCATGTAAAGGGGACGGCATTCTGAAAATCGAGATGCACTTCCTGCCAGACGTATATGTGCCGTGTGAAGTGTGCCATGGAACGCGTTATAACTCTGAAACGCTCGAAGTGAAATACAAAGGAAAGAGTATCGCGGATATTCTTGAATTAACAGTTGAAGAAGCGGTGGAATTTTTCCAAGCCGTACCAAAAATCAAACGTAAATTACAAACAATTAAGGATGTTGGACTCGGCTACGTAACCCTTGGCCAATCTGCCACAACGCTCTCTGGAGGGGAAGCGCAACGGATGAAGTTAGCCAGCGAACTCCAACGTGTCTCAACAGGCAATACCTTCTACGTTCTTGATGAGCCAACGACTGGGTTGCATACAGACGACATCGCACGTCTACTTGAAGTGTTGAATCGTTTAGTCGAAGCCGGCAATACCGTACTTGTCATCGAACATAACTTAGATGTGATTAAGACCGCTGACTATATCATTGATATGGGACCGGAAGGCGGTAGCGGTGGTGGACTTGTTATTGCGACAGGGACGCCTGAAGAAGTGGCGAAAGATAAAAACAGTCACACGGGTCGTTATTTAAAACGCGCATTGGAAGCAGCCGCATCGCATAAAAAGAAGTAGAAATTTACGAGAAGAGATAGTTTGAAGAAGCCAGTTATGCTATACTCAACATAGATCATTTCTCAGGGGGAAACTTGAATGAACATGAAAGAATTAGTCGGCAAGAAAGCCGCCGAATATGTAGAAAGTGGAATGACGGTTGGTCTAGGAACGGGTTCGACAGCCTACTATTTTGTAGAAGAAATCGGTCGACGAGTAAAAGAAGAAGGGCTTGAAATAGTGGGAGTAACGACTTCCCTAGCAACGAAGAAACAAGCAGAAGCGCTTGGAATTCCGTTGAAGAGCGTGGATGAAGTGGATTATATCGATGTCACAATCGACGGTGCAGACGAAATCGCTCCAGATTTTTCAGGAATCAAAGGTGGCGGCGGTGCGTTATTATTCGAAAAAATCGTTGCCGAGCAATCAAAGAGCGTCATCTGGATTGTAGACGAATCAAAAATGGTCGACTACTTAGGTCGTTTCCCATTACCAGTGGAAGTGGTGCCTTATGGGTCAGAACAATTATTCAAACGTTTTGAAGCGCTAGGATACAAACCAACTTTCCGCGAACGCGACGGAGAACGCTACTTAACCGATAGCAAAAACTACATTATCGACTTGGATGTCTATCCAATTAAAGACCCAATCGCATTTGGAGAAAAAATCAAAGGCATGACAGGCGTGGTAGAGCAAGGTCTCTTCACAAACATGACAGATATCGTGCTTGTAGGAACTCCTGATGGGGTTGTCGTAAAACAATTCTAAAAATTAACCGCTTAGAGTCAGCATGGATGTGCGATTCTAAGCGGTTTTTGTTATAGTGTATTTTTAATTTTTTGAATCTCTTCTTCAGATAATCCGGTGTGTTTCATGATTTCTGTGATAGGAAGATTCATTTTAAGAAATGCCAAAACTTGACCTTCTTTAAGTCCAGCTTCTCTAGCGGTCTCTTTGGCATATTCGATTGTTTTCCAATAGACTTCTTCGTATTTTTCCATTTGTTCCGCCATCTTCATTTCCTCCGAATCTAAATTATAGAAATCAACAACAGCATAAGCGTCTTGAATTTCTTTGGATGCTTTTGCCGTGATTGTACCATTTTTAAGGAAATTTCTCCACGAATCGTAAAAGCGGTTTTTGATTGGAGTAAACCGTGTCGAATTGCACACGGTTAATTTTAAAGGATGATGCACTTTTTCAATTTGTGTTCGAATATCAAGGCGGAGTGTGCTATACTAGTAAAGATTTAGTATTGAAAGGATCTGATGAAATGTCATCATTCATGGAAAAAAGAAAAGGATTGGTGTGTACATTTGCCATTGCGGTTGTCTCAGTGATGCTTGATAAACTATTCCCAGTCATCGGGAGTGCGGTATTTGCCATTATTTTAGGGATGGCCTTAAACCAATTTTGGAAAATCCCAAGTGATTTTAGACCGGGGATTAATTATTCAGCGAAAAAATTATTACATTACTCCATTATCGCGCTAGGATTTACAATGTCGTTTGCGCAAGTGAGCCAAACAGGTGCATCATCGTTCCCAGTGACGATTGTGACCATCTCGATTGCGTTTCTAACAGCGCTACTTGTAGGAAATTTCTTCAAATTGTCTCGTCCACTGAAGATTCTTGTTGGTTTCGGGACTGCGATTTGCGGGGGATCTGCGATTGCGGCAGCTTCACCGATTATTAGAGCAGAAGATGATGAAGTCGCGTTGTCAATTTCAACCATTTTCCTATTCAACGTCATCGCGGTATTCCTATTCCCATTCTTAGGACATATGATGGGCATGGACGCGTCGCAATTCGGACTTTTCGCAGGGACAGCGATTAACGATACATCAAGCGTGGTTGCAGCCGGCGCAAGTTACAGTGCAGAAGCGTTAGAAATCGCGACAATCGTGAAACTTACTCGTGCGTTGATGATTGTTCCAGCCTGTCTCGTATTATCATTTGTCGAAGCACGTCGCATGAAACAAGAAGGACAAAGCGTTCAATGGAAGAATATCGTGCCAATGTTTATCATTTGGTTCATGGTCGCTTCCATCATTACAAGTGTGGGATTATTCCCAAATTCCCTTGTACCGTATGCAAAATTAGCATCTAACTGGTTGATGGCGATGGCTTTAGCAGGTATCGGTATGCAAGTATCCTTCCAACAATTCAAAGAAGCAGGGGCAAAACCAATCTTAACCGGTTTAGCTACTTGGTTTATGGTGACTGTCACTAGCTTAATCATGCAGTACTTCGTTTTATAGAAAGGACGCCGTATGAAAAGATTATTGGGACTCGGGTTTTGGATTAGTGCCTTGTACTTTATCTTATATACGAAAATTCCAGTGCTACAAGCTTTCGTGAATACACCAGTAGGACCGTATGTGCATGTGGCGATGGTCGTTTTACTGATTGTGGGAATTTTCTTCTACGTACTGCGCATTATCCATTACTTATTTTTCCCGTAAACATAGAAAAGAGCTTAGGCAATCGCCTAAGCTCTTTTTGTGTTTAACGTTGTGCAAGATGTTTCCAATCAATCCCGCGGGCGTCACACCAGTTTTGGATGCTTGGTGCGACCACGATAGGGGCTTGTTGGAGACTAGAAATACTATTAGCACCGACAAGCGTTAAGATTGTTGTCAGTTGCTCTTTCCATGTTTGAACCGTATGGATGGCGTCTAGAAGGGAGTCATCTTTACGTACGAGATGCAACATTTCACCAGACATTCCGACAAGGCTGGCTCCTAGCGCGAAGCATTTGGCCATGTCCATTGGCGTTTTCACGCCGCCGGAAGCGATGATTGTGGTGCGGCTTCCTTGGGCTTCCATGAGCGACGTCAAGGTCGTTTGTCCCCAGTCTTCAAGGAAATCGAGTTTATCTTCCTTGCGACGGCCGTTTTCGATTTTGGCGAAATTCGTACCGCCTGTACCGCTAATGTCAATAGCGGCAACTCCGATACTCTCTAGTTGCGCAATGGCTTCACGGCTAAATCCGAATCCGACTTCTTTGACGATGACGGGAACGGCACTTGTTTTCACGATTGCTTCGATGTTTTTGAGCCAATTGCTAAAGACGCGGTCGCCTTCTGGCATCACGAGTTCTTGTGCACGGTTGACGTGAATTTGAATCGCGTTTGCTTCGATGAGTTCGACGGCGCGTTTTGCGGCTTCGGCGTCGTAATGCGCACCAAGGTTCGCGAATAGGATGCCGTTTGGATTTTCCTGGCGAATCACCTTGAAACTTTCCGCACTTTCAGGAAATTTCATCGCGATACTCATCGAACCTGTCGCCATTGCCATGCCTGTTTCACGAGCCAAGATGGCTAAGCGTTGGTTTAACGCAGTCGTGAGTGGACTTCCACCCGTGATGGCGTTGATGAAAAATGGAACGTCGAAGGTGAGTCCGGCGAGCTTTGTCTTTAGTGACACATCAGCCACATCGACGGTCGTGAAGGGATGATGCACGAAGCGCGTTTCTACGAACTCGGGAGCGCTCGTTGCACGGTATTGTTGGTTCGCATGACCTACGTGCTCGTCCTTTCGATTCATTTGTTGTTGAAATAAATCCATCATTAATCTCCTTTACCAGGCTTCAGCGATGGTCAGCGGAAGCACTTGAATTTGAGCCTTGGCCCATTGGTTTTCGATTTGTTGTCGTTGAGTTTCGTTTTGTGTAAAGCAAATACCGCAGTCGCCACCACCAGCGCCTGATGTTTTTGCGCAAGCACCGACTTGTTCTGCAAGGTCGCAGAGCGCTTGGAGTGCGGGTGTTTCGATTTCTAGCTGCATCACTTGTGCAAATTCATTTAATAGTGCACGGTTAGAACGAATGCCTTCTTGTAAGGCCGGTATGTCTTGTTTGTTCCAAGCACTTTGTAGGCCTTGAACGATGGCGTGACTCTTTACAAGAAATTCCTTGTAAAAGGCGCTATCCGTTGCCACTTTCCGTTTCTTATCAGTGGCTTGAATGAGTGAATCGGTAATCGCGACTTGTCCCGTCCATCCTACTAAGAGGGTGAAGTCTGGGATTTCTGGAAGACGTTCAATCAAGAGGTCTTTCCAGTCAGCATCACAAATTTCTTTGATAGTTTGGCTTTGTAATTTTACGAGTAAATCGCTTCTGTCTGGACTTGTGTAATAGACCATTCCTCCAAAAGAAGAGGCGGCGATATCTCCAAAGGATCCACGTTGGGATAAGCGGAGATTCGTTAACACACTCAGCTTATAGACGAGTAGAGATGTGCGCGGAGTCTTGTAAAAATCAAGAACGGCTTGAATCGTTGCGACTACAACGGCACCACTGGAACCAAGTCCATATTTAATACCACGCTTAGCGTCATCGAGTTCACTTGTAATCGAAAGCGAGTAGAGGGCAAATGTTTCTTTGCCGGCTTCGCGTACATACTGTTCCGCGACCAGAATCGCTGCTTCGACTAGTTTATAGGGATGCTCTCCCTCTGCACGGAATAGTTCTCCCTCGCGAGTCCATTCCACAACGACATCTGGATTTTGCGTAGAGGTTAAGGTTCCTACACTAGTAGCTTCGTCGATTGTGACGGTTAAGTAGCGCGATACCGCTACAACAATGGCACCGTGTCCGGGTTCGACAACCGCATATTCTCCGGCGATAAAGAGTTTACCGGGAGCTTTTGAAGTAATCGTCACGCGCTCACTTCCCTTCAAAAGCGGCAAGAGAAGCGTTCCATTCGTCTTCTGTCAATGTACGAATACCTTCTCCTGGAAGCGTAGGGATGAGTTTTTCACTCGGGAATACTTTGCCAAGGTCTTCCATAATCGTTGGAATATCACTCGCATTGCAAATCACTTTGACGTTTGGCCCAGCATCCATCGTGAAGTAGGCAGGAATGCCTCGTTCTTCTCGAATTGTGCGAATCGTTTGTTGGGCGATAATACTCTCCGGTTCGAAATAACAGAATGGAGGGTTACTTGCCAGCATCGTAGCGTGCATTTTCATGCCGTTAAATTCCGCAATAGAACCGATGCGATGAATGTCGCGGTCCTTGATGGCCTCTTTGATGTCGGCTAAATCGGTCGCCGCTGAAGTGACCCAACCTTCGTAAAATGGAGAAGTAGAAACGGTCAATTCCATGCCGGCGCGACTCGAAATTTTCTTCTCGGCCGCACTCACGACGATAATAATCATCCCGATGTCAAAGTTCGCATCGTCGACAGGAATCGCCATACTGTTCTCGTTGGAGTCTCCTTTATTCCATTCGACAAATCCGCCAAAGAGACTACGAGTAGCACTGCCGCTTCCACGACGCGCGTAAGTCGATAATTGTTGGGCAGGCAACTGAAGGCCTGTCGCCTCGTTCATCGCACCTGCTAGTGCCGCAAAGGCGGAGGCAGAGCTCGCAAGGCCTGCAGCTGTTGGTACGAAGTTTAAGCTCTCGACACGAGCACGACGCGTATCTCCTGTTTCAGCGCGGAACAAGTCTAAGAAACGCGTGATTTTGGCCGTTGCCGCTTCGTCTTGTTTGGCGCCATTAAGATAGAATTCATCTTCTGTTAAAGCGTCTGTGAGTTCGACTTTAGTATCGGTATAGAAGGCTTCGAGGGTCAAAGAAAGGCTACTATTCATCGGAATGAAGAGCTCCTTATTTTCCTTGCCCCAATATTTAATCAGTGCGATATTCGTATGCGCACGCGTGATTCCAATGTTCGATGTCATTTGGGTTTCTCCTTTTTCGCCAGCGACTGAATCCAGACCGCCTGCGCTCCTTGTTTCATGAATTGTTCTTGTAAATGAAGGGCGTCTTCCTCGGTTTCAACGAGGGCAATCATGCATCCGCCAAGGCCGCCGCCTGTGACTTTTGCCCCAAGTGCGTTGTTTTGATGGGCTGTATCGACGAGTGTATCGATGACGTCATGCGACACGCCGAGTTGTTGGAGGCGCTCATGATTTTCACTCATCAGTTGCCCTAGTTTTTGAGGGTTTTGTTCCTCGATGGCCTCTTTCGTTTCATTTACGATAGCGCCAATCGATTGAACCGCATCCGCACCTGTCTCTTGTGTAGTAGGGTCGATGATGCGTTCTTGCAAGGTGCTGACATGATGCACCGCTTGCTTCGTATTTCCAGTCACACCCGAATCGGCAATCACGAGGTACGCTGGCATATCGAGGTGGAGCGTTTGTAGTTCTTGTTCTTTTTGGAAAAATACAGGACGCGTCCCGCTCGTTGTCGCCGTGTCCACGCCGCTCGGATTTCCATGCGAAATGGTTTCTGCGCCTTGAACGATGTCCCATAAGGTTTCTTCAGGAAGAGTCGCATTCAAGAAATCGAAAATGGCACGCACCACCGCAACGCTGACTGCAGCACTCGAGCCCATTCCACGTTCTGCAGGAATCGTTGATTCAATCGAGAGCGTAAAAGTATGAGCCGTCACTTCTTTTTCAGAGGCTACTTTGAACGCTTCGCGAATCGCAAATTGCAGCCCTGCCATTGAAGTAGGCATCTCGTTTACGTTACCTGTATAAAGTTCACATTGAATCATTTGGCCTTCTTTTGCAGCGACGATATCCGCCTTCACGTAAACCGCGTCAATTGGCAAAGCAATCGCTGGTTCGTGGTACACAACGGCATGCTCACCGGCTAGAATAATCTTCCCGTTTGCCAGGCCTGTTCCTGTTTGTGGTTTCATACGACAAATCCTTTCCTTATATTCACTTTTCATTCTACTAAATCCACGCCCTTACGTAAACAAACACGGCGATTTCATGGGAAAAACTTAAATTTATAAGAAATAGAAACCGTGTTCAACTTGTGGTACAATTCAAGAATAGGACTCAGTAGCTGAAGGAGACGAATCCGTTGAAAGAAAACGAGACGTATTACCAAATTAAACGAGATGAGTGGAGCCAGTACGAAGGCGCCCATCCATTCACAATGACGAGAGAAGAACTAGCGCACTTAACATCGTTAAACGACCGCATTTCCCTACAGGATGTGCAAGAAGTGTATGTGCCAATGCTCGATTATTTCGATTTATACTTTAAAAAACATATTGAATTACGCAGCGAGGAACAGCAATTTCTTCATCAAACGAAGAAAACAGTGCCGTTTATTATCGGAGTTTCTGGGAGTGTGGCCGTCGGGAAGAGTACGACCGCCCGCTTAATGCAAACGATGCTGCAACAACGCTACCCGGATAAGCGTGTGTTCCTAATGACCACAGACGGATTCTTATTACCGACTCAGGAACTGATTAACCGCGGAATCTTAGACCGTAAAGGATTCCCGGAAAGTTACGACATGGAAGCTCTCGTTCATTTCTTACTCGAAGTGAAGACGGGAAATCCAAGCGTGGATGCGCCAGTGTATTCGCATGAGATTTACGATATTGTGCCAGGGGAAGTGCAGACGATTGAGTCTCCAGACATCTTAATTGTTGAGGGGATTAATGTGTTGCAACTACCGCCAAATCGCGAAATTTACGTGAGTGATTTCTTCGACTGGTCGATTTTCGTAGATGCCGATGCAACGCTGATTGAGCAATGGTACTTGGAGCGTTTTGAGCTCTTGATGGACCGTGCGAAATCACAGCCGGATAACTATTACTATCAATATGCGATTGGGAATCGTGCGGACGCGATTGCGATGGCGAAAGATGTGTGGCAGAAGACTAACCTGAAGAACCTTAAGGAATACATCTTACCAACGAAAACCCGCGCCGACTTCATCCTACATAAAACAGTGGGACATCATATTGATTTTGTGCAAATTAAAAAATATTAGGTACATCGATTACTCAAAATCCTTGCGGATTTTTTTATAATCACTGTAATGGGGCACCGGATTGAGCCTTCGTCTCAATCTCTACCAAGCTTCAAACTGACTCTACGGGTTTCACCCTAAAGTCAGTAATTCACATTGGTTGCTATCCCCCATTACTGCGATTATAAAATCCGCTTGATTTTTCGTAATCGATTATTTTTTTACAACAATGTATGTGCCCTGTTTTAGTAGGTGAAGCGGTACGGGATTCTTAGTAAGAGTACGGGGAATCGTAAGAAAGAGTACATCTTTGTTTATTGCAAAAAAATTAAAAACAAAATGTAAAATTCTCTTGACATTTTTAGGTAGGAGAGTATAATTTGAAATGTAAAGAGCTCTTGACATTATTACAGAAATTTGGAGGAACAAAGCCATGAAAAAGATGGATGAAATGGACAGAGATATTCAGTTGCGTTCTGAGGCGTGGGGCTATAAAACAGCGCTTTTGGGTTTATGTGCATGGACAGGATTTAATATCTATCAAGCACTTGTTGGTGGTGGCAAACTTGAAATGCTTCCTTGTTTAATTTTGCTCTTATCTGTAAGTGTGCAAGGATTTGCTCAAACCGCAATGAAACGCAATATGATTGCTGGTGATGAAGAGTATAAAGAACCAAATAAACTTGTTCAAGGAGTCATTCTAGCAGTTGTCACTGTTATCGTATTATTGGCTGTTGGCGTTTATTTTTTTCAGAAAGCGTGATGGCATATGAAAAATAATATTAAACAGCTAAGAAAAGCAGCAGGATTGCGACAAGAGGATATGGCAAAAACGTTGGGTGTAAGCAGACAGACCATTATTGCCATTGAGAATGATAAATATAATCCTACCCTTGAACTTGCTATGAGAATTGCAAGGTTACTCCAGCTCAATGTTGAAGAGATTTTTGTGTTAGAGGACTAAAAAGACATAACTGAATACTCAATAAATGAAGAGAGATTCCTATTTGTGGGGGAATCTCTTTTTTGTAAAATCCTTAAAAATCCTATTTAAACCGCGGAATAGTAGTGGTAAAATGTAGGTGAAAAATTGTAGCTTGTAGTATGGTTTCTTTAACAATGAGGTGAGGACATGTACTTAAAAAGTGATCAAGATAAACATCAAAAATTGCCGACTTATGGTGTTGGGCCGTATCTCGTGGCGTGTATAATTGCGATGAATTTGACAGGATGGATGCTGAATAAGTCTGTGCTTGAGAGTGGACTGTTAAAGGGTGGATTCAAAGATTTGTTTGATTTAATTGGATTCATCTTAATGTTCGTTGCGACGAGAATCTGGTGGCTTAGCGTGGTGAAGTCAGATATTGATACGAGCATCCAAAACAATGAACTCAAGACGACTGGAATCTATGCGCGCACACGCAATCCGATTTACTTTTCGTGGTGGCTCTGCGGCATTGGGAGTATCCTAACCATGCATAATGTGTGGTTATTGCTTCTGATTCCAATTCAGTGGGGGCTATTAACCGTTATTATTCGTAATACTGAGGAAAAATGGCTGTACGAACTGCACGGAGAAGCCTATAAGGATTATTGTGCAAGAGTGAATCGATGGATTCCAATCAAGAAAATTTGATTTTAGAATCGCCAAGACAAAAGAATCAAGGTGAGAGCGATGGCGAAAAAAGATTCTTTAAAACAACAAAAGTTCATGTCGTTTATGTTTAGAGGAAAAGAAATTTTCAAACCACTAAACACGGGCCATATCGACGAAAGAGTGAGTTGTATCCGGGAATATGTAGCCAATATTTACTTTTACACCAAAGACGGCTACACAATTATGATTGATGCAGGATATAACTATGACAGGCTTGCCGAGAAGATGAGGTGGCTAGATATTCGTCCAGAAAGTATCAACGAGATTCTCATTACGCACCAAGATACGGACCACGTTGGAGCGATAGAAGTCGATGGCCAGGGATTATTTAAAAATGCAAAAATCTATGTGGGTCGTGTCGAGAATGACTACTTAGAAGGCCGAGTTCGGCGCAAAGTATACTGGGGGCTCTATAAACTTCCGCAAGTGCATATCGAAAATGACAAAACATTGATAGAAGATGGGGAGATTTTCTATATTCACGATATTAAAATCGAAGCCTTTCTTGTACCTGGTCATACGTGGGGACATTTAGTGTATTTAATCGATGATGCGTATTTGTTTACCGGAGATACGATTTGGTTTGGTGCAGACGGTGGTTATGCGTTTTTAAACACGCTCGCAGAAGATAGAAAATTACAAAGTGTATCGTTGAAACGACTAGAAGAAAAGCTCAGAAAGAGAAATCTTTCGTTAAAAATCATTACAGGTCATACCGGATGGACAGATGAATTTGAATTTGCATTCCGCCATGTGGATGAAATCTGCAATGCCTTGAGGCGCAAACCGAAAGTACAAGATCCTAAAGCTCCGTATGATGGGTTTGATGAAAGTGGCGATACCGAGGAAAAAGCAAGAACGGTAATTCTTGAAAAATGTTAAAAGAATACAATCTCTAGCCAGTAGCTCGTCTATTGGCTAGTTTTTTTGTAAAAAATCAAAAAGTAGCATATTTGCTACTGTAGCATATATGCTACATTTCAAAAAATTAAAACACAATTTTTGAGCGTGATGTCAACAGTTAGAAAAGTTGATTTAACAATGTTTTTGAAGAACGCGACGAGTGAGTGTACACTCTATATACTAATTTATATATCCGAATGAAAGCTTGGTGTGACGCGGAAAATGAGCCTAAAAAATCCGAACAAAAAATTCAGTTTTTTAAAGTAATTTTCGTGATTTTCTGTTACAATAAAAAAGGACTAAAACTAAGGAGGCCTCTTATGACAGCTCAAACCACTTCATTAGAAAAGATTATCGTGCTCGACTTCGGTAGTCAGTACAATCAGTTGATTACGCGCCGTATTCGTGAATTTGGTGTGTTCAGCGAGTTGCTACATAACGATATTACCGCCGAAGAAATTAAGGCACATGGTAACGTAAAAGGGATTATTTTTTCAGGGGGACCACATAGCGTTTATGCAGAGGATGCTTTCACCGTTGATCCTGCGATTTTTGAATTGGGAATTCCAGTGCTCGGGATTTGCTACGGGATGCAACTGACAACGCATCTGTTCGGTGGGAAGGTAGAATCGTCTACAACTCGTGAATATGGTTCTGCGAAAGTCGATGTTTTTAACACGACTTCAGGCATTTTCAAAGGGTTAGCTGAAGAGGAAGAGGTACTCATGAGCCACGGCGACCGTATTACTGCGATTCCGGAAGGCTTTAGCGTGACGGCTTCGAATGCACACACGCCATTTGCGGCTTTTGAAAACCAAGAACGTCGCATCTACGGCGTACAGTTCCACCCAGAAGTTCGCCACAGTATTCACGGAAACGACATGCTTCGTAACTTCGTGTTCGATATTTGTGGGGCGACAGGCGACTGGTCAATGGACAGCTTTATTGAAATGGAAATTGCGAAAATTCGCGAAAAAGTGGGCAATAAGAAAGTCTTGCTTGGATTATCTGGCGGGGTAGACTCAAGTGTCGTTGGGGTTCTCTTGCAAAAAGCTATCGGCGACCAATTGATTTGTATTTTCGTAGACCACGGCTTGCTTCGTAAAGGGGAAGGCGACCAAGTAATGGAGAGTCTTTCTGGTAAATTTGGCCTCAATATTATTCGCGTGAATGCTCAGGAACGTTTCCTATCGAAACTAAAAGGCGTGAGCGACCCTGAACAAAAACGGAAGATCATCGGAAATGAGTTCGTGTACGTATTCGACGACGAAGCAGCAAAACTCACAGACGTGGATTTCCTTGCGCAAGGAACGCTTTATACAGACATCATCGAATCCGGAACGAAAACAGCGCAAACCATCAAGTCTCACCATAACGTAGGGGGACTTCCAGAGGACATGCAATTCGAATTGATTGAACCACTGAATACACTCTTCAAAGATGAAGTGCGCGCTTTAGGAACAGCGCTTGGTATGCCAGACTCAATCGTATGGCGCCAACCATTCCCAGGACCAGGACTTGGAATTCGTGTGCTTGGGGAAGTGACGGAAGAGAAACTCGAAATCGTCCGCGAATCTGACGCCATCTTACGCGAAGAAATCGCAAAAAACGGCCTTGAACGCGACGTATGGCAATACTTCACGGTGCTTCCAGGCATCCGCAGCGTTGGGGTAATGGGAGACGGCAGAACGTACGACTACACGATTGGAATACGTGCCGTAACCAGCATCGACGGCATGACGAGTGACTTCGCTCGCATCCCTTGGGAAGTACTGCAAACCATCAGCGCTCGTATCGTCAACGAAGTAGCCCACGTCAACCGCGTCGTCTACGACATCACGAGCAAACCGCCGGCTACGATCGAGTGGGAGTGACATAGAAAAATCAATCGCTTTTGATGGGCATAATAAAAACCACCGGCTTAGCCGGTGGTTATTTGTTTTCATAATCAGAGAAAATAACTTCTGTAGCGATTCTCTTGTAGGAGATTTCATTTTTTGTATGTCTTGTACATCTAAAAATTCCTTTGAAAGAATAATAGATATTTCCTAATACATCTTTTTGATGGGCAAAAACAATTGAATCTTTAATTTCTTTTATTTCCATATCGTTTTTACCTCTAGTTTGCTCGATACTCTTTCCATCTGGAGAAATAGAATTATCCCAATCATTATTTTTGTACAGCTTTGGAAACCACACCTGTACTTGTTCATTTAGAGGAGAGGAGCCCGCTTGATGGAGACGAAAATTTTTCCCGAATAACCTCAATACATCGGCATGTGTTCGGAATTTTGCTCCGTCAGATATTCTTAATTTGCCAACTTTCAACCATTGATCTACAGAAAATTCATCCTGATATGAGTAAGGTCTGAATTTTTTATTATTTTTAAGATGTTGAATTTTATCAATTAATTCGTCAATTCTTTGATGTACTGATTCAATATTGGAGTTTTTATCACACTTAATTCTGAAGAATTCCACATCTGTATAATAAATTATTTCCCGTTCTCTCGCTCTATCAGCTTCCTCATTCGATAAATGATGACTCTCATCAATTTCAACTGCTATTTTGAATTGTGGAAAATATAAATCTATAAGATATCTTTTCCCGTCTTTTTTTCTAACGAGTTGTTGAGTTGTAAATTGGATTTCTGTATCATTTAATAAGTGGATTATTCTAGATACAACATAGAATTCATACTTCTTATTGCGAAGTTTAGTTAACAATTTTGCATAGTATGTTAATTCATCTAGCTTCTTTGACATATTGTAGCCTCCCATTTTTTGCATTTAATTTATTATAACCTATTTGATAATATAATCACAAACAGAAGACAAAACGGACTAAGCTCTGGAATTTTAGTTCTGGACCCTTTATTATTGGGATTGAGAGACTGTGTTTGAAGGGAGTAGTCGGCATGGATGAAAAGATAGAAATCAAGAAGCAAGATTTCTATGAGATGCTGTAAATATATAAATTAGAATTGTAGAGGTTAGATATGAATAAAAAATTCGAGCAAATGAGTTTAAAAGAGCTTTGGCAACTGTTTCCGATATTTTTAGTCAAACATAATAAAGAGTGGACAAAATGGTATGAAGAAGAAAGAAAATCAATATTATCAGCATTGCCGAGTAAAAGCACAAAAAGAATATCTCACATCGGAAGCACGGCTATATCAGGAATATGGGCGAAAAATATTGTGGATGTATTAGTTGAAGTAAACGACAAGGCGGATTTAGATATTGTTAAAAATATTCTAATAAACAAGGGTTGGCTATGTATGAATATGACTGAAACCCGCATTACATTAAACAAAGGCTACACAGAACAAGGATTTGCAGAAAAAGTATTCCATCTTCATATTAGAATTGTCGGAGATAATGATGAACTGTATTTTAGAGATTATTTGAATGATCATAAGAAAATAGGCAAAGAATATGAGGTTTTAAAACTATCGCTTTGGAAAAAATATGAACATGACAGAGATGGATATACTGAGGCAAAAACAGATTTTATAAGAAAATATACAAATATAGCAAAAAGTTTATATGGGAAAAGATACTAACCAAATTTTTCATTTGTAAGAAGAGCTTAGGATAGTTAGATAATGTTTGATAAAGAAATAATGGCAGAGGCTCTGGAATTTTACTTCCGGAGCCTTTATTATTGGGATTGAGAGTCTGTATTTGAAGGGAGTAGTTGGCATGGACGAAAAGATTGAAATCAAGAAGCAAGATTTTTATGAGATGATGTATTTAATGGAGAAAATTCTGTATATCGCAGAACGCTCAGGGGCCAGAGAGGATATCGACAACAACGCATATTCTCTAGCCATCACCTTTGGAAAAGAGAACGTTGTGCAGGAGCTGCTATCACTTCGAAGAAAAATGGTTGATTATTTAGATGCGCAGGGCGAAGCGGAGCTAGAAAAAGTCCTCGAACCAATCGATGACATCACCATTCCCTATGGCCTAACGCTGGACGCCTTACGCAAAGAGCTCGAACCATACTTGCCGAAGAGGGTTGAGGGGTAGAATAGATATAATAGAACACCGTAATTTGATACGCTTCTTACTGATTTACTTGGTAAGGGGAATATCAATTTACGGTCTTTTTGTGCTTCAAAAGACTTCATAAATTATTTATAAACAAAAAGTAAATCGTTTTCAAAAAATGCTTAAAATTAAGTGGTGAAAATGATATAATGAACTCAATTGCTTCATAAATTCGCAATAAGTTATGAGTTTGTGAAAAAAAACTGGTCGTAATTTGGGGCTAGATAAAAGTTAGAGGATAAATAGATGGGGACAGTTACTGTTATCCATAGTGAAGAAGAATTGGAAGGTACTAAGAATGACAAAAATAAAGATTAAAAGTAATCCGTATACTAAAGAGATTTCATATCAAACATTGGACGTAACAACAGGTGATTGGCTTGGCGTCAAACAAAGTGATAAAAGAAGTAGACTGACAGAGACCGATTCAGAGCGAGCTTTTCTACCTTTTAAGATTAAGGAAATTCTTAGCATTATTGTTAAGGAATACTATGTAGGAAGAGAAAAGGTACAACTAATATTTGAAGGAACTCAGGATGAGTATGTGGAAATAGCATCAGTTTGTGAATCAGATGAATTTAAAGAAAAGATTGACTTGATGCGTTCGAATACGATTCTTGAAAATGCACGTTTTATTAAAGAAGACATCAAACAGATTTTTGAGACAGTGAATCCAGTAATCAAACAGATTATGCAAGATGACGAAAAAGTGATAAAGAGAATTAATAAAGTTTCAAAAGCGTTGGATGATGTAATTCCGCTTTGTGTTTTTGGAAATTATAGTGCTGGGAAATCTACTTTTATAAATGCATTAACAGGAGTGGAAATTCTACCGAGCGGAAGTGACCCTGTTACAGCCAAAATTTATGAAATTAGAAATTCTGAGTTTCTAGATAGAGCAAAAATTTCTTTCGAGTTTCAAAAGGAAAGAATAGAAATAGCGATTGATGGTAAAGAGATAAGAGTATTAAAAGGAAATCCAGAAACCGAAATCGTCAAAAGTATTAAGGAAGAAATCGCAAACGATGGCACATATGAGTTATATGCAATGGTACGTATTGCGATGGAAATCTTAAATAATTACGAGAAAAGAGATAGAGAAGTTACTGAAATCAGCAATGTTATTTCATTAAGTGTTCCGTTCTCTCCAAATGGAGTAATTGGAACATCTCAAAATAAATTTGTCATTTTTGATACTCCGGGTTCAAACTCTAACTCAAACGAGGACCATTCAAAAGTGTTGGATGAGGCGATGGCTGAATTTTCAAACGGGATTCCACTATGGATTACTCAGTATGATGCGCATGATACAAAGGATAATGCCGAATTATGTGACAATGTTTTGGCAATTGAGTCATTGGATAAACGATTCACCATGATTATTTTTAACAAAGCAGATGATGCGGACCTTCCGGAAGATGGATTCACAGAGAAACAAATAAATGAAATTTTAGAATATCGTGCGATTGAAAAGATGTATGCCAATGGAATTTTCTTTGTTTCATCCATTATTGGCTTAGGTGGAAAAAATAATGGAGAGTTTGTAGACAGATTTTATGGGAAGAAATTTAGGACACAAAGTTTAACATTTTCAGATCCAGAAGATATCGATTACCTCTCTTTGTATAAGTACAATATTATGCCTTCGCAAGTGAAGCAAAATGCTCTTGAGTATTCGCAGAAAAATGAAAATCTCATTTATTCGAATAGCGGACTGTACTGTGTTGAAAAAGAAATTGAAACTTTTGCAAGTAAACACTCCGCATACAACAAGTGTCAGATGGCGTTGTCGTTTCTTAGCAATGTAATTGATAAGACAAACGCACGTATTGAAGAGAAAAAGAAGACAAGAAAAGAAATAAGAGACCATTTTGAACAACAATTAGATGCAGAAGCACAACTCTTAAAGCAAGAAATCGACAAATCTGCTAAAACAATGGAAGAAGAAAATGAAGCAGCTTCCAAGAGTATTGTTGCGGAATACGTTAATCAAGTTCTTCAGTATCCAATGGACGAGGATGAACTTGCGACAGTGGATACCAATATTCGTAACGAAATTTTTGAACATTATGATTATGAATCGACAGAAAGAGAACTGCAAGAAGCTAAAAATAAAAGCCGAGAACATTGGCAAGACAATTTTCAGGGGTTGTTCAAGCGGAATATTCTTGATGCTGCAAAAACATTAGTAAATGACGTTGCCAGCGATGTAAAAAATGTTCAAGAATCTAAGAATAAAAAGAACGAAAAAGAGAAGTCACTCGACCGTTTAGCTTCTAGCGAAACGATAAACTATGTGATTGAATCTTACAAAAACAATATCGATGATGCACAGAAGAAACTATCTACTTTTTTAGATGAATATTGGCGTGAAAAGGAACGAAATTTTAAAAACCAGCTGATTCTCAAAGTAACTGAATCAGATACATTAACAGATTCACAGCGTGAAGAAATTGCATCCAAAATACAAAATTATGACATTAATAACTTTAAAGAACAAGCGAATTCAGTATTTGTTAGAGAGAAATTCTTAAAAGGTACATTGCTTGGAATTCATATTATTGATGATGAAAAGCTAAACACCAGTCGTCTAGCTAGAATCTATAATGACAAAATAAAAGCTAGTGTAAAAGAGATGTCTCAAATGATGAATGATGATTGTTTTATGCAATTTAAAAACTGGGAGAGAAAGATACTTGATGAGATTAATGCCGGTCTTACAGAATTTAATCCGGGATTAAAGGAATTGGTTAACAAAATTCGCATTGAGACAGAGAGTCTTACCGAGTTAGAACAAAATCAAACGTTGATACGCTACTCATTAGAAACAATGAAGAGTCTGATGTCGTGGGAAGTTGTGGAAGGGGTATAGAATATGGGAATTAAAAATGCCATTAAGAAAATGGCTGGAAAAGCTGGAGACCAAGTTGCTAAGTTATCTTCTTTGAGTCCAGAACAGTTAGAAAACGTACAGTTATTACGTGAAAAATATTTGCTAGAAACTCCGAATCCAAACGATGCTACTGCGCGTGAGTTGACGGAACGTTTGATGGCTGCAAGCAGTGTCGAAATCTTTAATGCATATCTTCCGCAGATTAAGGACCTTTACTTGCCACTCAATAATGAGGCTGAATTTGGAAAAGAGTTTGATGATGCGCATAACATTCGCTACATCAACATTACAAAATGGGTTACAGATAAGAAAGAAAATAACTTAGAAAAACTGGTTAATGTCTACGCAGTACTTTCTAACGATGATTGCAACATTGCTTTAGTGTTTGATCGTAAACAGAATACGACTAATGTGTATTTAGCAGTTGTGAATAACAAAAATTCAACGAGTAGTACTGATGTTGATAACTATAAGAATCAAATCGTTGAAGCAATAAGAGGTAATTTTCCTGGAGCTGAGTGGAAAGAAGAGGGGTTAGGCGTATTACCTTGCTTTATCGAAGATAAAAAATATTCTGTCGCAACGGCTTCCAATATTCCAGCGGAAAAATCAGAAAAGTTTATTAGCCAAACGATTGAAAAACTAATTGATGGGATTGTTCCAGAAACGAAAAAGAAAGAATATACGATTATTCTTTTAGCGACTCCGATTCTTGATGTAGAAGATAGAAAAATAAAATTGGGAGAATTCTATTCAGGCTTAGCCCCTTATGCTTCCTGGTCTACAAATTTCCAAAGAACAGAGAACGAAAGTGTTAGTTCATCTGCGACTGTTGGTGTGAATGTTGGGGCCAGTGCTGGAGTCCAGAACGGAGTCAATACTGCTATTACAGAGAGTCAAGGTACATCTGATAGCAGTGCTCGTACAGATACCGAATCTGCAAGTGATACAGCTACGACTGGTGAATCTTATACAAAAAGTGACACGCATAGTACTTCGGAAGGTACAAGTGAAACGAATGCTGAATCAACAGGTTATACTGAAACACAAGGCGGAGGATCATCTGCAGGAGTATCTGCAGGAGCTCATGGCTTCGGTGTGAATGCCGCAACTCAAGTTAACTATGGCGAAGCCTGGAATAGTAGCACTGCCAAATCTCTTGGAAAAACTGCAGTCGAAACAATTGCTAAGGGAACTGCAAAGACTTTGGCTGATAGTACTAGCAGAACGGTAGGAACAGCGGTTGCGAACACTCTAGGTCGAGCAGTTACTAATTCGATTGCGGCGACAAATGGCGCTACTAAGAGCGTAGGATTTGGTGCAAATATTGGTGCGAACTTTGCTCGTTCTTCTACGACTACAGTTATGCTAGGTAAAAACGAAGGAATCACACAGAACTTTACGAACTTTAATATTCAATACGCGTTGGAAATGCTTAAAGGACAGATGAAACGTTTCGAACAGAGTACGGCGCTTGGAATGTGGGATTTTGCAGCTTACGTGATTAGTGAAGATCCAAATGTAGCGAATAACGTGGCTCATTCGTATTTAGCGCTAACGCTTGGTGAAGATTCATATATGTCTAAATCTGCCATCAATACTTGGCGTGGAAATGTAGAAGATGAGGCTGGGCAAGCAAAAGAAATCACTGAGTATATTAAGACACTTCGTCATCCAGTGTTTGGATTGAATCCTGCAGTGGTAGGAAAGATAGAGGATAATGAAGTGAAACTTGAGGTAGACGAAGAAACTGAATTTATCGTTTATCCGCCGATTGTAACTGCAACCACGAGTCTATCTGGAAAAGAATTGGCATACTCATTGAACTTCCCTAAAAAATCAGTTGCAGGCCTTCCTGTACTAGAATGTGTTGAATTTGGAAGAAATGTAGTGACCTATGATGATGTTTATCGAGGTGAATCCGAAATTAAACTCGGTCATGTATTCCATATGAATCGAATGGAAAATACAGAAGTGGCTCTCTCTAAACAATCGTTAGCTTCACATACATTTATTACGGGTAGTACCGGTTCAGGTAAGAGTAATACGGTCTACCAGATGATTGAGCGTGCTAGAAAACAAGGGGTTAAGTTCCTTGTGGTAGAGCCAGCTAAAGGTGAATATAAGAATGTGTTTGGTCATAGAAATGATGTGACAGTATTGGGGACGAATCCACTTGTCAGCGAACTTCTCAGAATCAATCCATTCAGTTTCCCTAAAAACATTCATGTTCTAGAACATATGGATCGATTAGTAGAAATCTTTAATGTTTGTTGGCCAATGTATGCGGCAATGCCAGCAGTATTAAAGAGTGCTGTTGAAAAGTCATACGTAGATTGTGGCTGGGATCTTGTTAAATCCCAAAACAAATATGACGAAGAGTTATATCCAACCTTTGCGGATGTGGCTAGAAATGTGAAAAGCATTATTGATTCAAGTGAATATGATGCGGAAAATAAAGGGGCCTATAAAGGTTCGTTACTAACAAGATTAGAATCTTTATGTAACGGAATTAACGGAATGATTTTTGTTTCGGATGAAATTGGCGCGACACAATTGTTTGATGAGAATGTGATTGTCGACCTTAGCCGTGTCGGTTCTAGTGAAACAAAATCGCTAATCATGGGAATGCTAGTATTAAAACTGCAAGAGTACCGTATGTCTCAAGCAAACGGAATGAACGCTGAGTTGAATCATATTACGGTCCTTGAAGAAGCCCATAATCTATTAAGAAGAACTTCAAGTGAACGTTCGTCAGAAGGAAGCAACTTACTCGGAAAGAGTGTTGAGATGCTTTCAAATGCGATTGCGGAAATGCGTACGTATGGAGAAGGATTTATTATTGTTGACCAAGCACCGGGATTGATGGATATGTCGGTGATTCGAAATACGAATACGAAAATTATTCTCCGACTTCCAGACCAAACGGATAGAGAGTTGGTCGGAAGAGCAGCGAATCTGAATGAAGATCAAATTACAGAATTGGCAAAACTTCCTTGTGGGGTCGGGGCTGTATACCAAAATGAATGGGTACAACCTGTCTTATGTAAGGTTGATAGAGTCGATATCGATGAAAAGCCATATCAATATACTCCTAAGAAGCTTGATGGAGATTACAAAATTGATATAGAAGTATTCTTGTTAGATTACATCATGGAAAGAGGGATTTTCAGAAGAGCGAATAAGGAAGACTTGAGGGTAATTAAGTCGAGAGTGATTCACTCAAACTTAGACACACAAGTGAAGTGCAAGTTTATGGATTATCTTGAAAAAGACGGAGAAGAGGCGTGGGCTGCTTTCAGACAGCTCGTCTATGATTTCTTCTCTGTAGAAGATACCATTATTAAAGTAAAACACACTAACGATATTATTGAGTGGACACGTGAACTTGTTGAACAGTTAAAGCCGTCTATAAAGCTTTACTCCAACAAGCAAATTAATACGGCCGTAAGGTTAATTTTATATGAGCAACAATTGCGGGATGCGTCCTACGATGGAGTGTTGACGAGATTTACGGAAGTATATCAAGAAAAAGGGAGGGTGTTCTAATGAATGAGATAAAATCTTTAGAAACGGCGGAAATTAAAGTGACAGCCGTTGAGAAATCTATTGAGATTGAACCGCAAACAGAGCTGACTTTAGAAGAAGCAAAAGGAATCTTAGAAGCGTCGTTTTCTGTTGATAATATTGAAGCGGATGAGTATGAATTTGGAGGGAAGTATAATTCCTATGAAGCTCGATTGAATCAAGTGCCACGAGATGGCGAAAACGGAACGTTCGAAGGCGAACGAGGTCATTCTAAGTTTATTCCATCGGACGCAACAGAACGAGGTGCAGCATGTAAAGAGAAACTTGCAGAATTGGGCAAAGACGGGATTGAGTATAAAGGTCTTGAACCTGATTTTTCTGAGGTGTCATCTGCTACTGTTACAATCGATAATATGACGGAAAATCGTAATGATTATCAAGAAGATGGTGAATGGAAGGCCGGAAACTTCTCTCAAGCGGATGCTAAACTAGCCGAACAATGGAATACGCAAGGCAAAGATGGGAGAACGGATTGGACAGACAAGGATGTCTATAATTTCAGAAAAGATCCAGAGCAAAAGTACACTTGGCATGAGCGTTGTGATACAAAAACAATGGATTTAGTACCAAGTGATATTCATCAGTGTTGCAAACATCTAGGCGGTGTGTCTGAATGTAAAGTTCGCGATGCTCAAAATAACGGAGGTGAATTTGATGAGTAAGATTAAAACTGAAATCTGGGGTAGAGAGTTTGAACTACCAATCATCGTGAAGAAGTTTAGTGGAGAAGATAGTACAGAAACACAAAAGGAAGCAGTAGAACGATTTAAGAACAACTTACAATTGATTAACGCTGCAAAACCCGAAGTTGTGAAATACATCTTAGAAAACGGCTTGAAGGACAATGGCATTACAGAGGTAGATAACATCTTCAAGTATGTCATTCCTAAAACAATCTCTGTTCCGCAAGTTAAGGATAGAGTTGTAGCTGTAATGTGCGACTTTAAATTCGACATGGAAAATGGCTTAGCCATCATTTTCGAAAACGAAAAATTCAAAGAAGTCGGATACCAAGACTTAGTGTTATAAAGCTAGCAGAAATATAGAATGAGAAAGCTTAGAAATCGCGTATTTCTAAGCTTTTTTGTATAGAAAATATATAAAAATCGATATTGATTGTGAAAGGTTGAACGGGTAGAATTGTAAGGTGAAAGGATAAATTGTTAAAGTAAATATAATTAGGAGGATAAAAATGGCAAACAGAGATAAAGTTATATGGGAATCGCTATCTAATTTGGATTTATCTCCAACAATGGAGAAAAATGCAAGAGATAAATATAATGCGTTGGCAAAATATTTTGAGGAGCAAGGGCTAGATTCAACCTTTTATCCACAAGGGTCATTCTTGATAGGTACAACAATTCGGCCGTACCGCGATGGAAAAAATCATGATTATGATTTAGATGTTTTGGTGATACTTAACAGAAAAAAAGAAGATACAGATGCAAAAAGTGTAAAAAATGATATCGGGGCATGTTTAAAAGAAAGCGGTATTTATTCAGATAAATTAGAGAAAGAAGATAGAAACTGTTGGACTCTGAAATATGCAAAGGTAACTGATGAAATTGGTTTTTCATTGGATATCGTTCCATCTGTAGAAGAAGATATCTTAATAAAGAATCAAATTGTTAATTCAGGAGTTTCGGACTTATTAGTAGCGAAAACCGTTGCGATAACAGACAAAGAAACTTATGAATACAAATGGCTTACAAGTAATTCGCTTGGATTTGGGGAGTGGTTCTTAGAAATAAGTAATAAGCATTTGACGACTGGTATGAGAATTCAGCAATATAACAAGTTGCCGGAAAATATAAGAAGTCTTTTTTTAAGTTCGGAAGAAATACCTGTTTACTATTATAGATCAAATTTGCAAAGGGCTGTACAATTTATCAAGAGACATAGGGATATTTACTATGATAGAAGTAGATTAGAAGGGGACAAACCATCATCGATCATACTATCTGCCTTAATTGCAGATAGTATAAAAGATGAAAGTTTTTTATCGGTTGTTGATATAGTTAATACTTTTATAACTAAATATAGAAATAAAAGTATTTCGATAATGCAATATGGTGAGATCTTAAATCCTGTTGATTTGAGAGAAAATCTTATCGAAAGATATACGGTTAACAGGTTAAAAAATATGGATACATGGATTGAAGAGTTAAGTAGGTTTATGAGTATTGATGATGAGTCGCAATTCAAAAGAAGTATTCATAATGACATTAATATGGAGGTCTTTGGTGAATTTTTCCAAAATCCAACAAAAATTACACCAACTAAACCTTGGAAAAAATAGCATGAGTTATAAATTAGTTTCTGAAATTGAAAGTATACTAGAGAATCAACCGAGATTAACTTTGATTGAAAATGCAGAAGAGTACACCATTCAAGGGGAATATAAATATTCATTAGAATATAATTGTTGTATTGCGCAAGGGGAACGGGAAATAAAACTAACAGTTAATAAAAATTTTCCCAATTATATCCCTGAACTGTATATTTTTGACCCTCCGAAAGATATTGAACATATTTATCCAAATGGGAAAGTTTGTTTAGCTACAATTGGAGAAATGATTTGTTTTATGAA
Source organism: Streptococcus sp. 263_SSPC (assembly GCF_001071995.1). Classification (GTDB taxonomy): domain Bacteria; phylum Bacillota; class Bacilli; order Lactobacillales; family Aerococcaceae; genus Granulicatella. Next base: position 85,256 of record NZ_JVNU01000049.1, read on the forward strand.
TGAGAATAAGTCTTTTATCGCTTTTGTTGAAAGGTTTGTACATGCTTTTCTTTATACATTAGATTGGTTTGAAAAATATAAGACATATCCTTTTGGGGATAGAAAACATGGATATAGAGGGGCTCTTGAATATTATTTAGATGATTTAGGGCTGACAACAGAACAATATAGAAAAATGGCGGCTATGATTTATTTTAATCAATATAGAGGACATCAGCCTTGCATCTGTGGTTCAGGAAAAAGATTACGAGATTGTCATGGCCAATATATTCTACCGTTTATTAATAACGATGAATATAAACAAGAGTTTCTAAAAGAAGCAAGTTCGATACTTACGGAGGATAATACACATGAGACCAGAAACTCCTCAAAATAATAGTTTTGTTATCTCTAAAAGGTTAGCTAGCCTTCAATGCTTTTTTAACTCCCTAACACCTATAATAGCTATTTATCAGGCGATAAAAGGGGGTATCCCGCATACTATTTTCTTATATTTAACGTCTTTATTATTAGTTTTAGACTTCGTGCTTACTTATGGTCGAGATTATTATTTTGATGAGGGTCATCAACTTACAACATTGGGACTTTTTGATAATAGTTTTAATGAAAAACGACTCCCAAACTATGATAGCGAACCATATTATAATAACTCGTCTATTAATACGATGGAAATAAAGTTATTAGCAAATATTCACGAAAACGCATTATTCACTTCTCGTATTGCAAAGAAAATGACTACAATGTATTTTGTACTATCTGGTATCGTTTTACTAAGTTTTTTATCAAATGTTTTCTTAAATGGTATGGACGACTATTCATCAATAATATTAGGTATTTTACTGTCTGGTAGTATTTTAAATAGAGGTCTTAAAATAAATAATCTTAAAAAAAGATCTGAAGAAGTATATAAAAGTGCTAATGAATTATGCAACTACTATGAAAAACAAATATTAATAGAAGAGAGTTTCATATCGAAAGTACTTTTATTGTTGTTAAAATATGAAAATACAGTATTTGAGTCGAAAATTATTCTTTCGAAAAGGATATTTTTAGAATTAAATAATGATCTTAGCAAAGAATGGAACATAATTAAAAATAAATATTCTATATATACAAATACGCACTCTTGAGAATCGTATGCATGTTTTTACCTTTGAGCAAGAAACGACAGAAGTAAAACAGAAAATATTATTAACGGATGAAGCACATGGCTTTTAGTACACGGCCGTGTGCTTTTTAGTGCCGAAATTTTCTTGCAACCGTTGTCTTACGTTTGCCATCCACCCGCCCCTAATCGTATACTAACGATGTACAACCATTAAGGAGGCTTTTTATGTTTTTATCGGAAGAGTTATTACAAGAAATTCATGAGCGTGCACCGCGTTACGACAAAGAGAATGCGTGGCCTGCGGAAGACTATGCAGCGCTAAAAGAGGCAGGATACTTGAAGGCGTTCGTGCCAAAAGAGTACGGCGGTTTCGGTTTATCTCTTAAAGAAATTGCGCAGGAACAAACGCGTCTTGCGATGGCGGCTCCAGGGACTGCGCTTGGGGTGAACATGCACCAAATTATTGTCGGCCTTGGCAAGCACATGGTTCGTTTTGGCAACAAGAAGGGAGAACAAATCCTTCGCGATGCTGCAGAAGGCAAGTTGTTAGCGTTTGGGATTTCTGAACCATCGAACGATCGCGTGTTATTCGGTTCGATTTCTGAGGCTCGTCCTGAAGAGAACGGCGCGTATCGTTTCTACGGCAAGAAAGTCTTCCTATCAATGGGCAAATATTGCGACAAGTTGGTTTCATTTGGGCAAGATAATACAGGCGAGTCACCACTCTCAGTTTTTGCGTATTTAACACCAGACAAAGAAACGTTCATCGTAAAAGACGACTGGGATACAATGGGCATGCGTGCGACGCAATCAAACAGCGTTGAGTTGAAAGGTATCTTCGCAGCAGAAGAGCAAATTCTCACAAAAGTCGCTCCTGGACCAAGTTTCGATCCAGTGGTATTCGGTATTTTCGCGTACTTCGAAATTTTACTGGCGGCAACGTACTTCGGTATCGGGAAACGTGCGCTAGAAATCGGAGTAGAAACGGTGAAAACTCGTCACTCTGTATCGAATGATGCGCCTTATGCTAACGACAAAAACATTCGCTGGAGAATTGCGGAAGCGGCGATTATGCTCGACGGCATTCAACCGCAAATTAACGAGTTGAGCGACACACTTGAATCAAGCACGGAATACAGCTTCATCTGGTTGCCTCGTTTATCTTCTATTAAGAACCGTTCAGTAGAAGTATCGAAGAAAGCCGTGGAAGAAATCGTCCGTGCATGTGGTGGTAGTTCATACTTCAACCGTACAGAATTATCTCGCTTATACCGCGATGTGTTGGCTGGCTTGTTCCAACCAAGTGACCAAGAGTCATTACATGATGCGTGGGCAAATATTCTCTTAGGACCGATCCAATAATTTCATTTATATAGTAGAAAAGCTCGCTTGCGTAGTGCAGGCGAGCTTATTTGTCGAAAGAAATAGCGAAAGGATTAACGAATTAATTGCATATAATACTCAACAACCACTTCTGGAGGAAGAGACATTCCGTTACTCGACCACCATTTGACAGTTTCCGCAAAACTCGTCACATAATGATTAGTGACGAACGCCTTAGGGATGGATTTATTTGCGCTGTTAGAAAAATCAGCAAAAAGAATGGTTAAGTGTTGCTTAAAGTATCTTAAAAAGAGTTCACTGTTTTCATCAATCAGAAATGCGCTAATCTTATTTTTTTGCTCTCGTAGATGCCATAATAGATGAGAGAGTTTACTGGATAATGCGCTGTTTCGATCCTTTAAAGTGCATGAATCGTCAGTGTGAAGACTTTCGAAGATATGGTCAAAAATCTCTTCGCAAATAGCGTTTAATAATTCGTCTTTTGTCTCGAAGTGTGCGTAAAAAGTGCTCCGTCCAACATTAGCGGTATCGATAATGTCTTGCACAGTAATTTTACTGTAACGCTTCTTTTCTAAAAGAAGACTAAAAGCTTCAAAAATAGCTTTTCGTGATTTTTGTTGTCGTCGATCCATAGGAAGAATCCTCCGTACAATTTATTAAAAATGTTCGTTATCTTACAGAAATACTAAAATGACTGTTGTTTTGAAAAATTATAATTCTATATAATTACGATACAAAGTGTTCGATAGTGTACAAAATATACAGTATTTATTATTAGATTTCAAGGGGTGAGTATATGAAACAAGAGATGCGGAAGGGGATAATCATGGCGATACTTGCTGCAGTACTATATGCGGTGAGTTCTCCTTTTTCAAAAGTATTATTAAATGAAATGCCGCCCACATTAATGGCAGGATTTTTATATTTAGGTGCAGGTATTGGAATGAGCTTGATTGCAGTTTTAAGAAGAGTGAGACAAGCTGAAATCACTGAGATTCATCTCAGTAAAGCGGAATTGCCGTATACGGTTGCTATGGTCTTGTTAGATATAGCAGCGCCAATCTGTATGTTGATAGGGCTAAGCGCAACAACTGCTGCGAATGCCTCTTTGTTAAATAATTTTGAGATTGTTGCGACTGCGCTGATTGCGTTAGTAGTTTTTAAAGAACGTATCAGTAAACGGTTATGGATGGGAATTCTTTTCGTAACCTTTTCTAGTGTTATCTTGTCTTTTGAAGATTTTTCGAGTCTAGAGTTTTCCTATGGTTCTTTATTTGTATTATTGGCTGCTGTTTTCTGGGGATTGGAAAATAATTGCACCAGAAAACTTTCTTCCTGTGATCCGTTAGAGATTGTCTTGTTAAAGGGAATATTTTCTGGAATTGGCTCTATCGTAATTGGTTTAGCGCTTGGTGAGAGATTGATGAATCTTTGGAGCGTCATTGCGGTTATGGCTTTAGGCATTGTGTCTTATGGACTAAGTATTTATTTTTATGTTCATGCTCAACGGCTTCTTGGGGCGGCAAGAACTAGCGCTTATTACGCTGTTTCTCCATTCATAGCAGCTTTCCTGTCTATTCTAATCTTTGGTCAGATGCCAGAAGTTACTTATTTTATTGCACTAATGTTGATGGCAGTAGGAGCATGGTATTCTTCTCATGATGGTATTGAAGAGTAAAATATAGTAGAAAAGCTCGCTTGCGTTGTGCAGGCGAGCTTATTTGTTTAGTTGAACAACCGAAATGTAACATAAAAGTTACGTAACTTTTATGTTACATTTTGCTTTTTTAGAAATAAGTCTTAACAAGTTGAAGTTCTGCTTCGTTTAAAGGTCGGTATTCTCCGGGAGCCAAATTCTCGTCTAAGACAAATTCTCCGAAGCGAATCCGTTTAAGATAGGTCACTTTCACACCAATACATAGAAACATCTTCTTCACTTGATGGAATTTTCCTTCAGAGATGGTGACAGTCGCACGGCTCAAGCTGTCGCTACTTTCGATGACCGTAAGCGTGCTTGGTTTACATTGATACCCACCGTGGAAGGTGACGCCACGTTTGAAGGTATCTACGGCATCTTCGTCTAGCGGACCGTTAACTTCTACATAATATTCCTTTTCGATATGTTGGTCGGGATTTAGCATACGATAACCCAGCGGACCATTATTCGTCACGAGCAGCAGTCCTTCAGTATCCCCGTCGAGTCGTCCGAGCGGATAGAGGCCTTCGACGTTCTCGTTTGCGAAGAGGTCGATAACCGTCGCATGTTCCTTATCGGTCGTAGCGGAGATGACGCCTTGAGGTTTATTCAGCATATAGTACTTCTGGCTATCGTCGTGAATCCGCGTCCCGCCCACCGTGATGACTTGCAAGGTCCCGTCGACATTGTTGCTGACGTGAGTGGCCGGAACTCCATCGATTAAGACGGCTTCATTCTTGATGAGCTTCTTCATTTCACGGCGGCTCAGCACCAGATGTTTCATTAATAGATGTTCGAGTCTCATAGGCCCTCCTCCAAGTCGTTTTCTCGATTATACAATTTTTTTCAAAAATCGAGTAGTTATTCGTTGACGTTCTCTTTATCCTGTGTTAAATTATTAAACGTTGTCGCGCAAGATGACAAAAACATCAAATCATATTTCTTGCAACGAAAGTATGAGCGTGGTAATATATCTAACGTTGTTGCAAAACAACGATTGACCTTTGAAAACTGAACAAAGAA
>NZ_JVNU01000050.1 GCF_001071995.1 Streptococcus sp. 263_SSPC
TGTAATGGTTTAATGGTCAATAATCGTGCTGTATCATCTATGATACGTCTTACAGTATGAACTGAAACATTTGTTTCTTTTGCAATATATGTTTCAGATACTGTTTCACTTATTTTTGCCTTAATTTCATTTTTTAAACGTTTCGAAATATGACAATGTTTTTCTACGATTCTACTAGTGTCTGCGGTAAATGAAGAGCCGCATTCTTTACAGAGAAATCTCTGCTTGCGTAGATTTAAGTAGGCCGGTAGGCCTGAAACAGAACAGAGAGTGATACGAGAAGTTTTCGTGCCATTTTTGACGATATTATTATTTTGGCTAACACATCCACAAACGGTACAAAATTCTGGTTTATGCGTATATGTAGCTGAATAAAATAAAGATTTTCTCTTTTTAAATATCTTCTCTTGAACTGTATTATCCCAGATAATGTTTTTATCTTTGATTTGTAGCGTAGCTTCTAGTATATTGTTCATATGGTCATCATCCTTTTGTATTAGGTTTAGGCGCTTTTAATATAATGGATGTTGGCCTTTTTGTATACACTAAAATAGGGTTGATGGAAAATTTCCATCAACCCTAAAAATTATAGAACCGTTTTTTTATTATGCATTTTGTATTGAGCGATTCACGCGTTCTACAAAGTTATCAAATAACCCTTGCATCACATTGCTATCTTCAATTAAGAGTTCAGGATGCCATTGAACGGCAACCACGCTTTGGTCTTTAGATTTAGACTCGAACGCTTCGATGATACCATCCGTACTCCAAGCAACAGGAACAAAATCTGCAGCTAATTGTTTAACCGCTTGATGGTGATAAGAGTTCACAGGAGTGGTTGTTCCTAGTACACGAGAAAGCTCGCTACCACTTGCGATTTGAACCGTATGCGTTGGTTGGCTTGGCATTGTTTTTTGTGTATGTTTCACAGAAATATTTTCATATTGTGATTCGATGTCTTGGTAGAGTGTTCCGCCAAGAGCGACGTTTAGAATTTGTAATCCGCGACACACTGCAAAGATTGGTTTGTGTTGTCTATAAGCTTCTTTAATGAGCTCAATTTCAAACGCATCACGAGCAGGATAAGTACGTGCCAAATTAAGATGTGGTTCTTCGCCATATAATAATGGAGAAACGTCTTGTCCACCCGCTAGTAGAAGTCCATCAACCCGAGAGATGAATTCTTTTGCAAATTCTGGGTTACTGATGGGAATGATGACAGGAATCGCTTTTGCCTTTTCAAGACCACGAACAAAACCATTTGGTGCATACGATAAAATGTAGCGATCTTCTTCCGTGTTATCTTGGCGATGATTTCCTGCAATACCAATAAGTGGATAAGTTTGCATGTGCATCAGCCTTTCTTTTAAAAATATGTTCCATCATACCTCATTTTCATGAAAATGAAAAGCATTATTACACGATTTCAAAGCGCGGCTATTTGCGAATCGTTCTCAATTAGGATAAAATATAACAGAATAGAATGATTATAAAGGAGAATGAATCGTGGCAACTTTAGAGATTAAAAATCTACATGTATCGATCGAAGACAAAGAAATTTTGAAGGGCGTTAATTTGACGATTAACACTGGAGAAATTCATGCAGTGATGGGACCAAACGGAACTGGGAAATCAACACTTTCTGCAGCGATTATGGGTCACCCAAGCTATGAAGTAACAGAAGGAGAAATCCTATTAGACGGCGAAAACGTCTTAGAAATGGAAGTAGACGAACGAGCTCGTGCAGGTCTATTTTTAGCGATGCAATATCCAAGTGAAATCGTTGGGGTGACAAACGCAGAATTTATGCGTTCAGCTATCAACGCTCGTCGTGAGGAAGGCGACAAAATGGGAGTTCGTGAGTTCATCAAGAAGTTAGATGAAAAAATGGCTTTATTAGATATGCCAGAAGAAATGGCAGAACGTTACTTAAACGAAGGCTTCTCAGGCGGGGAGAAAAAACGTAACGAGATTCTTCAATTATTAATGATTGAACCTACATTCGCGATTCTAGATGAAATCGACTCAGGATTAGATATCGACGCACTAAAAGTTGTTTCTCGTGGAGTAAACGCAATGCGTGGAGATAACTTCGGATCATTAATTATTACGCACTACCAACGTCTTTTAAACTACATTGAACCAGATGTGGTGCATATTATGATGGACGGACGTGTCGTGATGACAGGAGATGCTTCTCTTGCTCGTCGCTTAGAAGCTGAAGGATACAAAGGAATCAGTGAAGAATTAGGAATCAAGATTGAACATCAAGAGTAGGAGTGAGATTGTGGCAGAGACAAAATTAACCATAACACCAGAAGAAATCACCGCATTCTCTCTTACAAAGAATGAACCAGAGTGGTTTCTACAAACACGATTAAAAGGGTTAGAACTGGCTAAAACGCTAGAATTACCTTTTATCGAACGGGTGAAATTCCACCGTTGGAACTTATTCCAATCAGCAATCGGTGAAGGGACTTCAATGATTGAAGAACTTCCAAAAGTGATTCCAACAGCAGCCGGAAGTGCGAAAATTGTACAACTCGGTGCGGTATCTTACTGGGAAGAAATGAATGTTGAAACAGCATTGAAGGACGTTCTCGTGATGGATTTATTCGATGCCCTGGAACAATATCCAGAGCTCGTGAAACCTTACTATATGACAAAAGCAGTGCCAGTTGATGAAGATAGTTTAACGGCTTATCACGCTGCGATGGTCAACTCAGGGGTATTTATTTATATTCCAAAAAATGTAGACGTAAAAGATATTATTGAATCTCATTTTGTTCAAAATAATTTAGTGGACGAAGCATTCGTGAAACACGTGTTAATCGTGGCAGACGAAAACAGCTCAGTCTCATATGTAGAACGCTTTGAAAGTGTTGGTGACAAAAAGAATACAGCTAATATCGTTGTAGAAGTCATCGCGAAACAAGGTGCGAAAGTTCAATTTGCGGCTGTGGATACTTTAGGTCAATCAACAGATGCATATGTGAACCGTCGTGGCTACCTTGAAAAAGATGCAACGATTAACTGGGCACTTGGCATTATGAATGACGGAAATGTGATTGCAGACTTTGACTCTGAATTACGCGGAGACGGTTCTCATTCTCAAGTGAACGTTATCGGTATTTCAACAGGACGCCAAGTACAAGGAATCGATACACGTGTGACAAACTATGCGCCACATTCAGTAGGCCATATCTTGCAACACGGTGTTATTTTAGATAAATCAACCTTAACGTTTAACGGAATTGGACATATTATTAAAGGTGCGAAATTCGCAGACGCGCAACAAGAAAGTCGTGTATTGATGCTTTCAGAAGGCGGACGTGGAGACGCGAACCCAATTCTATTAATCGATGAAAATGAAGTAACGGCTGGACACGCAGCGAGCGTGGGGCAAGTGGATGATGAACAATTATTCTACTTAACTAGCCGTGGAATCTCAGAAGCAGAGGCAAAACGACTTGTGATTCGAGGATTCTTAGGAGCCGTAATTCGTTCAATTCCTTCAAGCACTCTTCAAAAAGAACTTGTAGATATGATTGAACAAAAGTTGGTTGCTAGCTATGATTAGTAAAACGATTCGAGAAGACTTTCCGATTTTAAAGCGTGAAGTTAACGATGAAGTGCTTGTCTATTTAGACAATGCTGCGACAACTCAAAAGCCACTTCCAGTCGTAGAAGCCGTTGAGAAATTTTACGCGACCCACAATGCTAATATTCATCGTGGGGTACATACATTAGCACAAGAAGCAACAGACTTATACGAAGCGGCTCGAGCTAAAGTGGCGAAATTTATCCATGCAGCCAGCACAAAAGAAGTGCTCTTTACACGTGGAACGACAACCAGCTTAAACTGGGTGGCACAAGGATTTGCTCCAGGACGCTTGCAAAAAGGGGACGAAATTTGGATTAGCCATGCCGAACACCATTCAAACGTGGTGCCTTGGCAACAAGTAGCCAAACAAACAGGAGCCGTCTTACGTTATTTTTCATTAACGAAAGAAGGCGAATTAGACCTCGAAGCATCAGGAAAATCTTTGACTGAGAAGGCAAAAATCGTATCGATTAACCACGCCTCAAACGTTCTTGGAACGGTAACGGATGTGAAACGCGTAGCCGAAATGGTGCACGCAGTAGGAGGCGTCCTTGTTGTGGATGGTGCTCAAGCAGCGCCGCATCAAAAGGTGGACGTCCAAGCGTTAGACTGTGACTTCTATGCTTTTAGCGGACATAAGATGCTGGCTCCAACAGGAATTGGCGTATTATATGGAAAAGAAGCTCTTCTTCAAGAGATGAATCCAGTCGAATTCGGCGGAGAAATGATTGATTTTGTGTATGACCAGGAGAGTACATGGAATGAATTACCGTGGAAATTCGAAGCAGGTACTCCAAATATTGCAGGAGCCATTGGATTGGCCGCTGCCATTGATTATTTAGAAGAAATCGGCATGGAGAATATCCATCAGCATGAACAAGAAATTGTTGCATATCTTTTACCGAAGATGCAAGAGATGGAAGGTGTGACAGTCTACGGGCCAAGTGACCCAGCACAGCATTCTGGAGTTATTAGTTTTACGATTGATGGCATCCATCCACACGACATTGCAACAGCGCTCGATATGGAAGGATTTGCGGTTCGTGCAGGACATCATTGCGCGCAACCTTTGATGCGATGGCTCGATGTACCAGCAACATGCCGTGCAAGTTTTTATATTTATAACACGCTTCAAGAAGCAGAACAGTTTTTAGAAGCATTAGAAAAAGTAAAGGAGTTTTTCCAATATGGCCTTATCTAAATTAGATCAGCTTTATCGTCAGGTGATTCTGGATCATTCGTCTCATCCGCACCATAAAGGATTGGTAGATGATGCGAGCATTCCAACGATTGAATTTAATAATCCAACGTGTGGAGATGTGTTGCAGTTGCAGCTCGTTGTAAATGACAACGGCGTGATCGAAGATGTTCACTTTGACGGACACGGCTGTACGATTAGTATGGCGAGTGCCAGCATGATGAGTGATGCGATTATTGGAAAGACGGTTGACGAAGCGGTCGCTCTAGCAGAAGATTTCTCAAGTCTAGTGCAGGGTGAAACCGTGGATGAAGAACCTTTAGGGGATGCGGCGTTACTGGCCGGTGTTCAAAAATTCCCAGCGCGTATTAAATGCGCCACTCTTGCGTGGAAAGCATTAGAACGTGCCGTAGAAAATGAGAAAGCATAAGAAAGTGGTGACAAAATGAGTGGAGTTCCTGAATTAGCTGATTACAAATATGGCTTTCATGAGGATGTAACACCTGTTTATGAAACAGGAATGGGATTAAGCGAGGAAGTCGTTCGTACGATTTCACAAGTGAAAAACGAGCCACAATGGATGCTTGATTTCCGATTAAAATCATTGAAGGCATTCGAAAATATGCCAATGCAAACATGGGGTGCGGATCTATCAGATATTGATTTTGATGCGATTACGTACTTCAAACGTGCCAGCGATAAGCCAGCGCGTTCTTGGGATGATGTTCCTGAGAAGATTAAAGATACTTTCGAGAAAATCGGAATTCCAGAAGCAGAGCGTGCGTATTTAGCCGGAGCTTCTGCGCAATTCGAGTCTGAAGTGGTTTACCATAATATGAAAGAAGAGTTCGATAAACTCGGAATCATCTTTACAGATACAGACTCAGCGTTAAAAGAATATCCTGAACTATTCAAAAAGTATTTTGCAAAATTAGTACCACCAACAGACAATAAATTAGCTGCGTTAAACTCAGCAGTATGGTCAGGTGGAACGTTCATCTATGTACCAAAAGGCGTGAAATGTGATGTGCCGCTTCAAACGTACTTCCGTATCAACGACCAAAACATGGGACAATTCGAACGTACGCTTATCATCGTAGACGAAGGAGCCAGTGTACACTATGTAGAAGGATGTACAGCGCCAACGTACTCTTCAAACAGCTTGCATGCAGCGATTGTAGAAATCTTCGTTGAAGAGGGTGGCTACTGCCGTTATACAACGATTCAAAACTGGTCGGATAACGTGTATAACTTAGTAACGAAACGTGCCAAAGCTGCTGCTCACGGAACCGTTGAATGGATTGATGGAAACCTTGGAGCGAAGACAACGATGAAATATCCTTCAGTCTATCTAGAAGGACCATACGCAAAAGGTACAATGTTATCCATCGCATTTGCCGGAGAAGGTCAACACCAAGATACAGGTGCGAAGATGATTCATAACGCGCCACACACCTCAAGTTCAATCGTTTCAAAATCGATTGCTAAAGATGGTGGAGCGGTGAACTACCGTGGTCAAGTAACATTTGGGAAGAAATCAGATTATTCAATTTCTCATATCGAATGTGACACGATTATTATGGATGATAAGTCGAAATCAGACACGATTCCATTTAACGAAATTCATAATGACAAAGTAGCACTCGAGCATGAAGCGAAAGTGTCAAAAATCTCAGAAGAGCAGTTGTTCTACTTGATGAGTCGCGGAATTAGCGAGTCAGAAGCAACGGAGATGATCGTTATGGGATTCGTTGAACCATTTACAAAAGAACTTCCAATGGAATACGCTGTTGAACTAAACCGTTTAATCGCGTACGAGATGGAAGGGAGCGTAGGTTAAAGATGCAAATAGCCAAGAAACACTGTTTTATAAGGTTTTTTGGCTATTTATATTCATAATTCTATTGAATATAATCTTTAGTAATTATATGATTGTAGTAGTTCAATGATAAATAAAAATCGAGGTATATGTTCTTGTTTAGTGAAGCATAAACATTTTGAAGAATCAGTAAAGTTTTGTATAATTATGGTGTAAAATCTAAAGTAAGGTAGGTGTGGAATTTGGAATATTTTGTGTTAAACGATGACAATAAACGAGAACCAAAAGAGTTGTTCAAAGAGCTTTCTGAAAAATGCAAGGAAGAGAAAATCAAAAAAGAAAAAATCAAAGAAGAAAATAAACAAACTCCAGCACCTAGCGAAAGCTAAGTGCTTTTTTGGTTTAATAAGAATAAGATATAATTCAAGAAGTTTTTGATTATGACCTCTTAACTGAAAAAGGATATTTCAGTTTAAGGGAAGCGGTTGAGAATTTTGGAAACACATCTTTCTACCATCACGTAAAGGTTAACCGTTTTGAAGATGAACTAAAGAAACTAAGCATTTAATATATGTGTTGGCAAAACTATATAGATTGTTCTATATAGTTTTTTTGATTTTTAAGTAGATATGATAATCATATTGATAAATATAACAATAAAAAGTACAATAATGTTAAAGAATTTATAGATGATGTCGGTCGTTTAGGGATATTTATGGAGGTGTTATAATTGTCATTAACTTATGAAAAAATTTGCAATAGACTTGGTTTTGATTTAGATACGTATTTCGATGAAAAAGATAAAAAAGATGAGAAAAAAGAATGGACAGAAGATGATAATGATGACTTGTATCCATTTAATATCATGACCCCAGAAGAAAAAGATTTTTATGCAGAGTATCGTATGAAAAAACTTGGATTAGTTTAAATATCGAGGAATATGTTTATGCTTGACGAAGAATATGTAAAACGGGAAAAACGAGCAGCTAAAGGATATAAGGAATATTTAGCCAAACGCCCAGAATTCAAAAAAGAGATGGAAAAGCTTCGACATTCGTGGCTAAATAATGAAATCACGCCCGAAGAATTTAGAAAAAGAGCTCTTGAAATCGGTAAAAAATATAGATAAGAAGCTATAAGGAAGAAATAACAAAGTTCTGAAGTATTGGAGGAAATGCTATGTCCCTAATAAAAGGAATCCCAGATGTTGAAATGTTGGATTTCTCAAAAATGTCTGATGAACAATTGTTGGAAATTAGAATAAATATTGATTTAACATCTAGGGAAGAAACAAACGTATTTTTGAAAGAATTAAAGAAAAGAAATCTTGAATACCGTAAAAATTAAGCATCTAAGAAGTAGTTAGGTGTTTTTTTCATTATTACTGGGAAGGTGGATTCTAGATATGGACTCAAATTTATATTTATTCAATTAAACATCTTTAAGGCGAACGAAAAGAGTAATATGGAACTTTGATAAAATATAATAGGTACAGGAGGAAGAGAGGCAACATAGATACATCTATAAAACAGAAAAATATTTTTTTATTATTAAATAACGGTTCTAACCAGAAACAGGAACAGCAACAAGCTCCATACATAAAGTGGGAGCGGACCCGATCCCGACCCTTTGCCGACCTCCCAGGCAGTATTGTACATATTCTCGTGGGAAATTCATTCGAAGGATATAAGTGGGAATAGTAAAGGGATTTAAAAGGTATAGAGCTACAAATATATCCGTTATAAAAAGAGGAAACTCGGTTGTAAATGTATAAAAAAAGAAAAGTTAGCTTAGGCGCCGGATAAAAATCCTTTTGGTGCCAAACCAACTTTTCTTTTAATTAAATTTATCATATAAACTATTATTTCATCAATAAAAAAGTAGAATTTAAATTTAAGAGGTGGTGTGAATGAAAGTTAAATATAAAGGCGAGTCAACATCCTATGGATTAGAACAAGACGAAATTTATGAAGTAATATCTATCGAAAACGATTTTTACAGGATTGTTGACAAATCAAATGAAGATTATTTATATTCTAAAGACTATTTTGAAATAGTTGAGGAATAACTAATCCTTTAATAGTTAAATAAAAGAAGAACGTAAGATAGATAAATTAACCAAAAGAGGTTGTATATTAACGGAATATACCGTGTACTACTAGGGAGGGGGAATAAAATGAAAGTAGTATATTTAGGTCCTACAGAGTCTCATACTCTTGAACATGGAAGAGTATATGAAGTATTGTCCGAGGAAGATGGATGGTATAGAATAATAGATAAATCAGGAGAAGATTATCTTTATCCTAAAGATGATTTTATAATACTAGAGGACTCACATAAAATTTGATGAGTATCTGTGTTGTAAAATAGAAAATTTAACTATAAAAACAGGTAGTGCACTAACTGAATATGCCGAAAAATTTCAAAAAAGTAGAAATTAAGAATAGAATTGAAAGGTAAAGTGTTTGAAAGGAGTTTGAATGAAAGGATAGATTTATGGATAATAAAGTGTATGATCGTTTGAAATATTTTTCAGATACGCTTTTGGAACGATATGAAAAACAATTCAACATTTCTTTAGAAAATGCTATTTTCTTTAACCCTGTAAACATAGAACAACATCCAGAAGAAGTAGAAGAAGCTATTAAGCAATTAGAAGATTCTATAAAAACAGGAGTTCCATTAAATGAAGATGATATCCAATGGTATAATGCTGATGTTATTTATTAAAACTAACAAATTCTTGTTTTTAGAAAAAATAATAGATGAGCGGTTAGAAAATGATATGAGATAGGAGCTAAAGATGAAAGTAGATACAAAACAGATTGAATGGTTATTAAATAATGTAACTCAATATAGAATAAATAAAGATACAAGGGTTAATTTATCTATTTTAGGCAGATTAGTAAGAGGTGAGCGTAAAATAGAAAATTTAACTATAAAAACAGGTAGTGTACTAACAGAATATGCCGAAAAACTTCAAAAGCAGGAGTAACTCCTGCTTTTTGACTGTCCTTGAAGTTTTAATAATGAAAAAAATCAATTTAAATGTATTTTTCATCCTTACCGTGAGGGTGGAAAGTTGACCATCAATAGGATACTTTATAGCTAATTACAATCAATAAGTTAAACTATAAAAAGCTATAAGCTAGCGTTTGTTAAGTGCTGTAAATTACTATAAAATATTTATTTTTAATGGAAGGTAGCGTCGGATAGATGCTGCTAATAGTCAAGAAACACCGGTTATATCAGGTTTCTTGGCTTTTTTAGTAGAAATTTACAGATAAATAACAAGGAGAGTTTAATATGCGAAGAGTGTAAATTATAATATATTTTTTTAATTTTATATTTTCTTAATATTATCTGCCCAGAATTTTGGATATTTTCATATAAAATAATCCTTGTTATATCAATGTTTTCGAGCAAAAATGCACTTTAGGTGAAATTTTACATTTTACGAGATATTACACTTGTATTATATTCAGAACGTGTTATAATATGGTCATAAGAGATATAAAGAAAGGAGAATGGGTATGAGAAAACAACCATGGTCGAACGAAAATAAGACTGAACGGATTAACTTTACGATTGAGCCTTCTTTGAAAGAAGCGTTTTTGAAGATTATCTCAACAGACGTATCAACTTATTTTCGGTCGATCATCGAAAATGAAGTAGAAAGTCATCAGAAAAAAGTTGAAAACTGGCCTGACGCGATTAAAACATTATTGCATGGACAGTTTAAGGCGTTCTCCGAACAAGTCTTCGGAACGTTTAATTACCGAGGACGGAACTACCCATACAAAATCTTGGATGTTATGTCAGTCGAAGAAGGACAACCACTTGAAGTCATTGACTACGAGGATGGGTTGGTATATGTAAAAGTGATTGAGGAAATCAATCCAGAAAAATTAGTATATGTAACTATTTAGAAAGAAGGAAATTTAAAATGCCAGTAACAATCTTAATTATCGCCGTAGTATTAATCTTATTAATTATTGCTTTCAAATCAATTCGTATCGTTCAACAAGGACACAAAGCAGCTGTTCAATCATTCGGACGTTATGTTGGAGAATTAGGACCAGGGTTACACTTTGTAACACCAATCATTCGTAACATTGCTTACGTTGTGGATATGCGTCAACGTTCATTAGACTTAGATCCTCAAGAAATCATCACAAAAGACAACGTTAACTTAACAATTGACGCTTCAGCTAAATACCACGTTGATAATCTTGAAGAATACTTATATGGAAACACAAACCCAGAAGGATTATTACTTTTAGATATCCAAAACGAATTACGTGACATTATTGGTACAATGACAATGGCTGAAATCCTTGGTGGTACTAACAAAATCAACACTGATTTAAACCAACGTGTATTCGGTAAAACAGACTCTTATGGGGTTACAATCGACCGTGTAAACATCGGTGAAGTAATTCCTCCACAAAGCATCGTTGAAGCGATGAACAAACAAATCACTGCTGACCGTGAACGTGATGCTGCGTTAATCGCTGCTGACGCTCGTCAAAAAACAGTTGAAATGGATACAAGAACTCAAAACAACAAATTATTAGCAGATGCTCGTGCACATGCTGAAAAAATCGCAATTGACACTCAAGCAACTGTTGCTCAATTAACAGCTATCAACAATGCATTAAACGAATCTAACTTAAATGCTGCTGCGTTAGAATACTTAGCAATCGACGCTAAAAAAGCTCTTGCTGAAGGTCCAAACAATACAGTTGTATTAATGGATGGTCAAAACAACGCAAAAATCGCTGAAAACATTGCTTCATTAGCATCAGGACGTAAAGTTTGGGACGAAGCAGGTAAATAATCATGAAACAACAAGCTAACAAATCTTTCTTTGGGTTGAAATGGCTTGCGGTACTGATTGCCACATTATTGTTAGTAGGAACCTTTGCACGTGTTTCAACAGTCAATGCTGAAACACAACTAAAAGACATCACAAAGATGAAGATATTAGGTTCCTATAATGAAAAAATCGACTTTGTGGATGGGGAAGATTATAATCAGACAGTTACCATTAAGTTGACTTATAATAACCCTCAATATTCTGAGGTTAAAGTTCCAGTTCAAATCAAAAACCTTCCAACAGGGAAGGGTGGGATTCGACTTTCCGTATATCGAGATACGGATAATAGCCTCTGGTTACTAACATTTGTTGAGACCGCTATAGACCACAATGTTATCGATTATCAACAAATCCCTATTGAAGATGGAAAAGTGACGAAAGTGCTTCAATACACAGCTACTGACGAGAATCGAACAAAATTTCTAGAAGACTTAGCAAATGCCAAAGAAAAAGGGGAAACTACTACGGCTGAGCAAGCTTCGAACTCAAACGAAAAGAGTTCAAACTCGAGTGACTCGAAAGGGAACGCAAAAGGCTCTGAAAGCAAAGATATCTTTGATAAGATTGATAACTTCTTTGATCAACTGGATACGGACAAAATTGGGGAAGGTGTCGGTAAAGGAGTATTCTATATCGTCATTATTCTTGTAGTGTTCTTTGGAATTAAAGGAAAACAAAATAAGGCGCGCAAGAATAATCGGAGAGCTCGAACTGGAAATACGCGTTCTGCTCAAAGAGTTGCCGCTAATGCTCCTGCAACTAGAGCACAAGGCACAAGCACTCCAGTAGTCGCTACAGAAGCTGTACCGCAACGTGTATATCGTCCGCGAAATAAAGTTTCAGATCCAAAACTTCGCTCACAAGCGAAAAAACAAGCAACAAAACAAGCGCTACAATCGGCTTCAAGTCGTTCAAATACTTCAAGAGAAATGTATGTTGATACCCGTGCTACAAGACCGGTTTCATACCGTCCAGCATCAAAAGAAAAATCACATACATTACCACGAGTGCTTTCAAGCAAAACACTCCCTCGTACTTTGAAAACACCGCGCTTAAAATAAAATAGTGGAAGCACCTAATCTCACATGTGAGGTTAGGTGTTTTTTTGCATAAAGTCGTCAAGCATTTGCACAAGTTGCACTATCGGAGTATGCTTAGTGAGAAGGGTGGAATGAACATGACGAAATTAGAGGAATTAATCAAAAAAATTGAGGCTGATCCTCAAAATGCAGAGTATACAAAAGAAGGCATAGCGCCTTTATTTTCTGCACCACGTAAAGCAAAGATTCTGATTGTAGGGCAAGCGCCTGGAATTAAAGCGCAAGAGAGTCGCTTATTTTGGAATGACCAAAGTGGCGATAACTTAAGAAGCTGGATGGGAGTAACTCGTGATTTCTTCTATCAATCCGATTTATTTGCGGTTGTTCCGATGGATTATTATTATCCAGGAAAAGGCAAATCTGGCGACCTTCCACCACGCAAGGGTTTTGCTGAGAAATGGCACGAAGAAACGCTAGCCTTAATGCCGGATATTGAACTGATTGTTTTAGTTGGAAAATATGCGCAAGATTATTATTTAAAAGATACGAAGAAGAAAAATTTAACGGAAACGGTGAAGGCGTATAAAGAGTACTTACCAAAAATGTTTCCACTCGTACATCCATCGCCCTTAAACCGCAGATGGATGGCAAAAAATCCGTGGTTTGAAAAAGAAGTCTTACCTGAATTTCAAAAGAGAGTACAAGAAGTGATTAAAGGAGCCAAGAAATGAGAACAGAATTATATCCAGAAATCGAAATCTACAAGGAACACATGATTCCAGTGAGCGACTTGCATACGATATATGTAGAAGAGTCAGGAAATCCTCTAGGTCTTCCTGTTGTCGTCTTACACGGCGGACCAGGAGGGGCATCCTCTCCTGCGAATCGTCAATTCTTTGATCCAGAATTTTATCGCATCATCCAATTCGACCAACGTGGATGCGGAAAAAGTACGCCGTTTGCGTCTCTTGAAGAAAATACGACGCATGATTTAGTGGCTGATATGGAGAAAATTCGTACAGCACTAGGGATTGAAAAATGGCTTGTCTTTGGTGGTAGCTGGGGGACAACGCTAGCCTTACATTACACGATTACACATCGTGAACGCGTCGTAGGATTAATGCTTCGTGGGATTTTCCTTGGTCGTCAAAGCGATGTGGATTGGTTATACCAAGATGGAGCATCACATTTTTATCCAGAGAACTTCGAGAAGTTTAAAGCGCCGATTCCAGTTGAGGAACAAGGAGAGTTAGTCAACGCGTACTACAAACGCTTGACGTCAGAAGATGAATCGATTTGCTTAGAAGCTGCGCGTGCGTGGGCAGAGTGGGAACATGGGCTCGTGAAGTTGATTCCGTATGATCCGATTGTCTGGGATGAAGCGGGGATTCGCGGAGCACTGACAATTGCGCGAATGGAATGTCATTTCTTCTACCATCATTGCTTTGTGGAAGACGATAATTACATCTTGAATCGTGCAGAGGCCTTCAAGGGGATTCCAATGCATATCGTACATGGTCGTTATGATGTGGATTGCTTACCGAGTGCTGCGTTTGAACTCGCTCAAGCAGTCGATGGCGCAGAACTCGTCTTTGCGCAAGCTGCAGGGCATACCGCGATGGAACCAGCAACCATTGAAGCGTTAGTTGGATTTAGTGAAAAATGCAAAATCTATTTTAAATAAAAAGAAAGGCTCGTAGAATGGATCTACGGGCCTATTTATGTGTTTAGATTTTTTCAAGAAGCATTGCGGCAATGCGCTCCACATCGCGGTTACTTCCACGTAGCTCAAATTCATCGAGCACTGGAAAGCCAAAGCGCTCAGAATATTGACGGGCGGTGAGGCAAAATTGCTTATTAAAGTTACGATTTCCGCTGCCAATGACACCAAAACAATGTGCGTAATTATGTTCATAGGCTAAGAAATCACCGAGTGGATTCGTTAAGACTTCAACGTCTCCGTTATCCACGCCATTTCCACCCTCTAAGTAAGTTGGAAGAAACGTAACGAATGGTTTGCCTACTTTGAAGTAGTCTTCTTGGCCTTTGACAAGGTCTTTCACATTCGTTAGTGTCACGTTTAAAGAGGGCTCCATAAAGCGTAATTGATCTCTTAAACGTGTGACAAAGTTATGTGTATTTCCTGTTAAGCTAATATAAATGATGGGTAATTCTTTCGACATTGAGCGACCTCCTGAAAGACATTTTACTGTCTATAAGTATACCGCACTTTCTCAAATCCTTCTAGAGGGTGTTTTTAAACTTTTAAAAATTGTGAAAATCAGCTATAATACTTGAGAATAAACACGAAGGAGATACTCATGTCACACTTAAAAGAAGAAGTTCAATCTCGCAAGACCTTTGCGATTATTTCCCACCCGGATGCTGGGAAAACAACGATTACAGAACAATTACTCTTATACGGGGGTGCGATTCGTCAAGCCGGTACCGTAAAAGGGAAGAAAACAGGGAAGTTTGCAAAATCTGACTGGATGGAAATCGAGAAGCAACGTGGGATTTCTGTTACGAGTTCAGTAATGCAAGTGGAATACGATGGAAACCATATTAATATCGTGGACACACCAGGGCACGAGGACTTCTCAGAAGATACGTACCGTACATTAATGGCCGTGGATAGTGCCGTGATGGTCATCGACAGTGCTAAAGGGATTGAGCCGCAAACGAAGAAATTATTCGAAGTTTGTAGTATGCGTGGAATCCCAATCTTTACATTCATTAACAAATTAGACCGTGATGGACGTGAACCATTAGAATTAATCGCGGAACTTGAAGAAGTATTAGGCATTGACGCGTATCCAATGAACTGGCCAATGGGGATGGGGAAAACATTCCTTGGATTATATGATATTTACAACAAACGTGTAGAATTGATGCATCCAGAAGAAAACGAGGATAATGACTTCTTACCATTGAACGAAGATGGCGAAGTGGACGGCGATTATGCGTTCAAACAATCTACGCTTTATAGCCAAGCTATCGAGGACGCACAACTCTTATTAGAAGCAGGAAATGCGTTTGATGAAGAGAAGATTGCGGCTGGTAAATTAACGCCTGTATTCTTCGGTTCAGCCTTAACAGGATTCGGGGTTCAAACATTCTTAGATGCATTCGTTGACTTTGCGCCAAGTCCATCTGCTAAGAAAACTGAATCAGGAGAACTCATTGACCCACTACAAGAACAATTCACAGGATTCATCTTCAAGATTCAAGCAAACATGAACCCAGCGCATCGCGACCGTATCGCATTTGTACGTATCTGTTCAGGAGAATTTACTCCAGGGATGGATATTACTGTGAACCGTTCGCAAAAGAAAATGAAATTATCACATACAACACAGTTTATGGCCGATAGCCGTGAAACGGTGAAAGCTGCCGTTGCAGGGGATATCATCGGACTTTACGATACAGGGAACTTCCAAATCGGAGATACGATTTACTCAGGGAAGAACGCTGTTCAGTTCGAACCACTACCACAATTTACGCCTGAACTCTTTAATAAAGTTTCTGCGAAAAACGTGATGAAACAAAAATCATTCCATAAAGGAATCGAGCAGTTAGTACAAGAAGGAGCCATCCAATTGTACAAGACGTACCATACAGGAGAATATATCCTTGGTGCCGTTGGTCAACTTCAATTCGAAGTGTTTCAATACCGCTTGTTAAATGAATATAATGCAGAGGTAGTTATGACTCCAATTGGAAGTAAGATTGCTCGTTGGATTGACGAAGAACAACTGGATCCAAATATGTCATCAAGCCGTAACTTATTATGTCGCGATAGATTTGACCAACCAGTCTTCTTATTCGAAAACCAATTTGCATTAAACTGGTTCAAAGATAAACATCCAGAAGTCGAATTAAAAGCATTATTCTAATCAAAACAACAAAAGCCTCTCTAATCCAAGTGATTAGAGAGGCTTTTCGTATTTTTTTAATTAAGCTTCGTATCCCATTAAGATTCCGCCTTGTTCCGCATAGTAGCTGCAGACACCGCTTGTATGGATGCTTGATACATCCGCCTCTGGGAATTCGCTATGAACGGCTGCTTGAATTAAGCCGCAGATTTCTGGGTTACTGCAGTGGCTAATGACCACGCGGCCACCTTTATAGCCATTTTTCTTCATTTCAGCCCAAACTGCTTGAACAGCTTTCTTTTGACCTTTTGCTTTGTGAAGAAGGTTTAAGGTTCCTTCTGGAGATGCGTTACCGACTAAGCGGATATTAAGCATTCCAATGACAGCACCGACTAATTTATTTAAACGACCATTTTTCACTAAGTTATCGACACGAGCTAGTGCGAATAATAGTTTTGTACTTGCTAAATAATCTTTTAACGCAGATACGACTTCTTCAAAAGAGAGGCCTTGTGCGATGAGTTCATTGGCTTTTTGTACGAAAAGAACCATTTCACCGCTGGCTGAAAGACTATCGAACACTTCGATATTTGTTTCAGGTGCTTCTTCTAAAAGCATGTTTTTTGCGAGTTGCGCACTGTTTTGGCTTCCTGATAAGCCACCCGTAATCGTAATGACGATGACATTTTCTGCATCTTTGTAAGCTTCAAGGAATGCATCTGGGCTAGGGCAAGCTGAAGCTGTTTGGTCTTTTGTTTGATACATTTCAATCATCATAGCATCGATATCTAAAGAGGCATCATCTGTATAGTGTTTGTCACCTACTTGAACTGTTAGCGGTACGTTAATGTACTGTGTATCTGGAGCAAGATTCTCGATTTTGCGTAAATCACAACCTGAATCTGCAATAATTTTCCATTTCATAATGGGTTCTCCTTTGAATTATATTTCTATTCTAAATAAATATACTTTGAATATCAAAACAAGTCAAATAATCTAGATTTTTCCTTTCATTTTAGTAGCATTTTAGCGCTTTCTGTAATATTGTAGAAGTGTAAAAATAAAAGGAGGAGTTTTATGACTCAAACTATTTCTTTCGGATATGGTTCAAAACCAGCTCAATTTATGGCGAATAAACTAAACCGTCACGGTGTCATTGCAGGGGCCACAGGTACAGGTAAAACTGTAACGTTAAAAGTATTAGCGGAG
Organism: Streptococcus sp. 263_SSPC; assembly: GCF_001071995.1. GTDB lineage: Bacteria > Bacillota > Bacilli > Lactobacillales > Aerococcaceae > Granulicatella. Next base: position 17,625 of record NZ_JVNU01000050.1, read on the forward strand.
CAATTAAGTGAAGCAGGAGTTCCTGTATTCTTATCAGATATTAAAGGGGACTTAGCAAGCCTTGCTGAAAAAGGCGAAGTAACTGAGAAAATTGCAGAACGTTTGGCAAAAGTTCATGTAGAAGACTTCGAACCAAGCTCATATCCTGTTGCTTTCTGGGATGTCTTTGGGGAAAACGGAATTAACATCCGTACTACAATCTCAGAAATGGGACCAATTTTATTAGCTCAATTATTAGGTTTAAACGAAACTCAAGAAGGTATTTTAAACATTGCGTTTAAAGTAGCCGACGACCAAGGATTATTATTAATCGACATTAAAGACTTACGTGCAATGTTAAATTACGTAGGCGCACACGCTGGGGAATTACGTAACTTATACGGTAATATCGCACAACAATCAATCGGTTCTATTTTACGTAGCTTACTAGTATTAGAACAACAAGGTGGAGACAAATTCTTCGGCGAACCCGCATTTGAAATCAATGATTTATTCAAACAAGATCAAAATGGTCGCGGAGTTATCAATATTTTAGCGTCTGAAAAATTATTCCAAACACCAAAATTATACGCAACATTCTTATTATGGTTCTTATCAGAATTATACGAAAACTTACCAGAAGTTGGGGACTTAGATAAACCAAAATTAGTCTTCTTCTTCGATGAAGCTCACGTATTATTTGGACAAAGCAATGCGGCGGTTCAAGAGAAAATCGAATTAATCGTTCGTCTTATCCGTTCTAAAGGAATTAGTATTTTCTTTGTAACACAAAATCCAACTGATATTCCAAATGCCATCGCGAGCCAATTAGGGAACCGCGTGCAACACGGATTACGCGCATTCACTCCAGCTGAACAAAAGAACGTAAAAGCAGTGGCAGAAACGTTCCGTCAAGAAGATGGACAAGATTTAGTAACGGTGATTACAAATCTTAAAGTAGGGGATGCAGTTGTTTCAACACTTCAAGAAGATGGTTCTCCAAGCTTTGCAGAAGTAGTTTCGATTTACCCTCCTAAGAGTAAATTAGAAGCAGGCGATCCGCTTGTTCGTCAACAACTTATCAACCAATCAGCATTCTACGATAAATACGCAGAAATGTTTGACCGTGAATCTGCTCATGAACAATTAGCTGCTTTAGATGAACAATTCAAACAAGAGCAAGAAGCAGAATTAGCGCAAAAAGAAGCAGAAAAACAAGCAGAATTAGAGCGTAAAGAGGCTGAAAAACAAGAAGCTCTTGCACAAAAAGAAGCTGAAAGACAAGCAAAATTAGAAGAAAAAGAACGCGAACGTGAACAAAAAGAATTGGAACGTCAAGCGCGTCAAGCCGCTACAAAACGCGGAGATTCAGCAATGGACCGCTTCACTAAGAACGTTATGTCAAGTGTGGGTCGTGAAGTTGGCCGCGTAATTACACGTGGAGTTATGGGCTTATTCAAAAAATAAGAGGAGGCCAAAAGAATGGCAAATGTCGTTGTATTTTTCGCGCAAGGATTTGAAGAAATCGAAGGCCTTGCAACGGTTGATATTTTAAGAAGAGCCGATCATACGGTGCATACAGTAGGGCTTGGAAGTGAAGTCATCACTGGAAGTCATCATATTCCGGTAAAAATGGATGATGTCCTTGATACATTTTACTGGGCAGATATCGATGCACTCGTGCTTCCAGGGGGGCTTCCAGGAGCAACTCATTTAAGAGACGATGAATTCCTTATTAAGAAACTAAAAGAGTATTTTAAAAAAGGAAAAATCATCGCTGCGATTTGTGCAGCGCCAATTGCGTTACATCGTGCAGGTCTACTAAAGGACAAGAAGTTTACTTGCTACCCTGGAGTAGAAAAAGACATCAATCAAGGAACGTATACAGGAAAGCTTGTGGAAACAGATGGAAAACTCATTACGGGATGTGGACCAGCTGCAACATTTGAATTTGCCTATACGATTGCTGAAGCGTTGGGTACAAATACCAGTGCTCTTCGCGAAGGAATGCAATATAACAAACTTCTCAAAAAATAAAATCTGGGAAACAGACTCGTCTCGATAGGGGCGGGTCTTCTTTTGTTACAAAAATGTTACAATATTACAAATTCGTTAACTCAAACACTTGCATTTTACCCGGAAATTTGAGAAAATAATTAGTGACCATATAAAACTAAGTACATAGAAATCAGGTAATAGTATGCATAAAGATGAATTAAAGGAAGTTGTTGGTCAACTTCGTAAAAAAGGAGTCAGAATTACTCCTCAACGTGTTGCAATGCTTGAGTTTTTAGCAAGTGTACACACGCATCCAACGGCTGAAGAAATCTTCAAGGCGTTGACAAAAGATGATCCACAAGTCAGTGTGGCAACTGTATATAATAATTTAAATCTATTTATTAAAGAAGGCGTCGTAAAAGAATTGACGTATGGGGATAGCGCGAGTCGCTATGACTTTGATTTAGGACAACATTATCACGCCGTATGCGACGTGTGTGGGAAAGTGGTGGACCTTTATTACCCAGTACTCGAAGACGTTGAAAAAGCTGCAGAACAGCTAACAGGATTTAAAGTAAGAGGGCATCGTATGGAAGTGTATGGAGTGTGCCCAGAGTGCCAAAAGAAGCAAAAATAGTATTCGATTAAGGGGTATAGGAGTATGGAGAAGGTCATTCAACGAAGATCCAAAAGTGGCAAAAATGAACACTCAAAAAAGGAAAATAAATATACTCAAGCTCCAGAAGACTTCGAAGAAACAGAAGTTGTAGACGAGGAAACTCTGGAGGAGCTGGAAGAAAAAGAACTCTTTGGTGGGAAAAAGCCTAAAAAGAAAAGACCTAAGAAAAAAATGAATAAAACGATTTTCTGGGTTATTGGGATTTTAACTTTTCTTATTTTGGTTTTCGAATTATTAACGATTCATAGCATTATGGCAAACCAGTTCAATGAAGAAGAATACAAGCGCATTATTCAAGTGGAACAAGAGGATGCCAAGAAATACAACGAGAATTTAACCGTTAAAGATGACACTCAAGGCAAAGTAGAAGTGCAGGAGTTAATTCCAACAGATGATTCTGGAAATCCGATTGAGGCCATTGCGACTCAAATGGACGCATTGAAACAAGAAGTTCTTGAAAAGTATGCAGGCGCTACTAAGAAGACACTTATCTTCTTCAAGGCGTATCAAACAAAAATCATCTCAAACGTGAACGATATTCACTACTATGTGTCTGTTTATCAACAAAAAGACAGTGGTTTTGAACAATTAGAGTTTAAAGAGCTCTCACATCAATTAGTATTTGCGGATACATTACAGCCGTTTGAGATTGCAAAATTATTCAGCAATGAACTAGCAGTGTCTAACTTCTTTGTAAAGAAGGCACTTGATGAGTCTAAAGCCAATGGGTTAACAGATGAGCAAACTGCTAAAGTTACTGCGCAATTTATGGACGGAAACTGGAAGAAGTTAGATGCTTCGATTATCCAAAATGGTATCCGTGTAAAATATAAAGACGCTAATGACCAAGATGCAGAATGGTCAGTACCATTTACTGAGTTATTTGCATTCATGAACGAAAACATGATTCCTGAAACGGAAAAAGATAATTACGAAGCGTACCTAGCGACTGTAAAAGATAAACTAGGGAAGAAGAGAATTGCACTATCCTTTGACGATGGCCCACGTGCAGAAACAACACCAAAAGTGTTAGAAATCTTGAAGAAATATAACGCTCATGCAACGTTCTATATCGTAGGAAGCCACGTAGAGGGCAATGAAGCTCTCGTGCAACAAGTTGTAGCAGAAGGCCATGAACTTGGAGACCACAGCTACAGCCATCCGTTATTGACGAAGAAATCAGCTGATGAAGTGTATAAAGAAGTTCATACGACTTCTGATTTAATCGCGAAAGCAAGCGGAGGTTTGCGACCAATGAGTTTACGTCCGCCGTATGGTGGGTTTAATAAGATGGTATCAGAACAAGCTGGTATCGCGATTGTAAACTGGTCAATTGATTCCCTAGACTGGAAATATAGAGATGCTGCGAAAACAATCGAGCGCGTTAAAGAAACGGCTCATAATGGCGGAATTTTATTAATGCACGATATTCATGAAGAGTCTGTTGAAGCTCTTCCAGCTGTTATTGAATATTTACAAGCGGAAGGGTATGAATTAGTGACGGTCACTGAGTTAATGGGAGATCAACCATTAAAATCAAATTACGTTTACTTTGACCGTGTAGAGAATAAACAAGTGCAGTAAGAACACTTGCATTTTTACTCAAAATAAGGTACATTAATTAAGTGCTTAAAGCACAGACCTTTTACAGAGTTTTGCGAATCACCAACGCTTTACTCAGTACAAGGCATAAATTAAAAGAAAGAGGTGTTTAGAAATGGCTATTTCTAAAGAAAAGAAAAACGAAATCATCAAAGAGTATGCGTTACACGAAGGAGACACTGGTTCACCAGAAGTACAAATCGCTGTATTAACATACGAAATCAACCACTTAAATGATCACATCCGTGTTCATAAAAAAGACTTCCACTCAAACCGTGGATTAATGAAAAAAGTTGGTCACCGTCGTAACTTGTTAGCATACTTACGTAACAAAGATGTTCAACGTTACCGTGAACTAATCAACCGTTTAGGATTACGTCGTTAATTTTAAGCCAATTGAGAACTCCCAGGCATTCGTTCTTGGGAGTTTTTTGTTGCTGTGAAACTTTGTAGTGGTTAAACGATATAGCATATAAACTATATTGCGACAGGAAGAAACATACAAAAAGGGCACAAGATCCAATCGTGGAGTCTTGTGCCTTCTTTTATTTGAATTATAGTTCTTTAATCGAGTGTGAAACGATTTGACGGTAACACATCATATTCTTGCTATTATTCGATTTAATCACATTGCGTAAGATTTTAAATGCGGAACGTCCTAATTCGAGCGTATGCACGTCTACATAAGCATCGATTTGAACAGAAGGGCGTACAGAGTCGAATGTAATAATCGGCATCTGAATGTGCTTCTCATTCAAATAACGCGCGGCTCCTTCTGCAAAGAGGGAGTCGGCTGTCACGAGTCCATCAATCGTTCCGGCTTCTAGAAGCTCTTTAATCGTCTCGTAACCACGCTCAATCGTAAATTCATCTACTTGAGCAATGAGTTTCTCGTTAACGGTAAGTTCGTATTCTTTTAAGGCTTTGATATAACCCTCGAGACGTTCTCTGGATACGAAAAGTTGGTCACGACCACCGATAAAAGCAATCGATTTGGCGCCTTTATTGATGATGTATTCAGTAGCATCAAGTCCCGCTTTTTCATTGTTATTATCGACAAATGAAATCAGAGGGGAAAGTGTCTTACCGATAATCACCGCTGGGAATTCTTGTTCAATCGCAAAGTTCACAAGAGGGTCTTCTAATTCCCCGTATAGGAAGATTAGACCGTCCACGCGTCGTCCTAAAATCGTATCCTTTAGAATAGCTAAACGCTGATGGTTATCTTGTCCTGTGCATAATTGGATTGAGTACTGATGGTCCGCTGCAATTTGCGCAATCCCTCGAATGACTTCCGGGAAGAAGGAGTTTTGATAAAACGCATCAGAGTCTAATGGAAGAACTACACCAATGACATTCGTTTTATTACTTGCTAAGCTACGTGCATTGACGTTTGGATGATAGTTTAAGGATTCCATCGCCTGACGCACTTTCTTTTTAGTTGCGTCGCTGATGCTTGATTTATCTTGCAACACGCGCGTCACTGTTGAAGGGGAAACCCCTGCAAGCTTGGCTACGTCTTTAATGGTGGATGCCATCTGTATTCCTCCTTTCTTGTAATAAATGATTTCTAAAAGAAAACACTGGATACGAACTTACAAAAATCCATATCCAGTGCCAAAATGGTTCTAAGATTTAATCGCTCCGTCAACCATACCTTTCATGATATGTTTTTGTGCGAGAATGAATAGGATAATAACTGGTAACATAATGAGTAATGTTGAAGTTAAGATCATATCCCATTGTTTTGTAAATGAACCGGCGAAGTTTGAAACCGCGATTGGTAATGTTTGAATCGCATTTCCTTTACCGAGTAATAGAAGTGGTAATAGGAAGTCGTTCCAAATCCAAATTCCGTTCAAGATTAAGATTGTAACGTAGATTGGTTTTAAGATTGGAAGAACTACGTAGAAGAATGTTTGCATTTTGTTACATCCGTCTAATTCAGCAGCTTCTTCGATTTCTAAAGGAACCCCTTTAATGAATCCGTGGAACATGAACACTGAAAGTGACATACCAAAACCAGTGTACGCTAGGATAATCCCTGGGTAAGAACGTAATAAGCTGAATCCGAAGATTGGCATTGTAATTGCGTCACTCATGATTTTGAACCAAGTTACTAATGGATACATTACAACTTGGAAAGGAATTACCATTGAAGCAACGAAGATGAAGAAAATCACTAATGAAGATTTAGAACGGTAACGAACTAATCCCCATGCAGCAAGAGCAGAGAATAAAGTGATTGTAAATAATGAAATCACAGTAATAATTGTTGATGCTAAGAATGATGAAGGATAGTTAATCGATGGGTTTTTCCAAATTGTAACAATGTTTGTCCAAAGTTGTCCGAAGCTTGCAGGTAATGCAAGAGGGTCAGCTAAGATATCAGCAGAACTTTTCGCAGAGTTAATCACTAAAAGAACGATTGGACTCAAGAAAAGTAAGAATAGGAGAAGTCCTAAAATTTCGAGAAGTAAGATTCCGAATTTTTGTTTTTTCATTATAAGTCAATCTCCTTTCGTTTAGTGATAGATGTTTGGATTAAGCTGATCACTACTAAGATGAAGAATAAGATAACGGCACGAGCTTGTCCTTGAGCCATTAAGTTGTCTCCCGAAGCAGTGTTGTAGATATTCATTGTAATGAACTCTGTACTTTGAATCGCTTTATCATGCCATAGTAGTGATGGTCCACCACCTGTTAATGAGAAGTTTACATCGAAAATCTTGAATGAGTTAGTGATTGTCAAGAAGAGTGACACAGTGAACGCTGGCATTACCATTGGGATGATAATGTGACGTAGACGTTGCCATGCATTAGCACCGTCAAGTGAAGCAGATTCTACAAGACTTGAAGGTACGTTTTGTAATGCAGCAAAGTAAATCATCATGATATAACCTGCATATTGCCATGTGTTAGTGATAATTAAAGCAGCAACGGCTAATTTCACATCTCCAAGGAATAGGTTATTAATTAAAAAGTCGCTTCCGATCATTTGACCTAAAGCAGGGAATACTGAGTTATAAATGAATTGCCAAATGTAACCTAGTACAAGACCCCCGATTAAGTTTGGAATAAAGAATCCAGCACGGAAGATGTCTTTAAGCTTAATTTTACTTGAAACAAGTAGAGCTAAGCCGAATGATACAACGTTAATCACGATTACGTTAAATAATGCGAAGATTACTGTGATCATTAAAGAGTATTGAAAACGTGTGTCCGCTAAACTGTCTGTAAAGTTTTTAAGTCCCACAAATTGTAAGTTAGTTTGTGTAACGCTCTTCCAGTCAGTTAATGAGTAGTAGAACCCTAAGAAGAAAGGCACGATAATAACAAGTGCAAAGATGATAAATGCAGGTAACACTAAGCGGTAAAAATTGCGTTTTGCACGAGCTTCTCTGCTTAAAGCTTTCTTATTCTTAGACATATAAGAGTTCCTCCTTTATTTAGATTGAAGCGGTGAGGGTAGTCACCGATTTGGTTCTATTGTAGCACATAACCCACAGTCACTAAAAGTGGCTGTGGGCCAATGCAACAATATTAATGATTATTTTTTAAGTAAGCTAGGAACTTCTTTGATTTGGTTGATAATCAATTCTTGGAATTTAGCTTTGTCGATTTGACCTTGAGCATATTGTCCATAGATTGGTCCTAATTTGTTCATTAAGAAGTTGTCAGGCATGAAGTATGGGTTATCAAATGAGTAAACAGGTTTCTTCGCGCTAATCCATTCAGCTAAGAAGCGAGATAATGGAGCTGATGGTTTCTCAGTTGTGTTAGAGAATGGAGAAATCATGTTAGCTTTGTTTACGATGTAGTCTTGACCTTCTTTAGTATCAACTAAGTCATTGAAGAACTTGTTGATGTATTCTAAAGCTTTAGTGTCTTTGTTAACTACGTAGTAAGATGGAGCACCGATGAATAATCCGTCAGCGTTTTTATCTTTACCAAGAGTTTGATAAGGGATGAATCCCATTTCGAAGTTAGCGTTTAATTGTTTTAGGTTAGGGTCTTTCCAGTTACCTTGGTGTAGGAAAGCAGCTTTACCTGAAGCGAACGCTGAGTCCATATCTTCTTGTGTGCCAACTGTTAAGAGTTTTTTCTCTGTGTGATTGAATAATAATTCAACCCAGTTAGCGTAGTTTTCTAAACGTGTTTTGTCCATTTCACCTTTAAGAACTTGTTCAGTTACTGAACGGTCGCCGTTTGGAAGACCAGAACTTAAGTAAGCACCGAAGTCGTGGATACCCATGATCCAAGTTTCGCCTTCTTTAGTAGCAGTAGCAACAACAGTAGTTAATCCTAACTCAGATTTTTTGCTTTCTAAAGTGTCCATTGCTTTTTGAACAGCTTCAAATGAAGTTAGAGTAGATGGGTCGATACCAGCTTTAGTTAAGATTTCTTTGTTGTAAGCTAATCCGTATCCTTCTACAGATACTGGGAATCCGTATACGTCGTTTCCTTGTTTGAATTCGAATTCTGTTTTGTCAATCCAGTCACCTTTTAATGGTTGGATGCTATCTTTCCACATGTCGTAACCAGATTGACCTTCGATTACGAATACGTCGGGAGCTGTACCAGCTGTGAATTCTGTTTTTAATTGGTCAGAGATTTTACATGAACCAGAACATGTTTTAATGTTAACTGTTACTCCGTTCTTTTCTCCCCATTCTTTAGCGTAAGCTGTTAAAGCTTCTTGAATTTCACTCTTGTTACTATATAAAGTGAATTCTTTTTTGCTCTCAGAGCTTCCTCCTTTAGAAGAGTCTTGTTTTGCTCCACATCCAGCTAATGCTAAACCAGCTAAACCAAGAGCTAATGATTTTGTAAACCATTTGTTTGCCATAATATTTTTCCTCCTTAAGTTTCGTTATAGATTACGCAAACGATTTCTTAACTGAATTCAGTATACCGCTTTCACGAAACGTTTGCAAGTATTTTTATCAAAAAAAATTTTACTTCTTAAAAATGCGGATTTAAAGCGATTTTCTTAGGTTATTAATATTTGAATAGTGCTAAAAACACGATAAAACCGCCGTTATATCTAAATAGAATAAAAAAGTTAAAAAATATTACTTGAGTTATTAAACAAAATATTCTAATATTAAGGCAAACGGTTGCGCAATGTTTGCGCATTCAATGACTAGTAGAAATATCTATTATATAGAAAAGAGGGATTTATGAATGAGCAATAGAGAATCAGGTGTGTTAATGCATATCTCATCATTACCAGGTAACTATGGTATTGGTTCTTTTGGAAAATCAGCATATGACTTTGTAGATTTTCTTGTTCGTACAAAACAAACCTATTGGCAAATACTTCCATTAGGAACAACAAGTTATGGAGATTCTCCATATCAATCATTTTCTGCGTTTGCAGGAAATACAAACTTTATTGATTTCGACATTTTAATAGAAGAAGGTTTAATTAATAAAGAAGACGTCCTTACCAATTGGGGCGAAGATGAAACAACGGTTGACTACGCATTATTATATGAAAAACGTCGTCGAGTTTTAGAAAAGGCAGTAGCTGCTTTCCTTTCAAAAGGTAAAACTCCTGCATACGAGAAATTCGTAGAGGAGAAAGCAGAGTGGTTAGAACCATTTGCAGAATACATGGCGATTAAAGAATCTTTCGATATGAAACCATGGACAGCGTGGAGAGACGAAGCTATCAAACGTCGTCAACCAGATGAGTTAGCCGAGTACCGCGCGCGCCTTGCGGATAAGTTAGAATATCACCGTGTAACTCAATTCTTATTTGATGAACAATGGCATGCTCTTAAAAAATATGCCAATGACAACTTCATTCAAATTATTGGTGATATGCCAATTTATGTGGCAGCAGACAGCGTAGAGATGTGGGCAACACCACATTACTTCAAAACAGATGAAGAAGGGAATCCGCTTTGTGTAGCTGGATGTCCTGCGGATGACTTTTCTCCGCTAGGTCAATTATGGGGGAACCCAATTTATAATTGGGAAGCAATGAAAGAAGATGGATACACTTGGTGGAGCAAACGACTACAAGCAAGCTTTGAGTTGTTTGATGTAGTTCGTATTGACCACTTCAGAGGTTTCTCAGCTTACTGGGAAATTCCAGCAACAGCAGAAAACGCAACTGTCGGGAAATGGGTTAAGGGTCCAGGGTATGATTTATTTAAAGCGGTGAAAGAGCAACTCGGTGAATTGCCAATTATCGCTGAAGACTTAGGTTTCATGGATGAAGATGTTATCAACCTTCGTGAAGCTACTGGATTCCCAGGAATGAAAATCTTGGAATTCGGATTTATGGGTGAAGATCCTAAGAGTGGAGATTTACCTCATCATTATCCAGTCAATGCGGTTGCCTATACAGGAACGCATGATAATGATACAGTATTAGGGTGGTATAACTCGTCTACAGAAGAAACTCGAGAATTCTGTAATCGTTACTTAAACCGCCGCGACGAAGAACCAATTAGCTTTGCGTTACTTCGCGGACTATATGGTTCTGTCAGCCGTATGACAGTTGCGACTATGCAAGATTTACTACAATTAGATGAAACAGCTCGTATGAACATTCCAAGTACACTAGGTGGGAACTGGGTATGGAGAATGACGCAGGAGCAGTTAACGGAATCAGTAGAAGAGTTCTTACTCGGAATTACTGAATTGTATGATCGTGCAAATCCACATCACGAAGTAGTGGAAGTTGAAGAGGAGTTAGTCGAGGAAGAAAAATAACCTCGAGCACACCAAAAAGGAGAGAACAATGAAAGACTTTAAACAATATGTAGAAGGAAACTTAGGCAAATCATTAAAAGACTGCTCAAAAGAAGAAGTTTATTTAGCCTTATTACAATTTACAAAAGAAAAAAGTGCAGCCCTACCACAAAATAATGGTAAGAAAAAAGTGTATTACATTTCTGCAGAGTTCTTAATCGGTAAATTATTATCAAACAACTTAATTAACTTAGGCCTTTACGATGAAGTAAAAGAAGTGCTTGCTGAAGCAGGGCATACATTAGCTGAAATCGAAGAAATCGAATTAGAACCATCTTTAGGAAATGGTGGTCTAGGTCGTCTAGCAGCATGTTTCCTTGATTCTATCGCAACTCTTGGTTTAACAGGAGACGGCGTTGGTTTGAACTACCATTATGGTTTATTCGAACAAAAATTCAAAAACAACCAACAAGATGCAGTGCCAAACGTTTGGTTAACACCTGAAAGCTGGTTAGTTCCAACTGAAACTTCTTATAAAGTACCTTTTGCAGACTATACATTAACATCAAAAATGTTTGATATTGATGTATTAGGATATGAACAATCTACTAAAAACAAATTACACTTATTCGATGTTGAATCAATCGATGAGTCTTTAGTTTCAAGTGATTCAATCTCATTTGATAAAACACAAATCGCTAAAAACTTAACATTATTCTTATATCCAGATGATAGCGATGAGCAAGGTGAATTATTACGTATTTACCAACAATACTTCATGGTAAGTAACGGTGCTCAATTATTAATCGACGAAGCACTTGCTAAAGGAAGTAACTTACACGACTTAGCAGAATATGCAACTGTTCAAATTAACGATACGCACCCATCAATGGTGATTCCTGAATTAATTCGTTTACTTGGGGAACGTGGAATTGAATTCGATGAAGCGGTGGAAATCGTATCTGCAATGACAGCTTACACAAACCACACAATCTTATCAGAAGCATTAGAAAAATGGCCTTTAGCATACTTAGAAAAAGTAGTGCCACATTTAGTGCCAATTATTAAAGAATTAGACGCTCGCGTAAAAGCAAAATATGAAGATCCATCAGTAGCAATCATCGACGAACATGGCCGTGTTCACATGGCGCATATGGATATTCACTACGGATATAGCGTAAATGGTGTTGCGGCACTTCATACGGATATCTTAAAAGAAAGTGAATTGAAGAATTTCTATGAAATTTATCCAGAGAAGTTCAACAACAAAACAAACGGGATTACATTCCGTCGTTGGTTAATTCATGCCAACCCAGAACTTGCTAAATTATTAGATGAAACAATCGGTACAGAGTGGCGCAAAGATGCTTCTAAATTAGAAGCGTTGAAAGCTTTCCGTCATGATGCGGTTGTTCGCGAAAAATTAGACAAGATTAAACTTGATAACAAGAAACGTTTAAGTGTTTACCTACAAGAAAAACAAGGTATCACAGTGAATGAAAATTCTATTTTTGATATCCAAATCAAACGTATGCACGAATACAAACGTCAACAAATGAACGCTTTATATGTGATTCATAAATATTTAGATATCAAGAACGGAAACATTCCAGCTAGACCAATTACAATTATCTTCGGTGGTAAAGCTGCTCCTGCATATGTCATTGCACAAGACGTGATTCATTTAATTCTTTCATTATCTGAATTAATCGCTAATGACCCAGAAGTAAGTCCATACTTACAAGTCGTAATGGTTGAAAACTACAACGTAACGGCTGCAACGCACTTAATTCCAGCATGTAATATTTCTGAACAAATTTCTCTTGCTTCAAAAGAAGCTAGCGGAACAGGAAATATGAAATTCATGCTAAACGGGGCATTAACTCTTGGTACAGAAGATGGTGCGAACGTGGAAATCCACGAACTTGTGGGCGACGACAATATCTATATCTTCGGTGAGAAGAGTGATGAAGTCATTGCGCACTATGAAAAAGGCGATTATAACGCTGGCGAATTTGCTAAGAGAGACGCAATCCGTCCTTTAGTAGAATTCGTGAAGAGTGACGCTTTACTTGCAGTCGGAAATAAAGAACGTCTAGAACGTCTATACCACGAATTAACAACTAAAGACTGGTTCATGACATTATTAGACTTAGAAGATTACATTGAAACAAAAGAACGTATGTATCGCGATTTCGAAAACAGAGACGAATGGAATGCTAAAGTGGTGACAAACATCGCAATGGCTGGTTTCTTCTCAAGTGACCGTACAATCGAAGACTACAACCGTGACATTTGGAAATTAAACTAATCGATTGAATGAAGGGACACGGTGAACTCCATGCAAATTAAAAACGAAGCCATGCTGATTACTTACTCAGATAGCATGGGAAGCAATATGAAGGACTTAAAAGGCGTTTTAGATAAATATTTCCAAGGCGCCATTGGTGGGGTCCATTTATTACCATTTTTCCCATCTACAGGGGATAGAGGATTCGCTCCAAGCGACTATACCCGTGTGGATCCCGCTCTTGGAACGTGGGAAGATGTGGATGCTCTAGGGGAACAATATTATTTAATGTTCGACTTCATGATTAACCATATTTCTCGTGAGTCTAAGTTTTTCCAAGATTTTAAAGAAAATCACGAGAACTCACCTTACAAAGATATGTTTATCCGTATTCATGAGTTTTTCCCAGAAGGTCGTCCAAACCAAGCGGATATCGACTTGATTTATAAACGTAAAGATAAAGCGCCATTCCAGGCGGTTCATTTTGCCGATGGAACTACTGAAGAAGTATGGAACACATTCGGGGAAGAACAAATCGACCTTGATGTTCGTAAAGAAATCGTGAAAGAGTTTATTCGTGAAACGATTAAAGACATGGCAAGTCATGGCTGCTCATTGATTCGTTTAGACGCATTTGCGTATGCAGTGAAGAAACTTGATACAAACGACTTCTTCGTAGAACCAGATATTTGGGACTTACTCAATGAAGTGCGTGACGAAGCAGCGAAATACCAAGTAGAATTGCTTCCTGAAATTCATGAGCACTATTCCATTCAAATGAAGATTGCAGATCATGATTACTTCGTATATGACTTTGCATTACCAATGGTAGTCTTATATTCACTATACTCAGGTAAATCAAATCGTTTAGCAAACTGGTTACAAATGAGTCCAATGAAGCAATTTACAACACTTGATACGCATGACGGAATCGGTGTCGTGGATGCTAGAGACTTATTAACAGATAAAGAGCTAGATTACACTTCAAATAAATTATATGAAGTAGGTGCCAACGTAAAACGTATCTACTCAAGTGAAAAATACAATAACTTAGATATCTATCAAATCAACAGTACTTACTACAGTGCCTTAGGAAATGATGATGCAAGTTACTTATTATCACGTGTGTTACAATGCTTTGCACCTGGTATTCCGCAAGTATATTATGTTGGATTACTTGCTGGGGAAAATGACATCGAGTTATTAGAATCTTCAAAAGAAGGACGTAACATCAACCGTCATTACTACACATTAGAGGAAATCGACCGTGAAGTAAAACGTCCAGTCGTGAAAAAACTAATCAACTTATTGCGCTTCAGAAATACATCAAAAGCGTTTGATTTAGAAGGTTCTTTTGAAGTAAAAACACCAAGTGAAAACACCATCGTGATTACACGTAAGGACGCTTCAGGTGCTTCAGAAGCACGCTTAGAAGCAAACCTAGAAACAAAAGAGTTCACTATTTTCGAACAAGGAAATGTTGTGACATTATAAAATTCAACAAAAAAGACGAGTGGTTTTCTTCGCCATATGGGGAGAAAGGCCACGCGTCTTTTTTTATCGCAAAAGAATAGTACTTAATGGGCAGATATGGTAAAATGACTCTGTATGACAAACTTTGTATCTTCTAGAGTCATCTTACTTTAGAAATAAAAGCGGTTGAACCCGTCGAACGTTTTTATTTCTAAAAGTAGGTCTGGAAGATACGCAAATAAGAGAAAAGGAGATTAGTTATGTCAGAAAAGAAAGTTTTTAGCTACAACTGGGGCGGACGTCAATTAACAGTTGAAATCGGCCAATTAGCAAAACAAGCCAATGGTGCTGTGTTAGTACGTTACGGTGATACTGTTGTGTTAACAGCGGCTGTTGGTACAAAACAAGCAAAAGATACAGATTTCTTCCCGTTAACGGTTAACTACGAAGAAAAAATGTATGCAGCAGGTAAAATTCCTGGAGGCTTCATCAAACGTGAAGGCCGTCCAAGTGAACATGCTACTCTTACAGCGCGTTTAATCGACCGTCCAATCCGTCCAATGTTTGCGGAAGGTTTCCGTAACGAAGTACAAATCACAAATACTGTAATGTCAGTAGATCCTAACTGCCCACCAGAAATGGCAGCAATGTTTGGTTCTTCATTAGCATTATGTATTTCAGATATTCCATTTGATGGACCAATCGCTGGGGTAGACGTAGGTCGTGTCAACGGCGAATACGTCATTAACCCAACTACAGAACAAAAAGAAAACTCAGATATCGAATTATCTGTAGCTGGTACTGCAACTGCCATCAACATGGTAGAAAGTTCAGCTAAAGAAGTGAACGAAGAAGATATGCTTGGTGCATTATTATTCGGTCACGAAGAAATTAAAAAATTAGTAGCTTTCCAAGAAGAAATCGTTCGCGAAGTT
Source organism: Streptococcus sp. 263_SSPC (assembly GCF_001071995.1). Taxonomy (GTDB): domain Bacteria; phylum Bacillota; class Bacilli; order Lactobacillales; family Aerococcaceae; genus Granulicatella. The sequence goes on from NZ_JVNU01000050.1 coordinate 33,289, forward strand.
GGTAAAGAAAAAATGGAAGTAACTTTACTTTCATTCGACCCAGCTATCGAAGCACAAGTAAAAGATTTATTCAGCGAAGCAATGGTTCACGCGATTCAAACAGAAGAAAAATTAGCGCGTGAAGCAAACATCGAAAAAGTAAAAGAAACAGCTATCGAGCACTTCGAAGCCGTATTAGAAGAAAATGACGAAAAAGCAGGACTTCTAAAACAAGTTTCTCAATTAGTTGATAACTTAGAAAAAGACGAAGTACGTCGTTTAATCACTGAAGAAAAAGTACGTCCTGATGGTCGTAAGATCGATGAAATTCGTCCATTATCTTCAGAAATTGACTTATTACCACGTGTTCACGGTTCAGGTTTATTCACACGTGGACAAACGCAAGCATTAACTTCAGCAACACTTGCACCTCTTGGAGAATACCAAGTGATTGATGGTTTAGGAATCGAAGAAGGTAAACGATTCATTCACCACTACAACTTCCCACAATTCTCTGTAGGTTCAGTTGGTCGTGCTGGTAGCCCAGGTCGTCGTGAAATTGGTCACGGTGCGCTAGGGGAACGTGCATTGAAACAAGTGATTCCAAGTCCAGAAGACTTCCCTTACACAATCCGTCTTGTATCAGAAGTATTAGAATCAAACGGTTCTTCTTCTCAAGCAAGTATTTGTGCGGGAACATTAGCATTGATGGCTGCTGGTGTGCCAATTAAAGCACCTGTAGCAGGTATCGCAATGGGTCTTATTTCTGACGGTACAAACTACACAGTCTTAACAGATATCCAAGGGTTAGAAGACCACTTAGGAGACATGGACTTTAAAGTAGCCGGAACAAAAGACGGAATTACAGCTCTTCAAATGGATATTAAGATTCAAGGGATTACAGAACAAATCTTACGTGAAGCCCTAACGCAAGCGAAGAAAGCACGTTTTGAAATTCTTGAAGAATTAACATCAACAATTGCTGAACCGCGTAAAGAGTTAAGCCCATATGCACCTAAGATTGAAATGATTTCTATCCACCCTGATAAGATTAAAGTAGTTATCGGACGTGGTGGGGAAACAATCAACTCTATCATCGACGAAACAGGCGTTAAAATCGATATCGACCAAGAAGGTCACGTATCAATCGCTTCTACAGATGCTGCTATGATTCAACGTGCAAAAGAAATCATCGAAGATTTAACACGTGAAATCGAAGTAGGTCAAGTATACGAAGGAACTGTACGCCGTATCGAAAAATTCGGTGCGTTCGTAGAAATCGCTAAAGGAAAAGATGGATTAGTTCACATCTCTGAATTAGCACACGAACGCGTTGGTAAAGTAGAAGATGTACTTGCTTTAGGCGACAAAGTGACTGTTAAAGTTATCGAAATCGACGGACAAGGACGTATCAACTTATCACGTAAAGCATTATTACCAAAAGAAGATAAAGAATAATCTTTCAATTCTAGCCTCTGCATTTTGCAGGGGCTTTTTTCTTTCTTCAAAAGTACAACAATAGAGCACTTCTTAGATTCTTTGATATTCGCAAAAAAACGACAAATATGATATTCTTATAGAGTATATAGGGTGGAGAAATCTGCCCAGAGGAATCAATTTAAATAATAGAAAATGAGAGGTAAACCATGAGTTCAATTAAAATCATCGCACTTGGTGGTGTGAGAGAAAACGGTAAGAGCTTATATGCCGTTGAAGTGGAAGAAGAGATCTTCGTTTTAGATTGCGGTCTTGTCTATCCAGAAGATGAACTATTAGGGATTGATGTTGTCATTCCTGATTTCACATACTTAGAAGAAAATAGAGACCGTATCGCTGGGGTCTTCTTAACGCACGGACATGCCGATGCAGTAGGAGCCTTGCCTTATTTCTTACAAAACATTGATGCACCGGTATTCGGCTCAAAATTAACGATTGCTCTTGCAAAATACTATGTAGAGTCTTCAAACGTTGTTAAAGGATTTGACGACTATCATGAAGTAACAGAAAATACAGAGATTGATTTTCCAACAGCAACTGTGAAGTTCTTTAAAACAACGCACACAATTCCAGATTCATTAGCGATTGTGATTAAAACTAGCGAAGGAAATATTGTGTACACTGGAGACTTCAAGTTCGACCAAAGTGCTGCAGTGGAATATCAAACAAACTTTGGACGAATCGCCGATGTTGGTGAAGATTATGTATTAGCGCTTCTTAGCGATTCAAGTGACGCAGAAAGCACAGTCGAAAACGTCAGCGACCGTAAAGTAGCCGAAACGATGTTAGAGACATTCATGAATGCGGAAGGCCGTATTATCGTTGCCTGCGTTGCAAGTAATATTTTACGTATTCAACAAGTCATTAATGCTGCTTACGAGTCAGGCCGCAAGATTTTCCTAACAGGATCTGAGCTTGAAGAAATCGTCAATATCGCATTAAGCTTGAATAAATTAACTGTTCCAGATAAAGAGTTAATCGTAAACTTCAATCAAATGAAGAAATTAGCCGATGATGAATTAGTCATCCTTGAAACTGGAAATGCTGGAGAGCCGATTAAAGCCTTGCAAAAGATGGCGCTTGGACGTCATCGTCAAGTGAACTTACACGAAGGCGACTTAGTATATATCGCAACAACTCCATCTGTAGCAATGGAAACACAAATCGCTCGCACAAAAGACTTAATCTACCGTGCGGATGCGGAAGTGTTCGAAATGGCTAACAGCAAGAAATCAAGTGGACACGCAACTCCAAACGACTTGAAGTTGATGATGAATTTACTTCAACCAACATTCTTCATCCCAGTTCAAGGCGAATATCGTAGCCTTTTAGCGCATGCAGAACTCGCCAATGAATTAGGCATTCCATATAAAAACATCTTCATTCCTGGTAAAGGGGATGTCGTGGAAATCGAAAACGGCCGCATGAGCGTTACAGGACAAGTTCCAGCAGGAAATGTCTTAGTAGACGGAATCGGTGTTGGAGATATCGGAAATATCGTTCTAAAAGACCGTAAGATTCTTTCTGAAGACGGGGTGTTCGTTGCAGTTGTGACAATTTCAAGACGTCTAGGAAAAATCCTTAGCGGACCACAAATTATTTCACGCGGATTCGTGTATATGAAGACAAGTGAAGAACTCTTAACAGAAGCGCAAAAGATTGTGACAGATGTTGTTGAAGAAAACTTAGCAAGTGATGATTTCGAATGGCCACGCCTAAAACAAGAAGTCAGAGACGCGTTAAGTCGTTACTTATTCGATAAAACAAAACGTCGCCCAGTCATCTTACCGATGATTATGGAAGCTTCGAACTATAAGAAATAATTGAATTTAAGGAGATTAGAATGAATTCAAAAGCAGTTAAAATCTTACTTGAAGTACTTGGAGCCGTTGTGGTAAGTGCGGTATTATCGTATGTCCCACAAGAGGCACTTCCATTTGTCGTAGACCTTGCGATTATCCCATTAATCTTCGTGGCGTTACGTCGCGGTTTAGTGTGGGGATGCATTGCAAGCGTGTTGTTCGGTGTCATTCATATGTTTATTCATCCAAGTGGAGCAGGATACTTTATGGTTCCTTTCCACGATTCAGTGATGGCATACGGATTCGTGGGCGTTGCAGGATTCTTTGCACGTAACACCGTTCGTACAGCCTTCAATGCGCGTACATCATCAACAACATTAAACGTTGTAACAGCAAGCATTATCGCAACTTTTGTGAGCTATGGGTTACATGCAATTGGTACAGCCATCGGTGCACCATCTCTATTCTCAGCTGAGAAAGTGGCTTTAGCACAAGGGTTCTTCGGCTTTGGAATGAACTTTGTTGTGACATTAGTTGTGACACTCGTACTTTTAGTAACACCAATTTACGTGAAACGTTCGTTATATATTCCAAAAGGAACACGTTTCTTATCACGTCGCGAACAATCACATTTATTAAACGATTAATAGTAAAAAAGAGAAATGCCCTGATTCGTCGCGGTCTTTTTTCTTTCAATTTTGAGAGGAGAGCCAATGGCATTTATTAGTTCGATTCTTTATATCATCATTTTACTCAATACCATTGCTGCCATTATCACGGTGTTTCGTGAGCCTCGTGAAATTGCTGCGACATGGGGATGGCTGATTGTCCTTGTGATGCTTCCAGTCATCGGATTTATCATCTACTTCTTCTTTGGTAGACGTATTCGTAAAAAACGCATCTTTAATTTGCGTGCGCAAGAAACAGTTGGTCTTCAAGAATTAGTCGAGCAGCAACAACGAGACTTGGCCTATACGAAGGAAAAAATCGGGCCTGCGAAATTTCGCTTTAAGAACCCGTACCAAGAAGAATTAGCATCCTTCTTCCTGGAAGCCGATGATGCGATTATTACCGAGAATAATGATGTAGAGATTTTTGTGGACGGACAAGAGAAGTTTGACCGTCTAAAAGAAGATATTAAAAACGCCAAACATCATATTCACTTGCTGTATTACATCTTCAACCAAGATGAAATTGGCGAAGAAATTATGCAACTCTTAATCGATAAGGCGCAAGAGGGCGTCGAAGTCCTTGTTATTTATGATGCCCTAGGGTCACGTATGACACGCAATTCTTTCTGGAATAAATTGCATGAAGCAGGCGGTCAGTCTGTTGCCTTCTTCGGGTACACACTTGGGTTTATCAACTGGCGTATTAACTACCGTAACCACCGTAAGATTGTGGTCATCGACGGTGAAATCGGCTATGTTGGCGGCTTTAATGTCGGTGATGAATATTTAGGCAAAGGCCCGCTTGGTGCTTGGCGTGATACGCATATTCGCATTGCCGGAGATGCGGTCTATTCATTGCAATCGCGATTCTTAGTCGATTGGAATGCCGCGGTTAAAGAGGAAAAAAGACGTGAATTTATTCCGGAGTATTTTCCGTTAACTGAAACCAAGGGAGAAAATACGATGCAAATCGTCTCAACTGGTCCAGATAGCGATGTTCAGAAAATCAAGTTTGGCCTTGTGAAGATGATTTTAATGGCGAAGAAATCAGTGTGGATTCAAACTCCATACTTTATCCCGGATGAGAGTATTCAAGAGGCGCTGTCAATTGCCGCGATGTCTGGAGTGGACGTGCGCGTCATGATTCCATGTAAGCCGGACCATCCAGTTGTTTACCGTGCAACAGAATACTATTCTAGCCAATTACTCAAGACAGGCGTGAAAATCTATGTGTATCAAAAAGGGTTCCTTCATGCCAAAACGATGGTCGTCGATGGTGAAATGGCAACCGTTGGAACGTCCAACTTTGACATGAGAAGCTTCCGATTAAACTTCGAAGTGAATGCCTTCGTTTATAACGAACAGTTCGCTAAAAAAGTCGAAGAGGAATTCCTGCACGACTTGAAAAACTGTACCATCGCGAACGAAAAATATTTCGAAAAACAAGATCGCTGGAAGAAATTTAAACAGAAATTCGCAAGATTTTTTGCTCCAATCTTATAGGATGCGAGACATCGCGCCCAGAAATGGAACGTTGGACTCGAACGCCGGAAGGAACGTGTAACGTTCTGCGGACGTTTGAGGAAACGCACGCCATTTCTGCGATGGCGAGCTCAACTAAAATCAACAAACCACAGCAAAAAATGCACTCACAATAGCGTTTGTGAGTGCATTTTTTATATTGTCTTAATCGAAAAAGTCCAAATATGGACATGTCCATATTTGGACTTTTTAGCCTTGGCTAGATTCAATTTTAAAAATAAACATTACCATATTTGGTAATTACCAAATATGGTAATGGCGGATTAATCTAACTCCATGCAAGCGACGATTTGTTCCACATTCAAGATGTGAGTGATGTTTGATCCTTGTTCTAGGAACACAAAGTGATTATTCATTTGGATAGGGCTCTTAATCGTACCGTTCTTTGTGAATGTTACTAGATTTCCAGCGTTATCGTATTTCTCGAAGTGGAGTACGATTGGTTTCTTGAAGTAGAAACTATGGTGAATTTGTTCAACCACGTCGATTAGGGGCATTACAGTTGGTTTAAAGAACACATCTTTTTCTTCATATTCTTCTTGAGAGACTTGTAGTTTATTAATGAATGGTTTGATAAATGATGTAAATGTTGATTTGCGTTGTTCCATTTTCGATACCTCCGAACATTTGTTTGCATATTTATTATACGAACAAATGTTCTAAAATGCAATAGAAAAGAAAAAGTTTTTCAAAAAAAGATGTGTTTCTTCCTATTTATAAAGTTTGAGTTTGCCCGAGATTATGGGAAATTATCGTTTGAATGAATGCAAAATAAAGTTTATAATAGTTAAGAAAAGCATTTTACTATTCGTGAAAGCGAATGGATTGGAGGTGTCACATGAGTCAAGAGATTCTAAATTCTGTTTTGGCCATTGAGTCTGAAGCAAAAGCGTTGAAGGAAAAGTTCGATGAACAATTATCCCAAACGAATGCTGCAACAGATCAACGAGTGAACGAAGCTAAATCGAATATGGAACATTCGTTAGAAGTCTACAAAGCTGAGTTGAAAGAAAAAAATCAACAAAAGAAAGCAGAGTTCGAAGCGAAAGTGAAAGAAGACGAATTAGCGGAAATTGCTGCGCTGAAAGAACGTTTCAATCATCTGAAACAGGATTTAGTTCAGGATACTGTGAAGGAGGTGTTGAAGAGATATGGCAATAGCTAAAATGAATAAGGTGATGTTGATTGCCCCAACGGACAAACAAAATGACCTATTGGATGCTATTCAAGAATTACAATCTTTAGAAGTAACCTCGCTAGAACAGGCGAAAGAACTATTTACCGAAAATTCCATCGCTTTACAAGAAGCTGATGCAGAGGAAATGAACGCTCTTCAACAGAAATTCGAAGGGATTCATGCGGCTATTACTTTTGTCGAAAAAAATCAAAAGCAACCGTCATTAATTCAAAAGTTAAAAACGCCAAGAGAGCAATTTGCACTTTCTGAATTACAAAAAGAAGTACAAAACTGGGACACTGATGCATTAGTGGAACATGTTGAAAGTATTCGTAACACGCTTCGTAAAAAGGATGACGAATTAAAAGAACTTCGTGAGAAAGAGACCTTGCTTCGTAAGTGGAGTGCACTGGATTTCTATCCGAAAGATATCTTTAAACATCCATATACGAAAACGAAAATGGGGACGATTCCTCAAGCGACGGATAATGCGTACTTGGACGGATTAAAAGAGAGTGAATTGATTTCCGTTCACGAAGTGTATCACACACGTGAAGAAATCGGAGTATTGGTGACATATCCACGAAAAGCACAACAAGCTGCCAAAGAAGAGTTAGCGAAAGCACACTTCAGTATTGTATGGTATGCGTTTGAAGAAGCTCCTTCTGTTGAGTTGGAGAAAAATCTTAAAGCGCAACAAGCAGTTGTGGATGCTAAGAAGAAAGTGTTAGAGGACTTACAAGAAGAAAAAGACCTTCTTCGCAAGTTACAACTTTCTGCGGAAGTGACCTATAACGAATTACAAAAAGAACAAGCCAAAAATGAATTGGTGAATGGTCAACATGTATTCGTGCTTCAAGGGTGGTTAACTACAAAAGCAGTCGATGACGTTGAAGTTCAACTCAAAGAAAAGTTAGGGGAAGGCGAATATGTCTTCTTACCACTAGAGATTGCTGAAGAGGAATACGAAGAAGTGCCAACGGTTTTAGAAAACAATGCCTTCTTACAACCATTCGAAAATCTAACAGAAATGTATGGATTACCAAAATACGGAGAATTAGACCCAACGCCTTATACAGCACCATTCTATCTCGTCTTCTTCGGGATGATGGCAGCGGACTTAGGATACGGAGCGCTTCTCTGGTTGGGAACATTCATCATGTTGAAGTTCTTCCATTTTGATAAAGGAATGAACCGCAACTTGAAGTTCTTCCACTTACTAAGCTACCCAGTAATGATCTGGGGGATTATATTTGGATCAGCATTCGGTGCGGATTTACCATTCCAGCCACTATCACTTTCAAAAGACCTCATTACGATTATGATCTTATCGATTATCTTCGGGGTTATTCAAATTATGGTCGGCTTATCACTTGGGGCTTACTCAAATCTAAAGAAAAAAGCTTATGTTGATGCCTATACGAGTCATCTAGGATGGTTAGCGATTATTACGGGAATCATTCTTTATGTCTTAGGCTCAATGGTACTCAATATTTCTTGGATTGCGACAATCGGTTCATCGATTGCGATTATTGCAGCCGTTGCGATTGTAGTCGTAACTGTCCTATCGAGCGAAAACAAGTGGGGCGGTTTAGCGAGCGGTCTATATACCTTGTACGGAATTAGTGGATACGTAGCAGACGTCGTGAGTTACACACGTTTAATGGCGCTAGCTGTATCAGGGGGAAGTATCGCGAGTGCGTTCAATATGTTGGTAGGATTCCTTCCACCAATTGCACGTTTCACAGCAGGTATCTTCTTAATCGTAGCCTTACAAGGGTTGAATATTTTCCTTTCATTCCTTGGAGCTTACGTTCACGGCTTACGTCTACAGTTCGTTGAATTCTTTGGTAAATTCTACGACGGCGGCGGACGCGCATTAAAACCGTTCAAAACATATGAAAAATACGTTGATATTAAACAACAGAAATCAGAATAAATGGAGGAAATATAATTATGACAAACTGGTTAACATTTTTCGCTGAAAATGGTGGAGGGCAAATCTTTGCTGCTCTAGGGATGGCAATTGCCATTATCTTCTCAGGGATTGGATCATCAAAAGGGGTAGGGATTGCCGGTGAAGCAGCAGCTGCCTTAATTAAAGAACAACCTGAAAAATTCGTTCAAGCATTAATCTTACAACTATTACCTGGTACACAAGGGATCTACGGATTCATCGTTGCCTTCTTCATCATGATTAACATGTCAGCTTCAATGACTTTAGCAGCTGGTTTATACTTATTCATGGCAGCTTTACCAATCGCATTCACTGGTTTATTCTCAGGGATTGCCCAAGGTAAAGTAGCAGCAGCAGGTGTACAAATCTTAGCGAAAAAACCTGAAGAATCTACTAAAGGGATTATCTTTGCCGCAATGGTTGAAACTTACGCAATCTTAGGATTACTTGCTTCTATCTTAATTATCATTAACAAAGGTTAAGAGGAGGGGTATTCTTGAAAGATTTAGAGCAACTAAAACAACTTATTCTAGCGGATTTAGAAAAAGAATCAAAGCAGCGAATTGAGGTTGCTACTAAAGAACAAGAAGAACGCATCAATCAAATGAATGCACAATATTCGCAACAAGAAATGGCGAAGAAAACTGCATTAAAACAAGAAGCAAAATCACAATACGAAAAAGAGCAACAGACTATTTTGAACGCAAGTAAAAAAGAAGTCTTGCGCGTCAAACGTGAACTTCTTGAAAGTGTATTTGAGGACGTTCTACAAGTAATGTCTACCTGGAGCGGGGAAACATTACGTCTCTTTATCGAGTCAGCTATTCGCAAATTACCAAAACAACAACCAACAACACTTACTTTTGGAGAGGAAACTGTTTCTCGTTTGAGCGATGAAGACAAACATGCATTAACTTCGCAATTTGCCTTTGTTAACATCGACGAAGCAACCCTTCCAAAGAAAGCTGGATTTGTGTTGAAACAAGAAGGTATCGAATATAACTATTTATTCGAAGCATTAATTGAAGATTTAAAAGAAGAATATTCACCTATCTTAGCTAGAAAAGCATTCATTGGGTAAGGAGGGATGGAATGAATGATTTAGCCTATTCAGGAGTGAATACGACCGTTCGTATTCTTGAACAGCAATTACTGTCCAAGGAACAATTGAATGGGATTCTCGTATCTAAATCCTTACAACAAGCATTAGAAGCCTTGCAAAAGACAAGTTATGAGGTAGATGTACAAGAAGTTCTCGAATCAAGACAGTTCGACCCAGTCCTAGATGCCCATTTGAAACGCAACTATGATGAGGTATTAGAACTCATTCCAGATGCATCACTCCTTGATGTATTCTCGATTCGTTACACTTACCATAATTTAAAAGTTCTTCTAAAATCGAAGTTCTCTGGAAAAGACTTAAAACATTTATGTGTTCCGTTAGGACGTTATTCCTTCGATACATTAAATCAATTAGTCGAAACTCAAGATTCACTTGATGTACCAGATATCATGATTGAAGGGGTTCGTGAAGCATATGCCGATTTTGAAAACTTTGGTCGCCTAGAAGCAGCCGATGTATTTATGGATCGCTACTATTTCAAACATCTTCGACTCATCGACCGTACAATGAATCAAGAGGTCATCCATCAAATCGTGAACATTATGATTGATATGGGAAACATCACAACGTTAATTCGTGCCACAAAGCAAAAACAATCACGCTCATTCTTAATTGGGGTATTGTCTAGCGAAGGTACTGTAGATAAGACATTATTAATCGACGAAGTGCTTGAAAAGGGCACAGAGGCTCTTGTTGACCTTTATCGTCATGTTCCATACTATGACAAGTTTGTTGCGATTTTAGAACAGGAAGAACATCCAGTCTTTGCATTGGAATTATTAAAAGAAGAATTGATTCATCACATTCTAGAAGAAGCGACTTTTGAACCATTTGGACCCTTGCCAAGTCTTGCGTATATTCATGCGCTTGAGATGGAAGTTAAAAACCTTCGTCTATTACTTGTAGGTGTGGACAATGAGTTTACAGAAGAACAATTAAGAGAAAGGATGCGACCAGTTTATGTCTCATAAAATTGCCGTAGTTGGCGACAAAGATTCCATCCTTCCTTTTAAAATTTTAGGATTTAACGTGTTCCCTTGCCACGAAGCGCAAACGGCACGCAAGATGATTGATGAACTTGCTGAAGATGAAGTCGGCATCATTTATGTAACGGAAGCTATTGCTAGTCAAATTCCGGAAACGATTCGTCGTTATGATGCAGAAATTTCACCAGCCATCATCCTCATTCCGAACCATAAAGGGTCTTTAGGAATTGGAAAATCAAGAATTCAAGAAAATGTAGAAAAAGCGGTTGGACAAAACATCTTATAACCAACCAATACACGAAACTAAGGGAGGTACCTCAGTGAAGATCGGAAGAATCGTAAAAGTATCAGGTCCTCTTGTGACTGCTGAAGGAATGGAAGATGCGAATATTCAAGATATTTGTCGTGTAGGTCATCTAGGCCTTATCGGTGAAATCATCGAAATGCGTAAAGATATTGCATCCATTCAAGTATATGAAGAAACTTCAGGAATTGGACCAGGAGAACCCGTCGAAACAACAGGGGAAGCTTTATCTGTTGAATTGGCGCCAGGGATTGTATCTCAAATGTTTGATGGGATTCAACGTCCCCTCAATAAATTTAAAGAAGTATCACAAAGTGACTTCTTAGTCCGCGGAACAAACGTGGATCCTCTTGACCGTGAAAAAGAGTGGGAATTCGTTCCTACTGCTACTGTGGGTCAAGAAGTAGAAGCCGGAGACATTATCGGTTATGTACAAGAAACTAAAGTTGTACAACATAAAATCATGGTGCCTTACGGTGTGAAAGGTAAATTAGTAAAAGTGGAAGCTGGAAACTTCAAAATCGAAGATACAGTGTACCAAATTGAAACAGAATCAGGCGTACGTGATTTCAACTTAATCCAACGTTGGCCGGTACGTCGTGGTCGTCCATATAAAGTAAAGAAAAACACTGAAGTTCCAATGTTAACAGGACAACGTGTTATCGATACTTTCTTCCCAGTAACAAAAGGGGGAGCAGCAGCTGTACCAGGACCATTCGGAGCTGGTAAAACAGTGGTGCAACACCAAATCGCAAAATGGGCTGACGTGGATATCGTAGTATACGTAGGTTGTGGGGAACGTGGAAACGAAATGACAGACGTATTGAATGAATTCCCTGAATTGATTGACCCAACAACAGGTGAATCAATCATGGAACGTACCATCTTAATCGCCAACACTTCAAACATGCCAGTAGCTGCTCGTGAAGCGTCTATTTACACAGGTATCACAATTGCGGAATACTTCCGTGATATGGGATATAACGTAGCCATCATGGCGGACTCTACATCACGTTGGGCAGAAGCGCTTCGTGAAATGTCTGGACGTTTAGAAGAAATGCCAGGGGACGAAGGGTACCCAGCTTACTTAGGAAGCCGTATCGCAGAATACTACGAACGTGCAGGACGTGTTGAAACATTAGGTAGCGAAGGTCGTGAAGGGACCATTACAGCTATCGGTGCCGTATCACCTCCAGGGGGAGACACATCAGAACCAGTAACACAAAATACATTACGTGTTGCGAAAGTATTCTGGGGATTAGATGCAACATTGGCGCAAAAACGTCACTTCCCATCTATGAACTGGTTAACTTCTTACTCATTGTATGACCCAGAAGTTGGTAAATACATGGATGAGAATGTGCATTCGAACTGGTCTGAATTTGTTCAACATGCAATGAACACATTACAAGAAGAAGCAAGCTTAGAAGAAATCGTTCGTTTAGTTGGTCTTGAATCATTATCTGAACGTGACCGTTTAACAATGACAATCGCGAAATCTCTTCGTGAAGACTTCTTACAACAAAACGCGTTTGACGATGTCGATACATTTACATCACGCGAAAAACAATATCGTATGTTAGAGCTCATCTTAACGTTCGAAAAAGAAGCGCGTAATGCGATGAAACTTGGTTCTTACTATGCGGAAATTATGGATGGAACAGAAGAAGTACGTGACCGTATTGCTCGTTCTAAATATATTCCAGAAGCTGAGATTGCACGCTTTGAAGAAATTAAAGCTCAAATCAAAGCAGATATCGAAAAAACAATTCAACATGGAGGGATGACACATGCTTAAAGAGTATCGTACGATTAGTGAAGTTGTTGGCCCTTTAATGATGGTTGAACAAGTCGAAGGCGTTAAATATGATGAGTTGGTTGAAATCCAATTACAAAATGGTGAATTACGTCATGGACAAGTATTGGAAGTAAACGAAGATAAAGCAATGGTTCAGATTTTCGAAGGACCAAGCGGAATCAACATTCGTGATACAAAAGTACGTTTCCGTGGTAAACCATTATCATTAAACGTATCTGAAGACATGATTGGTCGTATTTTTGATGGAATGGGGAACGTGATGGATAATGGTCCTGAAATCCTTCCAGAAGCGACTTTAGACGTAAACGGACAAGCGATTAACCCAGTTTCTCGTGACTATCCGGATGAATTTATCCAAACAGGGATTTCTGCGATTGACCACTTGAACACTCTTGTTCGTGGACAAAAATTACCAGTATTCTCTGGTTCAGGGCTTCCTCACAAAGAGTTAGCAGCCCAAATCGCACGTCAAGCGACTGTATTAAATAGCGACGAAAAATTCGCGGTAGTATTTGCTGCAATGGGGATTACCTTCGACGAAGCGGAATACTTCATGGAAGACTTCCGTAAAACAGGAGCGATTGACCGTTCAGTAATGTTCCTTAACTTAGCGAGCGACCCAGCTATCGAACGTATTGCGACACCAAAAATCGCATTAACAACAGCTGAGTACTTAGCGTTTGAAAAAGGAATGCACGTACTTGTTATCATGACAGACATGACAAACTACTGTGAAGCGCTTCGTGAAATTTCAGCGGCTCGTCGTGAAGTTCCAGGACGTCGTGGATATCCAGGTTACTTATATACAAACCTTTCAACAATCTACGAACGTGCAGGACGTATCGTTGGTAAGCCAGGATCGGTAACTCAAATCCCAATCCTTTCAATGCCTGAAGATGATATCACTCACCCAATTCCTGACTTAACAGGATACATCACAGAAGGACAAATCATTTTGGACCGTGCTCTTGATAAACAAGGGATTCAACCTCCAATTAACGTATTGCCTTCATTATCTCGTCTAAAAGATAAAGGTTCAGGTGAAGGAAAGACTCGTAAGGACCACGCACCAACGATGAACCAATTATTCGCGGCTTATGCAACTGGTAAACAAGCCAAAGAACTTGCGGTTGTATTAGGGGAATCTGCATTATCAAAAACTGATAAGAAATATGTAGAGTTCACAGAACGTTTTGAACGTGAATATGTTGGACAAGGCTTCTATACGAACCGTTCTATCCAAGAAACACTAGACCTTGGATGGGAACTCTTATCAATCCTTCCACGTACGGAATTGAAACGTATTAAGGATGAGTTATTAGATGAATACCTTCCGGAAGGGGAGTGATTCTTTTGACACGATTGAATGTCAAACCAACCCGTATGGAGTTGACGAAGTTAAAGCATCGTCTTGTCGTGTCAAAAAGGGGGCATAAACTCCTAAAGGATAAACAAGATGAGTTAATGCGTCAGTTCATCGAATTAATTCGTAAAAACAATGCGTTGCGTGAGGCGGTTGAAACGCGTCTCGTTGAAGGGATGAAGAGCTTCGTTCTAGCCAAAGCAACATTAGAAGAAGCGTTCATCGAAGAATTAGTGGCGATTCCACCACAAAGCGTAACCTTGGATTTACAAGAAAAGAACATTATGAGTGTGTATGTTCCGGAAATGCATTTCACGGTGAAAAATGAAAACGAAGAGAGTGACTTCAAATATGGTTACTTGAACTCGAACAGTGAAATTGACGACTCTGTAGAACAAATCTCAGATGTGTTAAATGATCTACTAGAGTTGACAGAGATTGAAAAGACTTGCCAATTACTAGCAGATGAAATTGAAAAAACAAGACGTCGTGTAAACGCGCTTGAATATCGATTGATCCCGCAATTAGAAGAAACGATTTACTTTATCGAAATGAAACTTGAAGAAAACGAGCGCGCAAGTATTACTCGTATTATGAAAGTGAAAGATATGGGACAAAAATAAAGAACAGAAGACTCCTAGCAGGTGATGCTAGGAGTTTTTTTGATTTAATTCCATTAATTCTTTGAAGAAAATATGAAAGCGCTTGAAATTGAGCAAAATAGTATAAGTAAAGAGCAAAAAAGTCTAAGTCGGTCTATCTGGAAAGTGCTAAAATTAATTATGGAAACGTTTTTACAAATCAAGGAGGGGTATTATGTATAATCGTCAAAATATGGAGAAGAGACAGCGCTTCTCTATTAGAAAGCTCACAGTTGGGACATGTTCAGTCATCATCGGGGCTTTCTTTTTTGGCACGCTTCAACCAGTTTCTGCAACTGAAGCTGCTGCAACAGAGGTAGTAGCGACGGCCGTAGAAAACACGCCAGCTAGTGAGGTGGCGGCCACTGCTGAAGAGAAACCAGCAGTAGAATCTGGTGCTACAGCAACTGAGGCTACGCCAAAAGAAGAAAAAGAAGCAGTTTCTAATGAAGCTGCAAACACGGTGGCAACTGATAAAGTAGAAGAAAAAGCTACTGAAGCAGCTGCTACAGAACCAGCGGAGGCTAAACCAGCGGAGGCTAAACCAGCGGAGGCTAAACCAACAGAAGCTAAACCAGCGGAGGCTAAACCAGCAGAAGCTAAACCAGCTGAGGCAGCGACTGGTGAAACTCGTGAAGCAACAGCCGAAGTGAAAAAAGAGTGGGACTCAGTAAGCCGTGTGAAAGGAACTGTTGAAGTCGTTGAAGAAGGCGGAGTACGCTACAACAAATTAACTTCAACAACAGCTAACAACAATGGAGCAGACGAAGCACTATTTGAAAAAGCTGGTTTACAAGCGGATGCGGAAGGAAATGTAAGCGTTGACTTAACGTTTAAAGCAAATTCACTTCCTGCAGAAACTCGTTTTGGGGTTTATGTAAAATATAAAGATAATGACAACAACATCTTTGTAGGATATGACAAGGGCGGTTGGTTCTGGCAATACAAAGGACCAGGTGTAAACACTTGGTATAGCAAGACTCGTGTGGAAGCACCAAATGTGGGTGAAGAAAACCACCTATCTATCGTGTACAAGAAAGATGGTCAATTAAACGCTACAAATAATGGACAAGCTTTATTTAGTACAGAAGTCGTTCCAGAAGCTGTCAAGAACGCTTTAGCTGATGTGAATAAAGTTTACCTTAAAGCTGGAACATATTATAAAGAATTATCATCTGTATCGATCAAAGCGGACAACCAAGATAACATTAAACCAGAAGAAGAAACTCCGGCTGTGGATGATGGTTTCCGTCGTAACGACCAAGATGTACATTACGAAACACTACAATCAGAACAATTAAAAGCCATCATCGACACGGCGTTTCCACGTGTTAAAGAATATGAATTAGATGGAAAAACGTTAACAGGTCAAGTTCAAAAATTAGATAAAATGTCAATTAACGGTGTGTTAGTCACTCCAGAAGTTCAATACCGTAAGATTGATGACACTACTGCAGAATATGTAATGACAGTTAGAAACGATGATGAATTCATCAACGCTGAAATCACTGTGAAATTACAATTAGTCGGCAACGAAATGCATTTCGATGTGACAAAAGTAGTGAATAAAAACAATGTTGAAATGGGTAAACCAGTCGACAATGTGAGAAAATTAATCCAAACAATTGAATTCCCAGGGAACACATTAGTTTCTGTAGGTTCTAATAAACAAAATGCGAAGTTTGATGGGGCCCAAATGTCAACAAACACACATAGAGCAGGGGACTATCATTTAGACTTGAAGACAGGGAAGATGAATGATTACGCTTATGGCTTCATGTATGGTTTTGTTTCTTCAAATGAATTAGCAGCTTCTGTGTGGAGTAACTCTCAATTTACTTACCAAGGAAATGACTTTGCACGTTTAACTACTGCGTTACAACGTGTAGAAGGTGTAAACTACTTAGGTATCCAAAGCTCACCTTACTGGTACCAACGTGCTTATAAGAACTTAGTATTCCCAGAATACACATTAGAATTACCAAGTTCTAAAGTAGTCATCACAAAAGACTTAAACAAAGATAATGTGGTGGACTGGCAAGATGGTGCGATTGCATATCGTAATATCATGAACAATCCAAAAGGAGCAGAATCTGTTCCAGATTTAGTAGCGTATCGTATTGCGATGAACTTCGCATCTCAAGCGCAAAACCCATTCTTAATGACATTAGATGGTATTAAGAAGATTAACTTACACACAGATGGTTTAGGCCAATCAATCCTACTTAAAGGATATGGTAGTGAAGGTCACGACTCAGGTCACTTAAACTATGCAGATATCGGTAAGAGAATCGGTGGCGTTGAAGACTTCAAGAAATTATTAGCAAGAGCAAAAGAATACGGCGCTAAAATCGGTATTCACGTCAATGCTTCTGAAACATATCCTGAATCTAAATACTTCAGCGAAGCGATTTTACGTAGAAACTCTGACGGAACATATATGTACGGTTGGAACTGGTTAGACCAAGGTATCAACATCGATGCAGAATATGACTTAGCACATGGACGTTTGGATCGTTGGAAAGAATTACGAGAAAAACTAGGTGCTGACTTAGACTTCATTTATGTGGATGTCTGGGGTAACGGACAATCAGGAGATAACACTGCTTGGCCAACTCACGTACTTGCAAAAGAATTAAACTCTCAAGGCTGGCGTATGGCAATCGAGTGGGGCTTCGGTGCGGAATATGACTCAACATTCCAACACTGGGCAGCTGACTTAACTTACGGTGGATATACACTTAAAGGTATCAACTCAAATATCACTCGATTCATTCGTAACCACCAAAAAGACTCATGGGTGGGTGACTATCCAAGCTACGGTGGTGCCGCTAACTATCCATTACTTGGTGGATATAACATGAAAGACTTCGAAGGATGGCAAGGTCGAAGCGACTACGAAGGATACATTCGTAACCTCTTCGAAAACAACATCATGACGAAGTACTTCCAACACTACAAAGTATCTAAATGGGTAAACGGTAACCCAGTTGCAATGAGTGACAATGGTCAAAATTACAAGTGGACTCCAGAAATGGAAATTCATTTAACAAATGACAATGGGGACGAAGTGAAGATTGTTCGTCAATCAAACGACCCTAACAGCCCAGACTACCGTAAACGTGTGACAACATTAAACGGTCGTGTGATCGAAAATGGCGGAAGCTACTTAGTACCATGGAACTGGGATGAAAATGGTAAAGCTTTAACAGGCGACAAAGAAAAGATGTACTTCTTCACAACTGAAGGTGGAACAACTGAATGGACTCTTCCTGAAGATTGGACAGGAGATAAAGTATACCTTTACCGTCTAACAGACCAAGGTAAGAAAGATGTTGTAGAATTAACAGTCGGCGCAGACCGTAAAATTCAAATTACTGGCGATGCGAACCAACCATATGTACTTTACAAAGCTCCTCAAGGCAAGAAGACAATGGTATGGAGTGAAGGACTACACATCTATGACCAAGGTTTCAACAGCGGAACATTAGATCATTGGGAAAAAACTGGTGACAGCGAACATGCTGAAATCGTGAAATCTCAAGGGGCTAACGAAATGTTACGTATTCAAGGAAACACTGAACGTGTGACATTGAAACAACGCTTAACAGACTTGAAACCAAATACAAGATATGCTGTTTATGTAGGTGTAGATAACCGAAGCGATGCACGTGCAGATATCACAATCCGTGTAGGCGACAAAGTGATTTCTAACTACACAAACAAATCAATCGCGAAGAACTATGTACAAGCACATGCGCATAACACACTTCCTAAGAATGCAACAGTGGACAACACAAGTTACTTCCAAAATATGTATGTATACTTCACAACAGGCGAAGATGTTTCTAATGTGACATTAGAACTTGGACGTGATGCAGATGCAGCAGCAACTTACTTCGATGAAATTCGTGTATTTGAAAACCAATCTGTAATGTACAACGAAAAACATGACACAGGAAATGGTAAATTCAAACAAGACTTTGAAGAAGTGCCTCAAGGTATCTTCCCATTCGTAGTCGGAAACGTTGAAGGAGTACAAGATAACCGTACTCACTTATCTGAAAAACACGAACCATATACTCAACGTGGCTGGAACGGTAAGAAAGTCAACGATGTTATCGAAGGCAACTGGTCATTGAAGACAAACGGTTTATCAGGCTATGACAAACTCGTTTACCAAACAATTCCACAAAACTTCCGCTTCGAAGAAGGCAAGACTTATAAAGTAACCTTCGATTATGAAGCAGGATCACATGGAGCATACTCATTCGTTATCGGTAATGGCGAAAATACTCGTCGTAGTAAATTAACGAAATACGATTTAGAAAACACTTGGGAAAATTCATCAACTCCTAAGAAAGTAAGTTTCTATGTAACAGGTGAAAAAGGTGGAAACACTTGGATTGGTATTTACTCAAATGCCCGTGGTGCAGATACTAAAGGAGATTCAAACAATAACGAAATCAACTTTAAAGGTTATAAAGACTTCATGTTAGATAACCTTGAAATTGAAGAAATCAAGTTAACAGGTAAGATGCTTGTGGATGAAGCGTTCGATAAGAACACTCCAATTGTAAACGGCAACTACAAACAAGATTCATTAAATGCTTATAAAGACGCTGTAGCAGCTTTATTAGAAGCAGACGAAAACATTAGTGTAGATGATGCTAAAGCCCTTGTAGAACGTGTGAACGCAGCAAAAGAAGCTCTTGAAGTGAAACGTAGCTCTACAGATTGGGATGATGTCAGCGATGTGGATGCACCACATGAAAGTGATGAAGAAAGTCCATGGTATGCATTTGATAACAATACAAACTCAATCTGGCATACGCCTTATGGAGTGGACAGCTTAGGTAAACCATTAACTGTAAACTTCACTAAACCTATGGAATCTACTCGCTTTGAATATGTTCCTCGTCAACAAGGACCAAACGGACGTGTCATGAGTGGTAGCCTAACAGTATTTGATGAAAACGACCAAGAGCATCACTTTAACTTTACTGGTTGGGAGAATAATGCGAAGACAAAAGTAATTAACTTCGATGCTCCAATTAAAGTGAAGAAAGCTATCTTCATTGGTAATGAAACATACGGTGATCCTGGACATATTTCAGCAGCAGAATTACGCTTCGTTCTTCCAGTTGAAGATGACAAACCATTAGACGAAGCAGCATACAACGCTGAAGTAGAACGTGTTCGTAAGATTGAACGCCAAGATGCTAAAGAATACTTAGCAGCTGTAGAAGCATACAAGAATGGTCTAGCAGAACATAACTTATTAACTCCGAACGGACTTAATAAATTGGTAGAAGGATTGAAAGAAATTAAGGAAACTGAAGAGCCAACTCCGAACCCAGAGCCAACTCCAAATCCAGAGCCAA
>NZ_JVNU01000051.1 GCF_001071995.1 Streptococcus sp. 263_SSPC
TGTAATGGTTTAATGGTCAATAATCGTGCTGTATCATCTATGATACGTCTTACAGTATGAACTGAAACATTTGTTTCTTTTGCAATATATGTTTCAGATACTGTTTCACTTATTTTTGCCTTAATTTCATTTTTTAAACGTTTCGAAATATGACAATGTTTTTCTACGATTCTACTAGTGTCTGCGGTAAATGAAGAGCCGCATTCTTTACAGAGAAATCTCTGCTTGCGTAGATTTAAGTAGGCCGGTAGGCCTGAAACAGAACAGAGAGTGATACGAGAAGTTTTCGTGCCATTTTTGACGATATTATTATTTTGGCTAACACATCCACAAACGGTACAAAATTCTGGTTTATGCGTATATGTAGCTGAATAAAATAAAGATTTTCTCTTTTTAAATATCTTCTCTTGAACTGTATTATCCCAGATAATGTTTTTATCTTTGATTTGTAGCGTAGCTTCTAGTATATTGTTCATATGGTCATCATCCTTTTGTATTAGGTTTAGGCGCTTTTAATATAATGGATGTTGGCCTTTTTGTATACACTAAAATAGGGTTGATGGAAAATTTCCATCAACCCTAAAAATTATAGAACCAAAATAATAAGAAAAGAATGAGGATGATTGCATCCTCATTCTTTTTTTTGCTTCAAATTATGGTATAATAAAACGAATATGCATCAAGCGAGGTGACCTCATGAAAACAGATATTAAAATTGCACAAGAAAACCAAATGCAACCCATCACGGTGATTGCTGAAAAGCTTCATTTAACTCCTGATGAAATAGAACCATATGGAAAATACAAAGCAAAGATTGATAAGACTGCTATTCATAACCTAGAGAATTTTGGAAAACTCATTTTAGTGACATCGATGAATCCAACTCCTGCTGGAGAAGGAAAGTCTACAGTAACAGTTGGGCTTGGGGACGCACTAACGGCTATTGGAAAGAAAACAGCCATTGCGCTCCGTGAACCTTCTCTAGGACCAACGCTTGGGCTTAAAGGGGGAGCCACAGGTGGAGGTTATGCACAAGTTGTTCCGATGGAAGAAATCAATTTGCATTTCACAGGGGACATGCATGCCCTAACGACAGCAACAAATCTGTTATCTGCTATCATCGATAATCATATTCATCAAGGAAATGAATTAGAAATCGATCCTAGCCGCATTGTTTGGAAGCGGGCCTTGGACTTGAATGATCGTGCACTGCGAGAGATTGAAATTGGACTGGGTGGTCCAGTGAATGGGACAACGCGTAAAGACGGTTTTGATATTACGGTCGCAACCGAAATGATGGCGATTCTTTGCCTGGCGAGTGATTTAAGCGACTTGCAACGACGCGTTTCAAATACTCTCGTAGCGTATACAAAGTCAGGAGAACCTGTTACTGTGTTTGATTTAGGTGCGGAAGGAGCAATTACCGCATTACTTAAAGAGGCGATGAAGCCTAATCTTGTGCAGACATTGGAAGAAACACCGGCTATTGTTCATGGGGGACCATTTGCTAATATCGCTCACGGCTGTAATAGTGTGGTGGCGACGAGAATGGCATTGACGCTTGCAGATTATGTCGTGACAGAAGCTGGATTTGGGGCTGACCTTGGTGCACAGAAGTTCCTCGATATTAAAGTTCCTGTTCTTGGAAAACATCCAGATGCAGTTGTGCTTGTAGCGACTATTCGTTCGACGAAAATGCATGGTGGCGTTTCGCTTGATGAACTCGCACTTGGTGAGAATCTCGAGGCGGTTCGTGAAGGTTTCAAAAATGTACGAAAACATATCGAAAACTTACAAGCTTATGGCTTACCAGTTGTTGTAGCATTAAATGAATTTTTAACAGATACGAAGAACGAACAAGACCTCTTTATGGAATTATGCCGTGAGATGGGTGTGACTTGTGTTCTTACGAGTGTGTGGGAACACGGAAGCCAGGGCGGTATCGCACTAGCAGAGAAAGTCGTCGAATTATGTGAGAACAACGCTACTTTCCAACCAACTTACGATATGAGTGCGACAATCCAAGAAAAAGTCGAGACGATTGCGAAGAACGTTTATGGTGCTACAAACGTTCATTATTCAGATGAAGCTCTTACACAATTGAAGGAATTCGAAAAACTGGGATGGAACAATCTTAATGTGTGTATTGCGAAAACACCGTATTCATTCTCAGACAACGCTAAGTTAAAAGGACGTCCAGAAAACTTTGAAATTACAATTCGTTCATTGATTCCAAAACTAGGTGCTGGATTTATTGTAGCGTTAACTGGAACAGTTTTAACGATGCCGGGACTTCCTAAAGTTCCAGCAGCACTTGGAATTAGTGTTGATGACAATGGAAAAATTCAAGGGTTATATTAAGAGACTTGAAAGGAGTTTGCATGAAAGATTTTAGAGTCGATCATTTGAAAAAATCTTATGGTGCGAAATCATTATTAGAAGACGTGTCCTTTATTATTAATGAAGGAGAACACGTGGGGTTAATCGGTCAAAATGGGACTGGTAAGAGTACATTATTATCCATTCTAGCAGGGGTTGATTTTGCCGAATCAGGAGACATCACAACGTCTAACGATTACAGAATAGGATACTTATCTCAGCAACCAGAATTGGATGATGACGATACGATTTTTGAGGCCTTGTATAAAGGCGACCATCCAACATTAAAAGTCGTTCATGACTTTGAAGAAGTGGTGGAACAATTACGAGAAAATCCAAATTCAGAAAGCCTTACAAAACGATACAGTGTTTTAGAGCAAAAGATGAATGAAATCGATGGATGGCAAGTGGAAGTTCAAATCAAGACCATTCTTCAAAAGATGGGACTTACGGATATTCAGAAAAAAGTTGGAACGCTCTCTGGTGGGCAGAAGAAGCGTGTTGGACTTGCAAAAGTATTGATGGAAGAACCGGATTTACTATTGCTCGATGAACCAACGAACCATTTAGACTTAGAAGCTATCGAATGGTTAGAAGGATATTTAGCCAATTACAAAGGCGCGATGATGCTCGTGACTCACGACCGTTACTTCTTAGAACGTGCCGTAACGCATATGTTCGAACTAGTGAATGGGCGAATCGAAGCTTACGAAGGAAACTATGAGTCATACTTAGAGCAACGAAGCAAACGAGAACAAATCGCAGCTCGTATGTCGCAGAAACAAAAACGATTGTACTTGAGCGAATTAGAATGGATGCGTCAAGGGGCTCAGGCTCGTTCGACGAAACAACAAGCGCGTATTCACCGATTTGAAGCGTTAGAAAAAGAAGTGAAACAGACGACTTCTCAAGATAAATTGGTGATGGAATTTGACCAAGCTCGTATCGGGAAACGTGTCTTCCAAATGGAAGATGTCAGTCTTTCGATTAATGGACAACAAATCGTGAAGAATCTAGACTGGATAATTCAAAGTCAAGCACGTGTCGGGATTGCTGGGGTGAATGGTGTTGGAAAATCTACTTTCCTAAACGCCATTGCTGGACAGATTCCATTTGATAGTGGTCAGTTTGTTGTCGGTGAGACCGTTCGAATCGCGTACTATAAGCAACAAGATGAAGATATCCCAATGGATAAGCAACTTATCCAATATTTACGAGAAGAAGCCGAAGAGATTAAACGTGAAAACGGAGAAGTAGCTTCTATTTCAGAACTACTCGAGACGTTCTTATTCCCAAGACATCTACATGGAGCGTACATCCATACATTGTCTGGGGGAGAGAGAAGACGACTCTACTTACTTCGCTTATTAATGACAAAACCAAATGTGTTATTATTAGACGAACCAACGAATGACTTGGATATCGATACATTAACCGTACTCGAGGACTTCCTAGAGTCGTTTAATGGAGCAGTCCTTATCGTATCGCATGACCGATACTTCTTAGATAAGACGGTCGACCAATTATTTGTCATCCGAGGCGAAGGGCAAACAGAACTGTTCTACGGATCAATGAGTGAGTATTTAGAACAAGAAAAAACACTAGCAAA
This sequence comes from Streptococcus sp. 263_SSPC, assembly GCF_001071995.1. Taxonomy (GTDB): domain Bacteria; phylum Bacillota; class Bacilli; order Lactobacillales; family Aerococcaceae; genus Granulicatella. The sequence continues at coordinate 3,989 of NZ_JVNU01000051.1, forward strand.
AGTTGCGGTGGAAACTCCTAAGGCAGAAGCGCCAAAAGTGGAGGCTCCAAAATCAGCTCCGGCTAAGAAGATGACGTATCAAGAGAAGAAAGAATGGGAGACGATTGAAGCGACCATTCAAGAACTCGAAGAGAAATTAGAATTCTTGCAAGAAGAAATGAGTGTCCACGCACAAGATTTTGCCAAACTACAAGAATTACAAGAGGAATTAGACAAGACGGAAGAAGCGGCAAGTGTGGCTTATGAACGTTGGGAATATTTAGCAGAACTAGCAGGGAATTAAAGAAAGGAACAGATATGACGAAACAATATAAAGACTTACTAAGAAAGATTTTAGAAGAAGGAACCATTAAAACAGACCGTACTGGTACAGGTACAAAGAGTGTGTTCGGATACCAAATGCGTTTTGACTTGCAAAAAGGATTTCCACTGTTGACAACAAAACGTGTAGCGCTCGGTTTGATTAAGAGCGAGTTACTATGGTTCTTACACGGAGATACAAATATCAAATATTTATTAGAACATAACAACCACATTTGGGATGAATGGGCGTTTGAACGTTATGTTTCTTCTCCAAAATACACTGGTCCTGATATGACAGACTTTGGACGTCGCTGCTTGCAAGACGAAGCGTTCAATGAAGTATACCAAGAAGTGAAGAAAGACTTCTGTGAAAAAATCTTAACGGATGATGCGTTTGCGGCTGAATTCGGCGAACTTGGAAATATTTACGGTTCACAATGGCGTCACTGGAAAACAACAAAGGGTGAAACGATTGACCAAATCGCAGACTTACTGAACTTATTGAAGAATTCTCCAGATTCACGTCGTATGATTGTTTCAGCATGGAATCCAGAAGATGTGCCTAGCATGGCGCTTCCTCCATGCCACACAATGTTCCAATTCTACGTGGCTGATGGTAAATTAAGCTGCCAATTGTACCAACGTAGTGCGGATGTGTTCCTAGGAGTGCCTTTCAATATTGCAAGTTACGCTTTATTAACCCATTTAATCGCAAATGAAGTAGGCTTAGAAGTTGGTGAATTCGTTCATACATTAGGCGATGCGCATATTTACATAAACCATATGGAACAAGTAGAAACGCAATTAGCGCGTGAAGAAAGAGAATTGCCAACACTCGTATTAAAACATCCTGAAAAATCAATGTTTGAGATTGATGTTGATGATGTGATTGTAGAAGGATATAATCCGCATCCAACGATTAAAGCACCGATTGCCGTGTAATGCTGGGGGAGACAGATGTTAATTTATATTTGGGCTCAAGATGAACAAGGGCTTGTTGGAAAAGACAATACGCTTCCTTGGCGATTGCCGAATGATTTGAAATTCTTTAAAGAAGTAACGATGGGACAAACCATCCTTATGGGACGTAAAACGTTTGAAGGGATGGGAAGTCGCTTGCTTCCAGGACGTCAAATCATTCTTTTAACAAGAAGTGACGATTATGAAGTGCCAGGTGCTGAAGTCGTAACTGATTTACAAGAAATTATCGAAGATGCCAAACACGAGGATATTTATGTGTGTGGTGGTGCCGAAGTCTATCGTCTTTTAAAAGATCGTGTAGAACTTTTATACTGCACAAGAATCCATCATACATTTGAAGGGGATACGTATTTTCCAACCGATTTTCCGTGGGGAGATTTTATCAAAGTAAAATCAATCGAAGGAGAAGTGGACGAGAAAAATATCTATCCATATACGTTTGAAATCTACGAGAGAAAAGAGGAAACTCTATGACAACATGGCATGATGTCATTGGAGGAGAAAAGGAAAAAGAGTATTTCCATGCAGTACGTTCGTTTGAACAAAGCGAGCGAAATCATCATAAAGTGTTTCCAGCTGCTGAGAATGTCTTTAAAGCCTTGGAACTGACACCATTTGATAACGTGAAAGTGGTTATTCTTGGTCAAGATCCGTATCATGGTGACGGCCAAGCACATGGCCTTAGCTTCTCGGTACAAAAAGGAATCGCCTTGCCACCTTCATTACTGAATATTTATAAGGAACTTGAAAGCGACCTAGGAATTCCAGTTGCCAAGAGTGGGGATTTAACTGCTTGGGCAAAACAAGGAGTGTTACTGCTCAACACGGTTTTAACCGTTCGTGCACATGAGGCGAATAGTCATCGCGGACAAGGGTGGGAGACGTTTACGGATGCGGTGATTACTTCTCTCAATCAAAGCGACCATCCAATCGTCTTTGTCTTGTGGGGGAAACCTGCTCAATCAAAAGAAAAGCTCATTACCAATCCAAATCATTTGATTTTGAAGGCACCACATCCAAGTCCGTTGTCATCTTATCGCGGCTTCTTTGGAAGTAAACCCTTCAGTCAAATTAATACATTCTTAGAAAAAACAGGTCAACAGCCAATTGATTGGCGCGTAGAGTAAGTGGAATTTTTCCCGCTTGCTCTATTTTTTTTGTCTTCAGTATGAAGTTTATGGTACGATAATGAAAACGGTTAAAAGAAAGAAGGGTTTTTATGAAGATAAAGAGTAAATGGTTTGGTTTATTCGCAACTTTATTGATGATTTTATCATTGGTGTTTTTCGGAAACACTTCGGCAAAAGCTGCTGAAGCAAAAGAACTGCAGAATGTAATTTCAGGATTAGAACTTCTTGATCAATCGGATACAAAATTAAGTCCCGATGCAAATGGAGTCTATCAAATCCTTACAAATAGAGCCTATAAATTAAGAGCTGTATTCGACTTAGAGCATTACAATGGCGATATTCAAAATGGTGATTTCTTTAAATTAGAAGTGCCCGCTGAGATTACATTCTACGATAATCATGATGTGGAATTAGTGGATTTAGCAACAAATGTCCCAATTGCGGATGCACATTTTGAAGGGCACGGGGATAATCAAGGTGGAACAATTACAGTAACCTTGAAGAACCTTGACCAATATTTAGCAGCAAAGGGTGCGGATACAGTTAAAGAGGTCAAAGGAACTTTGGCTTTAAACTTCTTATATAAAAAGAATGTATCTAATCAACCTGTAACATTTGACTCACCTTCACTGCAAACAACGATTATACAAACTTATAATGTTCAAACTCTTTCAGAAGAAACAGATCCAATCGGGAAAGAAAACTTTGCGAAAATTGGTGGGCAAGCAGCTAATAAAGCTTGGACATCAGCAAAACTTGAAGCTGCGGGTTCAAAAGCTTCTGGGCAATATGTTTCTGAGTGGAAAGTACGTGTGAATACAAGCGGAGAAAACTTAGGAGATAACTTAGTTTTAACAGATACATTACCAAGTGACCCAACAACTGCTTCAATTCAATATATTCCTGAATCATTAGTGGTATATAACGCTCCTTCAATGACAGAATCAACTTCTGGTAAAGCAGCGGATTTTGTTCAATTAGTAGAGGGAACTGATTATACAGTTAACTGGAATTCGAACTATACAAACTTTACGATTACATTCAAAGATGGAAGCAAGAAATACTATGTCACTTACGACACAACAACTCCAAACGATGGAAGTAAAGTTCAAAATATGGTTTCTGTTGCAAAAGCAGACGGAACGCTAGTCACTCGTCGTACAAACACAACTGAAACAACATTCACAGCCAGTGCCACTTCACTATTCTCAGGAACCATTGAAGCATCGAGCGCTTATACTGTTAAAGTAAGTAAAGTAGATGAAAAAACATTGAATCCTGTAGCAGGGGCTGTCTATGTGATTACAGATCCAGATGGAAATACAGTTGAAGTGACTACTGATGCAGAAGGTCATGCTGTTTCTCCACAGTTTGATGAAAAATACGCTGGAAAAGAATTTAAGATTAAAGAGAAGACTGCTCCAGAAGGTTACGAATTAGACGAAACAGAATACACAGTGACTCTTGGACAAGACCGAAGCATCTTACATGTGAAAGATACTCCTAAAGAGGAAGAAACAACTACTACAACTAGAACAACAACGACTGAAGAAACTACAGTTACAACAGTTGAGGAAACTTCAACAACTATAACAGAAGAACTTCCAAACACAGGTACTGGTAACCAAACAATTTATATGGTGATTGGTGCATTACTAGTGGTTGCGGCAGTTGGAGTATTAGTCTTCGCGAAGAAAAAAGATTCTGACGAAGATAAATAACAATCCATAACCAAATGAAAGGCTGACAAGTTTCTTGTCAGTCTTTTTTGGCTCTAAAATATCCTAATTCCGATTGAAGTCCGCTTTTAGGAGGAGTACAATAGAAGTAGATAGAAGAAACGTTGAAATGGAGGGATAATGATGAAAAAGATAATGTTAATCTACTATAATATAGTCGCTGTTTTAACCATTCTCTATTTAGTATTGACTGCAACTGTAATGAACTTAGGAAATACTTTTATCACAACTCAAGGATGGCATGTTGTAATTCTTAGTGCACTCATCTTAGTAATTATATTTGGAATGGAATTTGCGAAGAAGAAGTTTCCAGATGACTTCTTCGAATTTATAATTGAAAATGCCGGATTACTTTGTATCGCCTGGCTCACATTAGTCGTTCGAGCGTTTGGAGTGACTGTTTTAAAACATGCGGCAGACCTTTCTTTAGATGAGTGGATGCAACAAGTGATCCAACGAGCAGGTGTTGTACAGATTGGGATATTTGCTATCACCAATGGAATCGTGGTCGCAAAAATCATTCGCTATTTTGTAAGGAAAAGAAGTTTAGCCAATAATGAATAAAGACAGAGCGGGATGCTAATGTGCATTCCGTTTTTATTTTTAGCAGAAAATCGATAAGATAGAAATGAGAAATGAGTAGAAAGTGGGGGTATGATGCGAAAGATTTTACATGTCGATATGGATGCGTTTTTCGCATCAGTGGAACAAAGGGACCATCCTGAGTGGAGAGGAAAGCCTGTAATTGTCGGTGGGAAACCAAACCATCGCGGAGTTGTGTCTACTTGTTCATATGAGGCGAGAGCTTTTGGCGTGCGTTCTGCTATGCCGACTGCCAAAGCGATGAAACTTTGTCCACAAGCTATCCTCACGCCTGGACGATATGATTTGTATAAAGAAGTGTCTGCTCAGGTGCATGAAGTGTTTCGAACCTACACGGATTTGATTGAACCACTTTCAATTGATGAAGCTTATTTAGATGTCACTGATAATAAGAAGGCCATGACTTCTGCGACTATGATTGCCCATGCGATTCAAAAGGATGTCTATGTGAAGGTCGGATTAACTTGTTCCGTTGGCGTGTCCTTTAATAAGTTTCTCGCGAAAATGGCATCAGGTTATCATAAGCCTTCAGGAGTGACCGTCATTACACCAGAAAATGCTAAAGAGTTTATTCGCACAATTCCTATTGAAGATTTCTATGGTGTTGGAAAAGTGAGCGCAGAGAAATTGAAACAAGCGGGCATTCTAACAGGAGAAGATCTCTTTCCATTATCTAAGGAAGAACTGGAGAAGAAGTTTGGCAACCTTGGCCCGCGATTATACTTACAAGTGCGTGGGGAGTCTAACGACCAACTGACGCTTCACCGGGAACGTAAATCGATTGGAACCGAACGGACATTAATAAAGGATACAACCGACCATGGTATTTTAACTGGATACTTGGAGGAGTTTGCAGAAGAATTAGAAGGAATGTTGAAGAAGAGAAGTTTGGCTTGTAGAACCGTCACGCTGAAGTTAAGAGATTCGGAATTTAATACAATGACGAAGAGTGTTACAATGCGTGATTATTTGAATAAACAAGATGAAATCTATTCGATTGCACTGCAGTTGTTTGAGGAAATGATGGAAGAACGCCCGATAAGACTGATAGGACTCACCGTTTCTCATCTGGAAAATACAAATAGGCTCTATAAACAATTAAAACTGTTTTAAAATAATAGTACAGTTTTCATCAACATACTAGTACAGTTTCATTGTGAAAATCAAGAAAATAGTTACTGAAAAATACTGAAAACAGAAAAACGATTGAACAAATAAGAATAAAAGAAGACTTTATTTAGCGTAAGATAGTGGTAGTTTTTTCACAAAGTTAACAAAAACGCTCTATAAAGTCTTCTTTGCTTGCATATTTCACAAAAGTTTGTTAAATTATTATACGATAGCAGAGGGAATAGTACAGTTTTAACTACCTGTTTTGTCTGTTAAGCACAATTTCTTATAGAAAAGGGGAAAAAGAAGTATGGCAACGAAGAAAAAATTCAATCTCGATGCACTTTTCACACCAAGTAACACGAACTTCGAAATGGTTCAAGTGTTAGACGCAGAAGGAAATGTTGTAAATCCTGACTTAGTACCAGATTTGTCTGATGACGAATTAGTTCAATTAATGACTGACATGGTATGGTCACGTATCTTACACGAACGTTCAACTGCATTAAACCGTCAAGGACGTTTAGGTTTCTACGCTCCAACAGCTGGACAAGAAGCTTCACAATTAGCTTCTATCAAAGCTTTTGAAAAAGACGACGTTCTATTACCAGGTTACCGTGATGTACCTCAATTAGTAAAACACGGCTTACCATTATCACAAGCATTCTTATGGTCTCGTGGACATGTTGCAGGTAACATGTACCCAGAATCATTAAAAGCTTTACCACCACAAATCATCATTGGTGCTCAATATGTTCAAGCAGCCGGTGTTGCTTTAGGTCTTAAAAAACGTGGTAAGAAAAATGTTGCAGTGACTTATACTGGTGATGGAGGATCTTCACAAGGGGACTTCTATGAAGGTATTAACTACGCTGGTGCATACCAAGCTCCTGCGGTATTCTTCATTCAAAATAACGGTTGGGCAATTTCAACTCCTCGTGAGTTACAAACTGCTGCTCCAACATTGGCTCAAAAAGCAGTTGCTGCTGGTATCCCTGGTATCCAAGTGGATGGTATGGACCCATTAGCAGTTTACGCTGTAACTAAAAAAGCTCGTGAATACGCAGTTGCTGGAAACGGTCCTGTGTTAATCGAAACAATCTGCTTCCGTTATGGTCCTCATACATTATCAGGTGACGACCCAACTCGTTACCAACCAGAAGGAATTCAAGATGAATGGGCTAAGAAAGATCCATTAATTCGTTTCCGTAACTACCTAACAGCTAAAGGCTTATGGTCAGAAGAAAAAGAAAACGAAGTAATTGAAGCAACTAAAGAAGAAATCAAAGAAGCTATTAAAGAGGCTGACAAACAACCTAAACAAAAAGTTTCATTCTTCTTAGAAACAATGTTTGAAGAACCAACAAACGTTATTAAAGAACAAATCGAATACTTTAAAGCAAAGGAGAATAAATAATTATGGCACAAATGACAATGATTCAAGCCATCACTGATGCATTGGCTGTTGAATTAAAACGTGATGAAAATGTCCTAATTTTCGGGGAAGACGTTGGTAAAAACGGTGGGGTTTTCCGTGCAACTCAAGGGCTTCAAGATGAATTCGGTGAAGACCGCGTGTTCAACACTCCTTTAGCAGAATCTGGTATCGGTGGTTTAGCAATCGGTTTAGCTTTAGAAGGTTACCGTCCAGTTCCTGAAATCCAATTCTTCGGATTCGTATTCGAAGTAATGGATAGCGTGGTAGCTCAAGCAGCTCGTACACGTTACCGTATGGGTGGAACTCGTAACATGCCAATCGTATTCCGTTCACCATTTGGTGGTGGGGTACACACACCTGAATTACACTCAGATAACTTAGAAGGTTTAGTAGCTCAATCTCCAGGTTTGAAAGTGGTTATCCCTTCAAACCCATACGATGCAAAAGGATTATTAATTTCAGCAATTCGTGACAACGACCCAGTTGTTTACTTAGAACACATGAAATTATACCGTTCATTCCGTGAAGAAGTTCCAGAAGGAGAATACACAGTTCCTCTAGGAGTAGCTGCAGTAACTCGTGAAGGTAAAGACGTATCTGTAATTACTTACGGTGCAATGGTTCGTGAAGCTGTTAAAGCTGCTGAAAACTTAGAAAAAGAAGGAATCTCAGTAGAAGTTATCGACTTACGTACTGTTTCTCCATTAGACTTAGACACAATCTTAGCTTCAGTTGAAAAAACTGGTCGCGTAGTTGTTGTTCAAGAAGCACAACGTCAAGCTGGTGTTGGCGCAATGGTAATGTCTGAAATTTCTGAACGTGCAATCTTAAGTTTAGAAGCTCCAATCGGACGTGTTGCAGCTCCAGATACAATCTTCCCATTTGGTCAAGCAGAAAACGACTGGTTACCAAATGCTAGCGATATTGAAGCTAAAGTTCGCGAAACAGTGAACTTCTAATTCAACAATTTTCATTTCTAAAGAGCCTCTCGCACGAGTGTGCTCTTTAGAGTTTTATTAAAATTAAGAAGGGATGTACAAGCATGGCTTTCCAATTTAAAATGCCTGATATCGGTGAAGGTATCGCAGAAGGCGAAATCGTAAAAATCGACATTAAAGTCGGAGATACAATTCAAGAAGATGATATTTTATTCGAAGTACAAAACGACAAATCTGTAGAAGAAATTCCTTCTCCAGTAAGTGGTAAAGTATTAGAAGTTAAAGTTCAAGAAGGTACAGTAGCTCGCGTAGGCGACATCATCGTAGTTATCGACGATGGTTCTGGCCCAGCAGAAGCAGCTCCAGCAGCGGCTCCAGCGGCTTCCCCTGTACCAGCTGCACCAGCAGCAACAAGCACTTTCCAATTCAAATTACCTGACATCGGTGAAGGAATTGCAGAAGGTGAAATCGTTAAAATCGACATCAAAGTAGGCGACAAGATTGCTGAAGATGACATTTTATTCGAAGTACAAAACGATAAATCAGTAGAAGAAATTCCTTCTCCAGTATCTGGAACTGTTACAGCAGTTTTAGTATCTGAAGGAACAGTAGCTCACGTTGGTGATGTAATCGTTGAAATCGCAACAGAAGGCGGTTCTCACGCACCTGCAGCAGCGGCTCCAGCAGCACCTGCAGCACCAGCAGCAGCTCCAGCGGCACCAGCAGCTCCAACAGGAGTTCCTGCAGCAAGCAACCCTGGTAAATTAGTATTAGCAATGCCTTCAGTTCGTCAATATGCACGTGAAAAAGGTGTTGATATTACAGCAGTAGTTCCAACTGGTAAAGGTGGACGCGTAACTCGTGAAGACATCGATAACTTCGGTGGCGCACCAGTAGCAGCTCCTGCAGCTCCAGCAGCAGTAGAAGCTCCTGCAGCATCTGCACCAGCAGCTCCAGCTCAAGCATCTGCACCAGCAGCGGCTCCAGCTCCAGCTAAACCATTCGTTGGATCAGCAGAACGTGAAGAACGCGTTAAATTAACTCCAATGCGTAGAGCAATCTCTAAAGCAATGGTTAACAGCAAACACACTGCACCACACGTTACATTACATGACCAAGTTGAAGTTTCTAAACTTTGGGATCACCGTAAGAAATTCAAAGATGTTGCAGCTGCACAAGGTACTAAATTAACATTCTTACCTTACGTTGTTAAAGCTTTAGCAGTAGCAATGAAGAAATTCCCAGTATTGAATGCTTCTATCGACGATGCATCTCAAGAAATTGTTTACAAAAACTACATCAACATCGGTATCGCTACAGATACAGATTTAGGTTTATTCGTTCCAAATATCAAAGATGCAAACACTAAGAGCATGTTTGGTATTGCAGATGAAATTAACGCATTAGCTGCAAAAGCTCATGAAGGTAAATTAACAGCTGCAGAAATGGGACAAGGAACAATTACAATCTCTAACATCGGTTCAGTAGGTGGCGGTTGGTTCACTCCAGTTATCAACTACCCTGAAGTTGCGATTTTAGGTGTTGGTACAATCGTTCGCGAACCAGTAATCAACGAAAACGATGAAATCGTAATCGGACGTAACATGAAATTATCATTAAGCTTTGACCACCGTATCGTGGACGGCGCAACTGCTCAAAAAGCTATGAACGAAATCAAACGTCTATTAAACGATCCAGAATTATTATTAATGGAAGCTTAATTCATTAAATTGTTAGGAACGGCGTAGACATGGGTTTACGTCGGTTCCTTATTTGAAAACTTTTAAGAGGTGAAAAAAATGGTAGTAGGCGATTTCGCTATTGAACTAGATACAGTCGTAATCGGTGCCGGCCCTGGTGGATATGTTGCAGCTATTCGTGCAGCTCAAGAAGGTCAAAAAGTTGCGATTATCGAGAAAGAATATTTTGGAGGTGTCTGCTTAAACGTTGGATGTATTCCATCTAAAGCGTTAATTTCAGCTGGACATCATTACCAAGAAGCACAACACTCAGAAGTGTTTGGTGTGACTGCTAAAGAAGTTGTTTTAGACTTCGCTAAAACTCAAGAATGGAAAGATAACCAAGTTGTTAAGAAATTAACTGCTGGTGTTGAGTACTTATTAAAGAAAAACAAAGTTGAAATCATTCGTGGAGAAGCTTTCTTAGTAGACGAACACACTTTACGTGTTGTTACTGAAGACAGCGCTCAAACATACTCATTCAACCACGCTATCGTAGCTACTGGTAGCCGTCCAATCGAAATCAAAGGTTTCAAATTTGGCGGACGCGTGATCGATTCAACTGGTGGTTTAGGTCTTAAAGAAGTTCCTAAAAAATTAGTTGTTATCGGTGGTGGGGTTATCGGTTCAGAATTAGGTTCAGCATATGCTAACTTAGGTTCAGAAGTGACAATCCTTGAAGGTGCTCCAAGCATCCTTTCAATGTTTGACAAAGACATGGTTAAACTTGTTGAAGACAACATGGCTAAAAAAGGTGTTACTATCGTAACAAACGCAATGGCTAAAGAAGCTGTTGACAATGGTGATAGCGTAACTGTTAAGTACACAGTAGACGGCAAAGAAGAAGCTGTTGAAGCTGACTACGTAATGGTTGCTGTAGGTCGCCGTCCTAACACTGATGAATTAGGTTTAGACGTTGCTGGTGTTGAAATGACTGAACGTGGTTTAGTTAAAGTTGACAACCAAGGACGTACAAACGTTAAATCAATCTTTGCAATCGGTGATATCGTTCCTGGACCAGCTCTTGCTCACAAAGCAAGCTACGAAGGAAAAATCGCTGCAGAAGCAATCTCAGGTAAAGCAGTGGCTGTTGACTACCGTGCAATGCCATCTGTTGCCTTCACTGATCCAGAATTAGCTTCAGTTGGTTACACTCAACAACAAGCTAAAGATGCTGGTTTACAAGTTAAAGCTTCTAAATTCCCATTATCAGGAAATGGTCGTGCATTATCATTGAACGCTACTGAAGGTTTCGTTCGTTTAATCACTACTAAAGAAGATAACGTAATCGTTGGTGCACAAGTTGCCGGCGTGAACGCTTCAGATATTATTGCTGAATTAGGTTTAGCAGTTGAAGCTGGAATGAATGCGGAAGATATCGCATTAACAATCCACTCACACCCATCATTATCAGAAGTAGTTATGGATACTGCTGAATTAGCATTAGGTATGCCAATTCACGTATAATTCTAAAGAATACGACAGAGGACTCGAATTTTCGAGTCCTTTTTTGTTTTAATCAAAGGAAAGATGTTATTGTTTATGTTTTAAATCCGAACAATTATCTGAATGAACTTTGAAATATTTGTGGTTTTCTCCTGGATAGCTTGATTGGAGTAGGGGTTATCCCTTATAATGAGGCGTATAAGACCGAATGAAGGAAAAGCTTCATCAACCTCCATTCATCGAACCTTTTTTAAACGAAGGGGGATGTTTCATGTCAGAAGAGAAGAAATTTAAGGATTCCTACGTACTTTGTATCGGCGGAATGAACGTGGATAAGAAAGTTCAATTGCTCGAAAATCTCGTGCTTGAGACGAGTAATCCAGTGGTCTCGTCGCTAAGTGCCGGTGGTGTTTCAAGAAACATTGCCGAAAATCTGGGACGTCTAGGCCTTCCTGTTAAGATGTTGTCAGTTGCAGGCGATGATGAAAGTTTTACTTGGCTTGAAAAAGAGACTGAAGGCATTATCGATTTTTCACTTGTAGACCGATTAAAAGGGAAAACAACGTCGAATTATACAGCGATTTTGGACCTCCAAGGAGACATGTGTCTAGCTTTAGCCGATATGACCATTTGTGAGGAAATGACGCCTGACTGGCTTATTTCGCACGAAGAAGCGGTGAAACAAGCAGCACTAGTCATTGCGGATTTAAATCTTCCACAAGAAACATTACAAGCACTCATAGAACTAACTAGTCTTGAGAAGATTCCACTGGCCATTATTCCAGTGAGTGGACCGAAGATGAAACGAATCCCTGACAATTTACAAGGAGTGACCTGGATTGTCGTCAATGCGGACGAGTCTAGGACGAGGTACGGCGAACACACGCTTTCGGAACTAGCTAATTTGTGGCAGAAGGATGGCGTTGAAAATATCGTCATTACAAAAGGGACGAAATGTGGTGTTTTTGCAGCTGCAACAGGAGTCGTAAAAACTTTTACACCAATAAAAGCAGATCATGTTCAAGACGTGACAGGAGCAGGAGATTCATTTTCTTCTGGAGTGCTTTACGGAGCTCTTAAGAAAGCAAGCTTGGAAGAGTCGATTGGATACGGATTAACGAATTCGTACTATACGGTCCAAGCCATTGAAACAGTTCGAAAAGACTTAAACGCTAAGTCATTTGAAAAAGAATATCAACAATTAAAGGAAAGAGGTTTATCATGAATCCATTATTATCAATCAGTAAAGAAGTGCAACACGCATTAGACAACAACCTACCAGTCGTGGCGTTGGAATCAACAATCATTTCACACGGAATGCCATATCCACAAAACGTTGAAATGGCTAAAACGGTAGAACAAATTATCCGCGACAATGGTGCTGTTCCAGCAACAATCGCTATCATGGATGGAAAATATAAAATTGGTTTAGAAGAAGCAGATTTAGAACGTCTTGCGAAAGAAAAACCAGTTGCAAAAGTATCTCGCCGTGACTTAGCAGAAGTGTTTGCTAAAGGTGTTTTAGGAGCAACTACTGTAGCGACAACAATGATTGGTGCGCACTTAGCTGGAATTAAAGTATTCGTAACTGGCGGTATCGGTGGGGTTCACCGTGGCGTTGAAGAAACAATGGATATCTCAGCAGACTTAGATGAATTAGGACAAACTCCAGTAACAGTTGTCTGTGCTGGTGCAAAAGCGATTCTTGATTTACCACGTACTCTTGAATATTTAGAAACAAAAGGGGTGCCAGTAGTAGGTTACCAAACAGACTACTTACCAGCATTCTACACTCGTACATCTGAGTACAAATTAAACAGCCGTGTTGACTCTGCAAAAGAAGTAGCAGAAATGATTCGTTACTCTGAGTTATTGAACCTTAAAGGCGGTATCTTAGTTACAAACCCAATTCCTGCAGAATACGAAATTCCACATGAAAAAATCGATGCCATTATCGATCAAGCAGTTCGTGAAGCGGATGAAAAAGGCGTTCATGGTAAAGATAGCACACCATTCTTATTAGCGAAAATCGTTGAGTTAACAGGCGGGGAAAGCTTGAAGACAAATATTCAGCTTGTTTACAATAACGCGAAGCTTGGTGCACAAATCGCAAAAGAATACCAAGAAGGAAAATAATCAAAGGCTTTATGGATTACGATGAATCCTTGCGGATTTGTTTGTAGTTGCTGTGACAAGGCACCGGTTCGAGCCGATGTCTCTCACCTTCAAAGCCTCAAAGAGGCGTATGGATTCAAAATCCTACGCCCTCTTAGCACAGTGGTTGAATGGAATGAGTTTCGCTGTAAACAGCTATCTCATTCCTATTCAACTTTGTGGGGGAAAGAAAACGAAATGCCATAGATACAATGTATCTATGGCATTTCTGTCTTTCTCCCTCGTTTTGATGCACTTCCTGTCACTGCAACTACAAAATCCGCGGATTCTCTGTAATCCATAGATGAATGTTTTTCTTTTGGGATTTGTGCCCAAGGGAAAGGGTCCGGTGCTTCTCGAGTTAGAGAGTGAAGCGACTTAGTTTTAAGAACGTGCTATCAACAAAATATACTGAAAAGCAGTGATAAAGTTAGAGCGGTTTTGTCTAATTTTCGAGGAATCAACCTATTTAGTAAATTCTGGAAGAGTTGTATTAATTCATATAAAGCACCATGAAGATGATGACGAAGAATCTGGTGGATTTTATTGTCGTAGTAATGGGAAAGTGCATTAAATGCGAATTAGCAGGAGTTAGAAAGTTTTTTCTTACTCCTGCTTTGAGGCTTTAAAGGCGAAAGACAAACGGCTTGAGCCGGTGCCCCATTACAACGACAATGAAAAAATCCGCAAGGATTCGAAGTTATCATCTTCATTACTAATTTTTTTGCTTCATAAATGGAAACTCTTGCAGAAAAAGTGTATACTAAATGGGTATGATTGTGAGGTGGCGAGATGGCCAATTATAGTTATCCAATTGATTTGGAATGGTCGCATGAAGAGATGAATAAAGTCATCAAACTTTGGAATGCGGTCGAAGAGGCTTACGAAAAAGGAATCCAAGTAGAAGCTTTTAAAAAAGCCTACCAAGAATTTAAAACGGTAGTCCGTAGTATCGGTGAAGAGAAGAGACTCGGTCGTGAATTCGAGGAGGCATCTGGATATAGCCTTTATCGTGTAGTCCAAGCAAGTAAAAACGCAACAAAAATTATTCGTATGGAAGGATTGAAAAAATAATGGATTTATTAGCAACACACTTATTAGTAAATGACTGGATTATGGAGGCTGGACAAAAAATTCGTCACAGCTTTGGTGAACCATTAAAAGTAGATACAAAAACAAGCCGTAACGACTTAGTAACAAACGTGGATAAAGAAATCGAACAATTTTTTATCGCTAAAATTCGCGAACAATTCCCAACACATAAAATCATGGGAGAAGAAGGTTTCGGTGACGAATTAACTTCAATGGACGGTTACGTTTGGTTAATCGACCCAATCGATGGCACTTTAAACTTCGTGAAACGTCAAGAAGACTTCGGTATTATGATTGCTTTATATAAAGATGGTGTAGGTCTATTAGGTTACATTTACGATGTAATGCGTGATCGCTTCGTCTACGGTATTAAAGATTACGGTGCTTACTGCAACGGCCGTCGTCTTTCAACTCCAGAAATCCACAGCATTGGCGACAGCTCAATCAACGTGAATGGATTTATGTTATTAGAAGCGACTGAAAAAGAAGCAGAAATGATTCGTAAAGCAATGGTTACTCGTACTTACGGGGCTTCTTCAATCGAGCATATCCAAGTGATTTTAGGAAAATCTGTAGCGTATGTTTCTACATTATTAGCACCTTGGGATATCGCACCAGGAATGGTGATTGCTAAAGAATTAGGATTACACTACAGTACAGTAGATGGAAAAGAAGTGGACTTCTTAGTTCCTAACAAGAAGACAACTGGTGTTATCTGTTCTAAAAATATTGCTGACGAAATTATCGCAGCATTTAAATAAAAATGAGTGGAGGGGCGTAAGAGATTACGCCTCTTTCTTTTAAAGGAGAACGTATGAATATTGCAGTTTATTGTGCGGCAAGCCAAAGTAATTGCCCTGCATTTGACAAAAAGACAGAAGAACTAGGGAAGTGGATGGCAAAACACAACCACACACTTGTCTATGGTGGTGGAAATACAGGGCTCATGGGAGTCGTTGCGACTGCCGTGATGAATGAAGGTGGCGAAGTCATTGGCGTGATGCCACAGTTCTTTGTAGACCGAGAAATTGCGAAACAAGATATCACGAAACTTCATATTGTCGATACGATGTCAGAACGCAAAAATCAAATGATTGCTCTCAGTGAAGTGTACATTGCTCTTCCTGGTGGTCCTGGTACCCTCGAAGAAATCGCAGAGGTCGTTTCTTGGGTACGTGTAGGCCAAACCAATGGTATTTGTATCTTCTATAATATGGAAGGCTACTACGACCATTTAGAAGCCTTTTTCGATAAAATGGTGGAAACGAACTTACTGAGCGAAGAAGACAGAAGCCAAATTCATTTTGCAAAAAATTTAGCTGAAATTGAAGTGATTATTGGGGTAGTATAAGATTAATTTTCGAGTGCATTTACTTAAAAAACCGTTTTTTTTTTGTATAATATATATAGTGAATAAATTCATTAATAAGTAATGTTGTTATACTGAGTTAAACAGAAAGGGGAATGAGCTAATGATGAAGTCGTTAAGTAAGGTCTACCAGTATTTGTCTTTTATCTGTTTATTGATTCAATTTCTTTTTTCAATCTATTTCTATAATCAAAGTGGTGTATTTTTTGATGAAGGAGTACTAATACTGTTTCAATCCTTGACTGGACTGTTGGTGATTGGAATAGTACAACGAAGTAACAAGCAACACGATTGGCTAATTGGAGTAGGGGAAGCTTTAATCCTTCTTTTACTTTTTTACCAAATCTTTGCAAGTATCATTATGATTACCGACGCATTTGTGGAGAGCACCATTCCACTTTTCTTACAAGGAGCTTTTGGGATTTGTAGTCAACTAGTTCTTTTGATGATGGGGTGGAGTATTCTTCAACTGTTGATGCAGTTAGGAAGAATGTTCTGTGTAAAAAGGGTGACAACGTAATAAATCAAATGTAGTTCTATTTTTGGAGTGGAAAACAAGCCGGAATGATACAAGTTCTGGGGGAAGTTCTACTCCGTTTTTTTGTTAGCGTAATAACCCTAATTTTGCTATAATAAAGGATATGAGTTTAAGGGAGGTCAACGAATGGAATTAGAAAAAACAACGCAAATGAACTTGCTTGTGGAGTTCTATGGCAGCCTTTTAACCGATAAACAACTCGAATATATGGAGCTCTATTATGGGGATGATTATTCGCTGGGTGAAATCGCCGAAGAATTTGACGTGAGCCGTCAAGCAGTATATGATAATATCCGCCGCTCGGCAAAGTTATTAGAAAACTACGAAGAGAAATTACATCTGGTCGCTGATTTCTATAAACGCCAAGAGCACTATGATGAATTAGAAAAAGAAATTCAAAAGACCTATCCTGAGGCAACTCAACTTGCTTCAATCGTTTCAAAATTACAAGAGATGAATAAATAAACTCAAGGAGTGAAATTATGGCATTCGAAGGATTATCAGATCGCCTGCAAAATGCGATGACTTCCGTTTCACGAAAAGGAAAAATTACGGAAGCTGACTTAAAACAAATGATGCGTGAAGTGCGTCTTGCGCTGTTAGAAGCCGACGTTAACTTCAAAGTTGTAAAAGACTTCGTACGTAAAGTGAACGAACGTGCATTAGGGGCTAATGTGCTTGAAGCATTATCACCAGCACAACAAGTCGTTAAAATCGTTAACGAAGAATTAACAGAATTAATGGGGGGCGAACAAGCGCCGTTCCGTTTCGAAGCAAAACCACCAACAGTAGTGATGATGGTCGGTCTACAAGGTGCCGGTAAAACAACGACTGCTGGTAAATTAGCTTCCTTCATGGCAAAACATGAAAAGAAACGCCCATTACTAGTTGCTGCCGACGTGTACCGTCCAGCCGCGATTGACCAATTACAAACATTAGGGAAACAATTAAACTTCCCAGTATTCTCACTTGGAAATCAAGTAAGCCCAGTGGAAATCGCAAAACAAGCGATTGAAAAAGCGAAAATTGATGGTCGTGACTTAGTGATTATCGATACGGCCGGTCGTTTGCATATTGACGAAAACTTGATGGAAGAATTACAAAACATCAAGGCAGTCGCAAATCCAAGCGAAATCTTACTCGTTGTCGACTCAATGACAGGGCAAGATGCCGTAAACGTGGCTCAAACATTTAACGAACGTTTGGACATCACAGGGGTTATCCTTACAAAACTTGATGGGGATACTCGTGGTGGTGCGGCTCTATCTATCCGTTCTGTTACAGGAAAACCAATTAAATTTACAGGTCGTGGGGAAAAATTAGAAGACTTCGAAATCTTCTACCCAGAACGTATGGCTTCTCGTATTCTTGGTATGGGGGATATGATGACCCTTATCGAGAAGGCGCAACAAGACTTCGATGAAGCAAAAGCGCAAGAGATGGCAGATAAAATTAAAGCAAATACTTTTGACTTTAATGACTTTATCGACCAATTAGACCAAGTGAATAAGATGGGACCACTAGAAGACATCTTGAAGATGATTCCAGGGTTAAATAAAATGGCTGGTCTAAACGACTTAAAAGTGGATCCAAAAGATACAGCTCGTATGAAAGCTATCGTCTTATCAATGACCCCACAAGAGCGTGAAAATCCAGATATCTTATCACAAGCTCGTCGTAAACGTATTGCGGCAGGTTCAGCTCGTCCGTTAGCTGAAGTGAACCGTTTAATCAAACAGTTCAACGAATCTAAGAAGATGATGAACCAAATGTCCAACGGTAATATGAAAGGCCTAGAAGGCATGATGAACCAAATGGGCATGGGCGGACGTACGAATAAACTTGCTCAAATCGGTATGCAACAATACGCACGCCGTCAAAAACAAAATAAATTGAAAAAATTAAAGAAAAAACGTTAGGAAACAGCGTTATAAAATAATTTAAACCGCAACATCTTACTAAACTCGTAAGGTTGCGGTTTTTTTATGGCGATGATAACGCAAAGAAAGGAGAACTCAATGGGAAACCAAACGAAAACATGGCATGTCATTCCAGCAGTAGTTGCAACGGCGATTATGAGCTTTTGTGGCGTGTTGATTGAAACAGCAATGAACGTTACCTTCCCAACACTGATGACAGAATTTCATACAGATTCTTCAGGGATTCAATGGGTAACAACAGGATACTTACTGGCTATTGCCATCGTCGTGCCAATTACGGCTTATTTAACACGAAACTACACGATTCGCCAACTCTTCTTGGCAGCGAACCTTTTATTCATCGGTGGGGTCTTAATTGACTGTATTTCACCAAACTTAGCGATTTTATTACTCGGACGCTTTATGCAGGGGATTGGAACAGGGATTGCACTTCCATTAATGTTCCATATCGTATTGACAAAAGTGCCGCTGCACCAACATGGAACAGTCATTGGAATCGGAGGGATGACGACCGCTCTTGCGCCACCAATCGGGCCAACATTTGGTGGTGTTGTCTCAAGTATGTTTGGATGGCGTGCAATTTTCTACGCATTGATTCCATTCCTAATTTTCTCATTAGTGATGGGACTTTGGGCGATTCAAGCGGAAGAGTCACCAAAGAAACAACCATTCAACTTTATGGCGTTTGTAACGTTAGGGATTGGTCTTGCAAGCTTACTGATGGCGATTGAACATTTATCTGTCATCTACCTTGGAGTAGTGGTTGTAGCGTTTGCGGCATTTTACTACTTTAATCGAAATAATGCGCTCTTATCGTTTAAACCATTCCAAATTGTCCGCTTCAATGCGACGCTTTATATCGTGTTAGCATTCCAAGCAGTTGTGTTAGGATTATCGTTCATTTATCCAAACTTTATTCAATTAGCTTGGGGAGAAACAGCAACAGTGGCTGGGCTCTTCATGTTCCCAGGGGCTTCGATGGTAGCCGTATTATCTGTTGTGTCCGGTCGTTGGTATGATAAATCAGGTCCATTGAAGCCGATTTTAACAGGATTAGTGTTTGCGGTTGTTGGAGGAGTAGCCATCAGCATCTTCTTCCCAGGGTTAACGATTTATCCGCTCTTAGCGCTAAACGTCATCTTTATGACAGGGATTGGATTTGTAATGGGAAGCAATGTAACCTATTCATTAGCTCAATTAAATTCAGAGATTCAAGCAGATGGAAATAGTATCGTGAATACATTGCAACAATTCACTGGTGCGATTTCAACAGCCGTTATCGCGCGTATTTTCAGCTCGTTTGATTCAAATTTAGTAACAGCAGGACAAATCAGTGTCGTCTTTGTAACGACACTTGCAGTCATTGCACTTGTTGTTTTCTTGTGGATTTATCCGCAAACACAAAAAAGTAAATAGAACATAAGGCAACCTTGACAAAGGTTGTCTTTTTTTAAAACTTTTCATATGAAATAGAAAGACGACTATAGTACAATAGATAGACGTGTGAAAGGAGAGAGAAATGTATTTACTAAAGAAATTATCGTGGTTTTTTAAATTAGAGTGGAAACGATACGTCATTGGAATTCTGGCGCTATCGCTTGTCAGTGTATTGAATCTGATTCCACCAAGAGTGATCGGGGAAGTTGTCGATTCTATTGACCTGAAGACTTTAACAACATCGTCTTTACTATGGAACTTATTGCTGTTACTCCTTTCAGCAGTAGCCATGTATGGCCTTCGTTTTGTATGGAGACTGTTCATTTTTGGAACGGCGAACTCTCTTGGTCAGAGATTACGAACGCAGCTTTTTGAACATTTTACAAAGATGTCACCAAGCTTCTATCAAAAGTACCGTTCAGGAGACTTGATGGCCCATGCAACAAATGACGTGAGCGCTATTGTTATGACGGCTGGTGGAGGTGTCATGTCGGCTGTCGATGCCTCGATTACAGCGCTCGTGACGCTAGCGACGATGTTCTTTGTGCTTGATTGGCGTGTGACGCTCGTTGCGATTATTCCATTGCCACTTTTAGCGATTGCGACAAACTTCGTCGTTCGTGCTGAGCATCAAAGTTTCAAAGAATCGCAAGAAGCTTTCTCATTGCTGAATAACCATGTGAACGAGAGCGTTTCTGGGATTAAAGTGACGAAATCATTTGGCTATGGTGAAAAAGAAACGGCATCGTTTTGGGAAACAAACCAAGATGCATGGAAGAAGAATAATCATGCAGCGAAATATAATAATTTATTCGATCCAATCGTTTTGATTTTCGTGGGGCTTAGCTACTTAATTAGCCTTGGGTATGGTGGCTATTTAATCCAACAAGGCGAATTTACTGTTGGAGAAATGATTACCTTTATGACGTACTTAGATATGCTGGTGTGGCCGCTTCAAGCCATTGGGTGGCTCCTAAATATCGGTCAACGTGCAAGCATCTCGTATCGTCGTATTGAAACGTTATTGGAAGAGACTAGTGAAGTCAAAGATGCTCCTAACGCACTTCCGATTACAGAAGCTCGTGAGATTGATGTCGATATTCACACCTTCCAATACGAAGATGTGCCAACATTAGAAGATATTACATTTAGCCTTCATCAAGGGCAAACGCTAGGGATTGTTGGTCCAACAGGGTCAGGAAAATCAACGCTCTTAAAATTATTCCTTCGTCAATATGATGCAGGAAGAGAAGAGATTTTGATGAATGGTCATTCGATACAAGATTATCGCATGAAAGACTTGCGTGAGCTTATGGGATATGTGCCGCAAGAACAGATTTTATTTGCGATGTCGATTAAAGACAATATCCGTTTTGGAAATCCAACACTTCCTGATGAAGCCGTCGTAGAAGCTACTAAAATTTGCGGACTGTATGACGATATTATGGCAATGCCTGAAGGGTTCAATATGTTAATCGGGGAGAAGGGTGTGCTTTTATCTGGTGGTCAAAAACAACGTCTATCGATGGCACGTGCGCTTGTTGTGAACCCTGAAATTCTCATGCTTGATGATTCGTTATCGGCTGTCGATGCCAAAACCGAGCATTTAATTTTAGAAAACTTAAAACGTGAACGCAGCGACAAGACAACGATGATTACAGCGCACCGTTTATCAGCGATTGTACATGCGGACCTTATCATCGTGCTCCAAGATGGACGTATTGTTGAAAAAGGAACGCATGACGAATTAATGGCGCTTGGTGGTTGGTATGCTAAAACATACGACCGTCAACAGCTTGAAGCGACACTTGAGGAAGGGGGAGACGCAGTTGAACATGAAGACCTTTAATCGACTCATCGCCTACTTATGGCGTTATAAGAAGTCGAGTACGATTGCGATTTTATTTATCCTCTTATCGAGTATTACCGCAACAGTGATTCCGCTGATAGCTCGTTATTATATCGACACGTATATTGATAACGGCGTGTGGAATGAGGGTTACTGGCTTCTCATCGTTTACTACTCATTGTTCTTACTACGTGTTCTTTTAACGTATATTGGAACCTATGCCTTTAGTTATGTATCCAATAGTGTTGTTCGTGATTTGCGTCAAGAGGCCTTTTCGAATATGCAAAAACTCAATATGACGTACTTCGATACAACACCAGCTGGAGCCATCGTCTCTCGTTTAACCAACGATACGCAGGCAGTCAGCGATATGTTTAGCTCGATTTTCTCGACGTTTTTAAGTACTTTATTTATCGTCGTAGCGACCTTGTCTGCGATGTTTAGTATGAATGTAGGCCTTACAATTTTAATGGTTCTATTTATTCCGGTGATGTTTGCGTCCGTTAAAATTTATAATCGTCTCTCTCATAGCGTGATTCGTAAGACGCGTGAGAAGCTTAGTGAGATTAACGTGAAGCTAGCAGAGAGTATTGATGGGATGAAGATGATTCAGGCATTTAACCAAGAAGAACGTTTAAGAAAAGAATTCGAACAGATTAATGAGGAGCATGTGCAATTCTCGAATCGTTCGATTAATGTGAATAGTCTGTTCCTTCGTCCTGCGATGTCGCTACTTAAGCTCGTTGCCTATGCGGTCATTATTTTATACTTTGGCCTTACTTGGGAAGTAGCTGGTGTGACAGCAGGGGTGATGTATGCCTTTATTCAATTCTCAAATCAGTTATTTAATCCATTAATCGATGTGACGCAAAACTTCTCGATTATTCAAACGTCGATGATTGCAGCGACTCGTGTCTTTGAAGTCATCGATAATACGGATTACGAACCTGAACAACTTGGGAAGGTTACGGAGATTAAAGACGGGAAGATCGAGTTTAGAAACGTCACTTTCTCTTATGATGGAAAACGCAATGTATTAAAGAATATTAACTTTGTCGTGAATCCAGGAGAGACCGTTGCTTTTGTTGGTTCGACTGGTTCAGGGAAATCGTCTATTATGAATCTCTTCTTACGATTTTATGATTTTAAAGAAGGAGAAATCTTGATTGATAATATTCCAATTCAACAGTATTCAAAAGAAGTCCTTCGCGATAAAATCGGACTCGTGCTTCAAGATCCATTCTTGTTCCATGGAACGGTTGCTTCTAATATTCGCATGTATCAAGATATTACAGACGAAGAAGTGAAGAAGGCGAGCGAATTCGTAGATGCTCATCATTTTATCGAGCAACTGCCACAAGGATATGAACATAAAGTATCTGAAAAGGGCTCAACGTTCTCGAGCGGAGAGCGTCAATTAATCGCCTTTGCCAGAACGATTGCGGCTAATCCTAAAATCCTGATTCTGGATGAAGCGACTGCGAATATCGATTCGCAAACCGAAGAAGTCATTCAAACGTCTCTGAAGAAAATGAGAAACGGACGTACCACTTTAGCGATTGCGCACCGATTATCAACCATTCAAGATGCTAATCAAATCTTTGTGCTTGATAAAGGAGAAATCGTAGAAAGCGGCACGCACACAGAACTTCTTGAAAAAGAAGGGCTCTATTATAAGATGTATCAACTCCAAGCAGGGATGATGCAAGAATAACAATCATTAGAAAAGACATAGCGAAAACGAATCGCTATGTCTTTTTTTGCGAGTGTAACATTTTTGTTACGTAACATAATTGTTACATCCTACATTGAGAAAACTAAAATGTATCAAAAATGATACGTATCATTTTTGATACAAAAACATTCGCAAACAAAAAGTGTATCATCTGTGATACGTATCATGCATGATACACATTGCATCAAAAAAATACCTTTGAGAAATTCTCAAAGGTATTTTGCGTTATTATTTGCGGTTTTGTTTACCAGCGTTACGGCCACCAGTTTTGTTTTGACGTTGTGCGAACGTCTCTTGTTGAGTCACTTTTTGAGCTGTTTTACGTGGTGTTGTACGTTGTGGTAACACAATGTTTTCATGGTTTAATTCTTCGTCGATTTGAGCTTTAATTTTTGGACGAATATAAGTATTTTGAATCCATGATTGTAAAATTTGGATAAGGGCAGAGATGAAGAAGTAAATACCAACCCCGGCTGGTGATTGGAAAGTCATCATGAACATCATTGCTGGAAGAATGTAGTTCATCGAACGACTTTGTTTTTTCGTTTCTTCGTCCATTCCCATTTGGCTGACTACTGATTGAACATAGTAAGCTACCATTGTCGCAAGAGCGATTGGTAAGAATTGTGCTCCAAGGTTAATTCCCATGAAGTTACTACTTGAAATTTCGTTTGATAACAGAATTGCGTTATACAATCCGCTCCAGATTGGCAATGTAATCAAGATTGGTAAACATCCTGATCCGATACCGCCCATTAGTGAGACATTGTTTAGTTTGTATAACTCCATTTGTTCTTGTTGGATTGCAAGTTTCTCTTGAGGAGTTGTCGCTTGTTCTGCACGAGCAGTAATTTCAGCAATATATGGTTTTAATACTGCCATTTTTTCTTGTTGGACAAGCATTGTTTTCATTTGATGGAATTGTGTTGGCATCAAAACGACACGAACAAGTATTGATACGATCACAATTGCAATCGCGTAGTTTCCGTTAAATACAGAAGCAATTTGGTTTAATAACCATTGTGTTGGGACTACTAAATAGTTATAGAGCCAACCAATTGGTTCATGGTTTTCATTATATTGAACGGTACATCCTGCAAGTAGTAGGGGAAGAACTGTTGCAACTAATAGAAGTTGAGCTTTTTTAGTTAGTTTCATAATCACTTTCCTTTTCATTTAATAACATGATTTATTGTACACGTGTTTCGTTGAAATAGCAACGTTCTTTATATAATTTGAAACTTTGTAAATTTAGGTGCATCCACGACGTCACTTTCTTCATACCGGTCAACACGTCCATAAGGGGATACGGAAGCTTTGACTCTTTCGATAAAACGAGTGACGGCTTTTTCCTCGCCTTGTGCAACTACAAAAACAGAGCCATCCATTTTATTTTGAACCGTGCCATAAATATCTAATTGAATCGCGAGTTGCTGCGTGAAAAAGCGGAATCCGACGCCTTGAACGCGTCCCCAAACACGAATTTGTCTTGTAATCATAGAAAGACCTCCAAAAAGTAGAATTATTTTGACATCTCTATGAAACAAGATTACCATGATTTCGCAAAATTTGGTATACTAATAAACGAGGTGAAAACATGTTTAAAGTAATTGAGACAGCAGGTCAAGATGAACCGTGGTGGTTTTTCGATGACTGGGAAAAAATGATTGTTTCGACTGAAGAATTTTCTTCTTTAGAAGAAGCGAAAAATAGTTTCCAACAGCATGAAGCAAGACTTGCTTCTAACTATCCAGAAAAACGATCAAAAGGAACAAGCGCCATTGCCTTTTGGGATGAGAAAGAACAAGATTATTGTGTGGCGTGTGAATGTGATGTTCAAATTTTCCATGGACTGATTTTAGTCGATGAAAATAATCAATTAGTAGAAGAGAAAGGAGAAGAACGTGGCTAAACAAACGAAGAAAAAAACACAAAGAAAAAATACAAAGAATACCAATCCGTTTTTATCGATTGAAGCTGTAGCTGTATTTATTATTGTCTATAGTTTATTAGCAACTTTTCAATTAGGATTCTTAGGAAAATTCTTTGCTAACCTAATTCGTTTCTTTATCGGGGATTTATATGCCTTCGGTGGAGTGTGCGGAGTTCTTGCGGGGTTCGGGATGTTATTCCGTGGACGCATGCCTAAGATTATGTGGAGATGGACTGCTGCAGCCATTTCATCAAGCGTGGCACTTCTCTTATTCGTGTCAGTGATGACCTATAGTAGCTTTACTAGTTCAGGTTCTCCTGTTTTCCAAGAAATGATGAATCGTTTCATGGTGGACTTTACGTCTAATACCGTTTCTCAACGACTCGGTGGAGGGGTATTAGGAACTCTTCTTTATTCATGTACGTATTTCCTTGTTTCACAATGGGGAACGTATTTAATCGTATTCTTATTATTAGTATGTAGCGGACTTTTAATCTTCAACGTGCATTTAAGTGACGTGATGGATTTTGTACGTACGCAAACAGCGAATGCTTCTGAAAAGTTAGCCGAGCGTAAAGCCGAACGTGAAGCACGCCGTTTGGAAGAAGAACAAGAAGCCGAGGAGAAGGTTGTGGCAACACCTGTAGCACCGGCTCCTGCTCCTACGCCAGTACAAACAGAAACACCTGAAAAACCCAAAGAACCAAGAAAACCACATTCGTTATTAGACCGAATGAAAGATGTGTTCTTTGATGAATATGAAGATGAAACTTTAACAGAGGAAGAGTACGCAACTTCTCCAATGGTAGAATCGATTGAACCGATTCCTCCAGTGGAACCAGTAGCACCAGTGATGCCTCCGCAACCAGTAGCTCCTGTTTCAGTTCAAAAGCCAGAAGAGCCTGAGTTCGAGGATGATGGGGAAGACATCGGGGAACTTTCAATGAGTGGTGAACAAAATGATGAAGATTATCAATTACCACCAGTGACTTTATTAAATCCAGTACAACAATCAGATCAAACGAATGAACGTACAATTGTGGAACGAAATATGCGTATTTTAGAACGTACCTTTGCAAGTTTTGGGGTGGATGCCAAAGTAATGCCAAACCCAATGCTTGGACCAGCCGTAACGAAATACGAAATTCAACCAGCGATTGGTGTAAAAGTAAGTAAGATTGTGAACTTGAGTGATGATATCGCGCTCGCACTGGCTGCAAAAGATATTCGTATTGAAGCTCCAATTCCAGGAAAACCTTATGTAGGGATTGAAGTTCCAAATAGCCAAACAAGTTTTGTGTCGTTTAGCGATGTAATTCAATCGGCTCTTCAATCACCAAAACCTTTAGACGTACCATTAGGAAGAGATATCTCTGGTAATGTTCGTCTTTGCGATATTACAAAAATGCCGCATATGTTAATCGCCGGTTCAACCGGTTCTGGTAAATCGGTATGTATTAACGGCATTATCACAAGTATTTTAATGAAGACAAAACCACATGAAGTGAAATTAATGATGATCGATCCGAAGATGGTAGAGTTGAATGTGTATAATGGCATTCCGCATCTATTAACTCCGGTTGTAACGAACCCTCGTAAAGCCGCTCAAGCCTTACAAAAGGTTGTGGCTGAGATGGAAAAACGTTACGAATTATTCGCTTCAATGGGAATGCGTAATATCGATGGATATAACGCTCATGTCGAACAATATAACCGTGAAACGGGCGAAAATAATCCAACTCTTCCTTATATCGTCGTGATTGTAGACGAGCTTGCGGACTTAATGATGGTTGCAAGTAATGAAGTGGAAGATGCGATTATTCGTCTTGCGCAAATGGCTCGTGCTGCCGGAATTCATATGATTCTAGCAACACAACGTCCGTCTGTTGACGTTATCACAGGGATTATTAAAGCCAACGTTCCTTCTCGTATCGCCTTTGCGGTATCTAGTGGTACAGACTCTCGTACGATTATTGATGCTAATGGCGCTGAGAAACTTCTAGGACGCGGGGATATGCTGTATATGCCGATGGGTGAAAATAAACCAATTCGTGTACAAGGCGCATTCTTAACAGATGAAGAAGTCGAACGTATTGTTGATTTCGTGAAGAATCAGCAAGAAGTAGAGTATGACGAAGCGATGATGCCTTCAGAAAATACAACTTCTGCTGGTGGAAGTGAACCAGAAGACGAACTATTCTACGAAGTTATCGAATTATTAAAAGAACAAGAAACGATTAGTACATCTTATTTACAAAGAAGATTCCGTATCGGATTCAACCGTGCAGCGCGTATGATTGATGAATTAGAGGCGCGTGGTTATGTTGGACCTGCAGATGGAAGTAAAGGAAGAAAAGTGAATGTTCATGTTTTTAATGAAAATGACGCTTCCGAACCGGGTGAAACCAACGTATAGAAATGTAAAAACCGAACATTTCTCATAAAAAATACCTCCAATGAAAAGATTTAGCTTGATTTTCATTCTATTTATGTTAGAATGACTGTAGTAAATCATTTATTGGAGGTTTTTTATCGTGAAAACTAAAAAGAATTTAGCTTTATTTGCATTGACACTTGGTGCGACTGCTGTACTAGCAGCGTGTGGCGGATCAAAATCTGACAGCTCACAAGCATCTTCTCAAAACAACGCTGGCTCTTCAGACAACTTCAAAGCGGTAATGGTATCTGATACTGGTGGTATTGACGATAAATCATTCAACCAAGGCGCTTGGGAAGGCCTTCAAGAATGGGGTAAAAATAACGGTGGTAAAACTAAAGGAAATGGTATTGATTACATTCTTTCCAAAGCAGAATCTGACTATACTACAAACCTTAACACTGCAGTTTTAAATGAATACAATATTATTTTCGCAATCGGATTTAAATTACAAAAAGCTGTTGAAGAAGCAGCAAAACAAAATCCAGATGCTCACTTTGCGATTATCGATAGTGTGGTTGAACAACCAAACGTGGCTTCAATCAACTATAAAGACCAAGAAGCAGCATTCCTTGCAGGGGTTGCAGCTGGTTTAACAACTAAAACAAATAAAGTAGCTTTCATCGGTGGTATGCACGGTCCAGCATTAGACAAATTCGAAGCTGGTTTCAAAGCTGGGGTTCAAGCAGTAAACCCTAAAGCAACTGTTGAAATTCAATATGCTGAATCATTCTCAGATGGTGCTAAAGCAAAATCTCTTGCAGAAGCAATGTACGCTTCAGATGTTGACATCATTTATGCAGCAGCAGGTGGTGCAGGACTTGGAGTATTCGCAGCGGCTAAATCAATCGTTGAAGCAAATCCAGATCGTAAAATTTGGGTAATCGGGGTTGACCAAGACCAACAAGCAGAAGGTAAAGTAAACGACTCTCGTAACGTAACATTGACATCAACACTTAAAGGTGTAAAACAAGCACTTATCAAATTTAGTGAAGATGCTTCTAAAGGAAACTACCATGGTGGTGAACAAGTACTTTACGGATTATCTGATAACGGTGTTGGTTTAACAGATGGTCAATTATCAGACTCAGTTAAGGAAAAAGTTGCTGTATACAAAAAAGCAATTATCGAAGGAAAACAAGAAGTTCCTGCGAAACCTTAATTTTAACAAACGAACTTAAATTGAGAGGAGTAGGAGTTGAAGAGAATACGAATTTCTTCGCTCCTACTTTTGTATACATAGAACATTGTGCGGGGTGAGACGATTGGTAGAAGAAACATTTGTGATTGAGATGAAAGGCATCACAAAAAAGTTTGGTAATTTTGTAGCCAATAATCAGATTGATTTAACATTGAAAAAAGGCGAAATCCACGCGCTTCTTGGAGAAAACGGAGCGGGGAAATCGACATTAATGAATATCCTTTCAGGGTTATTAGAACCAACGGAAGGAGAAATTAAAGTGAATGGTGTTCCAACAAAAATTGATTCACCAAATACAGCGAATCGCTTAAAAATCGGAATGGTTCACCAACACTTTATGCTTGTGAAGAAATTCAGCGTAGTGGAGAACATTATCCTGGGTAAAGAGCAAACAAAGTTCGGTTTTATCGATAAAAATGCGGTAAAACAAGAAATTATGGAGCTTTCTAAGAAATATCATCTTGCGGTAGATCCTGATGCGAAAGTAGAAGATATTACAGTTGGGATGGAACAACGTGTTGAAATCTTGAAAACTTTATATCGTGGTGCGGATATTTTAATCTTTGATGAACCAACAGCGGTATTAACTCCTCAAGAAATCGTTGAGCTGATTGTGATCATGAAGCAATTAACGAAGGAAGGAAAATCCATCTTCTTAATTACCCATAAGATTAAAGAAATCCAAGCGGTTGCGGATCGCTGTACGGTTATTCGTCGCGGAAATGTCATTGGAACGGTTGAAATGGGAAATGTTTCAGACCAAGAGCTAGCCGACATGATGGTGGGACGTTCTGTATCCTTTAAGACGCAAAAAGAACCTGCTAAACCAACAACAGAGGCTTTAGTGATTAAAGACCTTGTTGTGAAAGATAGCCGTGGTATTGAAGCAGTGAAAGGTTTAGATTTAACGGTAAGACATGGTGAAGTTGTCGGAATTGCTGGGGTGGACGGAAACGGACAGTCAGAACTGATTCAAGCGTTGTCTGGCTTGCGTGCCATCGAAAGTGGCTCAATCCAATTAGATGGAAAAGATATTACGAAGGTGCCAACAAGACAACGTACTGAAGGTGGCCTAGGTCATATTCCAGAAGACCGTCATAAACATGGTCTTATTCTTCAAATGGGTCTCGATGAAAATATCGGACTTCAAACGTACTATAAAGAACCATTATCGAAGAATGGATTCTTAAATAAAAAAGCTTTTGTGGACTTAGCAGAACGTTTAATTGAAGAGTTTGACGTGCGTACACCAAGTCCAACAGTAGCCGCTGGTGCTCTTTCTGGTGGGAACCAACAAAAAGCAATTATCGCTCGTGAAATCGACCGTGACCCAAGTTTACTTATTGCGGCTCAACCAACGCGTGGACTTGACGTAGGTGCGATTGAATATATTCATAAGCGTTTAATCGATCAAAGAAATAAAGGTAAAGCCGTATTACTAATGAGCTTTGAATTAGATGAAATTTTAAACGTTGCGGACCGCATTGCTGTCATGTATGAAGGTCGTATCGTAGATGTGTTAGATACTAAAGAAACAAATGAAACAGAATTAGGATTATTAATGGCTGGTTCGACTCGCGAACAAGTAAGAGCTAAGGAACAGGAGGCGTTATAAGATGAAAGGTGCAAAATACAAAAAGATTCTTATTCCAGTCCTTTCAGTTGTACTTGGATTATTAGTCGGAGCCATTATCATGTGGGTATTCGGCTTTGACGTAGTAAAAGGATATTCCGCATTACTGAAAGGCTCACTTGGAAAACCATTCTATATTGGTGAAACATTACGTCAAGCCACACCATTAATTCTTGTAGCGCTTGGATTTGCGTTTGCAAGTTACGCTGGTTTCTTCAATATTGGGGTTGCTGGACAAGCGTTAGTCGGTTGGTTTGCTTCCGTTGCGACAGGACTAGTTCTTCCAGATTTACCAAAAATTATTCTCTTACCATTATGTATTTTTATGGGGATGCTTGCCGGTGCTATCTGGGCAGGGATCGCAGGTTACTTAAAAGCGTACTTTAATGCCAGTGAAGTCATCGTAACGATTATGTTGAACTACACAGCGCTTCATATCGTAAACTACGTGATTCGTGAAATCTTAACAGAGAAATCAGAAATCACAGCTTCTATTCCAGAAGCAGCTAGCTTAAGAATGCAATTCTTGTATCAACTGACAGGAAAATCAACCTTGCATGGAGGAATCTTTATCGCGATTGCTTCAGTTTTCATTGTTTGGTTAGTCATGAATAAAACAACTACTGGTTTCGAATTGAAAACAGTAGGGTTAAACAAACACGCTGCTGAATATGCCGGTATGAGCGCTAAGAAGACGATTATTCTCGCAATGGTCATCTCTGGTGCCTTAGCAGGTCTTGGCGGAGTGATGGAAGGGTTAGGAACTTTCCAAAATGCATTTGCTTCAGAAAGTCTTCCAAGTATCGGATGGGACGGAATGGCAGTATCGCTTCTTGGATTGAATAATCCAATCGGTATTCTATTCTCTGCATTAGTATTTGCCATTCTTCGTATTGGAGGTATTTCAATGCCGCTCCTTGCGAAGATTCCAACAGAAGTCGTATCGATTGTAGTCGCATTTATCATCTTCTTTGTAGGTGCGAACTACTTAATGGAAGTTATTGTTGATAAATTCCCTCAATTTGGGAAGAGAAAGGGGTAATGAGAAATGGATTTAGTAACACTTTTACAAGTAGTTGTTGGGAACATGCTCATCTACTCAACGCCACTGATTTTAACAGGGCTTGGTGGTATCTTCTCAGAGCGAAGCGGGATTGTAAATATCGGTCTTGAAGGAACAATGGTCGTCGGGGCATTTGCTTCAGCAGTGTTTAACTTGGCATTTGCACCACAACTTGGTTCTTTGACGCCATGGGTTGCACTTGGTGTAGCGGCTCTTGCAGGAATGTTGTACTCATCCATTCACGCGGTCGCAACAGTTTACCTACGTGCAGACCACATCATTTCAGGAACAGTGCTGAACCTACTAGCACCAGCCTTAACCGTGTTCCTGTGCCGCTTAATGTATAACGAAATCGGACAAACGGAAATCATTACGAACTATTTTGGTAAAACAACGATTCCAGTATTAAGTTCGATTCCAGTCATTGGGAAAATCTTCTTCACAGATACATTTGTTCCAGCTTATCTAGCCATTGGGTTAGCATTTATTTGTGCGACGATTTTAAATAAGACAAAATTTGGATTACGATTACGTTCTGTAGGGGAACATCCTCAAGCAGCAGATACATTAGGAATTAACGTTTACCATATGCGTTTTGCTGGAGTATTAATCTCAGGGTTCTTGGCTGGTATCGGAGGAGCCATTGTTGCTCAATCGATTACACTGAACTTCTCAGCGACAACCATCGCTGGTCAAGGGTTCATTGCGATGGCTGCGATGATCTTTGGTAAGTGGAATTCAGTGAGCGTCATGCTATCAGCATTACTCTTTGGACTTGCTCAAAGTTTAGGGGTTATCGGAAACTACATCCCAGTAATTAAAGATATTCCATCAGTTGGCTTGACGATTGCGCCATATTTGATTACTATCATTGTATTGGTAGGATTCATTGGAAAATCGGAAGGACCAGCCGCTAACGGCAAGAACTACGTAAAATCTAAATAAGAATGAGAACTGCTTTTAATCTAGGTGCCGTACTGTATTAAAAGCAGTTTTTTTAATGAGAAGGGGTCATAAATGAAAAAACTAGTATCTTTAATCGTTGCAATTCTTGCAATGGTTGCTATTTTATTTGGAGTAAAAAACATGCTTCAAGCAAAAGAATCTACAGAGGAAGTAGAAACTTCATCAGAACAACAGCAATTGTTCCTATTTAACTGGGGAAACTATATCGATCCAGAATTGATAAAAGAATTTGAAGCCGAAACAGGCATTCAAGTTGTCTATGAAACATTCGATTCTAATGATGCGATGGAAGCCAAGCTAAAACAAGGCGGAACGCGTTATGATATCGTCTTTCCAAGTGAATCAAGTATTACCAAATTAGTGAATCAAAATTTACTTCAAAAACTAGACCATTCAAAGATTAAAGGACTAGAGAATATTTCTCCTTTTCTATTAAATAGTCCAGTAGATAAAGGAAATCAATATACAGTGCCATATTTCTGGGGAACAGTCGGAATTATGGTCAATACGAAATATATCGATCCAGAAAGCATTCAAACATGGAATGATTTATGGAAAGAAGATTTCAAAAATAAAGTACTCGTCTTAGATGGAAACCGTGAAGCACTCGGAATGGCGCTTCAATCATTAGGGTATTCGTTAAATTCGAAGAATGAGAATGAATTACATGCGGCAGAAGTGAAGTTAAAAGAATTGAAACCAAATGTTCGTGCGGTACTTAATGAAGAAATCAAAACGATGATGAAACTTGAAGAAGCTCCAATCGGAATGGGGTATTCTGGAGACGCGGCGGCAGTTGCAGAAGAAAATCCAAACGTCCAATATATCTTACCAAAAGACGGCAGTGCGGTTTGGACAGATAACTTTGCGATTGCTCACACAGCTGTAAATATCGATGGTGCATACGCGTTTATCAACTTTATGCTTCGTCCAGAAAATGCAGCTAGAAATGCCGAATATGTGGGTTATTCAACACCAAACGAAAAAGCAAAAGAGTTAATGGATCCTGAAGTAACTTCTGATGAAACATACTATCCTTCAGAAGAAATTATCAATTCATTAGAACACTATGAATATTTAGGAAATGAGTGGATTCAAAAATATAACGAAGCCTTCTTAGACTTCAAGATGGAGTTATAATATGCATTACTATTTAAAAAGTAAACATCTCTTTATTGGAGATGCAACGACAGCAGTTAGTGGGATTTTAGAAATTAAAGATGGTCGCATTGTTGACCATTTCGATTACAACACACCTGTTGAAGGAGAAATCCTAGATGCAGGAGAAAAACTAGTCGTACCTGGTTTTATTGATGCCCATGTGCATTTATACTTATCTGCCTTAATTCATTTAGGAAAAATGAAGGCAGTCGGTGGTCCAACAATTGATGAGGTAGTTCTTCAAGCAAGTTCGATTCCTGAATATAATGGTTGGAAAATCGGAATTGGTTGGTATGCTAGCGACTTTGGTCAACAAGTGTTACCGACAAAAGAAGATTTAGATAAAGCATCAACAGACGTACCTATTTGTTTAATCGCAGGAGACGCTCATACGATTTGGCTCAATTCCAAAGCGCTAGAAGTGCTCGAATTAACGCCAGATGCGATTCCGCAAAACATCGGCGGAGAAGCAGTGGTAGAAGGCGGCGAACTTACAGGGGTGTTCCTTGAAGCAAAAGCCATCTATTATTTATCAAAAGTCTTGTCTGTATATAAAGACGACGAAGAACAAGCGTTAAAAGATTATATGTCTTATTTGAATAAAATGGGTGTGACGGCTGTAGGGGATGTTGCCTTAACAGGTGAAAGCCCAGATGATATCGTGTATCCAGAACTCTACTCGAAAGTAGAAAAGGATGCGACTGTTCGTGTGAGCTTCTTCCCAGCGATGCGTGAAAAATTGGAACGTAACCGTGAACTCTACAAGACATACCGCTCTGACATGCTCCAAATGGGGGGCGTGAAGCAATTTTACGATGGAGTGACCAGTTCGCATACGGCTTATTTGAAAGAGCCATATCCGATGCCATTTTTTGAAGGAGACGTGGGTGGTCCACTCTTAACAGAAGAGAAGATGGAACGCCTAACGCTTCTTGCTAACAAAGAAGGATGGCCGATGCGTATTCATACGGTTGGAGATAAGGCGATTGCCTTAACGCTTCAAAACTTCAAAAAGGCGCAAGAAGAGACTCCGTTTGACGCACCATATAAATTCAATACGATTGAGCATTTAGAAGTAATGGATCCAACAGACCTTCCTTTAACCGCTCAACCTTCATTAATTGTTTCAGTGCAACCAAGTCATTTATTAGTAGGATACGAGACTTTAGATGAAGAAGTTGGTGCAGAACGTGCCCGTCATATGTTCCCGTTCAAATCTTTCTTAGAAGAAGGTGCAACGCTTGGGTTTGGAACAGATACACCTGTTGTACTGGATGTGACACCGTTTGAATCGATGTTCAACGCGGTAGCCCGTCAAACAAAAGAGCAGCTACCAGTGCCATGCTTAATGCCAGAACAACGTATTTCGATTGGAGAAGCATTAAAGGCGCATACGAGTGGGGCAGCTAAAGCCCTTAGTCGTTTGGATATCGGAACATTAGCAGTTGGAACATTCGCAGATTTCGTAATTCTAGATAAGAATATTCTTGAAAGTGACCCTGTGGATTTGTTAAACACGAACGTAGAAGCAACCTATATCACTGGTAAATGTGTCTATAAACAATAATGAGAAAGCTAGATAGAGCAGTCTATCTAGCTTTTTTTATGTGTTTTAAGTTTTTTAAAAATTGTTCTTTTTATGAAAATTACAAACAATAATGCCTAATTTAAAAGGAATGTAAGCTTTTTAAATTTTGAAAATAGTTTGAAGTTCAAAATAAACACCAAAAAAAGGTTTGACAATCAAACTATCTATCCTATATACTTTGATTATCAAATGATTTGATATTCAAACAAAAAGGAGAAAATCTTTTATGGAACCAACTCTAGAGACCATAAACGGGTATTTGGTGGACGTCTTTAATCAAATGCTCGACATTGAAGAATCTTCGCTGGCGCAAAGCCAATTTAATGATTTATCCATTAAAGAGATGCATGCCATTGAAGCGATTGGAATGTATAACGAACATACGACAACAGAAGTCGCTAATAAATTAAATGTTACTGTTGGGACGCTAACAGTTGCAGTAAATGCATTAGTGAAAAAAGGCTATGTTGTTCGTTTGAAGAGTGAAACCGATCGAAGAATTGTAATTTTAGGTCTGACCAAGAAAGGTCGCTTACTTTATCGTCTTCATCGTAAATTCCACGAGAAATTAGTTTTAAAAACTATCGAGGGAATGAATGCTGAAGAAATGGCAGTTCTTGTTAAAGGACTTCATAATTTATATGATTTCTTACACGAGGCTGTACTAGCAAATCAAGAAGGGAAGTAGACATTGTGGGGGTTCAAGTGATAGCGACAAGTTCCTATCTCCCAACGTCCGTGATTACAAACGATGACTGGGCGAAACGAGTAGATACTTCTGATGAATGGATCGTTAAGAGAACAGGAATCAAAACCCGTTATTGGGCAAAAGAACAGACAACAAGTGAACTTGCGACAATTGCCGCAAAACGCTTAGTTGAAAAGAGCAATATCTCTCCTGAATCCATTGAATTTATCATTGTAGCAACGATGACACCTGATGCAGCAAGTCCTTCTTGCGCGTCACTTGTACAAGGAGCAATCGGAGCAACGAATGCATTCGCATTTGATATCAGTGCTGCTTGTAGCGGATTTGTCTTTGCCTTATCAACAGGTTTAAAAATGTTGGAACATGGTCAAAGAAAATACGGAATCGTCATCGGAGCAGAAACAATGCTCAGTTCACTCGATTGGGAAGACCGCTCAACGGCTATTCTCTTTGGAGATGGCGCTGGAGCTGTTCTTTTACAAAAAGATGAAGAGCCATTTTTATTGGCGGAAACATTACAAAATGATGGACAGAAATCTGAGGCATTAGTCGCTGGAAAAAGAATGACAAATCAAACACTTTCAACCATGACAATGGATGGTCGAGGCGTTTATGAATTAGTCAGCAAAACTGTTCCAGTCAATATCCAAGAGACTTTACAAAAGGCTGGATATACTGCCGACGATATTGATTTGTACTTGTTACATCAAGCAAATCGTCGTTTAGTCGAACAAGTGGCTAAGAAATTAAAACAACCGATCGAAAAATTCCCAATGAATATCGATCACGTTGGAAACACTTCGGCTGGAAGTATTCCGATTTTACTCAATGAACTCGTAGAAAACGGGACATTGAAAATTGGAGAAAATACAAAATTACTTTTATCAGGTTTTGGCGGAGGCCTTGCCTGGGGAAGTATCACAATAACATTATAATTTTAAACTATTGGAGGAAAACACAATGACATTTGAAAAAATTCAAGCAATTATCGTAGATCAATTAGGTAAAGAGGAAGAAGAAGTACAATTAACAACTCGTCTTAAAGACGAATTAGATGCAGACAGCTTAGATTTATTCCAAATCATCAACGATATCGAAGATGAATTCGATGTAAAAATCGATACTGAAGAAGGACTAGAAACAGTTCAAGACTTAGTAAACTACGTTGATGCTCAATTAGCAGACAAATAATTTAAAAAAGGGATGGTAACACATGAAATCAAGAATCTGCGACATGATTGGAATTGAATATCCGATTATCCAAGGAGGGATGGCATGGGTTGCAAATCCTGCGCTTGCAAGTGCAGTGTCCAATGCCGGCGGTTTAGGAATCGTTGCATGTGGACACGCTCCTGGCGATGTCGTTAAAGGATTCATCGAAGAGATGGAACGTTTAACAGACAAACCATATGGTGTAAATATTATGCTATTAAGTCCATTTGTTGATGAAGTTGTGGATGTCGTTTGTCAGGCTGGCGTGAAAGTGGTTTGTACCGGTGCTGGTAACCCTGGCAAATACATGGCGAAATTTAAAGAAGCAGGAATTACAGTAATTCCAGTTGTGGCTTCAGTTGCTCTAGCGAAAAGAATGGAAAAAGAAGGCGCAGACGCTGTTGTTGTAGAAGGTATGGAAGCAGGCGGACATATTGGTAAGTCTACTACTATGGCACTTTTACCACAAGTTGTGGATGCGGTAAACATTCCAGTAATTGGTGCTGGAGGAATTGGTGACGGACGCGGTATGGCAGCAGCTTTAATGCTTGGTGCCGATGCAGTTCAACTTGGAACTCGTTTCCTTGTTGCGACTGAATGTACTGCGCACGATAACTTCAAAGCTTCTGTATTAAAAGCTAAAGATATCGACACAGTTATTACAGGACAAATTACAGGACATCCTGTACGTGTGTTACGTAATAAATTAACAAAAATCTACTTACAAGCTGAAAAAGAAGAAACTGGTAAAGAAAATCCAGACTTCGAACGCTTAGAAGATATTGGACGTGGAGCTCTACGTAGAATCGTAGTTGAAGGGGATACTCAAATGGGATCAATGATGGCTGGTCAAATCGCTGGTTTAATTTCAAAAGAACAAAGCTGTTCTGAAATCATCCAAGAATTGATGGCAGAATCTCATGAAGTCATCCAAAAACAACTTGCACGTTTTTAATTAAATGAAAAAAGGAATGGTGAAATATGCTTATTTAGCATACTTCCACCATTTTTTTTACAGCGCAATAGGAGGAAACTCATGAAAATCGCATTTTTATTTCCAGGTCAGGGGAGTCAAAAAGCACAAATGGGCTTAGAAATTGCTGACAACTTTGAAGTGGCAAAAGCTGTCTTTGAAGAAGCAAGTAGCGTTCTGCCATACAGTGTGACGGACATTCTTTTGGAAGAACCTGCCGCACGTATCAATCAAACAGAATATACACAACCGTTGTTATTAACGGTTTCTCATGCATTAGCAAGCGTCTTAGAACAAGAAGGTATCACACCTGATGTGACTGCTGGATTGTCTCTAGGTGAATATTCAGCGCTTGTTGAAGCAGGAGTCCTTAACTTCAAGGAAGCTCTAAACTTAGTCGCAAAACGCGGTCAATATATGCAAGAAGCGGTTGTGGAAGGTGAAGGGAAGATGGTAGCCGTACTAGGGCTTGAAGACAATGTCATCGAAGACATTTGCCGTGAAGTCTCTACACCAGAAGCTCTTGTAGTTCCTTCAAACTACAACACACCAGGTCAATTAGTGATTGGTGGTCATGCAGAAGCAGTAGACGCAGCAAACGAAAAATGCTTAGAAGCTGGCGCGAAAAGAGCTGTACCACTTGTGGTATCTGGACCTTTCCATACTCCATTAATGGAAGAAGCGAAAGTTCGTTTTGCTCCAGAGATGGAAGTGGCAGAGTTACACGAAAGTAAATGCCCTGTATTAAGCAATACGCTAGGCACACCACATGAAGGCGTTCCTTCAAAGGGTGTTCTCTGTGATCAAATTACAAATGCCGTGAAATGGAAACAAAATGTAGAGTGGATGCTTCAAGATGGCGTAGATGTCTTTATTGAAGTAGGTCCTGGAAAAACATTGACGCAAATGGTGAAACAAATTGCCAAAGCAAAAGGTGCCTCTGTTCAATTATTCCAAACAGATAGCCTTAAAGCAATGAATGAAACCATTGAAAAAGTAAAGGAACTGAAAGGATAACGAAATGAAATTTAAAGATAAAACAGTTGTTGTAACAGGGAGCCGTCGTGGTATCGGTCTTGGAATCGCATTAGAATTCGCTAAACTTGGCGCTAATGTTGTTTTAAATGGTACTCGTGAAATTGATGCAGAAACACTTGCGCAATTTGATGCTTATCCTGGTGAAGTAATGACGTTTGTTGGAGACGTTTCGAAATTCGACGTAGCTGAAAACTTTATTAACGAAGTAAAAGAGCGTTTTGGACGCATCGACGTGTTAGTCAATAACGCTGGAATTACGCGTGATGGTTTATTAATGCGTATGAGTGAATCTGATTTTGACGATGTAATGAATATTAACTTAAAAGGATATTTCAATATGATTCGTTTTGCGACTCCAGTTTTCGTAAAACAAAAATCAGGAAGCATTATTAACATTACAAGTATCGTTGGGGTTACAGGGAATGCAGGTCAAGCAAACTATGCCGCAAGTAAAGCCGGAATCATTGGTTTAACAAAATCTGTTGCTAAAGAAATCGGTTCTCGTGGGATTACAGTGAATGCTGTTGCTCCTGGATACATCGATACAGATATGACACAAGCATTACCTGAAAAGATTCGTAATGAATGGGAAAAACAAATCCCAGTACGTCGTTTCGGTACAGTAGAAGATATTGCTGAAGCATGTGTGTTCTTAGCGGAAGCAAAATACGTTACAGGACAAGTACTAAACGTTAACGGCGGATTATACATGTAATCTCTTAAAGGAGGAAAACAATGAATCGAGTAGTAATTACAGGAATGGGAGCAATCACTCCTTTAGGAAATGATGTAGCTAGCTTCTGGGAAGGCCTTAAAGAAGGTAAGAACGGAATTGCTCCAATTACAAAATTTGATAAAAAAGACTTAGATGTTCATGTGGCGGCTGAAGTAAAAGACTTCGATGCTACAAAATACATGGATCGTAAAGAAGCAAAACGTATGGATTTATTCTGTCAATACGGACTTGCTGCAGCAATCCAAGCTGTTGAAGACAGCGGTATTACTCCAGAAAATACAGACTATGACCGCTTTGGCGTTATGGTTGGTTCTGGTATCGGTGGGTTAACAGTAATGGAAAGCCAAATCATCAAAATGCATGATAAAGGTCCAACTCGTGTAGCTCCATTATTCGTTCCAATGGCCAT
Source organism: Streptococcus sp. 263_SSPC (assembly GCF_001071995.1). Classification (GTDB taxonomy): domain Bacteria; phylum Bacillota; class Bacilli; order Lactobacillales; family Aerococcaceae; genus Granulicatella. The sequence continues at coordinate 44,589 of NZ_JVNU01000051.1, forward strand.
CGGAAACATGGTTGCAGGGAATATCTCAATGAAAATCGGAGCACGTGGCGTATGTACATCATTAGTAACAGCCTGTGCAACAGGAACACATGCCATCGGTGAAGCGTTCCGTAACATTAAACATGGTTACTCAGATGTGATTTTAGCCGGTGGTGCTGAAGGTTCAATTTGTGAAATCGGAATTGCTGGATTTGCTGCTTTAACAGCATTATCAAGCAGTGACAATCCAGATGCAGCTTCATTACCATTTGATAAAAAACGTGGCGGATTCGTAATGGGTGAAGGAGCAGGAGTTCTTGTTCTTGAAAGCCTAGAACACGCACAAAAACGTGGCGCTAAAATCTATGCAGAAGTTGTTGGATATGGTGCTACAGGAGATGCTTATCATATGACAGCTCCAAATCCTGATGGAAGCGGCGCTGGTAAAGCAATCTTACAAGCTGTCGAAGAAGCAGGAGTAGCTCCAAGTGAAGTGGACTATGTGAATGCTCACGGAACTGGTACTCCAGCAAACGATTCAGCTGAAACAACTTCAATCCGTTATGCGTTAAAAGAAGCTGCTGATAAGGTTCATGTTTCAAGTACAAAATCAATGACTGGACACTTATTAGGGGCTGCTGGTGCTATCGAAGCTATCGCCTGCGTGAAAGCAGTTGAAGAAGACTTCGTACCACCAACGATTAATGTAACAGAGCAAGACGAAGCTTGTGACTTAAACGTAACTCCAAACGTTGGAGTTTCTACAAAAGTAGACGTAGCAATTAGTAATTCGTTAGGTTTCGGCGGACATAATGCCGTAATCTGCGTGAAGAAATGGAAGGATTAATACATGAATGTAGAAGAAATTAAAGAACTAATGACTTTGTTCAATGATTCAAACATGACTGAGTTTCATTTATCAAACGAAGAGTTCGAAGTGCAATTTAGTAAACGCGAGGAATATCCTCAAGTCGTTTCTAATGCCGTTGCACCAGTTGCAAACGTGGCAAGTCCAGTAGAAGCTGCACCAGTAAATGCCGCTCCTTCTGCAGAAGCTCAAGAAGCTCCACAAGTTGCAGCAGATGCAAAATACATTACAAGCCCAATCGTTGGGGTGGTTTACTTACAATCTTCACCAGATGCAGATCCATTTGTACAAGTGGGTAAACAAATCACTTCAAACGACACTGTATGTATTGTCGAAGCAATGAAAATCATGAACGAAATTAAGAGCGACTTCAATGGTGAAGTTGTAGAAGTCCTAGTAGAAAACGGCCAAATGGTTGATTTCGGACAAAAACTATTTGCGATTCGCTAAACCCAATTTTAGGAGGAAATTAAGATGAACATTATGACTGTAACTGACGTAGCTGAGTTAATCCCTAACCGTTACCCAATTTTATTTATTGACCGTGTAGATGAATTAGTACCAGGTGAGCACGTTGTGGCACGTAAAAACGTGACATTTAACGAAAGCTTCTTCCAAGGACATTTCCCTGGTGAACCTGTAATGCCTGGTGTGTTAATCGTTGAAGCATTAGCACAAGCGGGTTCAATTCCATTATTGAAATTAGATTCTTTCAAAGGAAAAACAGCTTACTTAGGTGGATTAAACAATGTTAAATTCCGTCAAAAAGTAACTCCAGGAGATGTGTTAACACTTCAAGTGGATATCGTGAAATTAAAAGAATATGCAGGAATCGGTAAAGGCGTTGCTTATGTCGATGGTAAGAAAGTCGCAGAAGCTGAATTAACCTTTATTATTGGACGTTAAGCCTATGTTTAATAGAGTACTAATCGCAAACCGTGGAGAGATTGCTTGCCGCATTATTCGTGCTTGTCGCGAGTTAGGAATTGAATCGGTAGCCGTCTATTCCCAAGCGGATAAAGATGCTCTTCATGTACAATTAGCCGACCATGCCGTTTGTATCGGACCAGCTGCCTCAAAAGATTCTTACTTAAAGGTTGAAAATATTTTGAGCGCTGCCGTTACAACAGGGGCACAAGCGATTCACCCAGGGTTTGGATTCTTATCAGAAAATGCTAAATTTGCCAAAATGTGCGCTGAATGCAATATCACTTTCATTGGACCTTCAAGCGAAGTGATCTCTCAAATGGGGGATAAAGCTGAAGCGCGTAAACAAATGATTGCGGCCAATGTACCAGTAATCCCTGGTAGTGATGATGTTGTCGCAACCGTAGAAGAAGGTATTGAACTTGCCAAGCGTATCGGATTCCCGCTTTTAATTAAGGCGGTTGCCGGTGGTGGCGGTAAAGGGATTCGTCGTGTTGAAACAGTTGAAGAATTTGAACATCAATTTGTGACTGCGCGTCAAGAAGCCTTACAAGCCTTCGGAAATGCCGATGTGTACATGGAACGTATTATTTATCCAGCCAAACATATTGAATTTCAAATTTTTGCCGATCAACACGGAAATGTAGTTCACCTAGGAGAGCGTGACTGTTCGCTTCAACGTAAAAATCAAAAGATTATTGAAGAAGCACCAAGTCCATCTCTATCCCCTCAACTTAGAAGAGAAATGGGAGAGGCTGCTGTACGTGCTGCTAAAGCAGTCGGCTATCAAAATGCAGGAACAATTGAGTTTCTTGTAGATGAAGAAAAACATTTCTATTTCATGGAAATGAACACGCGTATTCAAGTAGAACATCCGATTACGGAAATGATTACGAATGTGGATCTTGTACAACAACAAATTAAGATTGCTGCAGGAGAACCATTACCATTTACGCAAGAGGATATTACTTTCGAAGGTCATGCGATTGAATGTCGTTTAAACGCTGAAAATCCATTTGAAGGCTTCCGTCCTTCTCCAGGGAAAGTAACATTCTTACACCAACCAGTTGGTGGGATGGGTGTTCGTATTGAATCCGCATTGTATACAGGGTATCAAATCCCACCATTCTACGATTCAATGTTAACGAAACTAATTGCGCACGGTAAAACCCGTGAAGAAGCGATTCTTCGCATGAAACGTATGCTTTTTGAACTCGTGGTAGAAGGTGTCGATACCAACCAAGAATTCGTTGAAGATTTATTAGATTCACCAGCATTTAGACGTGGGGACTATACAACTGCGTATGTTGAAACTGAATTTTTGAAACACTGGAATCAACCAAAAGAGAAATAGAATGATTTAGTAAAGGAGTGATTAGATGGGTCTGTTTAGAAAACGGTCGTATATCACTATTAATCGTACCAAAGTAGACTTATCTGAACAGTCTGAGTTACCTACAGTTCCGGATGGGAAATGGGTGAAATGTCCTTCTTGTGACAAGATTGTCTACAAAGAGGATTTAGGATCCTTAAAAGTTTGTCCGCACTGTGATGCTCATTTTAGAATTAATGCGGCTGAACGATTAGCCATTACAGTAGATACATTCCAGGAACTCTTTGAGGATGAAAAGCCAAAAGTGGATGTAGCCTTTCCAGGGTACGAAGTGAAATTGGAGAAAGCCTCAAAAGTAGCCAAAGAAAATGAAGCTGTAACAGTCGGTGTGGCAACGATTGGTGAAGAATCCTTTATTTGTTGCGTCATGAACTCATTCTTCATGATGGGCTCAATGGGACAAGTCGTTGGTGAGAAAATCACGAAAGCTTTCCAAGAGGGAATTAAACGCCACTTGCCAGTTGTGATTTTTACTGCTTCAGGTGGTGCCAGAATGCAAGAAGGAATCTTTTCTCTCATGCAAATGGCGAAAATCTCAGGAGCTGTGGAAGAACACCATCAAGCTGGATTATTCTATTTAACAGTATTGACGGATCCAACTACAGGAGGCGTCACTGCAAGCTTTGCGATGCAAGGCGACATTATTTTAGCAGAACCAAAAGCTATCGTTGGATTTGCTGGAAAACGTGTTGTGGAACAAACCATGAACCAAAAACTTCCAGATGATTTCCAACAAGCGGAAACAGTTCTTGAACAAGGATTTATCGATGCGGTAGTTCACCGTAAAGAAATGAAGAAGATGATTCATCGTCTACTTGTCCTTCATGGAAAGGGGGCGAATGCATGAAACCAATGAAAATTGTTGCGTTGGCACGTGATGTGAAACGTCCTACCACAAAAGAATGGATTAACGCCGTATTTGACGACTTTATTGAATTACACGGAGACCGTTACTACGCCGATGATAAAGCCCTTGTAGGTGGAATTGCGACATTAAACGGCAAGCCTGTTACGGTGATTGGGATGGAGAAGGGGCATACGCTTCAAGAAAACTTGAAGACAAACTTCGGACAAGTCCATCCAGAAGGATATCGTAAGAGTGCACGTTTAATGAAACAAGCCGAGAAGTTTAATCGCCCTGTTGTGACGTTTATTAACACAGCTGGTGCTTTCTGCGGGGCCACTGCAGAAGAACGTGGGATTGGTGAAGCCATTGCGGATAATCTTCGTATTATGAGCCACTTGAAAGTTCCAATTATCGCCATCCTTTGTGGTGAAGGCGGAAGTGGTGGAGCATTAGCGCTTGCTGTTGCCAATGAAGTCTGGATGATGGAATATGCGATGTATTCGATTCTTTCTCCAGAAGGATTTGCTTCCATCTTGTGGAAAGATGGTTCTAAAGCCAGTCAAGCCGCTGAACTTATGAAATTTACAAGTAAGGATTTGTTGGCGCAAAAGATTGTAGACCGCATTATTCCAGAAAAGAAAAAGACAAATGAAGAGATTGCTTTAGATACGAGAGAACAATTAGAAGTTCAATTGAATGAGTGGTCACAGAAATCGAAAGAAGAAATTGTAAGCCAACGTTTAGAGCGATTTAACCAATATTAGAATTTGATGAAAATTCCAAGGAGCCTGACTTTTTTGTTAGGCTCTTTTTTGTTATACTAGAGTTACCATTTTCATTGGAGGGAACAATTATGACACGTTTAGAAAAAGTAAGAAATTCCATGAAAGAACAAGAAATTGATGGACTTATCGTCTATAGCCCATACAATTTGCGTTATTTAGCAAACTTTACTGGAACAACAGGATTTGCATTAATCACATTGACAGATGCTTATTTTGTAACAGATGCTCGTTACACACAACAAGCACAACAACAAGCAAAAGGATTCCATGTGATTGAACATAAAACAGGTTGGGTTCCAGCGTTTGAAAAAATCATTCGCGAAAATAACTTAAAATTTGTTGGATTTGAAGCAGATCATGTTTCAGTTTCTCAACTAGAAATCTTCGAAGATGCGTTTGATACAGCATTAATTCCAACACAAAACATTGTAGAAAAAATTCGTGAAGTTAAAGATGAAGGAGAAATCCAAACAATCCGTGAAGCTTGCCGTATCTCAGATGCTGCATTCTTACACATTTTAGATTTCATCAAACCAGGTGTAACTGAAATTCAAGTAGCGAATGAATTAGACTTCTATATGCGAGGCCTCGGTGCAACTGGGGTTTCATTTGATACGATTATCGCAAGTGGTGTTCGTTCTTCAATGCCTCACGGGGTTGCAAGTGCTAAAGTCATCGAAACAGGAGACTTAGTAACACTTGACTTTGGTTGCTACTACAACGGTTATGTATCTGATATGACTAGAACAATTGCTGTTGGTGAGCCAATCGACCAATTAAAAGAAATTCACGATGTTGTCTTGCAAGCTCAATTAAAAGTAAGCGAAGCAGCAGCTCCTGGTAAAACAGGGGTAGAATTAGACAAGATTGCTCGTGACTATATTGCTAGCCGTGGTTATGGCGAATACTTCACTCACTCAACAGGACATGGTATTGGTCTTGAAATCCACGAAGCACCAAACGTTTCTCGTATTGCGACACAAGCGTTTGTACCAGGTAACGTGATTACAAACGAACCAGGAATTTACCTTCCAGGTGTTGGTGGTGTACGTATCGAAGACGATATTATTATCAATGAAACTGGCGGCGAAGTGATTCAAAAAGTTCCTCGTGAACTCATTATTCTCTAAAATAGACGGTAGTTGTGAGAATAGCTGTTTCATGGTAAACTAAATGAGAATTGGAAAATCTTTTTATGAGTAATTTTCTATCAAACAGGGAGGTTACAAAATGGAACAAAACAAAAAATATTCTAAAGATCAAGAATTAGGTGCAATTGAGATTGCTCCTGAAGTTATCGAAAGCATTGCAGGGATTGTAGCTGCGCAAGTGGAAGGCTTCTATCCAGTTCCTGGATTCTTAAACACTATTTTTGGTGGAAAACAATTATCTAAAGGGGCTTATTTAACAGAAGAAAACGGATCATTCGTAATTGATATTTACGGAAATGTAGATTACGGTGTTTCAATTCCAAAAACAGCTCTATTATTGCAAAACAAAATTAAAGAACAATTATTATTCAGCTGTGAATTAGTGATTTCACAAGTGAATGTTCACGTTCAAGAAATTTTACCAGTGCATCACGAAGATGCAGAATTATTTGAATTGGGGGATGAATAGTGAGTCGTAAACCATTAAAAAGACGAGCACTACGAGTTTTGGCGATTCAAGCCTTATACCAACTAGATGTGTCGCCTGAAATGCACATTGTAGATGCGCTTAGTCTTGCGTTGGAATGCTCAGAAGATTCACCTTATTCTATCGAAGCAATTACGGAAGAAGAGTTACTTAACGAAGTTCCAGAAATTGCGTACAGCATAGCATTAGTACGAGGAGTTCAAAATAACGTCGAGAAAATCGACGCGTTAATCGAAAAATACTTAAAAGGATGGAAGTTAAACCGTATCGTCCGTTTAGACTTAATCATCATGCGAGTAGCTATCTTCGAAATGACTTCTCCAGAATTAGAAGTTCCACAAACTGTAGCGTTAAACGAAGCAATTGAAATCGCAAAAACATACAGTGACGAAAAATCAGCGAAATTTATTAATGGTATCTTATCAAACTTAGTAAACGGGTAAGATTCTACTACACGAAGAGTCTGAAGCAACAGTTTCAGACTCTTTTTTAAAGGATGTGAGCAATCGCGCCCAGAAATGGAACGTTGGACCGGAACACCAGAAGGAACGTGAAACGTTCTGCGGATGTTTCGGGAAACGCACGCCATTTCTTCGATTGCGAGCTCAACTAAAAACAGGATGTGAGCCCGAGTTCAACTACAAAGGATGTGAGCAATCACAATCCCTGCCACCTTCTTCGCGCTCAAAATTAACATATATGTTAATTCACACATATGTTAATTCTGCCATACATATTTTATTTTTATCACCATTACATATTATTTTGAAAAAAGGAGACTTCTATGACGCAAATTCTAGATGGGAAAGCATTAGCTGGAAAAATAAGAGAAGAACTAAAACACGAAGTACAACAACTTTCTAAGAGTGGGGTTACACCTTCACTAACAGTGATTCTCGTTGGAGAAGACCCAGCTAGCCAAGTGTACGTGCGTAACAAAGAACGTGCAGCAACTGAAGTAGGCATTCATTCAAACGTGATTCGCCTCAGTGAAGAAACGACACATGAAGAACTATTAGAATACGTGAATACACTAAACCATGATGCTAGCGTCCATGGGATTTTAGTGCAATTGCCTCTGCCAAAACACATCGATACAGATGCAGTCTTGGAAGCGATTGTTCCTGATAAAGATGTGGACGGGTTCCATCCAGTGAACTTAGGGAAGTTACTACAAAAGGATGAATCGATTGTTCCATGTACACCACAAGGTATTATGGAATTCTTCAAAGAATACAATATCTACCTTGTTGGTAAAGAGATGGTGATTATCGGCCAAAGTACGATTGTCGGTCGTCCAATGGCGCTTTTAGGATTAAATCACGGCGCGACGGTTACCGTTTGTCATAGCCGTACTAAAGATTTAGCCAAAGTTGCTAAACGAGCTGATATTCTCATAAGTGCAGTAGGAAAAGCAGGACTTGTTACAAAAGACTTCGTAAAAGAAGGAGCCGTTGTCATTGATGTCGGCATTAATCGTAATGAGGAAGGAAAACTCTGTGGAGACGTCTTATTTGAAGAAGTGGCGCCACTCACAAGTGCGATTACACCAGTGCCTGGCGGAGTAGGCCCAATGACGATTGCGATGTTACTAGCGCAAACCGTAAAAAATGCAAAAAGTAAGAAGGAGTAGGACATGGAACAAGAATACTTAACCGTCACCGCGTTGACGAAGTATATTAAAACTAAATTTGACCGTGATCCGCACTTAGACCGCGTTTATTTGACGGGAGAAATTTCGAACTTTAATAAAAATAGTGTCCATAAGTATTTCAACTTAAAGGATGAAAATGCGATTATCGCTGCAACAATGTTCCAAGGTGCCTATAAGAAAATTCAATTCCAACCAGAAGAAGGAATGAAGGTTCTTGTGATTGGGCGCGTTACGGTTTATGAGAAATCTGGGAAATACCAAATGATTATCGAGCATATGGAACCAGATGGTGTTGGAGCTCTTTATCAAGCCTACGAGCAGTTGAAGAAAAAATTAACTGAAGAAGGCGTATTTGCTGGACCAAAGAAACCAATTCCTGTATTTCCAAAGAAAATTGCGATTTTAACGAGTGATACAGGTGCTGTTATTCGAGATATTCAAACAACGGTAGCTCGACGTTTTCCAATCGCACAACTCGTGTTATATCCAACCGTGGTACAAGGAGTTCACGCCGTTCCAAGCATTCTTAAAAACTTAGACTTAGTAGAACAGTCGGATGCCGATGTGGTGATTATTGGTCGTGGTGGAGGTTCCATCGAAGACTTGTGGGCCTTTAACGAAGAACCAGTTGTAAGACGTGTCGCTTCATTCTCGCTACCGATTATCTCAAGTGTGGGGCATGAAACAGATACGACCTTAACAGACTTTGCCGCTGACCAACGTGCAGCGACACCAACTGCCGCAGCAGAACTTGCAACCCCGGTCTTAAATGACATCCATTTAACACTTGGGAATCTAACAGGGCGCTTGCAAACCACGATGCTTAATCAGTTGAATACTCGTAAGGAGTTATTAAGTAAGCTAGAGAAATCTGGTATTTTTGTAAAACCAGAACGGATGTATGAAGTCTATGCGCAACAAGTAGATCAATTGCGATTAAAATTGATGCAAGGGATGCAACAAAGACTTCATTTGGCCAAACAACAGTCGATGCAATTTACGCACCGCCTGCAATTAGTTTCGCCAGAACAATTATTAATTCAACAAAAGCAAAAACTCGAATGGTTGCATAAGCAATTAGTCGATAGCAATCAAAATTACTTGCAGGATAAGCAAATCAGATTCCAACAATTAGTGGAGAAATTAGATTTACTTAGTCCGTTGAAGATTATGACGCGTGGTTACGGTATCGTATTTAAAGACGGTGATATCGTGAAGTCCGTTGACCAAATTGAAGAAGAACAACCAATTGAAATCAGACTTAGTGATGGTTTAGTGAATGCTACTGTCACAGCAAAAAATAAGGAGAGTTTATAATGGCTAAAAAAGAAATGAAATTTGAAGAAGCAATGGGAGCCTTAGAACAAATCGTGAGCCAATTAGAAAGCGGAAATGTTCCTTTAGATGAAGCGCTTGATAAGTTCAAAGAAGGAATGGAATTAAGCCAATTTTGTAATGAAACATTGACAAAAGCCGAAGAAACAGTTCGTGCAATGATTACAGTGAACGCAGAAGGAAAAGAGGCATAGTCGTATGGTGAAGGATGTTATTCAACAACTTCAACAAGACGTAGCACTTCACTTAACGCAGCTGATTGAAAAAAGACCTTCAGATGCGAGGTTGAAAGAAGCGATGTTATACGCCGTTCAATCCGGTGGCAAACGCATTAGACCGCTCTTGACACTTGCGGTTGGTTCAGCTGGAACTTCGTCAAATGAAGCAGCGTTAGACTTGGCGTGTGCCTTAGAGATGATTCATACGTATTCACTCATTCATGATGACTTACCAGGGATGGATGACGATGACCTTCGTCGTGGTCGTCCAACCGTGCATAAGGCTTTTGATGAAGCCACTGCGATTTTGGCTGGAGATGCATTACTGACATTAGCATTCGAAGTGGCAGCAAATGCCAACTTACAAGCTCATCAATTAGTGGAAGCCGTGAAGATTTTGTCGACAGCTTCAGGTATGAGTGGCATGATTTCAGGCCAAATGAAAGATATAGCTAGTGAAGAAGTGACGATTACTTTAGAACAAATGAAGGAAATCCATCGTGAGAAAACAGGCGAGTTATTACTAGCTGCTGTACGTCTTGGAAATCTTTTTGTAGATGATTCGAAGATGAAAGAAGCTTTTGTATCTTATGCAACGCACTTTGGTCTAGCATTCCAAATTCAAAACGACTTGCAAGATGTGTGCTGGACAAGTGAGCAAACTGGTAAAGAAACAGGTAAGGATTCAGAACTAAGTAAAAATACGTATCCGAGTCTCTTAGGAGTAGAAGGCGCAAAAGAAGCATTGCTAAGCGAAATCGCTTCTTGTAAGCGTGCATTAGAGGAAGTTGAGTTTTCACCAGAAAACCAACAAACAAAGGCGCTACTCGTTGAATTTTTAACGTATCTAGAAATATAGGAGTAACAAATGGAAAAAGAACGTGTGGATATTCTAGTCGTCCAACAAGGATTGACAGATTCCAGAGAAAAAGCAAAACGTCTTGTCATGGCAGGACAGATTGTGGATGCTGTGAATCATAATCGATACGACAAACCAGGGGAGAAAATTCCTGTAACGAGTTCATTGATGATTAAAGGGGAACCGTTGAAATATGTCTCTCGTGGCGGTTTGAAATTAGAAAAAGCCTTAAAAGAATTCGATGTCAGTGTCGATGGAAAGATTTTACTTGATATCGGTGCTTCTACAGGTGGCTTTACAGATGCGGCCTTACAAAATGGAGCTAAACAAAGTTATGCACTCGATGTGGGGTATAACCAATTAGATTATAAACTTCGCCAAGATGAACGTGTCGTTGTTATGGAGCGTATGAATTTCCGCTTTGCCACACCAGATGATTTCACAAAAGGACAACCAGATGTGGCTTCGATTGACGTATCGTTTATCTCATTAAAACTTATTTTACCGCCATTAAAACCAATTCTAAAAGAAGGCGGGGACGTGCTCGTATTGATTAAACCGCAATTCGAAGCAGGTCGTGAACGCATCGGGAAAAAAGGAATTGTTAGCGATCCAAAAGTACATGAAGATGTATTAGTAGATATTTTAAGCTTTAGTGAACAAATTGGATTCACTGTCGAGAAAGTAACGTATTCACCAATTACTGGTGGAAGTGGGAATATTGAATTTTTAGCGCATTTAAAAAATACGGCTCCAGGTGAGGTTCATTCATTTGAAGAACTCGCGCGTGAGACGGTTAAAGAAGCGCAACGATTAAAAAAGTAAAGGGTGACGAACTTGATTCAAGAGATTTATATTAAGAATTTTGCCATTATCGAAGAAGTTCAGTGTACGTTTGAAAAAGGAATGACGGTATTAACCGGGGAAACGGGTGCTGGTAAATCGATTATTATTGATGCGGTGGGCCTATTAATTGGAGAACGTGCATCGCTTGAAATGATTCGTTATGGTGAAGAAAAATCCTTGATTCAAGGGGTATTCCGAATTGAGGATCCAGCTGTTGTTGAAAAGTTGCAAGAATTCGGTGTTGAAGTTGTTGAAGATGAATTAATGATTCAACGTGAATTATTGCAAAACGGGAAATCAAACTGCCGTATTAATGGACAGTTAGCGACTGTTGCGCTCCTTAAACAAATCGGACCTTATTTAATCGATATTCATGGTCAAAATGAGCATTTCCTCTTATTAAATGAAGAGAAACACCTAGGGCTATTAGATGAGTTTGCACACCATCAAATGGGTTCATTAATGGCCGAGTACGATGAAGCATACGCTAAAGTGGTTGCTGCAAAACAAGAGCTTAGAGCCTTGCAAACGGCGGAAAAAGAAGACGCACAACGCGTAGATATGTTGAAATTCCAACTGCAAGAAATCGAAGAAGCCAATATTTATGTGGGTGAGGAAGAACAATTAAGTGAAGAGAAAGAATACTTTACACACTTCCAAAAAATCCAAACGGCACTTCAAACAGCTCTTGCAGCTCTTGAAGGAGAAGAGTATTCAAGCGTCGATGCTATAGGAGAAGCGACACGTGAAGTGGAAAGCCTAGAATCGATTTCAACAAGCTTTAAGACACTTTCTACGCAAATGAGTGAGGCTTACTATCAATTACAAGATGCCGCAAGTGCGATTCGTCATGAAATTGAAAATGCAGAATTTGACGAAGAACGTCTGGCCTTTATCGAAGAACGTCTTGATGTTTACTATCAATTAAAACGTAAATATGGGGATGATGCAGAAGAAATTCTAGCCTTCCAAGATAAAGCCAGAGACGCTTTGAATAAGATTGAAAATAAAGAAGCATTGATTGCTGAGACAGAAAAAGTGTTGAAACAAGCTACTCTTGAAGCATTTGCGATTGCAGAGAAGATTTCAAGTATTCGTCGTGAAGTGGCAAAACGCTTAGAAGCAGATATTGTGAGCGAATTGCACGGACTATACATGGAGAATGCGCAATTTGGTATTCAATTTGAGACAACTGAAGCCTTACTGGAAACAGGGATTGACATTGTTGAGTTTTACATTTCAACGAACAAAGGGGAACCATTGAAGCCTCTTAGCAAGATTGTCTCTGGAGGGGAGTTGTCGCGTATTACATTAGCGATGAAATCCATCTTCACGAAAGAACAACTCGTTGGAACGATTATTTTTGACGAGGTGGATACAGGTGTCAGCGGACGTGTGGCGCAGGCGATTGCTTCTAAAATGCACTACATTTCAGAATACGCTCAAGTGTTGAGTATTACTCATTTACCTCAAGTGGCAAGTATGGCAGATACGCATATTCATATTGAAAAAGTGGAAGAAGGCGAACGTACGCATACGATTCTGAAAGTGATGGACGAAGTAGAACGAACAGAAGAAATCGCGCGTATGCTTTCAGGTACGACGATTACAGCATTAACACTTGAAAATGCAAAAGAATTATTACAAATTTCAAACGCAATTAAACAAGAAAATGATACACGAGCAGAAGGTGAACGCAAATGACAAAAATCTTTGCACATAGAGGAAGTAAAGGGACTCATCCAGAAAATACACTTGCTTCATTTAAGGAAGCAGTGCGTGTTGGAAGTGATGGGATTGAACTCGATGTTCATTTAACAAAGGATGGGCATTTAGTCGTGATTCATGATGAAACAGTCGACCGCACAACCAATGGTACTGGTGAAATCAGAACCTTAACACTAGCAGAAATTAAAGAGTTGGACGCAGGAAGTTGGTTTAATGAGAGATTTGCTGGCGAGAAGATTCCAACGCTAGACGAAGTACTTCACTTATTAAAAGAGTTAGGTTTCGATGGTCAATTAAATATCGAGTTAAAAACAGATATTATTCAATATGAGGGACTCGTTGAGAAATGTCTTGCACTGCAAGGTATCAAGACTTGGCCATTTGCAATTGTTTATTCTAGCTTTAACCCATATACTTTAGTTGAGCTCAAAAAAATTAATCCAACTCAAGAAATTGGACTTCTCTTTGAGTCAGTGGAGTGGGCGAATAAAGGTGATGCTATGATTGAAAAAGAAGCATACCATCCTGATTTGAAGTTACTTGATTGGACGCTTGAATGGAATACGAATCAGTTGCCTTTACGTGTATGGACAGTGAATGAAGATACAGATATCAACCGTTGCTTTGAACTACAGATTGAAGCCATTTTTACGGACTATCCGCAAAAGGCGTTACAATTAAAGGAGAACTATGAGCGATAAGCTACCAAAAATTATGATTATCGTGGGACCAACCGCGGTAGGAAAAACAGCTCTCAGTATTGAACTAGCAAAACACTTCAATGGCGAAATCATTAATGGAGATTCACTTCAAGTGTATAAAGGTCTTGATATTGGGACAGCAAAAGTTACTGAGGAAGAAAAAGAAGGCGTTCCTCACCACCTGCTAGATATTTGTGAGTGGGATGAACCTTTTACTGCAAGTGACTTTAAAGAGAAGGCCGAAGCAGCTATTGCAGACATTACGAGTCGTGGAAAACTACCGATTATCGTTGGTGGAACAGGACTCTATATCGAAGGACTATTATATGGATTTCATTATAGTGGTGAGGGTTCAAATGATCCGGATTATCGTTTATTAAAAGAACAAGAGCTAGAAGAAAAAGGTTCAGAAGTACTTTGGAATGAATTAAATGCCGTAGATCCAGAAGCCGCTGCAAAGATTTCGGTCAATAATCCTAGACGGGTGATTCGCGCACTAGAAGTCATTCATGCGACTGGGAAGAAGTTTTCAAGCCTAGAAATTCAAAAGACGCCGCACTATGATGCGTTTATTATTGGTTTAAATACAGATCGTGCACTTCTATATGAGCGCATCAATTTGCGTGTAGAATTGATGAGTGAGGCTGGACTTGAAGAAGAAGCAAGAGATTTATATGAAAAATCAAAAGGCCTAGATATCCAATCGATTAGTGGAATTGGATATAAGGAATGGATTTCGTATTTTGAAGGAGAACAGTCGCGTGAGGCGATTATTGCGACCATTCAACAAAACTCAAGACGATACGCAAAACGACAATTAACGTGGTTTAGAAATCGACTACCGCACATTCGTTGGGTGAATTTATTAGAGAATCCAAATGATAAAGAAGACCTATTAGAAGAACTATCATCTTTTGTAGAGGAGGGATAGAATGGAACAAAGAGAACGCGTATTAATCGTAAGCGTGCAAACGACGCAAACGGACGAGGATTTCGCATATGCTAACCAAGAGCTGGCGCAATTAGTCGATACAGCGATGGGTGAAGTAGTTGCTACCGTGACACAAAAACGTGAGTCGATTAGTGGACGTACGCTTGTTGGAAAAGGAAAAGTGGAAGAAATCAGCCATCTTGTTGACGAACTAGAAGTAGACCTTGTTGTATTCTATCAATCGCTCACAGGGTCGATGGTGAAAAATCTCAATAAATCGATTAACTGTCGTATCATTGACCGTGTACAATTAATTTTAGATATTTTTGCAATGCGTGCTCGTTCTAAAGAAGGGAAGCTACAAGTACAGCTCGCGCAATTAAACTACTTACTACCTCGTCTTTCGGGTCAACGAGAAGGCTTGTCTCGTCAAGGTGGGGGAATTGGTACTCGTGGTCCAGGGGAAACACGTTTAGAAACTGATAGACGTTATATTCGTAAGCAAATCCAAGATATCGAAGAACAGTTAGAACAAATCAAGAAACACCGTGAGCGTTCACGGGAGAAAAGAAAGAGTTCAAACGGGTTCCAGCTTGGATTAATTGGATATACGAATGCTGGAAAGTCTACGATTTTAAATCAATTAACGCAGGCGGGTACTTACCAAATGGACCAATTGTTTGCGACTCTTAATCCATTAACAAGACAGGTGGACTTGTTTCCAAACTTTGAAGTGACGCTAACGGATACGGTAGGATTTATTCAAGAGTTACCAACAACATTGATTCATGCATTTGAATCAACTCTCGAAGAAAGTGCCGATGTCGATTTATTAGTTCATGTGGTGGATGCGTCAAACGCGCAGTTCTCCCTACATGAAAAGACGGTTATCGATTTAGTGAATGACTTGGAAATGCAAGAAATTCAAATGGTGACAGTCTATAATAAGACAGACTTAATCGAAGGCGAATTCCAGCCAAATCTTTATCCATCGATTCAAATCTCCGCAGTGAATGAAGCAGATGTGGAACGATTAAAAGCTTTCCTAAAAGAACAAGTAAAAGCGCAAATGACGTATTATGAAGAGTGGTTAGACGTGACGCAGACGAAAGAGTTAAATCAGCTGCAACAACGCACTCTTGTTGAGTCATTAAACTATGACGAAGAGAAAAATCAATATTGCGTCAAAGGTTATCGTAAATAATATTTTAAAACGGCTTGAAACTCTGAATTCAAGCCGTTTTTTGTGGCGTAAATTTGTAATCTAAACCCAAAACGCGTATAATATTGAAGATAAGGAATTTTTCAGGAGGCCATCATGAAAGAGATAAAAGCACTCTCAGCAATTTTAAAAGAGAAGTTCGATATTTCGTTTAACAACGAGGCATTGCTCGTCGAAGCGATGACTCACTCTTCGTATGCCAATGAGCATAAAGAGATGAAGGGAATCTATAACGAGCGTATTGAGTTTCTTGGAGATGCGGTTTTAGAACTGAATATTTCTGATTGGCTTTTTAGACAATTTCCTCATTTTAAAGAAGGACAATTAACGAAACTAAGAGCACAAATCGTTTGCGAAGATAGCTTATCGATGCTAGCAAAGGAATGTTCTCTGAACGAGTACTTATTACTCGGAAAAGGAGAAACACTGAGCGGTGGTCGTGAAAAGCCAGCTGTTTTATGTGATGTGTTCGAGGCATTTATTGGCGCTCTTTATCTTGATAAAGGGATGGAAGAAGTACAACGTTTCTTAGACCAAGTGATTGTTCCAAAAATTAAAAATGGACGTTATGAACTGATTACTGATTTTAAAACTGAGTTACAAGAATTCTTGCAACAAAATGGGACAGTTCATATTCGTTATGAATTGATTAAAGAAGAAGGGCCTTCGCACGATAAAGTATTTACCGTTCAAGTAACCGTGGATGGGAAGAAATACAAAACTGCGAGTGGTAAAACGAAGAAGGCAGCCGAGCAAATGGCCGCAAAATTGACTATGGAAGAACTAACACAGAGTTCACTTTCATAGAAAGAAAGGATTAAAGCATGCAATTAGAAAAAATTGAAATGTCGGGATTTAAATCATTTGCCGATAAGACAACAATTGAATTCGATAAAGGCGTGACTGCGGTTGTGGGACCTAATGGTAGTGGAAAGTCTAATCTTTCTGAAGCGATTAAGTGGGTTCTTGGGGAACAATCGGCTAAAAGTTTACGTGGGAAACGGATGGATGACGTTATTTTCGCAGGTTCTCAAACAAGAAAGCCAGTGAATATCGCCGAAGTGAATCTGTATATCAATAACGAAGACAAAGTGTTGGCAACGGATCAAACACAAGTCGTGTTAACGCGTCGGTTGAATCGTAATGGGGCAAGTGATTTCTTAATTAACAAGAAACCAGTTCGTTTGAAAGACATTACAGACTTAATGATGGACTCAGGGTTAGGGAAAGACTCGTTTGCTTTGATTTCGCAAGGGAAAGTAGAGCAAATCTTTAACGAAAAACCTGAAGAACGTCGAATGATTATTGAAGAAGCGGCTGGAGTATTAAAATACAAAGACCGTAAAAATCAAGCGCAACGTAAATTGAATCAAACACAAGATCACTTGAATCGTGTGGAAGATATTCTTCATGAAATTGAAGGTCAATTAGCACCGCTGGAAGAACAACGTGAAAAGGCAATTGCGTACGTTTCGAAGAAAGAACAGTTAGAAGATGTGGAAACAGCCCTCTTAGCGGTTGAAATCGAGACATTAAACGCTCAGTGGAAAGTAGCCCTTCAAGAAGTAGAGCAATTGCAAGAGCAATTAGCGCAAACAGAAGCGCTATTAGAAAGCCTACAAGTGGATATTGAGGAAAACCAAGTAAAACTTGAAGCCCGTAATGAAGAACTCGATGCCAAGCAAGAAGAATACGTAGAATTAATCCAAAGAGTTGAACAACTCGATGGTCAACGAAAAGTCTTTGAGCAACGTCGTCAATTTGCGGAACGTAGCGATGAGGAAAATCAAGAAGCATTAGCTGCTGCTCTTCGTGAGTTAGAAGAAGTAGAAGCCAAATTAACTCTTCTTGAAAAGAATCAAGTAGAACGTAAGGTTGAATTAAAGAACGTAGAAGAGGCTTGGAGCCAATTAGTCGAAGAGTTAGACCAATTGAGTCAAAGTAACGAGGAAAGCGTTAAAGAGCTTCAAAATCGTTATATTGAGCAATTACAAGAAATCTCACGTTTAATGAACCAAGAGAAGAACCTTGAGAAGTCAATGGAAGTAAACCAAAACACTCAAGAAAAAATGACGGAGCGTTTTGATTCTTTTGATGAAGAACATCGTGCTTTAGAAGAAAAAGCAAACCACTTTGTTGAGAAAATTGAAGAACTCACTAAAGAAGAAGCCGCTTCTGAGAAAAGACTTTCGCAGCTAAGAGAAAAATTAGCAAAAGTGAATGAGGAACATGCAACTCTTTCAAGTGAAGGTATGGAAAAAGAACGCCATCTTCAACAATTACAAGCGACGGTTCGAAGCTTAAAACAAGTTTCTGAAGACTACGCTGGTTATTATCAAGGGGTTCGTGAAGTTCTGAAACACAAATCTGAGTTGCCAGGTGTGGTGAATTCTGTAGCGGAACTGATCCGTGTAGACGAGAAATTAACGACAGCCATCGATATTGCGCTAGGAGCGACGAGCC
Organism: Streptococcus sp. 263_SSPC; assembly: GCF_001071995.1. Classification (GTDB taxonomy): domain Bacteria; phylum Bacillota; class Bacilli; order Lactobacillales; family Aerococcaceae; genus Granulicatella. Next base: position 62,983 of record NZ_JVNU01000051.1, read on the forward strand.
AGCATATTGTAGTAACAGATGAGAAGGCTGCTGCCAAAGCGATTACGTACTTGAAGACGAATCGTTTAGGCCGTGCAACGTTCTTACCATTATCAATTATTAAAGAAAAACAAGTACCAGATACGGTATTAAACCAAGCGAAAAAAGTAGACGGCTTTATTGGTATCGCAAGTGAACTTGTTTCAACGGATAATAAATATGCTTCGATTATCAAAAACTTACTTGGAACTACACTTGTGACGAACAACTTACAAGTAGCACAACTATTAGCAAAACAACTCGGTTATCGTTATCGTATTGTGTCACTTGAAGGAGATGTCGTAAACGCAGGTGGTTCGATGACAGGGGGAGCTTCTAAAAACTCTGGTCAACAATCACTCGTTCGACGTAACAGTCAACTAGAAACTGTGACGAAGCAATTTGAAGAAGCGAAGGCTGAATACGAAAAATTATCAGCACAGTTCCAAAAAGTGACAGCTGAAAAGAACAAGCTAGAAGAAGAGTATCGCGAATTAAATGTAAGTCATACTCAATTGGAACAAACCCTAAACCAATTAGAATTCCAATCAAGATTTGCTCTTGAAGAAGTTCAAAAGCATAAGCGTATTCAACAAGCAAACCAATTTGAAATGGATGAACTCATTGAAGCATATGAGCAATTGGAAGAGCAATATGTTGAAAACCATGAGAAATTGGTGGCTCTTCAAAAAGCAAATGCATCCTTGAAAAAAGAATTGGATTACCTTCAATTATCGAATGAAGATAAGACTCAACAAATTCAAGAAAAGCAAAAAGAATTGCAAGAACTTGGAACCAATCGTGCTCGTGTACAAGAGCAATTTAACCAAGAAAAACGTGAAATTCATCAAACGAAACTTCAAAAAACTCGCTTAGAAGATCAAATTGAATTATTACATTCTAAGAAATCGGAACAGTCTCGTAACCAAGAGGAAGACGAAGCGATTTACGCGAAGATTCAAGAAGAGTATGATGCGTTAAAAGGTCAAGTGGATGAATTAGATGCACTGATTAAGGAATTACGTGATGAGCGTGCTGCCCTTGAAATTCATGTAAAACAGTCAGAAGCTGCTAGAACTCAAGCGCAACATCAATTACAAGATCAGTTGAAAAATCAAACACGATTAGAAACAAAAGCGAATCGTTTCGAAATCTCGATTGACCAAAAATTAACGTACTTGAGTGAAGAATACGAATTAACGTTTGAAGCAGCAATTGCTAAAACAACACTCGATATGTCGATTGAAGAAGCTTCTAAACTCGTTCGTAGCCTAAAACAACAAATTGAACAAATGGGTGCAGTAAACTTATTAGCGATTGAAGAGTTTGAAGCGGTACAAGAACGTTTCACATTCTTAACTGCTCAACAACAAGATTTACTAGAAGCAAAACAAACGCTGGAAGAAACGATTACGGAAATGGACGAGGAAGTAACTACACGCTTCAAGACAACGTTTGATGCCGTAAGTACTCAATTTGAGCGCACATTCCCACGCTTATTTGGTGGTGGTCGTGCAACGCTTGAGTTAACGGATCCAGATAACTTACTTGAGACAGGGATTGAGATTATTGCTCAACCGCCTGGTAAGAAGCTTCAATCACTCAGCTTACTTTCTGGTGGGGAACGTGCCTTTACTGCGATTGCATTACTCTTTGCAATCTTAGAAGTGAAGCCAGTTCCGTTCTGCTTACTCGATGAGGTTGAAGCAGCACTGGATGAGGCAAACGTAGCGCGTTATGGTCGTTACCTAAAAGAATTTACAAACCGTACGCAATTCATCGTAATTACGCACCGTCGTGGTACGATGGAAGAAGCCGATGTATTGTATGGCGTAACGATGCAAGAGTCTGGGGTCTCAAAACTTGCTTCAGTTAAGTTTGAAGACTTCGATGAATTAGAAGAAGCAAAATAGGAAATAAGAGGTGGCAAACGTGTGCTACCTCTTATTTTTTTAATACGAATGGCTTGTTTTGTGGTATACTATAAGCGATACGTTCAATAAGCGTATAATGAAAGCAGAAATGCTTAAAGGAGTTTTATAGTTGATTAAATTAATTGCACTAGATTTAGATGGAACATTATTAACTGGTGAAAAGAAAATAACAGAAGAAAATAAAAAAGCCATTAAATTGGCCAAAGAAAATGGGATTAAAGTGGTTCTTTGTACTGGTCGACCAATTGTAAGTATTGTTCACTTACTGGAAGAATTAGACTTAATGGGGGACGATGATTACGCGATTAACTTCAATGGTGGTTTAATTCAAAAAACAAAACATGGAGTAATCGTCTATGAAACAGGACATACTGTTGAAGATATGAAGTATTGCCATGAAGAAGTCACAAAAGTTGGTCTTCCATTAGTTATGATTGATACGGTGAGAGCTTACGAGCCAACGCCTCCAGAAGGACGTCCGTCAATTTATAACACATTACCACATCCAATTACATTTGAACAAAAGAATCCAGAAGATTTTGAAGAAGGACACATCTTTAATAAAGCTGTTCTTTGTATCGCTCAAGATATCTTGGATGAAGGAATTTCAAAATTACCGAAAGAATTCTTCGAACGCTTCAACTGTATGAAATCAAGAACATTCTTATTAGAAGTCGTTCCTAAACATGTTTCAAAAGGAAACGGTCTTCGTATGCTTGGAGAAATTCTTGGTATTTCGTTGGATGAAATGGCAGCATGTGGGGACGAAGAAAATGATTTACCAATGCTGACTACGGTAGGATATCCAGTTGCGATGGGCAATGGTTCGAAAGAAGTCAAAGATGTGGCAAAATATGTTACAGCAACGAATGAAGAATCAGGTGTTGCGCAGGCCATTTACCATATTTTAGAAATGAATAAACAAGCGTAAAGTGAGGGGAAAACATGGGATTATTTGATCGAATTAAACGTGCCTTTACCGGTGAAGATGAAGTCATTAAACATGAGGAGACGAAAGAGTCGATTGTCATTGAGAAATATGACAAAGGGATGGAGAAAACGCGTCGTAGTTTCTCAGATCGTTTAAACGAATTCCTAGCAGACTTCAGAGAAATTGACGAAGACTTCTTTGAAGATTTAGAAGAAACATTTATTTCATCAGACGTTGGTTTTGAAATGACTTTAGCCATTACAGATGCCTTACGTGATGAAGTTCGTCTGCAAAATGCAACGACTTCTGGTCAAGTAAAAGAGGTCATCATTGAGAAGATGGTCGACATTTACGAAAAAGGGGAAGACAACTTATCTGCATTGAAGAAAGCAGAAGGTCGTCCTACTGTGTTAATGTTTGTCGGCGTGAATGGGGTTGGTAAAACAACAACCATTGGTAAAATCGCTTGGAGATTAAAACAAGAAGGTAATAAAGTTTTACTCGCTGCAGGAGATACATTCCGTGCTGGTGCGATTCAACAATTGGAAGTATGGGGTGAACGTGTAGGAGTTCCTGTCGTTTCCGGTCGTGAAGGCGGAGACCCATCATCTGTTGTATTTGATGCGATTAAGAAAGCTAAAGAAGAAAACTTCGATTACTTATTAATCGATACAGCTGGTCGTCTTCAAAACAAAGTGAACTTGATGAAAGAGTTAGAGAAGATGAATCGTATTATTTCTCGTGAAATTGAGACTGGTGCTGATGAAACATTATTAGTGTTAGATGCAACGACTGGTCAAAACGCTCTTGTTCAAGCGAAACAATTCGGGGAGACAATTAACATTACAGGGCTCATCTTGACAAAATTAGACGGAACTGCAAAAGGTGGGGTAATCCTATCAATTCGTCATGAATTAAACATTCCGGTGAAATTTATCGGATTAGGGGAGCAAATGGACGATTTACAACCATTTGAACCAGAACAATTTATTTACGGTTTAGTAAAAGATATGCTATAATATATCTATAATAAAATTCGAAATGAGGCGAAATAATGGAAAATAATCATTATGGTGTTGAATCTAGTATTGCTGGCCGCAATCAATTTTTCATGAAAGTATATGCTTGGATGTTTGGAGGTCTAGCAATCTCTGCTTTAGTTGCTTACTTATTCAGTACAATTCCTGCTTTATATAGTGCATTCTTCGATTTCATGATTATGACTCATGGATACGGAATGTGGATTATTTTTATTGCACAATTAGTACTTGTATTTGTAATGCGTCCAAATTATGAAGAACTTGGTAGACCAATTCGTTATATTGTTTCATATTGTTTATATGCAGCATTAACAGGATTTACATTCTTCATAGTAACACAAGTTTATGAGTTAGGAAGTATCGTACAAGCGTTTATTTCTACTTGTGCGTTATTCGCAGGTTTATCAATCGTTGGATTTACAACGAAGAAAGACTTAACAAGTTTTGGCCGTCAAGCAATGGGAGCTTTACTAGGGTTAATCATTGCTAGCTTGATTAACTTGTTCTTCTTCCATAGTTCATTAGTTGAATTGATTATGTCTGGTATCTCATTATTAATCTTTATCGTGTTAACAATGTACGATACTCAAAAATTAAAAAATATGTATGACTACTACGAAGGACAATCAGCATTAGAAGGGATTGCGATTCTAGGTGCGTTAGAATTATACCTAGACTTCATCAATATCTTCTTAGATATCTTACGTCTATTCGGAAGCAGAAAAGACTAATCAATACTTTTATAGCCTAGGTTTGTCTAGGCTTTTTTGTTTGCCTTCATTCAAGAATTTTTTGAAAGATTCTGAAAAGAATTTAATGCATTTTCACAAGAATTCATGTATACTACATGAGTACGCATTAACGAATTAGGAGGATGTTAAATGTTTGAATTAAATGCATTCGATTATGAGGATATTCAATTAATCCCAAATAAATGTATTGTAAATAGTCGTTCGGAGTGTGATACTACGGTTAAATTAGGGAAACACACCTTTAAATTACCGGTGGTTCCTGCTAACATGCAAACCGTTATTGATGAATCTGTTGCTGAATTTTTAGCAGAAAACGGATATTTTTATATTATGCACCGCTTTGATGAAGCTAGTCGTTTACCATTTGTAAAACGAATGAAAGAACGTGGATTAATCTCATCAATTAGTGTGGGTGTAAAACCTCAAGAATATGATTTTATTGTAGAATTAAAAGAGAATGGAATTGTTCCTGATTACATTACAATTGATATTGCGCATGGTCATTCTAATTCAGTGATTGACATGATTAAGCATATTAAAAAACATTTACCAGAGTCATTTGTGATCGCAGGTAACGTAGGTACTCCAGAAGCCGTTCGTGAATTAGAAAACGCTGGGGCTGATGCTACTAAAGTAGGGATTGGACCTGGTAAAGTATGTATTACTAAAATTAAGACAGGTTTTGGTACTGGTGGATGGCAACTTGCTGCACTACGTTGGTGCTCAAAAGCTGCACGTAAACCATTGATTGCAGATGGGGGAATCCGTACTCACGGGGACATCGCTAAATCCATTCGTTTTGGTGCAACTATGGTCATGATCGGATCATTATTTGCTGGTCACGAAGAGTCTCCAGGTAAAACAGTTGAAGTAAATGGAATGCTTTATAAAGAGTATTTCGGTAGTGCGTCAGAATTTCAAAAAGGTGAACGTAAGAACGTTGAAGGTAAGAAAATTGTCGTTCCTTATAAAGGATCGTTGCAAGATACGCTTATTGAAATGCAACAAGACTTACAATCATCAATCTCTTATGCAGGTGGTAAAGATATTGAAGCCATCCGCAAAGTAGATTATGTCATCGTTAAAAACTCAATTTTTAACGGAGATTCAATTTAGAATTATTAACGAGCAGAAGGAGAAATCTTTCTGCTTTTTTGTTTTTCGTATTTATTCTTCGGAATATGTTTGATATACTATGGAAAAGAACTCAGTCAAAGTGAGGCGCGACCTATGTGGTTATTTAATCGAAAAAATAAACGTAAAGATGACTTTGAAATGGAAGAAACGTTTTATAGTGAATCTGTGGAAGTGGATAGTGATTCTGATGAGGAAGCTTATCATCAAATTGCTGATATCATTACTGGTCATAGTGAACCTATTAGACAACTTTTAGAGAGTTATTTTGATAATTCTGATTTATTGATTGAAGAACTACGTGAGGATAATCATAGTTGGAATGATGAATACGCAGAACTATTAGAAGAGGCACAAGATGATTACTGGTTGTTAATGCTCTTAACGCTGGAGAAAGAAGCCTATGCGACTCAGATTTATTGGAGAGATAATGCAAGTATTTTAGCGAGCAAACTCCCACGATTAAAGCTATTAAAAAGAATCGCTCAACAAGAACTACAGACTTGTTCTGTAGATTGCTCTGTATCAGAGTATTTAGAGTGTGTTTCGGCAAAATTAAAACAAGCTGGAATTGCACTTGGCACGATTGAGTTAGATGATGAGAATGTTTTGATTTTCTCGATATTAGAAAGAAGAGTGGAACGTCTCAACAATTTAATGAACAATGTTGAAAAAAGTTGGAAGCAAATTTCGTAAAGATTACAAAAATGTTACGATTTTGCTTCTTTCTATTTGAAATCTTAAGAATTTCTTTGTAAAATAAATTGAATTATAAGGAGGATAGGAATGGAAAAACGTAAATTTAAGTTTCTTTTGGGATTAATGACATGTGCATTCGCACTTTCTGCTTTAGCGCCAATTGCTGCTGAAGAGGAGACTGCATCTGAAACTACTGAACAAACAACTTTAGTTCAAGAAAATCAGACAGAACACAATGCAAATGCAGAAGTCAATAAATCTTCATATGATCATGAGGACTTATATGAAATTACTAGTAAATATGGATATGATTATGATGAAAATTATAGACCAGCTAGTGCTATTGTTGTTGATGCGGAAACTGGGCAAATAATTTATGGTGATAATATTGATTTAGAAAGAGATCCTGCTAGTTTAACTAAAGTAATGACGGCTTATCTTGTATTTGAAGCCGTTGAAAAAGGGAAAATTTCTTTAGACACAAAAATTGTTGCTACAGAAAACGACCGTGCTATTTCTACTATTCCTGATATCAGTAACAATAAAATTGTTGTAGGAATAGAATACCCAGTACGAGAACTATTGTCGTTGATGTTATATCCTTCTTCTAATGTTGCTACCGTCATGTTATCTCATGCCATTAGCGAATCGGAAGCTAAATACATTGAGATGATGAATAACAAGGCAAAAGAATTAGGAATGACCAGTACAAAGTTTTATAATGCTAGCGGTGCAAATATTTCTTCTTTCCGTGGGTTATATAATCCGGAGGGGGTTGAAGACTTAAATAATGTTACCACTGCTCGTGATTTGGCTACTCTGACATATTATTTTCTTAAAAATTATCCAAAGTTATTAGAATTCACTAAAGAACCAGCAGTTACAACAATGGAAGGAACTGAGGTTGAAGAAACTTTCTACACACTTAATTATATGATTCCGGGTATGAAACATGGATATTTTAATGTGGATGGTATAAAAACGGGTTCATCGCCCACAGCACAATTAAATCACTTAGTTACTGCGAAACATGGTGATTTAAGAGTAATTGAAGTTGTAATGGGTGTTGGAGATTGGTGGGATTATATTACAAGTGCAAATTATCGTTCTCAATATGGAAATGCGCTATTAGAAAAAGCCTATACAGAATTTAAAGTAGAGACACTTCTAAAAGCTGGTGAACATGAGATCGATGGGCAGAAATTTAAACTTGATAAAGATATTCAAATTTTAACAAAAGGAAATCAAAAACCAACTTATAAGTTGGTTGGAGATGAGATTGTAATTGAAAACTTGATTCCTGTCCTTACACAAGAAATTAGAAGTAATGTATATAAAGTTTCGTTGATTTCTAACGAAATCACAACTTCTGAAGAAAGTTCAAACAATAGTTCGAATAATAGTATAAAGGTTTTTGATGGTGAAGAAGATTCCGGAACATTTGCGAACTGGTTAAGAAGCCTAAGCAAAAATCCTCTATTATTAGCGGGTATTATTTTAACACTCAGCGTATTTATTAGTGGAATTGTTCTTGCAACTGTTCAAGTCTTTAAAAAGAAAGATTAACATAAAAAATAACCCTTGAGAAAATTTCTCAAGGGTTTGTTTTTGCTTATTGGAAGAATGCCCAGACCCAGTCGATAATAAATCGTAGGCCGATTGTGTAGGCAGCCAGTGTAAATGGTTTAAAGACTAAGATGATAATAATGAATTTCTTATAAGTCATCTTTGTTAAACCAGCAAGCATACATAAGAAGTCATCCGGTGAAACAGGGAAGAACATCATGAATGCAAAGAAGTAGTCGAACCATTGTCCTTTATCTAACCAACTGATATAGCGATTATACGTATGTTCACTAACCATTGATTTTACGAATTGCTGACCGTATTGTCTTGCAAGATAGAAGGCAATGATTGATCCAATCACAATACCGATGTAGTTATAAATGTTTCCAACCCAGTTTCCGTAAATATAAACACCAGCAATACTAGTGAGTGCTCCTGGAATGATTGGAACAACGGTTTGTAAGATTTGTAAAAAGATAAAGATTGGTGGGCCCCAAATTCCCGCTTGAAGCATATAGGCTGATAACGTCTCTTGTGACGTGAAGAGTCCTTTTTGCCATGCCCAAACGATAAAGACCACTGTCGCAATTGCTCCGAGAATTGAAGCAATGTTCATGACTTTTTGAGCCGTAGGGGAAAGTGGTTTTCCTTGTTTAATTTCTTCTGTAGTCATTATTTCTCCTTTTATGATAACAAGTTTCTTTCTGTTGCAACTTTATCATAAAATTGTTGCCACTGTTCTAGAATACTTTCTTTTGAATAGAATTGTTCGCCGCGTTTTGAACCTTCGCAGGCTTTTGCGTAATAATCAGCGTCTTCTTTTAGTTTTGTTAATTCGTCTTTAAAAGTTTGTTGACTATTTGCTTTTAAGTAGTAGTCAAATAAAATTGGTTTGTACTCTGGTAAGTCTCGTAATAGGAGAGGGATGTTTGCGTTCATTGATTCTAAAATCGTCATTGGGAATAATTCCTCAAATGACAATTGAAGCATCACATCACCCATATTAAAGAACTCATTCATGCGATCACGCTCCACAAGTCCAAGGAAGTGAACGTTATCTGGAAGATCATCCATGTGTTCCATAATTTCTTTTCGACCTTCAGAGATACCTTTAAAAGCGAAGTTACCAGCCCAAACGAATTGGATATCTGGCATTTTAGTCGCTAAGTCAATAAACTCAAGAACGCCTTTACGCATTTGAAGCTGACCAGCAGAGACAACGGTAAATTTGTCTGGATCTAATCCGAATTTCTTACGTAAGTCTGCTTTGGATTGGTCTGTAATTTTATAGAACGTTTCACGAGATACGAAGTTTGGAATGTACGTTACTTTAGAACGATCGACCCCATACTTTTCTAAATCATCAATAAAACGAGGGTTTACAGTTACTAAATAGTCTGCTTGTTTATAAAATGATAAAACATATTTATAGAATAACTCTTTAATTGGTTTTGGAAGAGAAATACTTTTTTCTAATGTTTCTGGTAAAAAGTGAACGGACGCAATTGTCGGTTGCTTTTTATTGTTTAAAAATGATTTGAAAAGAAAATCTGGATTAATGGTATGGATATGGTTAATATCAGCAATTTTAAGCTGATTTACAACAACGTTATAGCCCTTTAATCCTTCTGTTACAAGGTTTATTTGTTCCTCTGTCGCAGACATAACTCCTTGGCCTTTAACGCTGTCTGCACGAGTTAGCATATTAATTGTAAGCATAATATCTCCTTATAAGTGTGATTCATAGCTATTTTACCATGAAATCGCTCATTTGGAAAATAGGTTCCTAATCTTTGGATAAATTTAATGTTTTTGCCTTCTCGGGTGAATTTTTGTATACTAGACAAGAAGAAAGAAACGAGGTCATTTATGAAAAAAGCGAAAAAGTCAAACCGAAAATCTAAAGATGAAGAAATGACATTAGTGGACTGCTATTATATTCCAACGGTGATTGCAGAACAGTTTCGCTTACTAAGAGAGCACTGTGCACTTGAAGTTGAAAAGGAATTAGCAGCGTTATTTCCAAAAGTGACAAGAGAATCTAGAGAAGACGTTGGAGAAGTTGTCGTTTCTTATAATGCAGAAGGTCTTAAGACTTGTGAGGTCACATTAAGTCCTGTTGAAGTTTCTAAATTAGAAAAGGAAATCTCAGCAGACCGCCTGAAAAAATACATCGAATCAAAAATAATAAATTAGGAATCATAAACTGGGCAATTGTCCAGTTTATTTTGTTTTTAAAGCCGATATTTTAGAAAGGGTCTATTAGTTTTGGTACAATTAAAGTAAGAACTAACGAGGTGATTTGAAATGACACATGAAATTCAAAACTTTACATTCCAAAATCCAACAAAGATTTTATTTGGAAGAAATCGTATTGAAGATATTGATAATGAAATTCCTAAAGACGCTAAAGTATTAGTTCTTTACGGGGGCGGATCTGTTAAGAAAAACGGAGCATTTGATCGTGCAGTTAAAGCTTTAGGAAATCGTGAATGGGATGAGTTTTCAGGAATTGAAGCCAACCCAACATTTGAAACATTAATGAAAGCTGTTGAGAAAGTCCGTGCAGGTAACTTTACTTATTTACTAGCTATAGGCGGCGGTTCTGTGATTGACGGGACTAAATTTGTTTCTGCAGCAAGTCTCTTTACAGAAGATCCAGTTGATTTATTTGGATGGGGTGTAGGTAAAGGATTACCTGTTCAAGAGGTTGTTCCTTTCGGGACGATTCTTACACTTCCTGCAACAGGTTCAGAGATGAACTCAGGTGCGGTGATTACACTTGTTGAGAAAAAAGCAAAAGTAAGTTTCCGTGGACCAAAGACATTCCCTGTATTTTCAGTATTAGAGCCTGAATTGACCTATACATTGCCAGTTCGTCAATTAGTGAATGGTTTGCTAGATACTTTTATTCACGTGGTGGAAAACTATTTAACTTATCCAGTAGGAGCACTGCTTCAAGATCGTTATGCAGAAAGTATTTTACAAACGTTAATCGAAATTGCACCTCGTGTCATTGACACAAATCATATTGATTACAATGATCGTGGAACATTTATGTGGTGTGCAACAAATGCATTAAACGGAACGATTAACCTAGGTGTACCAACGGACTGGTCTTCACATGCATTAGGACACGAAATTACATTGAACCACGGAATTGACCATGGTCGTACATTATCGATTGTCTTACCAGCAATGATGAAAGTAAGAAAACAGCAGAAATTTGATAAATTAGTACAATACGGAAAACGTGTATGGAATTTATCAGGAAGAGATGAAGAAATTGCTGATGGGGCGATTGCTAAAACAGAAGAGTTCTTTAAATCATTAGGAGCTCCAATTCGCTTTAGCGATGTGAATCTAGGTGAAGAGGTATTACAAGCTTTAGTGGACGGCTTAACACGTCACAAGAAAGTGAAATTATCTGAACATGGTGATTTGACGCCAGAAGTTGCAATGGAAGTGTATAAAGAAGCGTTATAGTTTTTTGGGATTGGTGTTTTGTGTTTCTAACCGTAGGAGGGGATAGAAATGGGTAAGCAGTCCATTTACGAGGAATTTCTTCAAAATAGAAAAAGGTCTCCAAAAATTCCGTATTCATTCATGAAAGATACCGTGGATGGGAAGGGAGAGTTCTTTGCCTTTGCACTTGGAAAACGTGTGAAGAGTCAAGACAGATTGCCTCAATTCTATCTTGCGATGACAAAACTATTGGATCCAAATGAAGATGTGTGTGAAGGAAGCTTAAAATTTGATATTCCTGTGATTTACTGGATAGAGCCTTTACTTATTCATTGGAAGCAGTTTGTTGACCAGTTATCCGACGGAAAGAAGGATTTCCTATGCGAACGATTAACGGTATTACTTGAAGTCACTACAGTAAAAGAAGAATTTAGATTAGTGTTAATGCTACTAGTATTCTTTGATAATGAAATCACTCAGCGGAAGATTCAATACTTCGAGAAACATAGTTCGTATAATTTCTATATTGTATTTGCAAAATCATACTCTATTCACGAAAGTCAGTGGAGAGACTATTTAGAAAAATTGGAGCCTTCTCTTAGCGGATATGGACGCTTATATTACTTATTTTTCTATCCAATCAGAACGAAGGCAGATGCTTTTTATTTGCTGAATGTGATGATGAAGCAAGTTAGCATGCGACCTATTGCTGCCAAAAGTTGTATGTATCATCCAAAACTACTTCGTGTCATTATGGCCCATGAAATGACTCCAGAGGTTGAACGCAATTATCAACTATGTGTGTTGCATGGAACGAGTGATGAACACTTTATCCAGTGGTTGGTTGAATCCATTTATCCATTGTCGTTTTTAACGAAAAAGAATCGCAGTCTCACTATAGAATCGGTAGCACTATTATACCGAATGAAAGAATGCTTAGAATTAGAACTATCCACTTTCACAGATGTGGAATCTGAGGAGTTCCATCAAAATCATTACTTAAAAGGCCTAGTGGACAAAGTCATTTGGTCGTCGCAGTCAAAAGTTGAATCTATAATAGAGGCTTCGTTGAAATCAGCCAATCGTGATGATGCCATCATTTTATTTGTACTAAGCAAAACGAATAGTAAACTACGATTTTCACAGTTCAACAAACTGTTAGAAAAAGATCCATTATCGCTAACGGCATTAGAGTACATTGAGAAATCAACTTCAAAAGTCTTTATCGAAGGTACGATTGATTACATAAAAGGAGTTGTAAGACCCGAAGTTTATGACTATATGAAGCAACATTCGACTTTGGTTTTACCTCCTCAATTCTTCGCGCTTTCGAAATGGCATGAAGTAATTTTAAATAAGATGATTGAGTTTCAACTCATCGATTACGACTATATTTGGCAAGTGCTTCATTTTCCAGACCATCTAGTGCGCTTGAAAGTGATAAAATTATTAAAAACGCTAAAACTATTGAGTAAAAAAGAGGTGCGATTATTCTTATATCCTGTATATAAGGATGAAATGGACCGTGAATTAAAAGATGAATTCGAAAAAATTGTATGGCAGCGATAATGTTTAGAAAGGAAGATTGAATGGGAAGTGAATTAATTGAAAGTAAACTAAAGAATCTTCCTGATTTACCAGGTTGTTATATTATGCGAAATGCTAATGATGATATTATTTATATCGGGAAAGCGAAAAATCTAAAAAATCGTGTTCGCTCTTATTTTAGGGGCGCCCATGATACCAAGACGGAAAAATTAGTGAGTGAGATTCACCATTTTGAGTATATTGTGACAAAGACAAATAAAGAGTCTCTCTTACTTGAAATTAACCTGATTAAGAAATATCAACCGCACTACAATATTAAGTTAAAACAAGGTACGATGTATCCTTACTTAAAAATTACATCTGAGAAAGACCCACAACTCGTGATTTCTCATAAGGTAGAAAAGGATGGGGGGATTTATTTTGGCCCTTATCCAAATGTCACTGCAGCAACAGGAACGCAGCAACTCATCCAGAAAATCTATCCACTTCGTAAATGTGGGAAGAATGAAACACGAGCTTGTTTCTACTACCATCTAGGACAATGTATTGGTTGTTGTGATCATGAAGTTTCAAAAGAAGATTATGATGCGCAAATCAAGAAAATCCAACGTTTCTTGAACGGAGATGTGAAGACGATTAAAGATGATTTGACTTCGAAGATGAATGAAGCTTCCGAAAGACTCGGTTTTGAAAAAGCGATGGATTATCGTGATCAAATTAAGTACATCGAAGCAACCGTCGAGAAACAAAACATCATGAACGCAGATTTCACGAATCGTGATGTGTTCTCTTATGTCGTTGATAGAGGATGGATTTCTATTCAAGTCTTCTTACTCAGACAGTCGACGATTATTAAACGTGAAGCAGCGATGTTTCCAATTTATGACCAGGTAGAGGACGAAGTGATGTCCTTCATCATTCAGTTTTATGAAGATCAAAATCATATTCTTCCAAAAGAAATTTTGGTCCCGGAAGAGATTGATAAAGAATTATTATCAGAAACGCTTGGTGTGAAGGTGATGACACCAAAACGTGGCTCTAAGAAACGAATGTTAGACCTTGCTACTCAAAATAGTGAGATTTCATTAAATGAAAAATTCAGAAGAGAAGAGCAAAGTCAGTTGAAGACAAAAGGTGCCTTGGAAGAACTTTCAGAAGCATTAGGGTTAGAAAAAGTATCAGTGATTGAATCATTTGACCATTCGAATATTCAAGGAACCAATCCAGTATCTGCGATGGTAGTCTTTAAGGATGGAAAACCAGACCGCAAAAATTACCGTAAGTTTAAAGTGAAGACTGTTGTTGGAAGTCATGAATTTGCCACGACTCAAGAAGTCATTCGTAGACGCTATTCAAGATTATTGAGAGAAGGTGCTAGACTTCCAGATATAATTTTAATGGATGGCGGTAAAATTCAAATGAGAGCTGCCATTGAAGTTTTAGAAGATGAATTAGGTCTAGAGATTCCTGTATGTGGAATGGTAAAAAATGAAAAACACAAAACCGCTACATTACTCTATGGTGAAGACTATAAGGAAATTGATTTAGATAGAAAAGGGCAAGCGTTCCAACTGATTCAACGGGTGCAAGAGGAAGTTCACAGATTTGCGATTACGTTCCATAGACAAGTGCGAAGTAAAAATACATTTGCTTCGAAATTGGAAATGATTGATGGTGTCGGTCCGCAAACAAGAAAGAAACTATTGCGTCATTTTAAAACGATAACAGCAATGAAACAAGCTAGTCTTGAGGAGTTACAAACTATCGGAATTTCCGAGAGAGTAGCCCGAAATATTCTTGAAGAACTAGATAAATAACTATATATTATTTCAGAATGAAACAGGTTGTAAAATCTGTTTCATTTTTATTTTGTTTTTCAAGCTTTATTCATTGTGTTTTAATGGGGAGTATGGTATCGTTCACTATGTTGAAAAAATAAACAAAAGGTGGTTAAACCAATGAAAAAATGGATGAAAGCTGGTTTCGTTGCTGTGGCTACATTATTAGCAGCATGCGGAGCAAACACAACTAAAACACAAGAAACAACTGTATCAGTTTCAGAAGCGCAAGCAAACTGGGACAAAATTGTTGAATCGGGTGTCATTAAAGTATCAACTGCAGGTACTTTATATCCACAATCATTCCATAATGATAAGAACGAATTAACGGGTTACGATGTGGAAATTATGAAGGAAGTTGCGAAACGCTTAAACCTTAAAGTTGAATTTACTGAAATGGGTGTTGACGGAATGTTAACAGCTTTAGACAGTGGTATGACAGATATCGCAAACTACTCAATTGAAGAAGGTGCGAAAAACTTCGACGCATACTTACACACTACACCACATAAATACTCATTTACATCAATGGTTGTTCGTGGAAGCGACAACTCAGGAATTCATTCTTGGGAAGATGTAAAAGGTAAAAAAGCTGCAGGTGCTGCAAGTACAAACTACATGAAAATCGCTAAAAAACTTGGTGCTGAATTAGTCGTTTATGATAACGTAACAAATGACGTATATATGTCTGATTTAGTAAACGGTCGTACTGATGTAATTATCAACGATTACTACTTACAATCAATCGCCGTTGCTTTTGCTAAAGATAAATATGACATTAAGATTAACGAAGGCGTTTATGCAAACCCATATAGCGCAAGTTTCTCAATTTCATTGAACAACACTGTGTTACGTGATAAGTTCAATGAAGCTATGGATGCGATGAAGAAAGACGGAACATTGAAAAAAATCTCTGAACAATTCTTCGCAGGTCAAGACGTAACAGAACCTAAAGATTTCAAAACAGAAAAAATCGATATTTCAGATGTAGACTAATATGTTAAATAAAATTTTCGATATTAATATTGCAATCAATAACTTTTGGTTTATCCTTAGTGGATTAGGATATACACTAGGAGTCGCGTTAACGAGTTTTGTATTCGGAACGATTTTAGGATTCGTTCTCGTTTTAATGAGACGTTCAAGATTCCGTTTATTAAGATGGATTGCGACATTTCATGTTTCCTTTATGCGCGGAACACCAACTTTAGTATTTTTATTCTTACTATATTTTGGGTTACCTTTCCTAAAAATTACATTACCGGCTTTAGTCTGTGCGCTCCTTTGCTTTAGTATTGCAAGTAGTGCGTATATTTCTGAAGTGTTGCGTTCGGCAATGGATGCAGTGGATAATGGTCAATGGGAAGCAGCGATGTCTCTTGGGATGAGTTATCGACAATCGTTGCAAAAAGTCATCGTTCCACAAGCATTCCGAATCGCCATTCCACCATTAAGTAATGTATTGCTTGATATGATTAAGGGATCCTCTCTTGTAGCGATGATTTCGCTACCTGATATTTTCCAAAACGCGAAAATTGTGGGTGGACGTGAACAAAACTATATGACGGTTTATATTTTAGTGGCAATTATTTACTGGATTATCTGTTTGCTTTTCGAACAAGGGCAACGATATTTAGAAAAGAAAATGGCACTTTAATAGAAAATAGTACAGAGAACGGCACTGACCCCCGTAAATGAGAATTAAATAAAAACACCTCCAAGTTGGATTTGGTACAATATTATCAAATACGCATGGAGGTGTCTTTTTATGGTTAAAAATCGTGTTGCTTATTCAGCCGATACTAAAAATAAAGCCGTAGAAATGAAATTACAGGGATATAGTACAAAACAAGTAATGCAGGAGTTAAACATTAAAAACAAAACGCAAGTAGAAACATGGTTTAGATGGTATAAAAATGGAGAAACACATCGTTTCCACCAACAGGTGGGTAAACAATATTCTTATGAAAAAGGAATGGCTAAACTTTCTGAAATCGATCAATTAAAATTAGAATTACGAAGAAAAGAAGTTGAATTAGAAATATTAAAAAAATACAAGGAAT
>NZ_JVNU01000052.1 GCF_001071995.1 Streptococcus sp. 263_SSPC
TTAGCTCTACAAACGCAAGAACATTCATACGAGACAGTCGTAATCGATGTTATCGACGATGTTATCGAGATGATTAAAATCGCTGTGTGTGATGAGCTAACTCCACCAGGGAAACCTCGATTGAAGTCGTTGTCTGAAATCCCATACGGGAAAGGTTATGACTTCTTCAACCAGGCTATTACGGAACTGGTTATTGACCTCAAAGCATTACCGATGAATGTGATTTACATCAGCCGTCAAATCTCAGAATATGACGATAACGGAAATGCTACTAAAGACAAACCAAGCTTGAAAGATAAGTACGTGAACCTTATCAACGGGAATTCAGATTTAATGATCCACACAGAAAAAATCGGGAATAACTACAATCGTGAAGTCGACAGAAAACGTAAGACTTACTATGCGGACCAGGTGGATGACAAAGCGATTTTGAAAATTTTATCAACAATCAGAGGCGCAGTTGAACCACCTCGTAAGCAACAAGCAGCAACAAAGTCAGCTGCAAAACCAACAAAACAGGAAACTGTTGAAGTTTCTAATAACGAAGATGAATTATTTTAAAACTAAAGGAGAAATGAAAAATGAGTTTATTAAGTATTGCAAAGAAAATTAAAGAAGATGGATTTGACCCTCGTAAAGATAGCGTGAACGGACCTGCAGCGTTACCAGCCGGTGATTACACAGTTGTATTAAAACGAGTACAATTTAACATTGCACCAAGCGGATGGGAAAGTTTAGGGTTCACGTTTGAAGTCCGTGAAGGTGAATTTAACGGACGTACTGAATATGTATCTTTTGGAACATTATCTGAATGGAACGGCAAAGACCTTTCTTGGTCAGTAGAACGAACAATCAAGTTCTTTACTAAAGCGATTGAACTTGCTGGAGATAAAGTTATGAAGAACGACTTCGAAGACGGAAGAGCATTAGCTGATGCATTAGAACGTAAAGCAGTTGGTTCTTACTTCACATTAAAAATCCTAGAAACAAAAGGTAAAGAAGACAAAGTATATCGCAACTATGATATTGAAGAAAATGCTGAAAATGCGATGAATACAGTTGTTGTAGAAGAAGACGATTTACCTTTCTAAAAATAAGGTGATCTCATGCATTCAATGAAAGAATATGCGCTGTTGTATCAGCAAAAAGGGTTTTCGGTCATCCCGATTAGTTCTACAACTAAAAGACCATTAATTGAATTTGCGGATAAACCACCTCTTGATGCTGATGGAATTAACGAAGTTTGGAGTAAATATCCAAATGCAAACATCGCACTAAGGACTACAAATTTCTTCGTGATTGATATTGACAAACACGGACAAACCAGTGGATTTGATTCGTTGAAGAATTGGGAACATTTAAACCTAATCGAACCCACACTTCAAGCTAAGACGGCATCAGGAGGTAAGCACCTATTCTATTTCAAGCGTGATGATATCCACATCAGTCAAATGATTGGATTCCTACCAGGAGTGGATATCAAAGCGCATGAAAACAATTATGTGTTGGTTGCTCCTTCTGCAACGGATAAAGGGCAATATGAATGGGACATGGAAAAATCTCCCGAAAAAGGAACGATGATTACTCCCTCCAGAGCGTTGATTGAAGCCATCATTCAACAATACAAAATCACCAACGGGCGTGAATTTGATTACAGCGACGGGTTGAGGTCGTGGGTTAGTAAGGGTCGGACATCTGGAAAGACAAAAACGACAGAACTGTTTGAAATCATCGCCAATGGATTAGGGGATGAAGGGAATCGTAATGATAAGCTTGCTAAATTTGTGGGTGGGCTTTTATGGCGAGGAGTGGACGAGATGGATGTGTTGACGTTAGCTAAAATAGCTAATACCAACACTCCAAACCCACTATCGATGCAAGAATTAGAAAGAACAGTAGTAAGTATGATTAACAAAGATAGGAGGTGATTGTGATTGGCGAAGTAGTGAGTTTTTATAAGGATTATGAACCGATAAAAAATAGCAATGGAACTTTAAAAACGAACAGTCCAGTAAATGTGTTGAACGCATTTCGAGCTGATGATCAGTTAAATCTCTATCTGAAGCATAACGAATTCTCCCAAGAGCACGAATTAACAAGAGATATCCAACTTGGAAACACGCTTCTGAAAAAAGGAGAGCTGCCTTCGAATTTCGAATCAGTTGTTAAGGTTTATTTTGAGAATGTCACTGGTGCAGCATTTACAGCTCAAGCGATGATTGACGGCATGGAAACCTTCTTATCTGAACGGTCCTACAATCCAGTGAAAGAGTATATGGAAGAAGCTGAGAAAGGCTGGGATAAACGCAAACGCATTGGACAAATGCTGCAAGTCTATTTAGGAGCTAACCAAGACCCTCTAGTGTCTAAAATCGCTGAAATGTGGATGGTAGGCGCTGTTGCTAAAGTATATGAACCTTATGCCAAATTTGACTACGTTCTGGACCTAGTTGGCGGTCAAGGTGTTGGTAAAACCTCCTTTTTACAAAAGTTAGGTGGGCATTGGTACACGGACGCAGTCACTGATTTTGCAAACAAAGACAACTACGACATCATGTTGAAACATCTAATCGTGAACGATGACGAAATGGTCGCTAGTGACCGGATGAGTTTCGCAGAAACAAAATCGTTCATTTCAAAAACGAGTTTACGATTCAGAAAACCGTATATGCGCAGAACGCAAGAGTTCGCAAAAAACTTCGTTCTAGCACGTACAAGCAATCACGTTGAATACCTCAAGGATAAAACAGGCGAGCGCAGGTTCTTACCTGTACTAGCAAGCAACGACAAACAGAAAAAGCATCCTATGAAGATAACGGATGAAGTCGTGAAACAAATTTGGGGTGAAGCCGTCACCCTTTATAAAAGCGGTGTGGATTTGATGTTTGATGAAGAAACGGAAGCTGAATTAGTTGAATATCGTGAGCAATTCATGTTCAGAGATGAGATTGAACTTCAAATTCTTCAGTACTTGGAAATGCCCGTTCCTAAGGATTGGGAAACAAGAACAACAACTGATCAGTATATTTACACGACTAAATATTTTGCAAACAGTCCTGACTGGACTTCAGGTGGACAAACGATGAATCGAGTGGCTACTCGGGAGATTATGTTCAATCTATTCCATAAAGAATCGAACGACCAAAAACTATCTCGAAAGATAAGTTTTATTATGGATAATTTACTAGATTGGAAGAAAGAACGATTCAGAGTCAACGGAAAATTAATAAGAGGTTATCAAAGAATTATTACCTAATTTGTGACACGTACTGGTGTCACAAAACTAAAAACGTGTCACACTTGTGACTCGTTGTGCCGGCAATGTGACACGTTTTTTTAAAATGGTGTCACACTTCAAAATGTTGTTACATCAACGTTTATAGATACTTTTTTATATATATGTGACACCTGTGACATGTTTTTTAGTAAAAAAGTAAAAAGTAAGTATAAAAGCCTATTAAATCAACATTCTTATATTTATATTTTATATTTTTCAAAAAAACGTGTCACACATGTCACACGTGTCACAGGTCATGAATTAGAAGAAAAAATAGCAAAGGAGCGATGCTCATGAATAGTATAAAAATGTATGTCATTAGAGACGCGAAGAGTCCTCAATGGTACTTCCAACATATCGAAGATTACTCAAGCATGATGGGATATCTTGCAAAGAACCATCCACGATATACGCATAAATTTACAACTGATATTAAACAAGCGATGCACTTTGGAACGACGAATGAAGTCTTGGAATTTATTAAAGAACATTCTATCGAAGGGACTATCGTTAAGGACCCGTATCAAGAACGAATTAGCAAAACGGCATTTAAGTACATGGGTGAGAATTACGGTGAAGC
>NZ_JVNU01000053.1:0-906 GCF_001071995.1 Streptococcus sp. 263_SSPC
ATCGACATGTACTTACCGTACATTCAATTAATAAAAGAAATGTTTCCTAACGCAAAAATTATCATTGATCCTTTTCACATCGTACAAGCCTTAAATAGAGAATTAAATCGAACTCGGGTACGTGTCATGAATACGCATCGTTATAAAGACCCTAAATTATATCGAAAGTTAAAACATTATTGGAAGTTAATTTTAAAGAATCCTAATGAACTTCAGAACTATAAATATAATCGTTATAAACTTTTTGAAAGCTTCATAACAAGCAAAGGAATCGTAGATTATATCTTAGAAAATAATCCATCTCTTAAAAATGATTATGAGGTTGTACATTCACTTCGTGAATGTATTCAGGACAGAGATTATATAGAATTCAAGGAAACGATTGAAGCAGCTACGCAATTATACCTATCTCCTGGTTTAAAAAGAGTATTAAAGACATTAATTACTTACTTGCCATATATTCAAAATACTTGTGAGTATCCAACTAGAACAAATGGCCCCATTGAAGGAATAAACAATAAAATAAAAGTACTCAAAAGGAATGCTTATGGCTTTAGAAACTATTACCATTTTAGGAACAGGATTATTTTAATAACAAAAATGTTTGGCCCAAAACAAAAAGGAATTAAGCAACAATTAGTTGCTTAATCCCTTCCTAAAATTCTTCATCAACACTATTTGACAAAGAGCCATTATTTTAGTCTTCTTTTTTCTTGAATCCTAATACTCCAAAACCAGTTAACATAGATGCAATAGCTGCACCAGTTAGAGAAGCTGTAGCCCCTGTATTTGGTAATTCTTCTTGTTTTGGTTCTTCTGGCGTACTAGTTGTTGTTGCTTCTGTTGTTGTTGGAGCTTCTGTTGTTGTTGGAGCTTCTGTTGTTGTTGGAGCTTCCGTTGTTGTTG
>NZ_JVNU01000054.1 GCF_001071995.1 Streptococcus sp. 263_SSPC
GAAGAATTTTAGGAAGGGATTAAGCAACTAATTGTTGCTTAATTCCTTTTTGTTTTGGGCCAAACATTTTTGTTATTAAAATAATCCTGTTCCTAAAATGGTAATAGTTTCTAAAGCCATAAGCATTCCTTTTGAGTACTTTTATTTTATTGTTTATTCCTTCAATGGGGCCATTTGTTCTAGTTGGATACTCACAAGTATTTTGAATATATGGCAAGTAAGTAATTAATGTCTTTAATACTCTTTTTAAACCAGGAGATAGGTATAATTGCGTAGCTGCTTCAATCGTTTCCTTGAATTCTATATAATCTCTGTCCTGAATACATTCACGAAGTGAATGTACAACCTCATAATCATTTTTAAGAGATGGATTATTTTCTAAGATATAATCTACGATTCCTTTGCTTGTTATGAAGCTTTCAAAAAGTTTATAACGATTATATTTATAGTTCTGAAGTTCATTAGGATTCTTTAAAATTAACTTCCAATAATGTTTTAACTTTCGATATAATTTAGGGTCTTTATAACGATGCGTATTCATGACACGTACCCGAGTTCGATTTAATTCTCTATTTAAGGCTTGTACGATGTGAAAAGGATCAATGATAATTTTTGCGTTAGGAAACATTTCTTTTATTAATTGAATGTACGGTAAGTACATGTCGATTGAGATAGTTTTTACCTTTAATCTAGACTTAGGCTCAAAACGATGAAAATACTTTTTCAAACTGTAAGATTTTCTATCTCTTACAACATCGACTAGCTTGTGTGTTGTGCTATCACAAATAATGAAACTCATATTACTATCGGAAGATTTGACGGATTTAAATTCATCAAAACACAAATGCTCAGGTAAATCATGTAATGGTTTAATGGTCAATAATCGTGCTGTATCATCTATGAT
>NZ_JVNU01000055.1 GCF_001071995.1 Streptococcus sp. 263_SSPC
TCGATGGCATCTTCGATACTATCTAACGTGTCTTTCATTACTTCAGGATCTAAATCCATATTCTGTACGTCTTGAAACGCTAAACTTAATTCATATAAATTCATTTATAAAACATTCCTTTCTGTGTTCCTTGTGGTTCGATGTGGAATGATTTCACGTTGGGGATATTTTGTACTATCGCCATCGCTGCATCCTCCACTGTTTTTCCATAATCCATGTATTGTTCAAAAATTAGCGGATTTACAAAGTCCGCATCAATATCTAAAATTACTTTTGACTCTGTTCTTTTAATGATTTCGATACGCTTTTTAATATCTCTTCAACCTCCTCGTAGGTTTTAACCCTTGTTTTTCTTATTTGAGGTTCGTATAGATATACCTCGTATGAATCATTTTTCATTCTGATTTGTCCGATGACTTTGTTAGCGTATAAAACGTTTTGCAGTTTTGAATCCAGTAGGTCATCGTTTAAATACACATCTTCCATCTACTCACCCGCAATCTTGAGTGAAGTGGTTAAATACGCTTCTTTCAAAAATTCGTCGATATCATCTTCACCAACGTAATCCCCTTCAATCTCGTAGTAGGCATCACCTACGTATATTTCTTCACCTTTCCAGTCATATCCCCACACTTTTGGCTCTGGAGGGTCAAGGTAATTTGCATGTAAAGTTTCAAACTTATTGCACATTGTGTTATAATCTCCTTAGATATTATTAGTTAGTCAGCGTTACCGCGCTGGCTTTTTTTGTTCCACGAATCCTGAAAATCAGGTTCTACATATTGCCCACTTCTAATTAGATTCACTTTTGATTCGTGTTGTTCAACCGCCTTTCCTACCAAGAGCACAATGCTCATCATTGCGATAATGATTCCAAAAGCTAAAATGTACCATCCTAGCATCCATCTCATGAATGGGATGAATTGTACCCTCGTTTTTCTTCTTCGTTCCGTTCTCATCGTTTTCTCCTTCCGTCCCATATCTTTTGTATTTCATCAATCATGCTCGCTTGATATTTGTATGGGCGTGTATCTGTTCTTCTTGCTGCAACCACCACAGGATGGTTTCTAATCTCGCTTTTGTGCCACGAACTGGAACTTGTTCCAATCGCTTCACATAACTCTTCAGTCGTTATCCACCTTTGATTATTTCTTGAGTCAATAAACGGTTTTATTAATCCAACAAATTTTTCTGGGTTTCTTTTTACGACTTCGAAGAATATCGGTTCGTAATAATCAAGCGTTGATTGTTCCATGGTTTAAACTCCTTTCGTTTTTTTAGCGTTGGCATTCGTATCGTCTTCTTTTTCTTAAAAAACATTCCTTATTTATGAAACAAGTGTTATAATATCCTTGCCTACCTCTTTTGAAATCCTAGTAGGCAGAAAGGATGATGATGATGAAAATATTATTGTCAGAATTTTTGAAAGGTACTGTGTCTCAGTAGAGTTTGGATTCATTTGTAGGTTTACCTTTTGCCTACCGCACCTGGCTAGCAGGGTTCAATAGGGGGAGTTAGCTTTTTCGGTCGTCTTAGCTATACGACCAAACAGAACAATAAATTAGCTGCCGTTGAGAAAATGGCGGAAAAGCTAGTCTCTAAAATCGAGAATCAAAATCTATTTCAACTACAGTGCCAGGGGCGATACTGGCGAAGTGTTGTTGGTTACCGTTATTAACTTGAGCAGAACAATTTCCGTAGCGTGTCTTATATAACGGATAAGACGCGTTTTTTTATTTAAAAAGTTCATTCAAATTAATATCCTCTCCGTAGAAATCTTTTAACTTCTTCAACACTTTGTAACTAGGATTCATAAAATCATTTTCGATTTTCACGTAATACGATTTACTGATCCCTAATTTTTTCGCCAATTGTTCGTGAGTTAAACCACGTTCTTGGCGAAGTTTTTTTAACATTCCGCTTCCTCCTTTCGTGTTGTTTTCAAACTCAACACTAATCGTATTTAGGGGTAATTCTGACTCTAAAACCTTCTGCACTGTCAATATCATCTGCCGTGATGACTGCAATGGTTTTAGGGTCTTTTTCGTCTGTTTCTACAACGATTTTTGTAATATCTGATAATGTTTCGATACTCATTTTCTTTCCTCCTTTCTCTAATTTTCATATTGTTACCATCTATTTTCAGACTTATAATGTGTCTGAAGGGAGGTGTTTTATATGGGTCTAAATTTAAGTAACGTCCGTGCTAATGAAATTAGAGTTGAGTTTTTCAAACGAAATAAAAACAAAAACAATCTAGATTTTTCTGATTACAAACTCGTATATTCATTAAACGGACAATTAATTACTTTCTCTTGTTTTGAATCTTATACAGATTACGGTTATCCAGAAGGACCAATTCTGGAACGAGATTGTGTTACGATGGAATCTCTATTCGAATCAGATGCTAATTCATTAAAGAATACATTCTCCGATGAATTTAAATCTTTTTCATTTCTTTCCGATTCTCACAATCCAGTGAAATCGTATTTGTTAGATGAGTTAATTCAAAAAGAAAAAGTAGTGAACATTGATAGTGTTCCTTCTCAAATCCACGATGTGTTATTTTTAGAAACTGGCTTAAAACTTTCCGTACTTGCTGTAAAAGATACGGATGTTTTTGAGTTAGTTGCTATAATTTAACTCGTGTAGATTTTTCTTCTAGTACTTTGTGTACTAGGTCTAGCATGTTGTATGCACTAGCGTATGACATGCTTTTTTCTTCAAAAATGGCAATAATTCTAGAAGAAATTTCTTCTAATTCTTTCTTTATATCTTCTGGTATTTCTAATTCTTGGTTTAGTCTGTGAAGGTATCCTCCTTCAAGTTTAGAAAGTACTTTATTTAATTCTTTATCCATTTTGATTCCTCTCTTTCTGTTTAATGTATTAAACTTTATTTCAAAAAAATTTTCTGGATTGGAGTATCCAATGCACGAGAAATTTTTACAATCGTTTCGATGGTTGTGTTCTCAACACGCTTTCCTGATTCTAACTCTGAAATTATACTTCTGCTAACTCCAGATTTTAAGGACAGCTCTTCTTGAGACATATTCAACTCTTCTCGTCTTTGTTTTATATTGTAACTAACACTCATTTAATCCCTCCTCTCAGTTCGTTCTAAGTTTAATACATTAAACTAATCGTGTCAAGTGTATTAAACAAAATATTTTTATATTAAGCAGTCTTTCAACTGCTTAAATAAATTCTATCTTTTCTTGTCTCTACTAATCCATAGGAATACTAGTAGGCAAAATAAGAATGCACTTATACCATGTAGCATAATATCCTCATTCATGATATACTAGCAGTGAGGAGCTAAGCTCCTCGAGCTAGAACAGCTGAACAGCTTTTAATTTCTCTTATGCTTGCGTGCTTTTCGAGAATTGTTAGGCTGTTCTTTTTGTTTGCAAACTTTTATCAAGCTTGCAACTCCTACTAGGAATGTTCCTAGTGCTGTTAGAAGTTCGCTGACTTCCTTCATCATGCTCTCCTTTCTGCTTAGTTAAGGTCTTAATCAACCTTACATATATAGTTTAATACATTAAACATGTTTTGTCAAGCAAATTAAACAAAATATTTTGTAAATTTGTTTAGTTTATTATACAATCTATTTAAGAAAGAGGTGTTTTATATGAGATTAGAAGAGCGTATTAAGCAACTAAGAATTAATAGAAATATGACAATGCAACAGTTAGCAGATTTATCTAATTTAACTAAAGGATATATTTCAATGCTTGAAAGGGGCTTAAATCCTTCTACTAAAAAGCCGATTGTTCCTTCATTAGAAACAGTTCAAAATCTTGCCAACGCGTTTAATATGACCTTAGAAGAACTTTTAGAAGGTGTTGAAGGTAATGTGTCTCTCGCTCGAAATGATTCCATCATGACTATCTACACCCAACTCACATCCCCACGACAAGAACGCGTCTACGAATTCGCTTCGCATCAATTAGATGAACAAAATGGAATCCAAGAAGAAAAAGTGGTTTACCTCGTTCGTGGTCGTCAATCTGCTGCAGGATCTATGATTCATGTGGATGATGTAGATGCAGAAATGGGAGTACTCCCCTCTTCAATCGTTCCAAATGGTGCGAATGAATTGGTTCGAATCACAGGTGATTCAATGGAACCGCTCATCAAGAAAGGCTCTGAAGTATATCTAAGATATCAACCGACTGTTGAAGATGGCGAAGTTGCTATTGTGAGAGTTGAAGATGATGGAGTTACTTGCAAGTATCTCTATCGTGATGGGAAGAATGTTATTCTCAAGTCTGAGAATCCAAAGTATGAGGATTTGATTGTGGATGCTGAGAAAGTATCAGTGATTGGAAAGGTTCTTTTATAGGAGGTTTATTATGTATATAGAGGAACGACATGGGAAGGATGGCATCA
The DNA here is from genome assembly GCF_001071995.1 of Streptococcus sp. 263_SSPC. GTDB lineage: Bacteria > Bacillota > Bacilli > Lactobacillales > Aerococcaceae > Granulicatella. Next base: position 4,395 of record NZ_JVNU01000055.1, read on the forward strand.
GTTATCGCTTTTGTGAGAAGTTCTATGACCCACGATTCAATAGATGGCGTAGAAAATCCGTTACGTTCAACAACAAGACTCGTGAGACTAGGAAGAGAGCTCAAGAGATGCTTGCGAATGCCATTCGAAAAGAGCTTGGTAATGTGGTGACAGATAGTCGAACGATTCATTCTGTCATAGAGGAATACAAGAAAATATATAAGAAGAACGTGAAGCGAACCACGTTTTTGTCCGTAGAGACACAATACGAGGAATTTGAAGAATTTATTGGTCCCGAGAGAATTATCGCTACAATCACAACTCAAGACTTGAATCGATTCTTTGATTTTCTTCTCTATCAAAAGAATCTAGCGAATCAAACAACATCGGCTTATAAGTCACGATTGAATAAGTTGTTCCAATACGCTGTCAAAAATGGATACATTGAGACGAATCCAATTGAAGGATGCATCATCGAATATAAAACTAGAACAGAATCTAAGAAGAATCCAAACAAGTTCTTGGAGGATGACGAATACAATTGTTTGATTGAATATACTCGAAAAATCAATCTGAGATATGCGATGCTATTCGAATGGATGTACATGACAGGGATGCGAGCTGGTGAAGCTCTTGCCCTTACATGGGACAAGATTGACTTAAAATCAGAGCCACCAGTCGCACACGTATCTTCAACGCTAGAATACCACCAATTGAAAATCAAGGATGTTTATGCGAGCACTTCTCCAAAAACGACCGCATCGATCCGTTCGGTCTCACTCCCAAATAGATGCATCGAGATTCTTGCTCAAATTGAAGAAATAGAGGGCAACAAGCAAGGTTTCATCTTCACCACATCCAAACACACCCCGATATCAATCACAGCTGTAAATACGTTTTTAAGGACACACAGAGAACGCATGGGCATCGACAAGAATATATCCACTCACATATTCAGACATACACACATCTCGAAGCTTGCTGAGATGGGATTGCCACTCTATTCCATTCAAGCTCGAGTTGGACATGAGAACAGTCAAGTGACTGAATCTATATACTTGCATATCACGAAGAAGATGAAAGATGAAGTATATAACGCAATCCAAAATATGTGAAAAGCTTGCCCCCAAATTGCCCCCAAAAACAATTTTCCCCCAAAAATATCAAACAACAGAAAAATAGACAAAAAGAAAAAGCCTTGATATATTAAGGCTTTTCGTGTGTTTCTTATCGTCTACGTTCTTGGATACGTGCTGCCTTACCACGTAAGTTACGTAGGTAGTATAATTTAGCACGACGAACTTTACCGTAACGAACTACTTCGATTTGTGCTACACGTGGAGTGTGTAATGGGAATGTACGTTCCACACCAACACCGTTAGAAACTTTACGTACTGTGTAAGTTTCGCTGATGCCAGCACCACGACGTTTGATAACAACGCCTTCGAAGATTTGGATACGTTCGCGAGTTCCTTCAACAACCTTAGCGTGAACACGTACAGTGTCACCAGGACGGAATGAAGGGATATCTGAACGTAATTGTTCTTGAGTTAATTCTTCGATTAATTTGCTCATGTTTTTTTCTCCTTCCAACAAACATTCATGACTTGGCCGCTTGTCCAATCAGCGGAATATCGTTATCTCTGAGTGAAGTCTCACTCACTCGAAATATACTATCATACTTGCCTATCAAATGCAAGCAAGATTATCAATTTTTTTGACGATTTTTCTCAATAGAAATACTACGAAGAATGCTCTTCACAACAGTGCTCGCTTGCTAAGTTATAGAGGTCTAATACATGATGATCTTCCAGCGAATACCAAACGTGTTTTCCAACTTTTTCAGCCTTCACGATGTGATGTGCACGCAGTTTTTTCAACTGATGGGAAATCGCAGACTGCTCCATTCCAGTACAGTTCATTAAGTCTTCTACACATAGTGGTTCGCGCTGTGTCAATAGCGTAATAATATTCAGTCTTGTTGCATCCCCAAGCAATTTAAAGAGTTGTACCATTTCACTACGCCCTTCGTCCTTAGACAAAAGTGCTTGAAATGCTTTAATTTCTTCTGCATTTAGATGTTCCGTCATCTAGCATCCCTCTTCCTCTTTTACTTCTTGTAGTAACTTTGCTTCCTCTTTTGAGAGTTCATACTTTTCTAGTAAATCCGGTCTTCTTAAATACGTCTTACGAAGTGATTCTTTCATCTGCCACTCCGCAATTTTTGCATGATTGCCGCTAAAGAGAACTTCTGGAACTTCCATCCCTTTATATTCTCTTGGACGTGTATATTGTGGGTGTTCCAGTAATCCTGTCGAATGCGAATCCCCAACGGCAGACGCATCATTTCCTAATACATCTGGCAAAAGTCGCACCGTTGCATCAATCATAACCGTTGCGGCTAATTCCCCACCTGTTAACACGAAGTCTCCAATCGAGTATTCATCCGTCACAAGCGTACGAATGCGTTCGTCATAACCTTCATAATGGCCACAAATAAATACCAAATGTTCTTCTTTCGATAATTCTTCGGCATCCTTTTGCGTAAATGTCTTTCCAGCCGGATCCATTAAAATCACACGTGGTGTCGTTTCAGGAGACCGCTCACGAATCGACGCAAGAGCCAAATCGATTGGCTCTACTTTTAGAAGCATCCCAGCTCCACCACCGAATGGATAATCGTCGACATGATTATGTTTATTGTTTGAAAACTGGCGGAAATCCGTTGTCTCAAATTCGATTTTTCCTGCTTCGATGGCCTTCCCGATAATCGATTGCGTCATCGGCCCTTGCACCATTTCAGGGAATAATGTTAATACATCAATTTTCATCTTAATCGATCAACCCTTCCAATAAATGGATATAAGCTTTCTTTTCTTCTTTATCAACTTTATAAACGACTGGTTCAATAAATGGAATCAAGAGTTCTTTCTTTCCTTTTTGTTTTACAACCCAGACATCATTTGACCCTGGTGAAAGAATTTCAGTGACTTTCCCAAGCACTTCGCCTTCATCCGTTACGATTTCAAGTCCGATAATTTCGTGGTAGTAAAACTCATCATCTTCGAGTTCTGTCAACTGCTCCTCGGCTACCTTAAGGAGACATTCTTTGTATTTTTCAACATCTTCGATACGGTTCATTCCTTCGAACGTTAACAAATCAAAGTTTTTATGACGACGATGACTTGCTACCGTCACAAATGTAAGGAACTCTCCATCTTTAAAAATGGCTAATTCTGTTCCTTTTTTATAACGTTCTTCAGCAAAGTCTGTCGTTGAAATCACACGGACTTCCCCACGAAGCCCTTGTGTATTTACGATTTTTCCTACTTTATAAAAAGTTGTCATTCCATTTCCTCCTTAAAAGAGTCGTTCTACAATAATCTTAAGCGTCTCATCCGTTACTTCAATATCGTAATCGTCAATACATTGACCAAGGATGCAATAGTTTTTATCACGGTTATGCGATCCCATCAACGAACTGTACATCGAATCTAATTCTAAGTGTTTTTCTACAGATAATCCTGCTTCTAATAAATCTAAGTCTTCCGGTAATTTTGTATACGGCGCTGTGCACGTAATCGTTGCTTTTTCATGCGGTACATACACGACATGCGCTGTTACATCATACAATTCGTGATATAAATAGTAGTCCACCATTTCCTTCACGATACGTTTCACAAAATCCTTTTCTGTTGCCATTATCCCTCAGCCTTTCTTTCGTTTATATCTTGACGAATTCCTTCAAAAATTTCAAAAATTGGTACGAGAACTGCTGCAACGAATCCTCCCGCAAATCCATTGTTATAAAGGTTTAATCCACCATGCATTACAACCACGTGGCTCACAAGTGTAATGTGTACAAACCCTGCAATCACCCCAGCAAGCGGTCCATAATATCCGCTCACCGGCGCTAATGTTGTACCGAAAATCGCAGCCACAAGCGCACTCGTACTGGCTGCATCAACTCCTGTTAAGTAGCAGCCAATCATAATCCCTACTAGCACAGGAACCGTATTTTTCACTTGATTCCCGAAGGCTCCAAAACTCATCGCTCCGATAATACTGCCGACAATCGGACCATTGAGTTGCCCACCATTAATCAGCACATAACCTAATAGGATGAGCCCCATAATACTCATATTGAATGTCACTGTAGCCAAGTTTGTCATCTCTACGAAGTCACTTGGCAGACGTCCTGATAGTTTCAAGAGTAATTTAAAATGATATTTTTCTTTCTTTTTAAAATGAAGATAGAAACTTGTCACAAGTAAAATCACACAAAATGCAATCACTATCCCATATAGAATGAGTGGACTTTCTGTATTCGCAAGCGCCTTTGTTTCTACTTCGATTTCAAATGCATTTAGAAATCCTAGAACGACCATCCCAACAATCCCAGCTGTAAACCCAACGTTATACAAGCTGAAACCTTGATGGAACCCTAAATACTGCGTTGATAATTGTGGCAAAATAAATCCAATAAAGATTCCAAGCGCATACGCCACAAGAATGCTCCAACCACTCGGCAAAGCTCCTCCGAATGCAAGGAAAGAAACAAGTGGTCCTAATGCCGACCCAAACAATCCAACAATCACATAATTTCGATAGTTTTGCTTTGTGACTTTCGCATAAATCCATACGCCTAGCATAAACGGAATACTGTTAAAAAGGTTTTTCCCGAAGAAGGAGAATCCTGCAAGCATCCCCAAACTCCCAATAACCGTTCCGTTAACAGGAATTTCTAATTTCTTGTAACTATAAATATTAATCAGAAGCATAATCGCCACATTCAACAGCGTACTTCCCACAGACGCAATTTGCATATAATCCGTAAACAACTGACTTGGCGAAATTAAAATCGTAATCATCCCATCAAGTAGTCTCTGTGGTGATTCAAGACAAAATGCAAGTAGCATCAAAATAGCGGATAGGCCAAATAAATAATAATATTGTCGATTCATTTGTTTTTTTAATATCGGCTTTTTCTTCATAAGGTCTTCCCTTCAACTATAATTTTACTCATTTATCATACCAAACTCACGAAAAACAATCAAAAACCCGAGTAATAACAACAATAAAAGAACACTCATTATACCGTATACGGTATATCGAGTGATACCTTATACGGTATCACCCACCTTTTCTTTCCTTCTACCTCAACGCAGAAATCCATATACTGTAGCACTAACAATTTTAAGCACACACTCTCTTCTGCCTCTCCCCCTGGTGAAGCTTTGCAGAAATCTAAACTTTTTTATAACGACTAAACGATGACGGAGAAACTTACGGATTTTATACTAGCAGTACTGGGAGATAGCATTCAAAGTGAATTATGGACTCTTAAAAATTCATTTTTTAGAGTCCATTTGAATCTTGAAAGAGATTGAGACTCTAGGCTCAATCCGGTGCCCCAGTACAGCTAGTATAAAGAAATCCGTAAGGATTCGAAGTCATCGTTTTATAATTTTTTTATAGCACAAAAAAAGCCTTGGATTTCTCCAAGGCTTCGTCCTATTAATCTAGGTTCTCAATACTAAGACGCACACGTTTTGGTCCGCGAGTACGAACACTATAAGTAATCGTACGGATTGCGCGAGCCACACGACCTTGTTTACCGATCACACGACCGATATCTTGAGGATTCACGCGTAAAGTATATTCCATGAATTCATCTGATTCAGAGATGTCGATACGAACATCATCAGGGAATTCAACTAATGGTTTAACCATTGACAATACTAATTCACTAATCTCAGGCATTCTTTTCACCTCTCCATCGAATTGTCGACTTTATAGAAATTACTTAGAAAACTTAGATTCGTGGAATTTCTTCATGATACCTTGTTGTGATAACAAGTTACGAACTGTATCAGAAGGTTGCGCACCGTTTGCTAACCATTGTAATGCTAATTCTTCATTGATTGAAACTTCAGCTGGGTTTAATAGTGGGTTGTAAGTTCCGATTGTTTCGATGAAACGACCATCACGTGGTGAACGTGAATCAGCTACAACTACACGGTAGAAAGGACTTTTCTTAGAACCCATACGTTTTAAACGAATTTTAACTGCCATTATTTACACCTCCATGTATTAATCTCACAGTTACATAGTTTAGCAGATAGGAGGATGCTTGTAAAGTATTTTCTCTTTACACCTATAACTTTTTTTATAAAAACTGCTCTAAACCCTACTCCCACTAGTAATAAATAGTATTTTTCATCGTTTTTTGATATAATAAATAAAAATATGTATAAATGAAAAGAGTTGAACTTATGTCAGAACAGAACCAAACTCCAACTTGGCGCGAGGCTCTACTTTCTATTTGGAACAAACCGATTCTTAAAAATATGCGTTTTATTTTTAATATTGCTTATTCAGTCCTTAAAAACATTTTCGTAATCGCTATTCTAGCATTAATGTTGATTGGTGTATTCGGAGGCGGGATTGGACTTGGATACTTTGCAAGTTTGACATCCAATGAAGAACCTCTCACTAAGGAACAAATGAGTGATGCCATCGGAAACCTCAACTTAATCTCAAGTTTCTATTACTATGATGGAACAAAAATCTCTGATGTGAACTCTGATGAATTACGTATTGTAAAACCCTTATCAGAAATTTCGCAATATGTAAAAGATGGAATCATTGCAACAGAAGACAGCTCATTCTATGAGCACAACGGAATCGTCCCTAAAGCGCTAGTCCGTGCTTTAATGCAAGAAGTTGTTTCGTCCGATTCAGGTACATCAGGTGGATCTACGTTAACACAACAATTAATTAAGCAACAGATTTTAACAAGCGAAGTCACTTTCAAACGTAAAGCTAACGAAATTCTATATGCACTACGTCTTGAAAAATACTTTACGAAAGATCAAATCTTAGAGGCTTACTTAAACGTTTCTCCGTTTGGACGTAATCATAACGGATTAAATATTGCTGGTATTGAAGAAGCCGCTCAAGGAGTCTTCGGGGTTTCTGCAAAAGATTTATCTTTGCCACAAGCAGCGTATCTTGTAGGAATGCCTCAAAACCCAATTGCTTACACTCCTTATACTAATCTTGCAACAATGAAAGAAGACGTATCTGCCGGTGTAGAACGTATGAAGACCGTTCTCTTCAGTATGTATCGTGAAAATAAAATCACTAAAGAACAATACGAAGAAGCTCTAGCATACGATATTACGAAGGATTTCCTTCCACCAAAAGAGATTACTTCTGATAGGCAATCATACTTATATCAAGCTGTTCACCGTGAAGCTGTTAAAGTCTTAATGACAAAAGCGGCAGAGAAGAACAAATTAACTTATGACGATATTAGTAACGACTCAGAACTTTTCAACAAGTACTACGATGACGCTGAAAAAGAATTGAGTACAGGCGGTTATAAAGTCACTTCAACGATTGATAAAAAAGTTTATGATGCGATGCAAGAGGCAATGGCTAAATATGGTGACGATATCGGACCGACATACCACACTCAATATGTCGACTCAAACACGGGAGAGACAAAAACTCAAGAAGAACCTCCACAAAACGGAGCAGTTATGATTGAAAACAAAACTGGTAGAATCATTAGTTTTGTTGCCGGTCGTGACTTTGAAAAGAACCAAGTTGACCATGCATTCTCTACTCATCGCTCACCAGGTTCAACGATTAAACCTATTTTAGTTTATGCTCCTGCAATCGAAAATAATTTAATTTATCCTGCAAGTATTGTTCCAGATACAAAAGTTAGTATCGCACAAGGAAATGGTACTTATTGGCAACCAACTAACTACGGAAACACAGTATCGAATACATTCGTGACTGTTCGATACGCATTACTGTTGTCCTTAAATAATCCTGTTGTCAAGATTTACCAATATATGTTAAATAAAGGTTTAAATCCTGGTGAATATCTAAATCGAATGGGGATAAGAGGAATTGGTAAAGATGAATATCAAAATATTGCCCTTTCAATTGGTGGTACAAGAACAGGTCCTACTGTAAGAGAACAGACAAGTGCTTTCACTACTCTTGCGAATCAAGGTGAGCATCATGATTCATATATGATTGAAAAAATTGAAGATTCTAGAGGAAACGTTATATATCAACATCAGGATAAATCTGAACGTATCTTCTCTGACGCTACGTCTTATTTAGTAACTAATATGTTGATTGATATTGCCGCTTCAAAGATTTTATATGACATTAAAGGAAATATGGGCTTCAGTACTGATTTAGCTGGTAAAACAGGTACTTCTGAGTACGAACAAGATAACTGGTTTATCGCTTATACTCCAACAGTAACTCTTGGATCATGGATTGGCTACGACAACTTCTACAATGCACAATATGCTATTACGTACTCGGATGGATACGGCGCTCCTACTGGTAGAAGCCAACGACAATGGACAAACTTAATGAGAGCAGCGTACGAAGCAAATCCAGAATTAATTGGTCAAGAAACTAAATTCACTGTTCCTGATTCTGTATACCAAGATTCAGTTGTCTCAACGACTGGTACGAAATCAGGTACATTTAAAGCTAATAATGGTTCTACTTATTCTGTTAGCGGTGGTATGAAGACTGATTGGTTCAAGAAGGACTTTCCTCCTATGAATCCAAGATATGACTTTATGGTAGGTGCAACACCCGAAGAACTGAGTGGATTTTGGAATAAATCAACAGCAAAACCTGATGATAAAAAGACAACTACTACTCAGCAAAGTAACAACAACCAACAACAAACGCCTCAAAGTCAAACAACTCAAAGTCAAACAACTCAAGAACCTGCAACAACGCAGGCACCTTAAAGATAAACAAACGAAAGGCTGGACATCTGTCCAGCCTTTTTGATTGCTTCTATATAATATAGGAAGAAAGTAAAACAGCCTATCGAAATTTCGATAGGCTGTTTGCTTAACTTTATTTAGTTGTGTGTCGAAGTTCAATTTTATAAGGTAATGTAATTTCAGATTCAACAATCTCTTCTTTGTTCATAATCTTCGTCAATAGACGCATTGCTACGGCACCGATGTCATATAAAGGTGGTGCAATTGTTGAAAGAATTGGACGAGTCATCTTCGTTAATTTAGAGTTATTGCTTGAGATGATTTCGAATTTCTCAGGAACTTTAATTCCTAAGTCGATTAATCCATTTAATAATCCTACAGAAGTTTCGTCGTCAGTTACGATTGCAGCTGTAACGCCTGCTTTATGAATACGTTCCGCTACTGATTCACCAGCGTGATATGTCAATGGCACTTCGTATACTAATTTAGGATCAAATTTAATACCTGCTTTATCTAAAGCAGCTTTATATCCTTCTAAACGGAAATCTACAGAAGCGACATTCTTCAACGCAGCTGTTACAAACGCTACTTTCTTATGTCCGTTTTCAATTAATGTTTCAACAGCTTCTTGAGTTGCTTCTTTAAAGTCGATATTTACAGACGCAATTTCATGTTCCGCATCCATTGTTCCTGCTAAAACGATAGGTGTTTTAGAGCGGATAATTTCAGTGCGTAATTCAGGTGTTAGATGGTTCCCCATATATAAAATACCATCTACTTGTTTTGACAATAATGTGTTTAACACTTGAATTTCTTTATGATTATTTTGGTCTGAGTTCGCTAGAATAATGTTGTATTTATACATTGTCGCAATGTCATCAATCCCACGTGCTAAGCTCGCAAAGTAAAGGTTTGTGACATCTGGAATGATCACTCCAACAGTCGTAGTTTTCTTACTTGCAAGTCCGCGAGCAACGGCATTTGGACGATAATCTAATTCATCGATAACATCTAGTACTCTTTTACGAGTCGCTGGTTTTACGTTTGGGTTCCCGTTTACTACACGTGATACTGTAGCCATGGATACATTTGCTTCACGAGCAACGTCATAAATCGTAATTGTTTGCTTTTCCATCTACAAATCTCCTTTGTGCATCTTTTCATCTAATCATAGGGTAGCACTTTCATAAATCTTTTGCAAGCGTTTCACAACAATTTTCATATAATTTTTGAAACTATTTACATTATTGATGTAATAATATGCTATAATAGATTCAAGGAGATGAAATTATGAAACTAAACCCTACTTTTTTACAATTGGAAACTGAAATGAAAGAAAAACAAAATCCGATTGTTTTTATCCAAAATCCAGAGACCATTCGTCTTTTGACAAAATTTTCAACGGAGCCACATGAACGAATCGTGGCACTTGTATATACACCAGGAGCGACTCCGCTACTCTTCGTCCCAGCATTGGAAAATCAAGTGGCGCAAAAGGCTGAACCTGACTTTATCGTGAAGAGTTACCAAGACCATGAAGATGGCTGGAAACTCTTATCAGATGCGATTAAGGAGAACTTCCCTACACAAACGAATTTTGCTGTGGAAAAAGTGGACTTCTCACTCTTTGCTGCTGAGCAATTAAAAAAACACTTCCCTGACATTCGATTCACAGTGGACTTAACGCCAGTGGTTCAACAACTGCGTCTTGTGAAAGATTCTGAAGCCATTGATAAACTTGTCTACTCAGGAACCTTTGCCGATAAAGCGATTGAAATCGGAAAGAATGCCTTGAAGGTTGGCATTAGCGAACGCGAAGTCGTTGCCATTATCGAATTCGAAATGAAAAAACTTGGTGTCTCTCAAATGAGTTTTGACACAATGGTGCTCTTTGGCGACCACGCCGCAGATCCTCACGGGGAACCTGGAGACCGTACCCTCAAAGAAAATGAATGGGTCCTCTTTGACCTAGGAACGATGGTTGATGGTTACGCAAGTGACATTACTCGTACGGTCTTCTTCGGAAATGACAGCGCGAAAGATCCACGCCATCAAGAAATCTACGATATCGTACAAAAAGCGCACGATACAGCTATTGCAGCAGTGAAACCTGGCATGAAAGCAAGCGAAATTGATAAGATTGCTCGCGATATTATCACAGAAGCTGGATACGGTGAATACTTCATCCACCGCCTTGGACACGGAATCGGACAAAGCGTTCATGAATTTCCTTCAATTATGGAAGGAAATGATATGGAACTCGTTGAAGGCATGTGCTTCTCTGTAGAACCTGGTGTGTATATTTCAGGAGACTACGGCGTACGTATCGAAGACTGCCTAGCCGTTACAAAAGACGGCGCAAAACTCTTCACAGCCGTTAAATACGACTTCTAATCCAAAAGAAAAAGCCTGGGGAATTCCCCAGGCTTTCATTGTTTAACATTCAGATTAAGCTTCTTCTTTAACTTCTTCAGCTTTTTCTTTAACGTCTTCAGCTAATTCAGCAACCACTTCTGCTGATTCTTCTTTGTTTTTAGCAAAGTTTCCTTTTACTTTTTCAACTGTTTCGTTGAATTGACCTTTTAAGTTTTCAGTTTGAACTGCAACTTGGTCTTTTAAGTTAGCTGCTTGTTTAGAAACTTGTTCTTTTAAGTGTCCAGCTTGTTCTTGTAAGTTTACACGAATATCTTGTGTTGAAGTTTTAGCTACTTCAGCGAATTCAACACCTTTTGCACGTGCGATTTCACCGTATTCTGATAATTGTTCTTTGTAGCGATCTGCTTCTCTTGCTAAGTCTTCACGTAATTCTTTACCTGATTTTGGTGCAAATAATAAAGCTGTTACTGCTGCTGCAGATGCTCCGATAAATGCTCCTAATAAAAATCCGCCTGATTTACTCATGTTCAACACTCCGTTTCGTTATTTTACTTTTTTCTTCTTTGAAAGAATCGTTCTTCCAAAATTAAATGCCGCAACTGCACGGCTTGTTTTTGAAAGCTTCACTGCTTTTGTTGCTAGATTACGAGATGATGTATTTACATCAGAAATCGTCACACCTAAATCGCCTGCCGCTATAAACAACGGATTTGTCACTCTAAGTTTGCCGTTCACGTCATCTACAAGTACATTTGCTTTATTTAATAATCCTTCAACTTCAATTGAAAGACTATCCACATCTTTTGTAATGACTTCTAATGAATGATTCACGTTATCAACGGTTTTATTTAATCTTGATAAAATCGGTGATACTTTGACAATTACAAAAACCACTAATGCTAATAAAGCACATGCAGCAATTAATGCAGCAATCTCAACACCTGTCATTGAGCCATTCCTCCAATCTTTAAGTATGAGTTAATGATAACACTTTCTCATGAAAAATACCATCATATTATTTCTTAAATTGCCTATGCTTTCAATCATTTTTTACATATGTTACACTTATTTTATTACTAATAAAGGGTGACAATTATGCACAATGTCTTATGGATAGATTCCATCACAAATTTCTTTACGAATTACTGGAATTCCTTTGATTGGGAATCCATTTTATCAAATATTTTTACGAAGTTATTATCATTAATTTTATTATTCCTACTATTCTACTTTGGAAAGAAGTTTCTACATTTTCTATTTAAGAAAACCATTCTTTCCTCTGTAAAAGTCGTTCGTCAAAACGAAAACAGACAAAAGACAATCGTGAAGCTCTTAGAAAATATGCTCGATTATTTCCTATACTTCATCTTGATTTACTGGATTCTCTCGATTATCGGTGTTCCAATTTCTAGCTTACTTGCTGGAGCTGGAATCGCTGGGGTTGCCCTTGGTCTTGGTGCGCAAGGTTTCCTATCAGATGTCATCAACGGTCTTTTCATCCTACTTGAACGCCAATTCGAAGTTGGAGATGCCGTTCTTATTAACAACATCTCTGGAACCATCGCGAGCGTGGGTGTCCGTACTACACAAGTTCGCGGTTATGACGGAACTCTTCATTACATTCCAAACCGCAATATCACTGTTGTAAGTAACCAATCTCGTGGAAATATGCGTGCTTTAATCGAATTACCTTTAAATAGCAACGTGGATTTAAAATCTGTATACTCAGTCATTGAAGAAATTAATAACCAATATACACGAACCGACGAAGCTCTAACCGCTCCGCCAAAAATCGTTGGACCACAAACCAAACCAAATGGTCAATTTGTATTCACCATCGCTCTAATGACAAAAAACGGCTTGCAACATGCTACCTACCAGCGCTATTTAACACTTTATCAAGAAGCACTGCTAAAACAAGGCATCGACCTCTCATCACCAGTCATCCCATATTCAACCAACTAAAAAAGAAGGCCCACGCCTTCTTTTTTGTTTCCTTATAATCCACTCCATAGGATGCACCACACCCTATTCCCTCTCCTCTCGTTCTTACGGAATGGTACATAAACTCCCTTATTATAGAAAAAGCTACAGCGATTCCGAGGAATTCTATAATAGCAATAATGGGAACTTGCATAAAATGCGAATTAAAGGGCGTAAGGAATTTATTCCATACGCCCTTTTTGAGGCTTTTAAAGCGAGAGACGAAAGACTCGAGCTGGTGCCCCATTATAGCTATTATCTAGAATTCCTAAAAAGGAATCGCTGTAGCGATTATAGTTTTATTTACTATTTTCTTTTTCCACAAAATCATATTCGCGGGTGAGTTCATGTACCATGAAGTTGATGCGCTTTAAAAGCTCCTTCCTCGTCACAATCCCCACAAACTCATCCTCATCATTCCCAATGCAAATAAAACTCTCATCCACAAGCTCATTTAACACATCTTCCACTTGCGTATCCTGATGAATAATCGGAAACTCCGTACGCATCACGTCACGCACTTTGTATTTTCCTAATTGGTTCATATGAATTTGTTCCACACCAGTGATTTTATGTAAAATCATCGCCAGTGAAACAAGACCTACAATTTTATTTTCCTTATTCAATACAGGAATGAGTGAATAACGCACATTCGTCAACACAAGCATCGCGTGTTCCAATGTATGATCCTCTTGAAGAATGGCTACTTTTTCCGCATCGATAAAGAGTTTATCACGGTCTTCAAGTAACAACTCCTGGATTCGTTTATGAATCAAGCGTATACCCTCCCTCATCAGACCACGTATAGTCTAAAACGAGGCCATCCAATACTTCGTGTTTCGTTGTGTAATATGTTAAACGTAATTTGTCTTTAGAAAGAATATCTAGCACAGCATACGACGGTGTCCCCTCATAGCTACCACGAGGATAATTCGTTGACCCAGAGTTGATGCAAAGCACCCCGTTAACATTCTCCGCATTTAGTTTATGCGTATGGCCGTAAAATGCGACACGTGCCCCCATTTCTTTAGCAGCATTGGCTAAATACTCACGTCCTGTGTTCACATATTCGAAGTGACCATGCGCTACAAAGAAATTAATGCCCTCTAGCGTAAACACTTCAGAACGTGGATATTCTGGATCATAATCGCAGTTTCCTGTTACACGAATACAATGCGATAGGCGTTCGTCTTTATAAGGAAATTCTGAATCTCCTGTATGCACGAATGTCACATCACTTCCTGCATAGTGGTCGAAGATTCTCTTTAATGTTAATTCTTGTCCATGGTTATCACTGACAACGACAATTTTCATAATTATTCCTCCGTTTGATTTAACTCATGAGTCCATTTTTCCCACTGGCTAACAAGCAATTCGATGGCTTTCGCACGGTGGCTAATTTTATTTTTAATATCCATTCCTAGTTCTGCAAATGTCTTACCATACTCAGGAACAACAAATAATGGATCGTATCCAAATCCGCTATCTCCTGATGGAAGTGTCGCAATTTGACCTGGGCATTCTGCTTGAACCACAAGTGATTCACTATTTGGTGCAGCCAGCACTAAGCAACAAGTGAAGTGAGCCGAGCGCTCTTCTCCAACGAGTCCGCCAAGTTCTGATAAGAGCTTGGCGTTATTCGCAGCATCGCTCTTTGGTTCGCCGGCAAATCGTGCTGAATACACTCCTGGTTGACCGTCTAACGCGTCCACGCAGAGACCAGAGTCATCCGCTAATACGATTGTTTGAAGTTCGTTAGCAATCGTTTCAGCTTTCAAACGTGCATTTTCTTCGAAGGTTGTTCCTGTCTCTTCGACTTCTTCTAATTCTGGAAAATCTCGAAGGGTCTTTACAGAATATCCCTTTGGTTCGAAAATCTCCGCAAACTCTTTGGCTTTACCAACATTATTCGTCGCAATCACGATTTCTTTTTTCAATTCAACGGGTTTCACTTCTTCTTTAAGTGTCACTTTCTTCACCTTCAGACCTGTTCGATTCAACCAGTTTTCAGCAATTTCTTCAAAGAGGCTTGCTTCTCCAGTTGTATAAATTTCAAGCGTTGGTTCAGGATTCGATTCAGGCGTTTCGCTTAATTTGCAATAATCTAATAACGCGCTCACACTAGAGACTGTTTCTGCCCCTGAGTCAATCAATGTCACGTTTGCTCCGACCACTTTTTGAATCGTTTGACGAAGCAATGGGTAATGCGTGCAGCCTAAAATGACTGTATCGACCTTGGTTCCTTCTAATGGACGTAAGGTTTCACGAACGACTTCTTCTGCTTCCTTCGTATCTGATTGATTTCTTTCAACAATCAGTACAAATTTCGGACAAGCAATATCGAACACTTCAATATCTTTATTCTTGTCATGCATGGTCTTTGGATACACTTTACTAGCAATCGTCGCGTTTGTTCCAAGAACACCGATGCGGTCATTCTTCGTTTGCTTGATGGCTGCAAGGCTACCTGGCTGAATCACTCCAACGACTGGAATCGTTAATGTGTTTTGTAATTCTTCTAGAACCACTGCAGTCGCGGTATTACACGCAATCACAAGCATTTTAATATTTTTTTCTAGTAAAAATTGCACCATTTCTAATGTGTATTGGCGGATTTCTTCAACTGGTCGTGTGCCGTATGGGCAACGTGCTGAATCGCCGAGGAAAATCATGGATTCGTTTGGTAATTGTTTGAGGGCTTCTTTGAGGACAGTAAGACCGCCAACGCCCGAATCGATAAACCCGATTGGTCTTTTCATGGTTTCTCAACCTTTCTTTCTTTAGTCTTCTATAGTATACCATAGTTCGCGTAACGCTGATTCAAAAGTGGTTTGGTTTATGAAAAAGTTAATCAACGGGACTCCACCTTCGGTATTTGAATGAAAAGGCTTTGGAGGGTCTACACTGCGTGCCTTTATCGGATATCTTCATAGTGTTTGTAATAGCTGTATCGGTTCGAGCCATGGTCTCTCACCTACTGAGCCTCAAAGCAGTAGTAAGGAATCAATTCCTAACTACTGCTAATTCGCATCAGTTACGCTCGCTATTACTCACACTATAGAATCCGATAGGCCCTCCGTTTGACTCCTCCAGCCTTTTCATTCAAACACTGGTGCTCATAACTTTTTAAATACGACCAGGTGACTAAAAAGAAAGGAGAGAAACCTCCGCCCTAAACAAAAAGAACTCCTGAGTACAGGAGTTCTAGGATAGATTTTATTCTGGAGCGATGCTTTGGTGTTTTCTTGTCACGAGAATTTGAAGCACCACTAGAATCACTAATGCGATAGAGATAGATTCTACTTTATGTGTTGTAATAAGGTTGATGAATTCTAGAAGAGCTTTTACAAATTCAGGCATTTGGCCATCACTAACTCGTCTAAAAGCACTTCCACCAATTAATGCAGAAAGCATGAACACTCCTGATAATACGAAAATGCCTGTCTTTTGATTAACTTTATTAAGAACAATCCCAATAACATTTGCGATTAGGTGAATCAGAACAACCTTCACGAAAAAGACTGCGATGCTAATCACGATATTTTCTGGGTCAAATAGGTCCCCTAAAATCGATTGAATGGTTACTGTGCCAAGTGAAACTCCATTTCTTAATGGAATTAATAAAGCGTAAATGAGTGTGATGATTCCTGAATCGACAAGCGTTTGAATGAATAAGCTTTCGATTTGTTCTTTTCTTGTTAATCCTAATTGACTTTCCAGGCGGAATTGTTCAACGATATATCCAATCCCGATGAGTAATAGGATAATTGCAACTTCATTATCGAAGTAAATTGGGAAATAAGTACCGAATGTGCTAAGGTCCCCATTTGCAAAAATCTTCATTAAGAAACTTGTAATAATCCACCAAGCTCCTAAGAACATTAAAATTGTTTTCCATCTTCTAGCTAATCCCATGCTGACAACTGATAATAAACGGTTCATCTTATTCATTCTCCTTTCGAGTGATTGAGATAAAGTAATCTTGTAATGTTAATGGAGAAAACTCTAATCCAGGTTGTGCTTCTCCAATAGCACCAATCACCACGCTTCTTGTAAAGTTTCCGATTTGTTCTGTTTCAAGTACTTTCTTATCGGCAACATATTCTTGTACTAATGGGGATGCCCCACTAACGACGTATCCTTTACGAAGAACATCTTCGACCAACACTTCTTCTGTGACCAATCCGTCTTTAATAACAATCACTTTTTCTAAAATTGAAGCCACTTCTTCGATTAAATGCGTTGCGATGACAAATGTACGAGGACGACGGGCATACGCTTCAAGCAATTTCTTATTGAAAATATGGCGGTGGTTCGCATCAAGCCCAAGCACTGGTTCATCTAAGAAGATGTATTCGCTAGGGTTTGCCAGCGCCAAGATAATCTTCATGATACTTTTATATCCTGTTGAGGCTTTTGAGTATTTTTGTTTTACGTTCACATCGAACACTTTGATAAGGTCTTGGGCAAATTCCATATCAAATTCTGGATAAGTCACTTTATAGATAGCAAGGAGATCTTTAAATTTAGATTCTTGCGGGAACCAGTTATCAGAACTTGATAAGTACACTTCATGCATCGCGTTTGCTGTCTTATGAAGTTCCACCCCGTCAAGAGTGATATCTCCGCTTGTCTTTTCAATGCGGCGTGCAATCATATTGAGCACTGTACTCTTTCCGGCACCATTTCGTCCGAGCAACCCGATAATACTTTCAGGTTCAATCGTGAATGTCGCTCCTTTTACCGCTTCTTTTTTTAAAAACTTCTTCTTTAAATCTTTGACTTCGATACTCATTATTGGAAACCTCCTTCGATGATTTTTACTAATTCGTCTTTCGTAATACCGAGCGCTTGTGCTTCTTTTAAGAAGTTTGGCACCATTTGATTGGCAAATTCATTTTGCTTCTTGCTTAAGATAATTTTTCTGGCCCCTTCTGCTACAAACGTTCCAAGACCTCTTCGTTTTTCCAGTATTTGTTCGCTCACGAGTAAGTTCATTCCTTTCAATACCGTTGCTGGATTGATTTGATATCCTGTGGAAATCTCAGTTGTCGACGGTACTTGATCTCCTTCTTTGTAGACTTCATGGAAGATTTCTTCTTCCAGTTGATTCGCTACTTGTTGAAATAACGGGATATCACTTTGAAAATCAAATTTCATAACGCACCTCCTTGTTCATGATCACTTTGTGTTAATCGGTTAGTTGCTTGTGTAACTAACTATAAGACTAAAACAAAAATTTGTCAACACCTTTTCGAAAAAATTTTTAAACAAAATAAAAAAACGCCTGACATACCAAGGAAAAACCTTGATATATCAAGCGTTCGGAGACTTTAGATTTTATAAATATTTTTCTAAAATTTCTTCTAATTGTTCTTTAGCATGGTAGCCAACTACTTTATCAACGACTTCGCCATCTTTTTTGATAAGCAATGTTGGGATACTCATAATGCCAAATGCACGAGCTGTTTCTGGGTTTTCGTCAACGTCAACTTTTGTAAAAGTCACTTTATCTCCCATTTCTTCGTCTAATTGGTCAATAACTGGACCTTGCATACGACATGGACCACACCAAGTTGCCCAGAAGTCTACTAAGACTACTCCATTTTTAGTTTCTTCTACAAAGTTTTTATCTGTTAATGATTTTACCATTCGAATCATCCTTTCCTTTTTCTACAAACCTAGTATAGCAAGCCCCCCACTTGCGACCAACTATTCTGCTCACGGTTTACTTAAAGGTTACGATGGTCGCTCCATTTCCACCCGTATTCATCGGTGCAAATTCAAAACTTGCGACAGAACGGTGGCTACGTAGCACCTTATGAACTCCTTGTTGGATGGCCCCTGTTCCACGTCCATGAATAATCGTCACGCGTGGATAGTTCGCTAGAATCGCAGCATCGAGATATAACTCTAGATCCTTCATCGCTTCTTCGTATCGTTTTCCGCGAAGGTCTAATTCAGAAGAGACGTGACTAGCACGCGCACTCTTCACGATGACTTGTTGCTTGGCTTCTTGCGCTTCAGCGATTGGAGAAAGATCCTCAACGGCAATCTTCATCTTGATGATTCCCATTTGAACCACCCATTCCTTGTCATTCACCTTCTCAACAAGCGTACCGCGTTGGCCAAATGACAGAACTTCGACACTTTGTCCAACTTGCAGCGCCTTCTTCGCTTTTTCTTTGCGAAGCACCTTGTTTTTCTTCAAGGCTTGCTCATGCTTCAAGTCTTTCAACGCCGTTTTCTTCTCAATCATTTCATGCTCTTTAACGGTACTTTGCTTACTTCTTAATTGAAGCTCACGAATTTCAGATAAAATCTTATCCGCATCATCTTGACTCTGCTCAATTAACGTATTTGCACGTTCTTTCGCCTCTTCTAAGAGACGTGCTTTATTCGCTTGGAATTGTTCTGTCTCGCGTTGTAAGTCCTCAAGTAATTGCGTACTCAATTCTAACTGATGACGCATCTTATCGGCATCACGCTGCGCTCGGCGACGTTTTTGTTCCAAGTCACTAATCATCGCATTCAAGTCTTGGTCTTCTTCGGATAGAAGTCCACGTGCTTGGTCGATAATGATACTTGGTAAGCCCAGACGTTTTGAAATATCAAAGGCATTACTACGCCCTGGTACACCAAGTAAGAGTTGGTACGTTGGTTGAAGGGTATCCCCATCAAATTCCATACTTGCATTAATCGTTTTAGGACGGTCATAGCCGTATGCTTTCAACTCTGGATAGTGAGTTGAAGCAATCACATAACTTTGCTTACTTGCAATATAATCAAGAATCGCAATCGCAAGAGATGAGCCTTCTTGTGGGTCAGTCCCCGAACCGATTTCGTCGATTAAAATCAAACTCTTATCGTTAATTTGTTTCAAAATAGACACGATATTCGACATATGGGACGAGAACGTCGAAAGGTTTTGCTCAATCGATTGTTCATCTCCGATATCCGCAAAAATCTCTGTAAAGACTCCCACACGACTATTTTCACCCGCAGGAATATACAGCCCCATCTGTGCCATCAATTGAATCACACCGACCGTCTTCAAGAGGATGGTTTTCCCACCCGTATTCGGCCCTGTAATCACGATGGCTTGGTATTCTTCTCCAAGAATAATATCGTTTGCCACAGCCTTCTCACGCTCTAAAAGTGGATGCCACGCTTGCCAAAGAGCTACGTAATTATTAACGTCGATAATCGGCTCTGTTGCTCTCAATTCATGAGCGTACAGCGCTTTTGCATTCACTACATCCAGACGTGCCAATACATAATGGTTTTGATGCAATGAATTCGTGTATGGCATCAGTTTTTGAGACAACTCCCAAAGGATACGTTCGACTTCACGCTTCTCTTGGATTTGATACTCACGCAACTTGTTGTTTAAATTCACGACCGCTTGCGGCTCCATAAAGAGCGTTTGCCCTGTCGAACTTTGGTCGTGGACCGTTCCGCCAAAGACAGACTTATACTCTGCTTTTACAGGAAGTACATAACGGTCATTACGAATCGTGATAATCGTATCGCTTAAATATTGCGCATTCTTTCCTGTGAGGTATTGATCCATTTGACGACGAATATCTTGTTCCGTCTTTTGAATCCCCACACGAACTCCGTGTAAAGTTGGAGACGCGCTATCTAAAACATATCCGTCTTCACGAATAGAGGCTTCTAGTTCGCTTGTCACCTCTGGAATACTTTCAAGCTTTTCGACCAGACGAGGCACACGTTTTAGTGCGATTTCCTCTTCTTCGACTTTTTCAAAGAAACGCTCAACCTCATGTGTGGTTGTCAACACACGCAGGATATCACTTAATTCGCGTCCATTCAGCCCTGCTTCTAGCTCTAGACGTTTTAGGGCAAAACCAATATCTTTCAATCGTGGAATTGGAATCCCTTGTTTTAGACGGAGTAACTCCACTCCATCTGTTGTTTCTTCGATTTTATGTTGAATGGCCTTTGCATCGACTTCAATCGGAAGTTCCTTAATCATTTGCTTCCCTTTTTCGGAAGTCGCATATTCGGCCAGTTGTGTTCTAATTTTTGAAAATTCTAAAACCTTTTCGATTTTCGAATTCATAACAGTCCTTCTTTCTTAAAAAACGTGGAACAAGTTTGTTCCACGCTTCGAGGTTTTATTTAGGTAATAACCAACTTGATACGAGTTGTGTCACAATTGGTGTTTTTGTGATGATGAAGTTTGGCAATCCACCTTCGATGATTTTTTGTGCTGGTGCCAGTGGAATCATCGCCACAGCGTATAATA
Organism: Streptococcus sp. 263_SSPC; assembly: GCF_001071995.1. GTDB lineage: Bacteria > Bacillota > Bacilli > Lactobacillales > Aerococcaceae > Granulicatella. Next base: position 25,782 of record NZ_JVNU01000055.1, read on the forward strand.
CAAAGTATATGAATAAGTAGTTCATCAGGAATCCAAGTGCCGCTCCGCCGATTGTATTGAATTGTTTCAATAACGGTAAGAATGTTAATTCGCTAGCGACATATCCAAGGAAACGAACCACTAACCATCCAAGAATCATGATGACTAGGAATGCAACCAATTTATAGAATGATTGGTCGAGTGACATCGCTTGGGCTTCTGTGAAAATCGCTAAGTGATTTCCAGGAATGTATGATGGATATGGGATGTACACGGATAAAAATTTTGCGAACCCTTCGTAAGTGAACATCGCAACTAAGAATGTGATGAAGTATCCTGCGATATACACGAGTTCTAAAGTTAATCCTCGGCGCATTCCGGTATACACACCAACTAATAAATAAAATAAAATAATTAACGTTACCATTGAAACCTACCTTCTCAACAAATCTTGTTGTAATTCAAATTGTTTTTCTAATTCTTGTTTTCTTGAAGCATCAATCGAAGGGCGTTTATGTTGAACGGAGCGCAATTCTTTTTCCAACTGCTCTACACGTTTCTTCAATGCGACCACTTCTTCTTGCTTTTCAAATTGATTCGAGATGGCGTTGATGGCTGCAAGAAGCGCCACTTCTTCCGTCGACAATTTGTCAGATACTCGAGTGATTTGATCTAATTGTTCTTGTAAGACACGCACAATACTTTGCATTTTTTGTTGCGACTTACGACCAATAATCGTATAAGATTTCCCTGAAATCGTTGCTTTTACTCTTGTTTTTGGTTGATTCACAAAAGACCCTCTCACTTTCTCCATAATATCACCTTATTTTACCATTTTTCATTTAAAAAATACACTAATAATCCACTTTTTTAGAGAGTGGACGGATGAATTTTGTCATGGTATGCTAAAAAGAAAAGGGGGAACGACATGAATTCATTAACTTTAATTTTATCACCTGAGCAAATTGCGACCCTTGGAGCAACCTACGCTTCATACACGCAATCTCCTCCACCACACGCAACATTGCGTCTAAAGGTCGACGGTTTATCGATTACGGCCTATAAATCTGGCAAGGTTCTCTTCCAAGGAAAAGGCATTGAAGACTTTATCCAGAAGAACCACCTCGAACAATCGATTGACGCCACTTCAAAGAAAGCTCTCGAAGACTCTACTCTTCCAGAAGGTTTTGCGACTTGGAGCGTTATCGGAAGCGATGAAGTCGGAAACGGTGCTTACTTTGGACCACTGACAGTTGCGGCAGCTTATGTTTCAAAAGAAAACATTGCCACACTAAAAGCGATGGGCGTTCGCGATTCAAAAGATATGACGGACGACCAAATCAAGGCACTCGTTCCAAAAATCAAAGAAGCTGTGCCTTATAAATTACTCACACTTTGGCCTGAAAAATATAACGAAGTCCGACAAGTCAAAAACCTAAACGAGATGAAGGCTCTGCTTCATAACCAAGCTCTCCGTCTCTTAACAGAAAAACTCGCTCCTGAGACTCCAGAAGCGTACTTAATCGACCAATTCTGTAAACCAGACTTGTATTACCGTTATCTCAAAGGCCAAGACCTTGTCGATAAGAAGAAAACATACTTTATTACAAAGGGTGAAAGCCACCATATCGCCGTTGCAGCTGCCTCAATGATTGCCAGATGCGCCTTCCTTGATGGCCTCGATTCACTCAGCGCCGAATACGGATATGAACTCCCAAGCGGTGCCGGTGCCAACGTCGATAAAGCAGCAGCCACTATTTTAAAACACGGTGGCATGGAACTCCTCGGCAAAGTAGCTAAACTCCACTTCGCCAACACCGAAAAAGCTAAGAAACTTCTCTAACCTCTCATCACCAAACGAGGTTAGATAGGCTCTTCGCAGATTCCCAAAAACACTCCTACTTGATAGGAACAAGTTTCTTATGTTCTGACTCCGCAAATGATTACGGAGAATCTTGTGGATTTTATTGTAGCAGTAACGTGAAAAAGTAAAAAATGCGAATTAAAGGGAGTTAGGAATTTATTCCTTACTCCCTTTTTGAGGCTTTTTAGGCGCAAGACCAAGGCTTGCGCCGGTGCAACGTTACAGCTACAATAAACAAATCCGCAAGGATTCGAAGTAATCATTTATTTTTATTAAAGAGCACATCAGAAGCAACATAAGAAGCACTTTTACTAGCACACACAAACAAACACCTTCCTATCAAATAGGAAGGTGTTTTTGGTTAATCTTTCATAATGCGCTTGATAATCTGCGACACGCCTATCCAACCGAGTGCGATAATCAAAAGAATGATTGCCCATCCGTGTCTAAACTCCGTAAACGGAATCTGCACATTCATCCCAAAGAATCCCGTCACAATATCCGGAACCGTCATTAAAATCGAGATGACCGTTAAGAATTTCATCGTGTCGTTCAAGTTATTATTCAATACATTGTTATACGTGTTTGCGATTTGATGCAAGATTTGAAGATGTAACTCTGTCATCGCTACTAATTGATTCGCTTCGATGATGTTATCTTCCAACTGCTCTCTTTCAGAATCGTCGAGTTCCTTGAAGGCTTGTTGCGTCTTCAGTTGCTCTAATACTACCGCATTTTGCTTCGTCGCAGAAACTAAATACATCCCTTCAATCTCCAAGTCAGATAAACGGAACAAATTATCCTTTGTCGTTTTCTTTCGGAGCAATTTACTAATATTTTGTTGCTCTTTATTCAATGTCTCAATAATTGGAAAATAGTTTTCCGAAATCGCAAATAAACTATGTAATAAGAAATTAAATACGCTCCAATGCATATTCTCTTCCAGTTCTTCACGAATTTGATCAATAATATATTCATTGAGCCCATTGGAAATCGTGACAATTTGATTTTGTCGTACGATAAACGTCAACGGAATCGTATCGTAATGATTCTCTTCGCGTGATAAGTTGAGGACATTATAAATGACCACCAATGTCTTCGTTCTGCGATTATACTCCATATGCGCGCGTTCGTTTTTATCCAGCGCGTATTCAATCATTTCGTCATCGATTTCGTATGTATCGTAAATGGATGAATATTCACTGATTAAATCTGAATTAATGTTAATCCAAGTATTGTTTTCGCCAAAATGCATGACTGCCATTTAAATCCCTCCTTCAACTAGAATGCTGTATTAGTATACCATAACTACCGCTAAACCTTCTATTCATAGGAAATAAAAACACGCAACTCTTCTTTATTAAAGAGTTACGTGTTTAAAAGTTCTATTGTTCAACAGTTGTTGTTTCTACTGTTGTAGCGGCTTCTGTTGTAGCCGTTGTTGCTTCTGTGGTCTCTACAGAAGCTGTCGTACTTTCTGTAGTTTCTGTTTTTTCTGTTGTTTCTGTCGTCTCACTTTGTGTCGTTGTTGTTTCTTCGGATGGTTTTTCTTCTGAAGCTTTCACATCTAAAATAGAGCTCTTCGGAGTGCTGTTATCTTTATCCGATTCATCCAGCGCCATTTCAGCGAAGTCTTTTGCCTCTTGGAAAATGCTTTGTTCTTCCTCAGAAGCTGACGTTAAAATTTCTTTTAGATTCTTTCCGATTGTCGCATCGACTTTCCCATCGAATTTCTCATGAGATTCTTTAATCGCTAATTTTGCACGATAAGACTCGATAATGAGTGATTCAACAGGTGTTGTCGCAAAGTTCAATCGTGAACCCATATAACGTTTAATGAGGCTTGCAACTTCTTCACGAAGCGCAGCTGGTAATTCTTGGTCTAAAACGTGTTGTGTTAAGAAGTATAAGTAACGCATTCCTTCGATACTAATACGGTCGTTGGCATCACGTAATGCTTGAACCAATGCACGAATCGCGTTCACTTGTTCTTCTTTATTAGATTCACGCGCTTTTGAAGCTAAGTCTTTCAACTCATCAGCTGTCACGCCGTAGTCTTGTAAATTCAATTCCCCAACCATACGAACCGTTTCTTCGTGAGTTTCGTTCATCTTTTGTTCTTCAGGTGTTACTTCTTCAGCAGCGACTGTCTCGTGGTTAATGGTTTGCGCCTCGAAGCGTTCCAATCCTTTGACGAATCCTTCTGTTGAGTTTCCTTTTAGTTGCACTTGTTCTTTGTATTCGTTTAAGGCTACTAAAATACGGTTCAATGTTACAGGATCATCTTTGTATTTTTCGCTGGCATGAGCTTTCACTTCGTCAATTTTGGCAAAAACAGTCTCCACATTCACATCCCCTGCCACAAATGGAGGAACGATAACTGGAAGTTTATTTTTCTCATAGGCTTCAACACCATCTTTATTGACGATATTCATTGAGTGACTATGGTCGCCGTGCGGAATATCGAAACGTCCATTTACAATGCGAATTGCTGTACGAGAAATGCCCATACGTCTTGCGATTAAATCAATCTCATTAGAAAGTCTCACTTCAGCTGGAATCGATGGATCAGAATTTGGCACCTCGAAACGTTTCAATGGAATCACCCAAGGATGAATGTGGTTCTTATCTTGCCCTTGTTCCATATTTTGGAACGCGAAAACTTTTCCAACATACTCGCCTTGATCGTTTGTCACAGACTCGAACTTAATTGTATCTCGTTCCACGCCGTAAGCATACACGATGTAGTCTAAATATTTTTGAATCTCTGGCGATTGCAATGTCCACTCTTCCGCTTGCGGTGTTGCAATATCTGTCGCAGGAGGCGTTACAGGCTGCGCGCTTGCCGTACTTGGTCTTGTTGGTGTAACAGTCCCAATTGTACTAGCGACTCCTGTGTTGCTTCCACCAGTCGATGGTCTTGAAATTGGTTCATCGTCAAAGGCAAATGAAGCACTGCCGTCCCCACAGTCTAATACATCGTGGAAATGGTCGCCGTGCGGGATACGTAATAACTTACACGTTCTCTTCTTGCTATTTTCATCTTCTCTTGTCACCGTTTGTGCGTTTGCTAATTGCGAACGGTAAATAAAATGGAAGTGGTCACCGTGTCGAACAACAAAACCTAATTCATTTTCGCTTACGATATCATTTGGATTGAAGACGTAATTGTCTTCTACTGTACTCGTTGTCGCACCTGGTTTTTTCTGTTCATAAATAGCATCTGCTGGTGGCGCACCATATACAAAGTGATAATGGTCGCCGTGTTTTTTCAAATAACCATTCTCAAATACTTCTCCGACAATTGTCTTTGGTTTATTGTCTTTAATTTCTTGTGCTGCCTGTTCGTATTTCGCCATACGCTCGGCATCAATGGTTGTCTCCTCAGTTGTTGTCTCCGTTGTTTGGGCTTGTTGCTGGGATAAAACGGCACCCGATGCAAATAACAACCCAAGTGCAACTGCCCCTCCTAAAATAACCTTTTCTTTCTTGTTCATGATTCTCTCGCTTTCCAAATCGTAAAGTTTACGTTTTAGAGTATACTCCCCTGAGGAGACCGTGTCAACAAAATAATTCAAAATTTTTTCAAAACCAAAAAAAGCCTTCCCAGACACTGTTGGAAAGGCTCAATATTAAGCTTCTACTAATGAACTTAAAAGGTAGGCATCGACTAACTGTTGTGTTGCTTCAACCGAATCAAGATGCGTTCTTTCATAAGAGTGGCTTGATTCAATTCCAGCACCGAGCAAGGCGTGTTTCACTTCTGCTCCAGCACGCATTGCTGCTGAGGCGTCACTACCATAATAAGGATAAATATCTAATTTAAATGGAATGTTCTTTTCCTTGCATAGAGATACAAGGTGTTGACGGAAATCAAAATTATATGGGCCAGAACCGTCTTTCACGCAAACAGAAACGGTGTACTCATTTGTTTGTTGGTCATCCCCCATTGCCCCCATATCCACAGCTAAGAATTCGACCGCTTTTTCTGGAATGCTACTGTTAGCTCCCGTTCCAGTTTCTTCAATACAACTGAACATGAAGTGAGTCGTTACTGGCAACGTGATTCCTTCTGATTTGTATTTCTTTAATAAGGTTAATAAAATTGCGGCACTCACTTTATCGTCTAAGAAACGGCTCTTAATGAATCCTGTTGGCGTGATGATAAAACGTGGATCAAAAGATACAAAGTCCCCTACTTCGATTCCTAATGCACGCGTTTCGGCTTCGTTTGTCACTTTCGCATCTAAACGAACTTCCATATTGTCTTGACTACGCTCTACCGTTCCCGCTTCACGGTATACGTGTACACTTGTTTGATGTAATAAAATTGTTCCTGAAACAGTCGTTCCATTGCTAGCAACGTGAACCGTACAGTTTTCTCCTTCAATCATATTCCAAGCAAATCCACCAATACGGTCGAGTTTTAAGCGTCCATCTGGTTTTACTGCGCGAACAATCGCTCCAAGTGTATCGATATGCGCTGTTACCACACGCTGTTTCTCATCAATTGCTCCAGGTACTGTTACAACTACTAATCCTTTTGCTGTACGTGTTGGCTCATATCCCATATCCGTTAAGACATCGATTAAATAATCCTGCACATCTCTGGTATAGCCAGTTGGTGACGGAATCGCCACAAGTTCTTTCAAGAAGTTTACAGTCTGATTCATACTTTCTCCTCCATTTCACTGTAAGATTAGTATAGCACATTGCCGTTAAAATCAAACTGTTAGCAATTGTCAACCTTCATTAGCAACCATTTTTGTAAAAAGTCTTGCATATTATAATCATTAGATTTATAATATATGTATATTACAACTTGAAAGGATGTATTTCATGAAAAAAGGAATGAAATTATTCGCTGTGTTATTTACAGCATTATTCGTACTATTAGGATGTGCGAAAGAAGAAACCGCTACATTTGAACTAAAGCAAGAAGGTCTTGTTTCTACTTTAGTTTATTACTATAAAGGAGACGTTGTTACTAAACAAACAGCAAAATCTGAAATTGATTTAAAAAAACTTCCAATTTCAGAAGAAGAAGCACTTAAAAAATTCCAAGAAAACACTGATTTGTACAACTCAGTTAAAGGTGTAACTGCTACTCAAGAAGTTAAAGATGGCATTGTTACTCAATTTGTGACTGTAGACTACAATATTGCTAAACTTTCTGATTTAAAGAAAGCCATCCCAAGTGATTTTTCTGGTCAAGGTGATAAAGTAAGTTTCAAAGCTTCTAAAGAAGCACTGATTAAAGCTGGCTATACTGAAAAGTAATAATTAAATAAGTAAGACCTGTAAAGCTCTCTCTTGCCGGTTTTACGATACAAAACAAACAGTTATGAGTATATTACAAATCGAAAGGATGAATTTCATGAAAAAAGCAATGAAATTATTCGCTGTGTTATTTACAGCATTATTCGTACTATTAGGATGTGCGAAAGAAGAAACCGCTACATTTGAACTAAAGCAAGAAGGTCTTGTTTCTACTTTAGTTTATTACTATAAAGGAGACGTTGTTACTAAACAAACTGCTAGAAACGAATTTGAAATTTCAAAACTTCCGGTTTCTGAAGAAGATGCTCTTCAACAAATTAAAGAAAACACTGATGCGTATAATGCTGTTAAAGGCGTAACTGCCACCGTAGAATCTAAAGATGGATTTATTATCCAAACATTAACAGTGGACTATTCAGTTGCAAAACTTTCTGAATTAAAAGCCGCTTTCCCTCATGATTTTACAGGTAGTGGCGAAAAAGTAAGCTTCAAAGTTTCGAAAGAAGCCCTAATTAACGCAGGGTATGCTGAAAAGAAATAAATAAGTAAAACCGGTTAAGAGAAGTCTCTCATACCGGTTTTACCATACATAACAAAAAGTGAGGTAAAAATCATGAACAAAACATCAAAAGCATTCGCACTTCTATTTACAGCCGGTCTAGTATTAGCAGGTTGCGGACAAAAGCAAGACTCAACTGCTACTACTCAAGCTCAAACAACAGTTGCTCCAACAACAGCCGCTCCAACAACGGCTGCTCCAACAACTGTTGCTCAAGCAAAAACTGACATGCCAGCAGATGCTAAAAAAACAGTTCTTGAAGCTAGTGACGAGGCTACAAAAGCAGTGATGACGTTATATTATAAAGATGACGTTTTATTAAAACAGGACAGTGTAACTACTTATATTGTTTCAAAAATGGAAGGCGAGAATCCTTTAGAAACACTTAAGAACTCTAGTGCGAAAACAGAAGAAAAACTGAAAGATTTTATTGGTAAAGGTTTTGAGATTAAAACAGATTACAAAGATGATGTTTTCACGATTACTTATTCATTCGATTACACTAAACTCGATATGCAAAAATTCAAAGAAGCAATACCAAATTTAAATCTACGTGATGATAATACTATTGGCTACTCTCAATTTAAAGAGGCACTCATCAAGGGTGGCTATAAAGAAAAACAATAGTAAAATTCTAAATTAAATAGGGAGAAGAGGGTCCTCTTCTCCACTTTTTTTCAAAAATGAAGGAGACTATGTATGAAGAACACTATGAAAGTATCTGCACTCCTCTTTACCAGTGCATTCCTCTTAGGTGCGTGTGGACAAGAGAAAAAAGAAGAAACAACGATTGCTACGACGCAAGCAACAACCACAACAGCTACTCCAACGACAGCTACTCCAACAACTGTGTATAGTTTAGAAGATGCTCAAAAAGCAGTTTTTGAAGCTGCTAGTAACAGTGGTACAGACACAATGACATTGTACTATAAAGATGATGTCTTATTAAAAGAAGAAAAAGTATCTACTTTTATTATTTCAAAACTAGCCGGTGATAATCCTCTTGAGATGCTTAAAAAAGCTGCTGGAGAAACCAAAGAAAAACTAAAAGTTTTTATCGGTAAAGGTGTTGAATATAATACGGATTACAAAGATGATGTTTTCACGATTACTAATTCATACGATTACACTAAACTTGATATGCAAAAACTCAAAGAAGTATATCCGAATTTAAATCTACGTGATGATAAAACTCTAAGCTACTCTGAATTTAAAGAGGGGCTCCTTAACAGAGGCTATAAAGAAAAACAATAGTAAAATTTAAAATTAAATAGGGAGAAGGGTGAACTATTCTCCCCTTTTTTCAAAAATGAAGGAGAATATGTATGAAGAAAACTGTGAAAGTATCTGCACTACTCTTTACCAGTGCATTCCTTTTAGCCGCCTGTGGACAAGATAAAAAAGAAAAAACTACGGTTGCAACAACGACTCAAGCAACGACAGCTACTCCGACAACTACTTATACTTTAGAGGATGCTAATAAAGCAGTTTTTGAAATTAGTGATCGAGTTGGTACAATAACAATGACATTTTATTATAAAGATGATGTCTTATTAAAACAAGAATCTGTAGAGAATTATACACTGTCAAAAATTGATGCAGATAATCCTCTTGAATTACTAAAAAATTCTTCTGCGGAAGACGAACAAAAATACAAAGATCTTATCGGTAAAGGTTTTGAGTATAAATCAGAACACAATAATGACTTTTTCACTGTTACTTATTCATTCGATTACACTAAAATCGATATGAAAAAACTCAAAGAAATTGAGCCAAATTTACGACTAACTGATGACAATACGGTTAGTTACTCTGACTTTAGAGATAAACTTCTCAAGGCTGGTTATGTAGAAAAATAATAATAAAGTTTCAAAATTAGGGGATTATTATGAACAAACTGACAAAAGTATCCGCACTCCTCTTTACGAATACATTTCTATTAGTCGCTTGTGGTCAAGACAAGAAAGAAGAAACTACGGTCGTTACGACGCAAGCAACAACTACACAGGCAACCACGCAAGCAACAACGACTACACTAGCAACAACAACTGCTCAGGCTCTAACAACAGTCGCCAAATCGGATGCTAAAGATGGACAAGTCGTATTTGAACAAATCAATGGAAACAACATAACGAAAGTCAAAATTACATTTAAAGATGGCTTGATTCAAAAAATGGCCACCGATTCCATTATCGATTTTGACATATCAGGCTTGCCAGAAACCTCTAAAGAAGCTTTTAAACAAGCGTTGCAAACACAAAAGCAAACTATGGAGCAAAGTTATAATCAATTAAAAGAGCAAATTAAAGATGTCACTGGTCTAAAGCTTGATATTCGTATGGAAGGAACTAAATACATCCAATCATACGAAGTCGACTATTCGAATATAGACTTCGACAAGCTAAAAGAAATTGATCCTGATTTTACATCTAAGGAAGAAGCAACGAATTACGAGCAAATCATACAGTCACTACTCGATGCCGGTTTTACAAGAGTTGAATAACCATAAACTCATAGAAAGGATTTTTATAGAATGAATACAAAAATCAAACAACTAACACTTTTAGCATCTGCAGGTTTACTACTTGTTGCATGTGGACAAGGTAAAAAAGAAGAATCAACACAAGCAACAACTCAGGCTCAAACAACTCAAGCACAAGCAACTACAACGGCTCCAACTCCAACAACTAAAGCCACTCAATCAGATGCTACTGAAGTTAAAAGTGTATATGAGCTAGTGAATACAAATGTTACAACAAAATTAACGCTTTACTCAAAAGGCAATATTATTGAAAAAACGATTACAGAAGTTATCACAGATTTTAGTGTTGATAATGTCCCAGAAGCTTCAAGAGAAGCTGTTAAGCAAAGTTATGAACTACAAAAATCTATTTTAGAGCAAACCTACGGCGACTTAAAAAATAAAATTACAGAGCTTAAAGGATTTAAGTTTGATTCTAAAAAAGAAGGAGAGAAGTACATCCAGACTTACGAAACTGACTACACTATTGTCGATCGTGAAAAATTGAAATCAGCATATCCACAAGTGGTTTCTTTTGACGATCCTACAGACTTAACAAAAGTAAAAGAAAACCTCATTCAAATGGGATTCAAAGAAGTTCAGTAATGTAACCTAAAAGCAGAGTCCACTTGATGTGCTCTGCTTTTTCTGTAAATAGATGTAAAGGAGTTCTTATGAAAAAATCAATCAAAGCATTCGCACTACTGTTGACTACTCTCTTCTTCCTTTTCGGTTGCGGTGGGACCCAGTCTTCAAGCTATATTCTAAAAAATGAAATGGCACAAACAACCACTACGGTAGACCATAAAGGCGATACCGTAACAAAAATTACAATTTTAAACGAATGGAATCTGAAAGCAATGGGGCCAGATTTTCCAAAACAAAGTGCTCAAGCCTTAGCACAAGCCACTCTAAGTTTATATACAAACTTACCTGGCGTCACTTCTAGCACGTCTTCAACAGACGAGAAAATCACTTTTGAAATTACGATCGATATGGAAAAGGTAGATTTAGCAAAACTAAAAGAACGATTCCCTAACGAATTCTCTATCGAAGGTAATAAGCTAAGTTTCAAATCATTCGAAAAAACCTTATTCGATGCTGGATATACGGCTAAATAACCCATTAGAAAGGTATATAAAACAAAATGAAAACTCTTAAAACATCACTCGTATTACTCTCTTCAATTTTTGTACTTGCGGCTTGCGGACAAAATAATTCAGTAGGCAATGCGACTGAGACAAATCAAAACGCTCAAGAAGCAACACAAGCAAATACTAAGCAATCGAAACTGAACTCGGCTAACAATCAACAGAGCCAAGAAAAAGCAGCAGACAATCAACAAAACAAGAAAAAGTCGAACGCACAAAATAGCAGCAACCTTCCAAAAGACGGTGAAGCTGTTTATAAACTAGAAGATAATGGTAATACTACAACCTTAAAATATTATTTCAAAGACGATATCGTTTATCTTCAAGATGCCGTATATGCGTTCAATCCTAAAGAAATGGGTAAAACCGAAGAAGAAATACAAAAACTTCTCAAAAAAAGACACTCTATCTACGACGGAGTGAAAGGAATTGAATCCACTATTGCACGAAAAGATGGAATTTACTATCACACACTCAAAATTGATTACAACAATATCGACTGGAAAGAGCTTCATAAACGTGCTCCTGAAACATTCCCAAATACTAATCCATCTGCTTTAAAATATAGTGAAGCTGTCCCAAAATTACTTGAAGACGGTTATGTTAAACAATAAAAATAATGATGATTGAGAAAGGATTAAATCACAATGAATAAATTATTGAAAAATTCGCTTGTATTACTCTCTTCAGTTTTTGTACTTGCGGCGTGCGGACAAAAATCTTCAACAAGCAGCACAGAGCAGACTTCACAAGCCGCTCAAGCAACTACAACTGCTCCAACCACACAAGTAGCATCCAATAAACAAGCGGCAACAGACGCTCTACCAAAAGATGGCGAAGCAGTATATAAGAAAGAAGAAAAAGGACGTACTACAACCATAAAATACTATTTCAAAGACGATATCGTATACAAACAGGATGCTGTTTATACTTTCAATCCTAAAGAGATGGGGAAAACTGAAGAAGAAATTCAAAAAATAATGAAGAAAAGACAAGCTCTTTATGATGGTGTAAAAGGCTTTGAAACAACTATCTCTCAAAAAGATGGTATTTACATTCATACTCTAAAAATTGATTACAATAATATTGATAGGGAAGAACTCCACAGACGCGATCCAAAAGGATTTCCAGATACAAAAGCTGAAAACTTAATATATAGCGAAGCCGTTAAAAAATTACTTGATAATGGTTATGTTAAACAATAAACTCAACTAAATGAACAGCAACCAAAGACTCTCTTTAAGGGCCCTTGGTGCTGTTTTCTTGTCTAAATTTTAGGATGTAACAAAAATTATCATATATGATAATTTCTTTTCTCTTCTCTTACTTTTAGCGAGAGCAGTAGAAGTATTCCTGTTTTAACTCGCACAATAAAAAAGTACGAAGATTATCTATCTGATGTATAAAAACAAAGATTACCTCGGTTTCTATAATAACAACAATAGCGACTAGTAACCGATGCGAATTAGATTCTCTTGAAAATTTATTTTCTAGAGAATCTTTGAGGCTCAATCCGCTACAGCTATTGTCGTTATTATGAAGATAACCGAAGTTAATCTAAGGTTTTATAGTACTACATAAAATAATCTTCGTACTGACATTATTTATTTTTCGAATGATAATTGGGCAGATAGTTCTACCGCGCGCTTTTCAAAGGTGACCATTCCCTCTTTCAACGCTCTTTGCAACCCTTCTAGCGAACCATTCACTAGCTTCTTATTATCCACAACTCTTTCCCCATTAATCCATACATCTTGAACATTAGAGGCATTGGCTGAATACACCAAGGCCGCATACGCATCATGCACAGGGAACATATTCACTGAGGATGTTTCGACAAGCACCACATCCGCTTTTTTGCCTGCTTCAAGCGTTCCAACTTCTTTGTCGAGTCCAAGCGCTTTTGCCCCGCCTCTTGTCGCCAAAGCCACGATTTCTTTTGAAGGGAACGCGCTACGATCCTTCAGATGCGTTTTATGGAAATTAGCTACCATTCGCATTTGTGTAAATAAATCCAGCGTATTGCCGCTACTTGGCCCGTCCGTACCTAGTCCAACGGTCACACCATGGTCTAGTAAACTTCGAATCGGTGCGACTCCTTTGGCAGACTTCGTATTGGCGCCGATACAATGAACAACGCTGACTTTTGGATACTTAGCCAGAATTTCGACATCGGATTCCGTCATCAAGATACCGTGTGCTAGAATGACCTGCACTTCGAAAAATCCAAGTGACTCTAAAAATTCGATTGGTGTTTGGTTATAGGTTTTACGGAAATAATCCATCTCGTACGTCATCTCAGAAACATGAAGAGTAATAGGAACTTGGTTTTCTTTTGCAAACGCTAGAATCGCTCTCATCACTTCTTCGGTATTTGTATTCGGAGCATGAGGGGCAATTAATGGGTGTACGAGTTCATCCTCTTTCCATTTATCAACAAACGTTTGGGTATACGCTAAAGCTTCATCTGTATTTTTACTATCGGGCGTCTTCATATCGATAATCGTTTCGCCTACTAGAGAACGCATCTTCATTTCTTTTGCGACTCTCGCAACGGCGTCTTCAAAATAATACATATCACACATCGCAGTCACCCCTGCCAGCTGCATCTCTGCAATCGCATAGGCCGTGCTCTTGGCAATTAACGGTTCATCAACCACTTCTTGTTCTAGCGGAAATAGGAAGCGTCTGAGGCGGTCTGGACAATCGTCTCCTAATGAGCGAAACGGAATCATCCCGCAATGCGTATGAGCGTTCACGAATCCAGGAAGCAGGATTCCACCATGCGCATCTATCCACTCCTCTGCCTTACTCTCCTCAAATTGATCCATCGCACCTACTTCAACAATCGAGTGCTCCTCCATCACTAAATACCCACTTCGGTACTCTGTAAAGGCATCATCCATCGTTAAAATCCATGCATTTTTATAACCGATTCTCATTACTGCCACTCCCTTTCCTGTCTTCTTTATTCTAATTGAATTCCATTATAAGAACAATCAAAACTCGCATTAGAAGAACAAAGTCGCCAGTCTAATAACTCTCTAGCGGCTTCGTCTACTCTTTATTCTGATCTGTCCTTAAATAAAATTCAAAATCCTATTATTGGTTTAAGATTTTATTCCATTGGTCAATCCAAGATTTAAGGTTTTCGTTTACAAGTTTGAAATCAACTGTTTTCGCACGTTTTGCAACGTCCCCATAAGTCATTGTTTTCACTTCGTTATCTGCTAATTTCACATCTTTATTAACAGGAGCTTCACTCAATGATTTTGCTTTTACTGCTTGGTTTTCAGCACTGATACGGAAGTTAACATATTTGTACGCATTTTCTTTGTTTTTCGCATCTTTAACGATGTTCACTGTGTTGTAGTTTGCATAAGTTCCAGATTCAGGAACAACAGAAACGACATTGCTATTTGCTTTTTGTACAGTAGGAATCGCAAAGTCTACAACGACTGCCACTTGCACTTCGCCTGCTTGGAACATATTTGCTAAGTCACTTGATTTAGAATATGTTTTAACGATATTTGGTTTTAATTCTTCAAGCGCTTTGAAGGCTGCTGCACCTTTATCGTCTTTAAGAGCTTTACCGCCTTTATCAGCCGCTACAGATAAGAATAATGGACCACCTGTTGTTGTGATGTCAGGAATTGCCACTTTGCCTTTCAAATCTTCTGACCATAAGTCGCTCCAATCTTTAATTTCACGACCTAATTTTTCTTTATCGTAAACAATCGCAATACTGTTAATAGAGAATGGAATTCCTCCGCCGTTTTGGAACACTTCTTTAGCGCCATCTGTTAATAACGCAAGGTTTGGAATTTCTTTTTCAGTTACGGTTTCAAATAATCCTTCAGTTGTTCCTTTTGTAGAACCTGATTGTGATAATTCGATAACGTCGATGTTGCTTCCACCACTTTGAACTTTTGTTAAACGTTCTGATGCATTCCCAACTTCTAACGTCACTTTAACGCCATTCGCTTCGGCAAATGGATTGATAATATCACGTTCAACGATATCTTGGCTTAATCCGAATGTTGATACGACTAATTCAGTAGATGCCCCTTTGGAAGCATCTCCACCTGCTGTTGTTGCATCATTCTTTGGTAAATTCGCTTGGCTATTTCCGCAACCTGCTAAGACTAATAACGACGCTACTGCAATACCTGCAATTGATTTTTTCATGTGTGTACACTCCTTAATTTTTTTATTTTATAACACAATGACATGATCTTTAGGGAACGCTAGAGAGACTTTCGTTCCTACTTCTAAAACGGCTGGGTTGTTTACAAGAAGCACGCCCACTTCCGTTTTCACTTCATACTGATATGCTTTTCCAATGAAGGTTCTTACTAAAATTTCACCCGATAGAACGCCGTCACCCTCGTTTAAGAGCTCAATATGATCGGGACGAATCGTTACGGTCACATCGCCTTCCTTGGCATGTTCCATCGTTTCTAAAACAAGTCCATTCGACAATTGAACCTTGTGATTTGCTTGAACCGTTCCTTTGATAAAGTTTTCAAATCCAATGAAACGAGCAACAAACTCAGTGGTTGGATGTTGATAAATTTCTTCAGGAGTACCGTATTGTTCGATAATCCCATTATTCATGACAGCTACCTTATCCGATATTGAGAAACATTCTTCTTGGTCGTGCGTTACGAATAAAGTCGTAATCTTGAATTGTTGCTGGATGCGTTTGATTTCTAGACGCATTTGAAGTCTAAGTTTGGCATCCAAGTTACTTAACGGCTCATCGAGTAGTAAGAGTTTTGGTTCAATAACAAGCGCTCTGGCAAGGGCTACACGTTGTCTTTGGCCACCTGAAAGTTGTTTTGGATAGCGATCGCCAAGTTCTGCTAATCCGCACACTTCAAGCATTTTAGCAACTTTCCCATCAATCACTGATTTACTTTCTTTTCTCACTTTCAATCCGAACGCTACATTTTCAGCCACTGTTAAATGTGGAAATAATGCGTAACTTTGAAATACCATCCCGAACTGTCTGTGATGGACAGGCACTTTTGTCATATCCTCACCGTCTAATTCGAAGGTTCCGCTATTTTGACTGAGAAGTCCGGCTACAATACGAAGCGTCGTCGTTTTCCCACAGCCACTCGGACCGAGCAAGGAAACTAATTCCCCTTTTTCAATCGATAAATTCAAATCTTTTAAAATATGATGCTTATTATCATAGATCATATTTACATCTGTTAATTTTACAAATGACATATCTTTCTCCTTATGAAATGGAAGCTAAGCCCAACGTTTTTTCAATCGCAATCATAATCCCCATCGTTACAAACATTAAAATTACGGATAATGCTGAAACAGATGGATCGTAGTTGAATTCCATGTAACTTAATAAAGTCGTTGGAAGCATGGTCACTCCTGGACCAGATAAGAACATCGATACTGGAACGTTGTTAAATGAGTTCACAAACGCTAGCATAAACGCCGCGAAAATTCCTGAAGTGATATTTGGTAAGAGTACTGTCGCAAAAGCTCTCTTCTTCGTACATCCAAGCGTCCACGCGGCTTCCTCCATCGAAACATCAACTTGTTCCATACTAGAGCCAACGACACGAATCACATATGGAATACTAATAAGGAAGTGACCAATGAGCAGTCCAGGTAGAATTGGGAATTTAAAACTCACAACAATCATTTGATAGAGGGAATACCCTACGACAATCCCCGGAATCATCGTTGGCGATAAGAAGAAATCCTTCATTAACTTCTTCCCTTTAAATTTGTCTCTTGATAATACATACGCTGCTGGCACTCCAATGACTAATGCAAGGAGTGTTGCCACAACGCCCACAAGTAAGCTGAGTTGTAAGCTCGACATAAAGGCTTTTGACGTAAGCGCCATAATATACCAGTCGATGGTAAATCCTTTAATCGGGAAGGTAATAATCGCTTCTGTCCCAAAGGAAGTAATCACGATAATCACGAGTGGTAAGAATAGGAATAAGAAGACAACAGTCGCAATCATTGTTAGTAATTTATTTTTACGCAATGTCTCCACCTCGCTTATCCATCGATTTCGCTAAGAGATTCAATGCCTTCATCACGGCAAATGTAATCACAATCATGACAAGCGCAATCACACTCGCACTTGTCCAATCACCAAGCGTTGTCGCGCGTTGGTAAAGTAATGTCGCTAACATCATCTTTTTATTTCCACCTAATAATTGTGGAGTTGTATATGCGGTAAGTGTCCCTGTAAATACGAGAATACTTCCGACAATCATCCCCGGAAGCGATAGTGGCAAAATAATCTTGAAGAAGCCTTTTAAAGGACTTAGCCCAAGCGTTGCCGCAGCTTCAAGTAGATCATCATCAATATTTTCCAGAATCCCTACAAGCGTCATAATCATCGTTGGTAAAAATAAATAAACCGAACCGATAATAATCGAGAAGTCTGTATATAAGAGTGACATTGGCTCATGAATCAGGCCAAACATCATGAGTAAATTATTAATAACTCCGTTTTTACCAAGAATCGTAATCCATGCAAAGCTTCGAATAACAGAGTTTGTTAAAAGTGGGAATAGCGTTAACGCAATCAGAATCCCTCTCCATTTCTTCGATACTCCAGAAATAACATATGCTGCAGGCAAGCCCAAAACAGCACAAAAAATAGTAACGATCAAGGAAATACTAAGCGTACGTCCTAACACCGCCATAAAATAGGAATCTTTGAAAAAATCAATATACAGTTGCAAAGAAAAACTACTTTCTGGGAAAACCGTTGGAATCAAGCTACTTAGCAACGGAAGCACTAAGAAAAAGCATAAAAGCACAATCCCAGGAAAGAGCAACGTATATCGAACGTTCTTTTTCATAACACATCTCCTTGTTCGTTTTTAGACTTATATTATATGCCTAAATTGAATAATTTTCAATACAGTTCCAAAAATTTCCAAACAAAATTTTATATACGCTCTATTTAATTCGTGTTTCAATTCCTTTTCAATCCGACATTACCAAATATGGTAATTACCATATTTGGTAATGTCGTCTTCTCCCCTTCCATCTCAACGAGCGTAGAAGAAGTATTAGCTCTTTATAAACTATCACAATAAAAAAGTACGAAGATTATCTATCTTATGTATAAAAACAAAGATTACCTCGGTTTCTGTAATAACAACAATAGCGACTAGTAACCGATGCGAATTACGGATGCTAGAAATTTATTTCCTAGCATTCGTTTGAGGCTCAGTCCGGTACAGCTATTGTCGTTATTATGAAGATAACCGAAGGTAATCTAAGTTTTTATAGTACTACATAAAATAATCTTCGTACTTACTTTATTTTATCGAATAGATACGTTTTCTAAAGCAACTAATGCTTCTTCTACGCGAGTCATGGCGGACTTAATAACATCCTCTTCCAACGTCGCATTGCGGTTCACAAACAATAATGAATACGCTAATGATTGGAATCCTTCTGGCACGTGTTCCCCTTTATAAACGTCGAATAACGTTACTTTTGATAAGAACTCACCAGCATTTGCACGGATGACATCCACTAACTCAGCATGAGTTAATGAAGTTGGTGCTAAGATCGCGATATCGCGCGTCATGCTTGGATATTTCGCAACAGATTGAATCACTGCTTCTTGTAAGTTTGCTTCAAGTAATGGTTCCACATCTAACTCGAAGACGAATGTGTCTTGTAAGTCTAATGCTTTTTGAACCGTTGGATGAACTTTACCAATTAAACCAATCGCTTCGCCGTCTATAAGAATACGCGCTGTTTGTCCGGGGTGTAATTCTTCGATGTCTGTTAAAGGCTCGAAACGTACACGGTCTAAGCAGTCTAGTTGTGCGAAGTACGCTTCTAGAATTCCTTTTACCACATAGAAATCCACTTTCTCTGCTTTATGGTTCCAGTTCGCACTTGTCACGTCTCCTGTTAAAATACCCGCAATGACTTCGTTCTCGATGAAATCTTCATTGCCAGCAGTACCTAACTTGAACACACGGCCTGCTTCGAATAATTTTACGTTGTTTTGTGAACGAGCCACATTGTATTGAACGGCTTCTAATAAACTTGGTAATAGTGATTGACGTAATTCGCTACGATCTTCACTCATTGGCCAGCTTAAACGCACGCTTGTTGCGTCTTTCTTCGTAAACCATTTTGATTTCTCTGGAGTTGTTAAGGCATAAGTATACGCTTGTGAAAGTCCAGCTCCTTGCATGAATTGACGAGTGTAACGGATGAAGCGCTGTTTGTCTGTTAAGCCACCCACTGTACTTTCAGTTGTTGGTAATGTTGCAGGAATCTTGTCGTATCCGTAAATACGTCCTACTTCTTCCACTAAGTCTGCTTCGATAGAAATATCAAATCTCCATGCAGGGATTGTCACGTCGAAACGAGTTCCTTCTACAGTTGTTGGATATTCTAATTGTGCAAATACTTGTTTCACTTCATCTAGTGTTAAGCTCGTTCCTAACACGTGGTTTAAACGTTCTAGAGTGATGCTTACAACTGGTAATTCTAAGTCATAGCTTTGTACAGAAGCAAATTCTTCTTTCACTGTTCCGCCACCAAGTTCGGCAATCAATTCCGCAGCGCGTTTCCCAGCTTGAACGATTGTTGCTTTGTTAATGCCTTTTTCAAAACGAGCACTTGATTCACTACGTAAGTTATGTTTTTGTGACGCAAGACGAACTGCTTTAGGATCGAATAAGGCCGCTTCTAATAACACTGTAGTTGTTTCGTCTGAGATTTCAGTGTCCAATCCACCCATTACCCCAGCTAATGCGACTGGTTTGCCGCCTGAAGTAATCACGATTTCGTTTTCTAGTGTACGTTCTTCCCCATCTAAAGTCACTAATGTTTCGCCTTCAGTTGCGCGACGAACATGGATGGCTTTTTCAGGTAATTTATCGTAGTCAAATGCATGAAGTGGTTGACCGTATTCCATTAAGATGTAGTTTGTTACGTCCACTAAATTATTGATTGGACGAACCCCAGCTGCGATTAAACGGTTTTGCATCCATTGTGGACTTGGAGCCACTTTAACGCCTTCGATTAAGAATGCGTGGTATGCAGGAGCGTCTGCTTCGTTTTCTACAGAAACTGTAACAACGCCTGGAATTTCAGAAGAAGTTCCTTTTTCGAATGCATCTGGTTCTAAATTGTTCTTCAAGTTGTAAATCGCACCAATTTCGTGAACAGAACCGCGCATGCTTAACGCATCAGAACGGTTAGCAGTGATGTCGAGTTCCACAATCGCTGAATCAAGCGCTAATGCATGAACTGCGTCGCTTCCCACTTCAATGCTGTCATCTGTGAACACATAAATTCCATCTTCGTATTCTTTTGGTACTAAGTTACTTGGCACGCCGATTTCTTGCAATGAACAAATCATTCCTTGAGATTCTACGCCACGTAATTTCCCACGTTTAATTTTATGACCGCCGGCAATGCGTGCACCGTGAGTTGCCACGATCACCTTTTGGCCTGCTGCGATATTTGGAGCGCCACACACGATTTGAAGTGGCTCGTCTTGTCCTACTTCAACTGTAACAACGTGTAAGTGATCTGAATCTGGATGGTCAACGACTTCTGTTGCTAGACCAACCACTAGTCCTTTTAATCCTTCGCCTGGAACCGTTACGCTATCAACTTCAATCCCTGTACGAGACATTTTTTCTCCTAATTCTTGAGGAGTGATTTGTGATAAATCAATATATTCATTTAACCATTCGTATGATAATTTCATGTTCTTCCTCCTCTTATGATTCTTTCGTAAATTGGCTTAAGAAACGCACATCGTTTGTATATAATGAACGAATATCTTCAATACCATATTTCAACATCGCGATACGGTCTTGACCTAACCCGAAGGCAAATCCACCGTAAACACTTGAATCCACACCAGCAGCTTCAAGCACGTTTGGATGCACCATACCACTACCTAATACTTCAATCCAACCTGTTCCTTTACATACAGAACAGCCTTCACCACCACATTTGAAGCAGCTAATATCCACTTCTAGAGATGGCTCAGTGAATGGGAAGTAACTTGGACGAAGACGCACTTCACGGTCTTCCCCGAACATTTCTTTGGCAAATGCCGCAAGAGTTCCTTTTAAGTCTGACATCGTAATGTGTTTATCGATCACAAGACCTTCGATTTGATAGAACTGATGTGAGTGTGTCGCATCATCGTTATCACGACGGAATACACGACCTGGACTTAACATCTTCAATGGGCCTTTTGTAAAGTCATGTTTTTCCATTGTACGAGCTTGTACTGGAGAAGTTTGTGTACGAAGTAAGTACTCTGGAGTGATGTAGAATGTGTCTTGCATGTCACGAGCTGGGTGATCTTTTGGCAAGTTCATCATCTCGAAGTTATAGTGGTCTGATTCCACTTCTGGCCCTTCTACGACTTGGTATCCAAGGCCGATGAAGAAATCTTCTACTTGGTCTTGAACGTGCGCTAATACGTGCGCAGTTCCACGTTCCATTGGACGTCCTGGCATTGTAACGTCGATTGTTTCAGATTGTAACGCTTCTTCTAACGCTTTTGCCTCTAATACTTCTTTAACAGAAGCGATTTTTTCTTCTAAGACAGAACGTAATTCATTGGCAAGAGCCCCCACTTTTGGTTTCTCTTCGTTGGCTAAGTTTTTAATGTTTTTAAGAACTTCTGTGATTGGTCCTTTTTTCCCTAGTTGTTGTACACGAATTTGATCGAGCTCTTTTAATGTTTTCACTTCTTCTAATGAAGCAAGCACATCTTTACGAATCGCATCAAACTGTACTTTCATTTCTTCTAAATTCATTGTATTCCTCCTTATAAAAATAAAAATCCCTTATAGCCAATAGACTATAAGGGACGAAATTTCGCGGTACCACCCTTGTTCCTTGAGACCATCTCAAGACACTTGGACGCTGTTAACGGGGGCGACCCGAACCATTATTCATCAGTGAATCCCAATGGTCACTCCGGAAGTGAAAAGTTTGAAACGTGACTTGGAAGACTTGCAGTCAGGATCTTCCTCCCTGAAAAGCTTTGTTAAAAACCCTTTTCCATCAATGTGTTTTCTATATATGCTTTATCCTATCATAACGACGTGAAAATGAAAAGGAAAATTATTCTAAAAGAAGATTTGAATCGCAAGTATAATAATTAAAAGAATCACTACTGACATAAGCCAAACGTTTAGAAAATGGTTGTACTTTTTTAGTCCTGATTTTGGAGTACGGTATACGTGTACACTTTCTTCCTCACGTTCAGAATGAAACTCTTCTTGTCTTTCATAAGAGCGTCCACGACTGTCTCTTCGCTCTTGCCTAGTTTCTAGTTCTTCTAACTCTCGATTCTGTTTTTCTAATTGTTCTTTATACGATTTTCTCGTTAATAAAGGTTCATTTGGCATTGATTATTCTCCTTTATGCATCCAAGCGTATTGTGCTGCAATAATCGTTTTTGCATCTGAAATTTCGCCTGCTTGGATTTTTTGCACCACTTCTTCTAGCGGCATCCATAAGATTTCAACAAATTCATCTTCGTCTGCAGGTTTCGCATCTTCTTTGATAGTTACATTTTTTGCTTGGAATAATGTGATTTTCTCGTCGCAGAATCCAGGCGTTGAGACCATTTCCATTATCTTCACCCATTCACTTGCAACAAGATTTGTTTCTTCTTCTAATTCACGTTTTGCGGCTTCTAGAGGCACTTCTTCCTTCGAGTCTAATTTACCCGCTGGAATTTCTAAGAAATGCATTTCTAACGGCTTTCTATATTGACGAACGAGTAACATCTTTCCGTCACGAATGACAAGTACCGCTACTGCTCCTGTATGGAACACAAGGTCTCGCGTAGAAGTTTTTCCATTAGGTAGTTCCACGATATCTTGCGTCACTGTAAAAATGCGTCCTGAATATTTAACATCTCGTTGAATTGTTTTTTCTGTAAAGTCCATAATTTCGCCTCCATTTTGCTTTATTATAATTGGTTTTACGTCTTTCAACAATCGATTTTACCAATCTTTAATCGAAAAAAACTGAGTGTTTTAAATCACTCAGTTTTTAGTAGTTTATAAATTAAACAATTATCTATTAGCTTGCCTATTTCCATTTTGATTGAAATAGACTTCATAAACTTTTTTAGCTATCTTTGCCCCAAAGTCTAATGGCGCTCCACCTTTATAATAAGGAGCCACTACTGCTACAGCAATTTCCGGATTATCTTTTGGAGCGTAAGAAATAAATGTGGCATTATCAACAGCTACTTGTTGATATTTTGGAACTGGTCCACCATAAAACGCTTCTGCTGTACCAGACTTTCCTACTACTACTGGTGAAAAATCTTTAAATGGTGCAATAGATGTCCCATTTTCACCATGTGTTACTAAATAGAGACCTTCCTTCACATGGTTTAATACCTCTTGACTAACTTGTAAAGAGTTCATCACTTTGATAGGAAGTGTTGTCTCTAAATTTCCAATGCCACCTGATTTGCTAGTTTCATGAATTTCCTTAACTAATCTTGGAGCTACACGAATACCGTTATTGGCAATTGTTGAAATATATTGTGCTAATTGTAATGGAGTATATAAGTCGAACTGTCCGTACGCAAAGTCCAGTGCAGAGAAAGCATCTGCTGTTCCACCATTTATCCCTTTACCTTCATTTGGCAAATCAATTCCTGTTCTAACTCCTAAACCAAACTGTGCATAATATTCACGCAATTTATCAAATAAACTTAGATTAATATTTAGTCTTCCACCTTTAACATATTCAGATTGGCCGCCCATTTTCATAGCCAATTTAATCATATATACGTTTGAAGACCTTTCCAGTGCTTGAATATCTGTCAACTCGATTTGACCATTCCTGTTAAACCATGAACTCTTCGGCGCTGACGCTTCAAATTCGATGGGTTCATCTAAAATAGTATTATTTTCTAAAGTAATAGCCCCGTCCATATAACCTGAAAGAACTGTTGCAGGTTTTACAACTGACCCCATTCCAAACGAATTATTGATAGCTCCCAAGGCATCATCCTCGATTCCAACCGCTTCAAAGTTTTCGTTATATTTGATTTTTTTACCTGTAATCCCGAGAATATCACCATTCTTTGGATTCATCACAACAATATAAACTCGGTCAGCTGTTTCATTTGTAATTTCTCTTACAGTGTTTGTAGCGATATCCTCTAGTTTCTTCTGGAATTCGGTATCAATTGTTAGAATAAGATTTGACCCTGCTTTTCCAGGGTAAGTTTCATTACTATTGACCACTTCACCCTTTGTATTGGTTTGTGATTTCATGACTGTTTTAGTTCCGCTAAGTACTGTTTCATATTGTTCTTCTAAATAGCTAGTTCCCACACGATCATTGAGTGAATATCCTTGTGCTAGTAAAGATTTTACTCTATCCGCTGGAAGACCCGTTTTTTCAGATGAAACAGTTCCAAGGATAGTCTTCAACATATCCCCCATTGGGTACTCACGATCCCAGTCAGAATCGATATCGATTCCTCGAAGCTCTCCAAGTCGTTCGCTAATTTTAGCAACTTCTTGTTCTGTGACCCCTTCATTTTTAAGTGTCACTGTCGATAAAGCGTACGCACTGTTCATCTTTGTAAAGATAGCAATCACTTGTTTTTCCGCATCGCTATAATTTATTTCGTCGGCAGGAATATGTTCCAATTGCATTTCATACGTTTGACTTGTTGAAAGATTTTCTTTCGCGATTTTCTTCTTCTCATCCGCTGTAAGAAGACTATCAAGTTTATCTGGATTTGTCGCAACCCAGTAATCCTTCAAATCACGTTCCTTCAAATCAGACACATCAACAGAAATCAATGTTGTTAATTTCTTAGCAATCTCTACCATCGTAGAAATTTTTGCATCCGCGGGTCTCGTATAGTTAATGGCAAGTTTAGGCTTATTTCCTACTAGAACACGCCCTTGACTATCGTAAATTGAGCCACGAGGAACAGACTTTTTCGCTGTTGTCGTTTCTGTTCGTCGTACAAGTGCTACGAAATCTTCACCTTTAATTAATTGGATAAACGCTAATCGTGCTACTAAGGCAATAAACGAAAAGAATACAATTAAAAATAATAAATTCAATCGAAATGGAATATGTGATTTTTTCTTTTTCTTTTTAAATTTTCTTTTAGTAAGCATAATACACTCCATAAACTTTCTAGTAACTCATAATAGTATACCACAAATCTTCCCCTAATCCGTATAAAAAGGGGTTAGAAAATAGTTAAGTTTTTTCGAATTAAAGACTAATTTCCCGTGCAGCCTCCGTGTTTTCATGCTATGCTAACAGTAACGATTAGAAAGGAGGATATACATGCAAAAATGATGACAAAGAAGAAATACTATACGATCAGTGTTTTGATTCCAGCAGTGATGATTTTAGCGATTTTTCTGCTATTTTCAATCATTCCCTTTGGACATCACACATGGTTGACGATTGACCTTGGACAGCAATATGTCGACTTCTTTAGTTACTACCAGGACACCCTCCTACATCATCCGGAGCAATTCTTCTATAGTTTTTCGAAATCTATCGGTGGTGAAATGGTGAGTTTATGGTCGTACTATTTACTGAGTCCGTTTAATCTGATCTTTTTACTCATCCCTCGTTCGGCAATCGCCATGGGTGTGTCCCTTCTTATTTTCTTGAAACTCGTTTCTTGTACAGTAAGCTTTGCAGTGTTGCTAGATGTGAAATTCAAGCAAAGAAATGGAACAGCGCTTCTCTTTGCACTCTCTTACGGATTTATGAGTTATCTTTCAGCCAACCAATTTAATGTGATGTGGTTGGATGCCCTCATTGCCCTTCCACTCATCATCCTTGGCGTGGATGCACTCTTACAAAAACGGAATCCGTTATATTATGTATTTCCTTTATCGCTCACCATTTTGAGTAACTACTATACTGGATATATGATTTGCCTCTTTCTAGGCCTCTATTTCCCGTATGCCTATTTAACATCAGTTGATACTTTCTCTTGGAAGATCTTTGGAAAGCAATTTGGACGATTTATCTTTTATAGTGTTCTTTCCGTTGGACTCATTACAGTCATTCTACTCCCAACATTTTATAGTCTACTTGGAAGCAAAGGGACAGCGACTACCATCGCTTGGAGTCTAAAGTCTGAATATAATCCGCTACTTATGGCTTCTAAACTCTTTATCGGTAGTTTCGACTTCCATGAAATGCAAAAAGGATATCCGAATATTTTTGTAGGCAGTCTGGCCTTATTTAGCTTCCTAGGTTACTTCAAAGAGAAAAGGATTTCCCTATTCCAACGTCTCTACGCGTTATTCATTACGGTTATCATCCTCATCAGCTTTAATATTGAGATGCTTGATAAGCTGTGGCATGCGGGGCAATTCCCGAATTGGTATTCCTATCGTTTCTCCTTTCTCTTCAGTTTCTGGATAGTCTTTCTCGGCTACCAATGGGCACTGAAGAAAACAACTATTGGTGTTCGCGAGACATTCGTTTATTTCATCCTTATTTTAGCTGCGGGTATTGGATTTATCCTCTTCCCACAAGACTATTTACAAGGCTGGCAAATAGCGCTTGGCTTCGGGCTCTCCATGGGAATCTTGTATAGTCTCATTTTAATCGGACGTGGCAAAAGAATGCATCAAAAATTCCTGATTTCATTTGTGGTGATTGAACTGCTCTTAAACAGCATCATTACCTTATCTAGACTGGGTTATGAGATGAATTCTGAATTCAGCGCTTACCAATCATCATTAGAAAACTGGTCTACTGTATTACGCCCTGCAGAAAATGAATTTTATCGCAGCGAGAAAACGATGCTTCGTTCGAAAAATGATAGCCTCCAAGTTCCAACTTATGGCGTATCCCATTTTTCATCCACCTTTGAAAAAGAAACGGAACGATTCTTTGATGCAATTGGAGTCCGCCAAGGAAACGCCTATGTGAACTACAGTAATGGTACTCTATTAACGGATGCATTACTGGGTATCAAAAATACCTTTATCGAGACCACAGACGCCACTTATAATGAACGTTGGGAACGAAAAGACTTGGAAGATTTCTCAACAATCGCGAGCTTTGACGAGGGACACATTGTCACAAATCCAAACGCCCTCTCGATCGCATATCCGATGAAAGCTATCTTGAAATCAATGAAGGTGCCAACAAACCACCCGATTACGATGCAAAATCAATTAGCGAATGCTCTTAGTGGAACAACAAGTCCAAAAAATATTTTCACAAAAGTGCCTTATGAGATGACTTTCGAAAATATTAGTGCCTCACCTGTTGTGTATCAGCGGGTTCAATTAGAGGACAATACTCGATTTGGAACAATCACACTGACCTTTACTCCTGAAACCAACGATCCGATTTACTTAGAGATGGCAGGAACGATTGGAGAAGAAGATTTGGAAATGACACTAAATGGTGAACCGTATGCCTTTTATCCGGTTCAATCAAAACCCGTTCTTCTCAGCGTCGCCAAGAATCAAAAAGGTCACCCGCAAACACTTCAAATTATCGTGAAAGCGGATGGTTTTGAATTTTCTAAACTTAGTCTCTACTCGTTAAACACGACTCTCTTAAACGAACGATTAGAACAAACGAAAGCACAAGAGTTAAAACTGGAAACTTTCTCAGCCACTCAATTTTCAGGAACAATGGATGTCTTAGAAGACTCGACTGTTCTTACAACAATTCCTTATTCTAAAGGTTGGAAAGTATGGGTGGACGGCCAAGAAGTGCAAACTTACAAGATTTTGGATAGCCTGCTTGGATTTACAATTTCCAAGGGAGCTCACCACATCGAGTATCGTTATACGACTCCATTCTTACTGGAAGGAAGTCTTGTGAGTCTTGCTTCACTTCTACTACTCAGTTACATTTTATATAAACGCAAAAAGACCGATGCCTCTTAGGAGACACCGGTCTTCGTTTTTTTATAGATTATTTAGCAGCTTCAAAACGGCGAGCTACTTCATCCCAGTTTACAACATTCCAGAATGCTGAAATATAATCTGGGCGACGGTTTTGGTAGTTTAGGTAGTATGCATGTTCCCATACATCTAATCCTAACAATGGAGTTTTACCTTCTGATAGAGGGCTATCTTGGTTTGGAGTAGAAACTACTTCTAATTTTCCGTTAGAAAGTACTAACCAAGCCCAACCTGACCCAAAGCGAGTTGCTGCTGCTTGTGCAAACACTTTTTTGAATTCCTCGAAGCTTCCGAATGCTTCATTGATAGCTGCTAATAAAGCACCTTCTGGAGCTTTTGCACCATCAAGAGATAATTGAGTCCAGAATAAGCTGTGGTTTGCATGTCCGCCACCATTGTTGCGAACAGCTACACGGATATCTTCAGGAACAGCGTCTAAATCGCTAATTAATTCTTCAACTGTTTTTTCGAATAATTCAGGGTGTTTTTCTACCGCTGCGTTTAAATTTGTAACATATGCATTGTGATGTTTGTCATGGTGGATTTCCATTGTACGTGCATCAAAATGTGGTTCTAATGCGTCAAACGCGTATTCTAATTTTGGTAATTCATAAGTCATTACTAAATTCCTCCTAAAATTAAATACAGTTATGAAAACTGTTTCTTTCTTCATTCATCATACCACCCACTAAACACGATACGCAAAAATTATGCCCACTCTCCCAAATCCCCCAAGCGCGTTAATTTATGGTATAATAATCCCGCTACATAGAGAAAGAAAAGAGATGAAAACATGAAATTTACAGATTATGCATTACAGCCCTATTTGCAAAAAGCCTTGGCTGACTTAAAATTTACACAACCAACCCCTATTCAAGAACGTATCATTCCTCTTTTATTAAAAGGAGAATCTGTGATTGGTCAATCGCAAACTGGGAGCGGAAAGAGTCACAGTTTCCTATTACCACTTATCAATAAAATTGACCCTAGCCGTCAAGAATTGCAACTAGTGATTACTGTTCCAAGTCGTGAACTCGCAGAGCAATTAACCGCTGTTGCAGCTCAACTGATTTCATTTAGTGATACAGAAATCTTATTAGAAAAATGTATCGGTGGTACAGATAAAAAACGACAAGTGGCAAAATTGACACAAACCCAACCTCATATCGTGATTGGGACACCTGGTCGTATTTTCGATTTAATGCAAGAGAATGCGCTCTTCGTTCAAACCGTTCAAATGATGGTCGTCGATGAAGCCGATATGACATTTGACTTAGGGTTCTTAGAAACTGTCGATGAAATCGCGTCTCGTATGCCAGAAAACTTACAAATGTCTGTTTTCTCCGCAACAATTCCAGATAAGATTAAACCATTCTTGAAGAAATACTTGGGCAATCCAAAGGTGATTCAAATCGAGAATACACAACTCGTTTCACCAACGATTAAAAACCAATTACTAGTTACAAAGGCTCAAAATCCAATGGACGTTCTTCGTCAGTTACTTGTAATGGGACATCCTTACCTCGTACTTATTTTCGTAAATACGAAGCAAAAAGCAGACGAAGTGACAAAAGACCTTCGCAGCCATAACTTCAAAGTAGCAACGATTCACGGAGATATTCCTTCAAGAGAACGTCGTCGTGTGATGAAACAAATTCAACAAATGGATTATCAATTCGTTGTCGCAACCGACCTTGCTGCACGTGGAATCGATATCGAAGGAGTTTCTCATGTCATCAACTTAGAAATCCCTGGCGAATTAGAATTCTTCATTCACCGTGTTGGACGTACTGGACGTAATGGTCTTGAAGGAACAGCTATCACCTTCTACACACCAGATCAAGAACAAGCCATCCAAACATTAGAAGGAAAAGGCATCTCATTTGAAACGGTTGAATTGAAAAATGGTGAGCTAGTGGAAAGTTATGACCGCTCTCGTCGTGAGAAACGTAAAAATACGCAATCGAAAGACTTAGATCCTCGTCTTAAAGGGATGATTAAGAAGGCGAAGAAAAAAGTAAAACCTGGGTACAAGAAAAAACTTGGCCAAGAGATTCGTCAGAAACAGCGTAGACAAAATCGTACAAAAAATAAATAGTACAGAATATTTTTAATTTAGACGATTACGAAGAATCCTTACGGATATCTTCATAGTAATAGTGACGAGGCACCAGCTCGAGCCTAGTGTCTCTCGCCTTTAAAGCCTCAAAGGGGACGTACGGAATTAAATTCCTACGTCCCCTAATTCGTTTTAATGCAACTTCCCGTCACTATTACTATAGAATCCGTATATTTCTTCGTAATCTCAGTATAGAAATTTAGTCTCTACTATTTATTTTTTATCGATTTTGTCAAAAGAAAAACTCTTAGAAACGACTTGTTCGTGGTTTCTAAGAGTTATTTTTTATTGGTTTTTATTTTGCTGAGCGATGAATTCTCGCATTCCAAGGAGCCAGTTGAATGTCGATGTCACTAGTAGATACATAAACATCCCTACTCCTCCGCCGATTCCTAACACGCCAATCACCATATAGATGGTTGCTGGTAGGAACATAGCAGCAATCGTTAACTGTTTCGATACGGTTGGATGCATTTGAATGTAGGCTCTCATAAACAACGCCGTTAATAATCGTACGACGAAGCTGATGATAATCATTAAAATATAAACGACAATCGTATTATAAACAAAGCCGAATAACATAACACCGATAAATACCATCCACAATTTTGATTGGAACTCTTGAATAAACTGCTCTACATTTGATTTATTAAAGCCGTTTAAGCCTTCATAAGAAAATTTTGAGGTATTAATGATGGTGTCTACAACAATATGGTCTTGTAAAATCCCGATGGATGGAATCCCTTGACTAGATTCAGACGTCACATCATTATCCGTTGACTTCCCACTTGGGTCAAATACAATATTGAAAACATCAGAACGGTAAACAAATCCTGTATTTTCACCCGCCGATAACTTCCCACCTTGAATCGAGAGGTCTGGGAACTGTTTTGCTACGATTCCTAAATTCGTATTCATGCTTGCGATATCTTTTCCTGCACGAATAAAGCCAGGAATCGAAAGAAGTAATACGAGCAGGAAAAAGATTCCTTTAATTTTCTTCAGTGGATTTTGTAAAATTGTCCAAATTTTATTAGGTTTTAAAATACTCAATTGAATAAACTCTCTAATCGTCATGTGCGCCTCCTATATAGAGAACAGTTTACAGAAAAAGAGCGATTTTTTCAACAGAAGGGCGTTAATCGATGAGAATGCATATCTAAGATATTCCTAAAAATCCTCTCTCTCAGTCCCCTGCTTAACGCTGCATTCGTGGCTTGAAACGTAGCTTCCTGTTCTTTTTTTCAAGATCCTCAGTTTATTATAATAGCAATTTCAGCTTCTAAATATGTAGTTTGTTCACGTAATTGAACTAATTCTCTTTCGGATTCTAAAAGATTATCAGTCATAACTTCTTTATTCATAATTGGCTCCTTAGATAATGGTCGTCCTTTTTCTCATTCTGTAAGAGTTTCCCCATTTAAAACCTGTAGCACGCATGTCAATTTTTTCTCTAGCATCTATTTCCTTTGTGTTCTAACGTACTCTAATCCAAAGGGCCGAGAATTATTCAATTTTTTCAAATACAAGTATGTTTTTCCGGAAACTCCTTTTCATAACTCTTTCATGCGAGTCAGCCCATATTCCTCATTGATATAATTCGACACATTTCATATTGAATTCCAATAAGTAGCGCAAAATAAATACCCCCTTTACTAGTTTTCCAGTAAAGGGGATACATATCAGGTAGCAGACCTACATTTTTACTTCTTAAATTGTTCTTGTTAAATATTAAGAGTTTTACGCTTTCTTACGTTTGAATAAGATTGCTCCTCCAAAGATTACCAAAATAGTTCCTACAACCATTGAGACTGATTTTGTTGTACCAGTATTTGGTAATTCTTGTCCAGATGCACTAGCAGATGCTTCTGTTACTGGAGCCGCCGTTGTTGGAGCTTCTGTTACTGAAGCTGCTGTTGTTGGAACTTCTGTTACTGGCGCCGCCGTTGTTGGAGCTTCTGTTACTGGCGCCGCCGTTGTTGGAGCTTCTGTTACTGAAGCTGCTGTTGTTGG
>NZ_JVNU01000056.1 GCF_001071995.1 Streptococcus sp. 263_SSPC
GTGGTGGTTGCAGCAAGAAGAACAGATACACGCCCATACAAATATCAAGCGAGCATGATTGATGAAATACAAAAGATATGGGACGGAAGGAGAAAACGATGAGAACGGAACGAAGAAGAAAAACGAGGGTACAATTCATCCCATTCATGAGATGGATGCTAGGATGGTACATTTTAGCTTTTGGAATCATTATCGCAATGATGAGCATTGTGCTCTTGGTAGGAAAGGCGGTTGAACAACACGAATCAAAAGTGAATCTAATTAGAAGTGGGCAATATGTAGAACCTGATTTTCAGGATTCGTGGAACAAAAAAAGCCAGCGCGGTAACGCTGACTAACTAATAATATCTAAGGAGATTATAACACAATGTGCAATAAGTTTGAAACTTTACATGCAAATTACCTTGACCCTCCAGAGCCAAAAGTGTGGGGATATGACTGGAAAGGTGAAGAAATATACGTAGGTGATGCCTACTACGAGATTGAAGGGGATTACGTTGGTGAAGATGATATCGACGAATTTTTGAAAGAAGCGTATTTAACCACTTCACTCAAGATTGCGGGTGAGTAGATGGAAGATGTGTATTTAAACGATGACCTACTGGATTCAAAACTGCAAAACGTTTTATACGCTAACAAAGTCATCGGACAAATCAGAATGAAAAATGATTCATACGAGGTATATCTATACGAACCTCAAATAAGAAAAACAAGGGTTAAAACCTACGAGGAGGTTGAAGAGATATTAAAAAGCGTATCGAAATCATTAAAAGAACAGAGTCAAAAGTAATTTTAGATATTGATGCGGACTTTGTAAATCCGCTAATTTTTGAACAATACATGGATTATGGAAAAACAGTGGAGGATGCAGCGATGGCGATAGTACAAAATATCCCCAACGTGAAATCATTCCACATCGAACCACAAGGAACACAGAAAGGAATGTTTTATAAATGAATTTATATGAATTAAGTTTAGCGTTTCAAGACGTACAGAATATGGATTTAGATCCTGAAGTAATGAAAGACACGTTAGATAGTATCGAAGATGCCATCGAAAATAAAGCTGAAAACATTGCAAAGTTGATTCGAAACCTTGAATCAGACGTGTCAGCCTACAAAGAAGAAGAGGACCGTTTAAAAACGAAACGTCAAGTTACAGAAAACAAAGTGAAATGGTTGAAGACATATTTAGAAGACAACATGAAACTGACTGGGAAAACTAAATTCAAATCAGGAGTGTTTAAGTTCTCGATTCAGAAAAATCCGGTAAGCGTGAATATTACTAATAAAAAAATTATTCCAGAAGATTATCTAATTCCACAACCACCTAAAGTAAATAATACTACATTAAAAAAAGCATTAAAGGACGGAATTGAAGTTCCAGGGGCTGAATTAAAACAAACGGAAGGGTTGAGAATTAGATAGCATGAGAATTCTAGCAATTGACCCTTCTA
Source organism: Streptococcus sp. 263_SSPC (assembly GCF_001071995.1). Taxonomy (GTDB): domain Bacteria; phylum Bacillota; class Bacilli; order Lactobacillales; family Aerococcaceae; genus Granulicatella. The sequence goes on from NZ_JVNU01000056.1 coordinate 1,457, forward strand.
GCAATCAAAAGAATACATCGACAACAGGAATTGTTTTATTAGACAATGCTAAATTAGTTGATTATTGGGTTGTGAGCTACGGCATTTCTGGATTTCGAAAATGGATGGAAGATGTCGGTGAAGATATTGAATGTGATGTTGTTGTAATCGAAAAATTCGAAGCTAGGGACAACGACAAATCAAAAGACAATTCAGTATTACAAACCATCGCTTATATACAACTACATTTCCCAGACGCTATCTTGCAGCGTAATGCAGGTTATCAAACGGATATTCCGAATGAATTATTGAAGCGACTTGGATTGTGGAAGTTTGAAAAGAGCCATCACCAGGATGTACGTGCAGCAGCAAGACTCGGACTGTTCTATGCTTTGAGAAACGATATTAAGGAAGTGATTGATGATATCGGGAGAGTGGTACATGGAAATATGGAAAAATATTAAAGATTATGAGGGGTGTTATCAAGTTTCAAACTTAGGACGTATAAAAAGTTTATCTAGAAAAGTTTGGAATGGAAAAACCTACTTCTGGACAAGTGAAAGAATTTTGAAGCCAGGTAGAGATAGAGATGGATATTTTCTTGTAAATCTCTCTAAAAATGGTAAATCAAAAACTGAAAAAGTACACAGGCTAGTTGCAAAAACGTTTATTCCAAATCCAGAAAATAAAGAATCCGTTAATCATATTGATGAAGATCCATCTAATAATAAATTAGAAAATTTAGAATGGGCAACAGTGTCCGAAAATAATAATTACGGAGGGCATAATAAACGATCTTCAAAAAGTAAGAGTAAGCCTATTCTTCAACTCAATTTAGACGGAGAATTCTTGCAAGAATACCAATCTGCGACAGTTGCAGCGCAAATATTAGAAATGTGTAGAGTTTCTATCAGTAATTGTTTGAATGGAAGAACTAGAACCGCAGGTGGTTATAAATGGAGGTATAAAGTTTGACAAAATTAATTTTAAGAAAATGGCAAAAGGAGGCTATTTCCCGAAGTTCAAGATTAACAAATGGTATTTTTCTTGAAGCTTTGGGCGGTTAAGGTCGCGGAAAAACTATCTGTGCTCTAGCAATTGCAAAAGAGAAAAACGCTAAAAAAATCATCATCACAAACAACCGTCTTTCGATTCTGGAAGGATGGAAAGAAGCCATTAAAAAGATGGATTTTGATTCAGATGTTGAGTTTGTCATTTCAACTGACAGAAGTATTCAAAACATGCTTAAAAAAGGCTCAAAATTCAACTGTGACGTGTTGATTATTGATGA
>NZ_JVNU01000057.1 GCF_001071995.1 Streptococcus sp. 263_SSPC
GTGGTGGTTGCAGCAAGAAGAACAGATACACGCCCATACAAATATCAAGCGAGCATGATTGATGAAATACAAAAGATATGGGACGGAAGGAGAAAACGATGAGAACGGAACGAAGAAGAAAAACGAGGGTACAATTCATCCCATTCATGAGATGGATGCTAGGATGGTACATTTTAGCTTTTGGAATCATTATCGCAATGATGAGCATTGTGCTCTTGGTAGGAAAGGCGGTTGAACAACACGAATCAAAAGTGAATCTAATTAGAAGTGGGCAATATGTAGAACCTGATTTTCAGGATTCGTGGAACAAAAAAAGCCAGCGCGGTAACGCTGACTAACTAATAATATCTAAGGAGATTATAACACAATGTGCAATAAGTTTGAAACTTTACATGCAAATTACCTTGACCCTCCAGAGCCAAAAGTGTGGGGATATGACTGGAAAGGTGAAGAAATATACGTAGGTGATGCCTACTACGAGATTGAAGGGGATTACGTTGGTGAAGATGATATCGACGAATTTTTGAAAGAAGCGTATTTAACCACTTCACTCAAGATTGCGGGTGAGTAGATGGAAGATGTGTATTTAAACGATGACCTACTGGATTCAAAACTGCAAAACGTTTTATACGCTAACAAAGTCATCGGACAAATCAGAATGAAAAATGATTCATACGAGGTATATCTATACGAACCTCAAATAAGAAAAACAAGGGTTAAAACCTACGAGGAGGTTGAAGAGATATTAAAAAGCGTATCGAAATCATTAAAAGAACAGAGTCAAAAGTAATTTTAGATATTGATGCGGACTTTGTAAATCCGCTAATTTTTGAACAATACATGGATTATGGAAAAACAGTGGAGGATGCAGCGATGGCGATAGTACAAAATATCCCCAACGTGAAATCATTCCACATCGAACCACAAGGAACACAGAAAGGAATGTTTTATAAATGAATTTATATGAATTAAGTTTAGCGTTTCAAGACGTACAGAATATGGATTTAGATCCTGAAGTAATGAAAGACACGTTAGATAGTATCGAAGATGCCATCGAGAGCAAAGCAGAAAATATTGCAAAGCTTATTCGAAATCTCGAATCTGACGTAACGGCTTATAAAGAAGAAGAGGAACGTTTGAAAACGAAACGTCAAGCTACAGAAAATAAAGTGAAATGGTTAAAAACGTATTTAGAAGACAACATGAAACTAACTGGAAAAACTAAATTCAAATCAGGAATGTTTAACTTCTCCATTCAAAAGAACCCTGCGAGTGTAAACATCACTGACGAAAAGATTATCCCAGAAGAATTTCTAATCCAACAACCACCAAAAGTGGATAAGACTTCATTAAAAGAAATCTTGAAGAGAGGAATTGAAGTTCCAGGAGCCGAATTAAAACAAACGGAAGGATTGAGAATTAGATAATGAAAAACAAAATCTTAGTAACAGAGAATATCTCGATTGAAATCTCTAAACACAAAATCGAAATTTTCACACGTATTCCGTTTAACATCCAAGTTAGTTTTGAAGAAACAATTGACCCAACCTTAGATGAAGGTGGCGAACTCTTTGGTAAAAGATATCAATTGAATATTTTTGCAAAGCCTAAGTACATGGATGAGTGCATGTCGATAGATGACGTTTCATACTCAATCAGCAATTACAGAGAGTTAAAAGCGTTCTGGAAGTTTGTTGAAAACAACAAAAATAACTTATTCGATATGGCAGGTTATGAAGGAGAAGTCGAAGCATGAGAATTCTAGCAATCGACCCTGGAAGCGCAAAGGTTGCAAGTAGTACGAACGGTATTGTGTTACTTGATAACGCAAGACTAGTAAATCATTGGGTCGTTCCTTCAGCAAAAGTCCAGGATATTCGAAATTGGTTCGAAGAGGTCGGTCGCTTCTTGGATGTGGATGTAGTTGTTATTGAAAAGTTCGAAGCTCGAGACAATGACAAATCAAAGGATAATTCAGTTCTTGAAAACATTGCTTTGTTCCGAGTTCTTTTCCCAGACGCTATCTTGCAGCGCAATGCAGGTTATCAATCAGATATCCCGAATGAATTACTAAAGCGATTGGGCTTGTGGAAATTTGAAAAGAGCCATCACCAGGATGTTCGTGCAGCAGCAAGACTTGGACTATTTTGGGCGATGAGAAATGATGTCAAAGAAGTCATAGATGATATCGGAAAAAGAATAATGGAGGTATAAAGTTTGACAAAATTAATTTTAAGAAAATGGCAAAAGGAGGCTATTTCCCGAAGTTCAAGATTAACAAATGGTATTTTTCTTGAAGCTTTGGGCGGTTAAGGTCGCGGAAAAACTATCTGTGCTCTAGCTATTGCAAAAGAGAAAAACGCTAAGAAAATCATCATCACAAACAATCGACTTTCAATTCTAGAAGGTTGGAAAGAAGCCATCAAAAAAATGAATTTTGATTCAGATGTTGAGTTTATTATCTCAACTGACCGAAGTATTCAAAATACGTTAAAAAAAGGCTCAAAATTCAACTGTGACGTGTTGATTATTGATGAATGGCAGAATATGTCATCGGAGAAACAAGTGGCCTTATATCGTCGCATAAAGCGAAAATACACGATAGGTCTTTCGGCTACTCCGATTCGAAAGAAAGGGCAAAATTTCTACCCACTCGAAAAAACGATTTTTGGCTTTGCAAATCCAAATAATAAGTTTGATTGGCAAAAAGCACACGGAAGAATGGTATATGATCCATTCACTTATTCAAAAGAAAAATGGGAGGATTTTAGAGACTATGAACGCTACGTTAACAATCTCCCGAACTTCTTTAGATGGGAAGAAATCGAAGAAATCGAAAACGCTGTTGAGAACAACGGTTACGAGATTAAGTTCTATCCAGTAACTGTTGAACCGGGAAATTCAGAAACATTAGACAAGTTTAGAAAATTAAATCTTGTAACCGTAAAAGGAGAAACAGCGATGGCAAAACAATCTTTTGGACGAAACACGTTTGAAAGATATCTCAATCAAGCAGGAGTAGAAGTCGATTTTCCAAAAATCAAACCAGTTAATGCTGATACTCCATTGATGTTAAAACTCGATGGATTAATTGAAAGAGCACCACATGACATGCTGATTGTCAGCAAGTCGAAACAGATTGTAAATGTCATCAAAGAACGACATCCACACATTGGAATCTGGACCGGTGACATTCAAGAAGGACTCGACAGAAAAGTAGTAGTTGCTACGAATCAAGTACTCGGAGTCGGTGTTGATGGCTTGCAGCATAAATATCAAACAATCGTTGTTCTAGACCCAGTTGAAGAAGGCTCTGGAGAATATGACGATTACCGCCAATTGCTATGGCGAATAACAGGAAGTAGACAACAACATGATGTAAACGTGATTGAATTTTATTATAAAGGAGAATGAAATTGTTTAAATTACCAGAAAATAAACCACAAGTACCAAAGGACACGCCGCGGAATTACTTCATCTACGGAGAGACCATGAGTGGAAAATCTTACCTAGCGAATGAGTTTCCTAATCCAATTGTATTAAATACGGACGGAAACGCAGAAGCAAACAGCGTGCCAAGTATTCAACTATTGAATGATAAAGACAAATCAGGTCGTATTACTAATTCAGTGATTAAGCAGCTAGGAGAAATCCTATTAGCTCTACAAACGCAAGAACATTCATACGAGACAGTCGTAAT
>NZ_JVNU01000058.1 GCF_001071995.1 Streptococcus sp. 263_SSPC
GGGACTGACCCCAAAAAGTGAGAATTTAATAAAAACACCCTAGGGCTACCGTCTCCGGTATTCAACCGGAGACAGGTAGTCCAATTTTTGTTGGATTCTATTTTCATTATAATATTTGATGTAATTTTCTACAATTTGAATTACAATAGAAGATGAAGTTATTACTTCATCTTTTATGTAGAAAGCTTCGCACTTTAGCGAAGAATGGAAGCTTTCGATTGGCGCATTATCTGCGGGAGTCCCCTTACGGGACATACTGCGGATAATGCCTTTTTCTTTACATAAATTGTAGTATTCGGCAGAAGTATAAACGCTGCCTTGATCACTATGCAGTAGAACATCCTTAGGTAAATCAATTTGATTTAATGTATCTAATACAAACTTAGTATCCTGTTTTGTGGAAATTGTATAAGCAATGATTTCTCCATTATGTAAATCCATAATGGAAGATAAATATAATCGTTTAGGACCAAAAGGCAAATATGTGATATCAGTAGTCAGTTTTTGCATAGGTTTGTCTGCTGAAAAATTTCTATTCAGAGTATTGCCAGTAATTGAGAATGGTTTACCTATTTTGATAGCTTTTTTAGGCTTCACTGCACAATTCCAACCATTTTTCTGCATAATCCGCTGTACAACCTTATGATTAACAATCTGATTTAATTCCTTCTGAATCAAATACTTAATCTTTCTGTATCCATAAATAAATTTGTTTTTCTTACAAATTTTACCAATAGTTTCCTCAATAACTGATGGAGAAAAGTCTTTCTTTTTCCATCGGTAGTAAGTAGATGTAGGTACATTAAGACAAGAACAAATTAAATGTACCGCATATTTATCTTTCAATTCTTCCACTAACTTTACAACTATTTGAGGCGACACTTCCTTTCCAATTCCTTGTATTTTTTTAATATTTCTAATTCAACTTCCTTTCTTTTTAATTCTAATTTTAATTGATCGATTTCTGAAAGTTCAGCCATCCCTTTTTCATAAGAATATTGTTTTCCCACCTGTTGGTGGAAACGATGAGTTTCACCATTTTTATACCATCTAAACCATGTTTCTACTTGAGTTTCATTTTTTATGTTTAACTCCTGCATTACTTGTTTTGTAGTATATCCCTGTAATTTCATTTCTACGGCTTTATTCATTGTATCGACAGAATAGGCTACACGTTTTTTAACTATAAAAAGACACCTCCATGTGCATTTGATAATATTGTACCAAATCCAACTTGGAGGTGTTTTTATTTAATTCTCATTTACGGGGGTCAGTGCCAAAATTTAGAGGACATTTTTTGTTTTTAACGGAGAATTTCTCGAGAAAATTCCCTTGATTTACCATGGGGATGGTAGTATACTGGTTAAGTACCTTAAGTACAAATGCCTCCTTAGCTCAGTTGGTAGAGCAGTAGACTCTTAATCTATGGGTCACAGGTTCGAGCCCTGTAGGGGGCATTTTTTATGCTTATTTATAGGCTTTTTTAAAGGTTTTGTTCCGTGGATGTTCCGTGGGATAAAATCTTTATTATTTTTTCATTGTCTGATACTTCTAATTCTTTAATTACGTGGGCATAGGTCTGCATAGTTACTGTAGGATTAGCATGACCCAATCTTTTGCTAACTGAAACGACTTGAACCCCTTGCGATAGCAAGATACTTGCGTGTGTATGTCTCAAACTATGAAATCTTATTTTCCTCTCGATTTTCGCTTTTTTAAGTGTATTATCGAGAGTTTTTTTGACTCCATTATTTGTGATGTCATGGAATACTCTTTCAGTATCTTTTGGAAGTTGAAATAATAACGACATAACTTCACTTGGGATAATAATAGTTCTTTTTGCGTTTTTTGTTTTACCGTCTGTGAAATCTCTGGTGTGTAATGAATCAAATCCTTTTTCAATTTTGACAGTATTCGTTTCTTTATCTAAATTATCCCAGGTTAATCCCAAACACTCTCCAAAACGCATTCCGCTTACCATTGCTAAAAGAATAATATATCGTGATTGATATCTAGGGTTGATTCCGTCTAATAATGCTGCATACAGTCTTTGATACTCTTCAAAGGATAGAAATTTGCTTTCTTCAGTGAACGCTCTTTCATCATTTCCTTTAATTTTAACGAATTCGCACGGATTATACATAAGCACCCTAGTCTGGACCGCGTGTTTTATTGCTCCACTGGTGTATGTGTGATATTTAGCCACTGATTCAGTCGATAGCGTTTCAGCTAATTTATTAATATAAGCTTGATAGCTATCGTGAGTGATGTCCTTGAGCATTACGTTAAAATTCTTTCTTACATATCGTATGATCATATCAATACGCTTAGAGACACCTAACGACACAGTACCGTCTTTATATAGTTTTTTCCAATTTTCCATATAATCTGCAAGAAGCATTCTTTCTTTAGCAAAGTTTTTGCCTTGCAGCATTTCATTTTCTCTTATTATGGATGCATCTTTGGCTTCAGCTTTTGTTTTAAACCCACTCTTTGAAACTGCTTTTTGCTTTCCATTTTCATAATAATAAACCTTGTAAGTCCAAGTTTTTCCACGCTTATAAATGCTTGCCATAGTTCACCTCCGTTTCCAAACGTACGTTCTTTTTTAAGATAAAATAAATAGCCTTAATAGGCTATTTATTTTATAAAAACTTTTTAACAGTTGAAGTTAAAATGTCTGAACAATTAACGATATCGAGTGGTGTTGAAATTTCGATAGTAGTATGTTCTTCATCATTAAATTGTAGTTTAAATTTATTGTTAACTGTATAAATACGCATGATCCACTTGCGAATATTATCATCTAAAAGCACATTAAAATAACTTCTATTGTCTCTATAGAATATTCGTGATGGGTCCACAACATCTTTTAAAACGATCTTTGTAGTAGTGTAAGCTTCTAATTCTTCGGAAGTCGTTACTATTTCAGAATCTTTATTTGAGACTTCATCTTTTATTTCTTCCGTATCTGGAGTGCTAGAAATTTTAGTATCCACATTAGTATTTAAAGCTGCACTCAACTTTTCGTTTACACGTTCGCTAATGAATTGAGAAAAGCCCTTCTTAACGATTGCTCCAAATTTTTCAAGTGTATTTTTGGTTTTAGTACCTTCATATATTTCGCCAACGATATATTTAACAAAAGATTCATCGGGGTCAGTCAATTGCTTAGATAAATGATTTTTAAGACTATTTAAGTATTTTAGTTCTGAAGCAGATGATGTTATTTTATCAACGTCAAAATTGTCTTTATGGAATTTAGCTACCTCAGCGATTTGAACATCTTTAATTTTAGTAATGTCTATTGTTAAGAATGGAGTAGTATCCATTTTGTTAGGCTCATCAAGATCAGTGTAGAATTTATATTCCTGTCCATTTGTTAAAATTCCAAATTTTGAAGTAGTAGTACCAAAATATCTAAATAATTGCGAATCATGTTTCGTAAGTTTTTCTGATATAGATTTAGCTTCAATTAGAATTACAGGGGTATCGCTGATTTTAATTGCATAGTCTACTTTTTCACCTTTTTTAATCCCAAAATCTGCAGTGAATTCAGGAATAAATTCTAGTGGATTAAAGATATCATATCCTAAGATTTGAAAGAATGGCAAAATTAGAGAAGTTTTAGTAGCCTCCTCTGTATTGATATTATCTTTCAATGTATGTACTCGTTTCCCTAAATTCTTCAATTGCTCTGACAACACTTCTAATTCCATTGCTTTTCCTCCTTAAATGTAATTTTGCATATCCTCTTTAATTCCATATATAGTCTTTAGGATTTCAAACGTTTCTACAGGCTTTTGATATTGTTCTTCATATAAATATTTCATTAGTTCACACGCAAACATATCTGCTTCTCGCTCTAATTTTCCTTTTCCGCCAAAAGTTGCGGAGTAGAATCCATTCAATCCATAATGGTCTATAGCATGCTTTAATTCATGCGCCATGACGTAGTATTTAAAAGAAATGTCTTGTATATCTTCATTAATTAATATTAACGGTGTATCCTTTTCCGAAGATACAAGTATTCCTTTTAAATCATTAGGTAATACTTTGAAATCATATTCGATTCCTAGATAGTCCGCTATTTCAAACGGGTTAGCCGTATTGTAAGTACCAACTAACTGATTCACTTCCAATAATTATTCCTCCTTGCCTTTTTTTATTCGTTCCCATAGCATCGCTCGTATCATTCCGTCTAATTGCATTTTATCTTCTTCAGATAGTTCTATGCCATCATAGGACATAACAACACTATTACGTTTTAACGCCTCATCAAAAACAATAACATCGTCTTTGGATGCCCAATCTGGAGCTTCAGTCTCAACTTCACCAATTAAAGCTAATGGACTGATTTGTAAAATCTTCGCATACTTTAAAATTTTATCTCTGCCCATATTATTTATCATGCCATTTTCCCATTTTCGAACAGTACTTTTGCCAACGCCAACGTAGTTGCCGACATCTTCTAAAGTTAACTTCAATGATTCTCTTTGAGCCTTTAAATTAAGCATTTTAACCGCCCCTTTCATAATGAAAGAATACCATTAAAGTGTCCTAGAAACAACTAAATTCACTTAAAAAATAAAAAAAGTTTCAAAAAAGACACATTTATGTGTTGACACGACTATTTGCTTATGATACTATGAATGTGTCCTAAATGACACAACAAGAAATGAGGTGATGTAAATGAACTATAATTTATTGAAAGCAAAAATTGTAGAAAGGGGATTAAAGGTAGAAGATTTTATTGATAAAATGGACGAAAATATCAATGGAACATTCACTAAAACAGTGTATCACAGCAGAATGAACGGAGTGGTTTCTTTTCGAAGAGAAGAAATCGTAGCTTGTAAAAACATCCTAAATTTATCAGATTCTGAAATTATGGATATTTTTTTTAAAGAATAAGTGTCCTATAAGACACGTTTTCAACTAGAAAGGAGAAGTTGGAATGGATAAAAAAACGACAATAAAAGAGTTTCTAGAATTCAGAAGCAAATTCACAAAAAGAGAATGGCACGAATTAAACCAAGCCATTGACGAAAGACTAAAACAAAAAGCCGACCAATTAAAACTGGACGACTCGGATTTAGTAGCTATCTCAGACAAATTAGAAAGATTTATCTAGAAACAATATGAAAAACGTGAAATAGGAGGTAAAACAAATGCACCATTACATGACATTTTACGAGGAAGATGGAATCAAGTACGCAGAGTCTTGGTTACAAATTAATTTTCTAAGTTGGTGTTTTTGCTTCTGGAAAATTAAAAAGGCCATCTCTTAAGAGACGACCCAATAAAACTATTTTTTGACCCATTTGATTAACGAAAAAAAAGGAGCCTGACCATGAGTTGTGAAACAAAATTAGAGATATTAATTTGGATTCTATCCTGGATATTGAGGCAATATACAGGGAAAAGGATTTACCGATATCTCAAGAAGAAGAAGGCTTGAAAGAAGGTTACAACAATATGAAAAAAAACATGAAAGGAGTTTAAACCATGACACTAGCAGAACAAATTAGGGAATATTTCAAGAAGAATCCTTCTGCTACCTATGACGAAGTTGCGGAAGCAGTCAAAACAACCAACAGTACCGTTCGGACAAATGTTTGTAGAGACTTAAAGACTGGGAGATGTATTCGATCAGAAGATGGCTCTTTGGACTACTCGACGTACTTCGAGAAAGACATTTTACTGACTGAGTTAGTCGAGTGGAAGAACGAAACCCGCCGTGAATGGGTTGATATGTTAACGAGAGCTGCTGAAAAAGAAACCGATAGTAACACGATGCGTTTGTTAATTAAAGAAGCTAACAAACTCATGAAAGAAGTAACGAAGTAAAGGAGGGGAAACCATGGAACAATCAACGCTTGATTATTACGAACCAATATTTTTAGAAGTAGTCAAAAGAAATCCAGATAAGTTCGTTGAAATCATGAAACCATACGTTGAACGGAAAAATAATTCAAGGTGGTTGACGACTGAAGAGTTGTGTGAAGCAATTGGAACGAGTTCCAGTTCGTGGCACAAGAGTGAAATCAGAAACCATCCAGTGGTGGTTGCAGCAAGAAGAACAGATACACGCCCATACAAATATCAAGCGAGCATGATTGATGAAATACAAAAGATATGGGACGGAAGGAGAAAACGATGAGAACGGAACGAAGAAGAAAAACGAGGGTACAATTCATCCCATTCATGAGATGGATGCTAGGATGGTACATTTTAGCTTTTGGAATCATTATCGCAATGATGAGCATTGTGCTCTTGGTAGGAAAGGCGGTTGAACAACACGAATCAAAAGTGAATCTAATTAGAAGTGGGCAATATGTAGAACCTGATTTTCAGGATTCGTGGAACAAAAAAAGCCAGCGCGGTAACGCTGACTAACTAATAATATCTAAGGAGATTATAACACAATGTGCAATAAGTTTGAAACTTTACATGCAAATTACCTTGACCCTCCAGAGCCAAAAGTGTGGGGATATGACTGGAAAGGTGAAGAAATATACGTAGGTGATGCCTACTACGAGATTGAAGGGGATTACGTTGGTGAAGATGATATCGACGAATTTTTGAAAGAAGCGTATTTAACCACTTCACTCAAGATTGCGGGTGAGTAGATGGAAGATGTGTATTTAAACGATGACCTACTGGATTCAAAACTGCAAAACGTTTTATACGCTAACAAAGTCATCGGACAAATCAGAATGAAAAATGATTCATACGAGGTATATCTATACGAACCTCAAATAAGAAAAACAAGGGTTAAAACCTACGAGGAGGTTGAAGAGATATTAAAAAGCGTATCGAAATCATTAAAAGAACAGAGTCAAAAGTAATTTTAGATATTGATGCGGACTTTGTAAATCCGCTAATTTTTGAACAATACATGGATTATGGAAAAACAGTGGAGGATGCAGCGATGGCGATAGTACAAAATATCCCCAACGTGAAATCATTCCACATCGAACCACAAGGAACACAGAAAGGAATGTTTTATAAATGAATTTATATGAATTAAGTTTAGCGTTTCAAGACGTACAGAATATGGATTTAGATCCTGAAGTAATGAAAGACACGTTAGATAGTATCGAAGATGCCATCGA
>NZ_JVNU01000059.1 GCF_001071995.1 Streptococcus sp. 263_SSPC
TCTTTGTTCAGTTTTCAAAGGTCAATCGTTGTTTTGCAACAACTTCTATATCCTATCATAGGACATTTTTACTGTCAACAGATTTCATTGAACTTTTTCAAAGTTTTTTTGAAACTGTTTTATAAGCGAACGTTCGCTCAACAGTGATATTAATTTATCATAACTGATAACCAATTTCAACTGAAATGACTAAGAATTTTTTTGATATTTTATTCTTCTCTAAAAATTCAAAAAAGAGCCTAGGTTACATGAACCTAGACTCTCATATATACTCTATTGTACGACTCCTGTATCGATTGCTACACCATCTCTTTTAATGATGTATTTACCACTTGGAACTTGATTGTTAAACGTAAAATCAATAGTTACACTTGTGGTTTCAGAAATCTTGAAAGTACGATACGCAGTATTCATATTATTGTTTGCATCTTGAATAAAGATTTCAACTGTATTTTGTTTTGCTCCCTGGGTATTTGACCCTGAGTTCGCATTATTATTGTTGTTATTATTTGTTTTCTTCGCTTCATAAGGAATCGTGAATTGTCGAGATACTACTCGTTCTCCTTTTCCTTTTGAGATGACAACTGTTAATGTATCACCTTTTTTAAGAGCTGTGCCTTCTGCTGGTGATTGTTTAATAACAGTATCTGCTGTTTCATTACTATTTTCTTCTGAAATTTGTAACTTCAAGCCATGTTCTTTCGCGTAGTCTTCAACTCCCGAACGTGAATATCCTTTTAAGTTGATTAACGTTACTGGCTCTTTTCCTTTAGATACGGTTAAAACCATTTTTGTATCTTTGGCGACTACTTTTTCACCTTTAGCAACACTTTGTTCTATTACCTTACCAGACTCTACAGTATCTGAATAACTTTCTTTCTTCTCTACTGCAATTCCTAGTTTTTGCAAGGCTGCTTTAGCTTCATCGAAAGTCTTGCCGGTATAATCTCCAACTTCAACGGTGTCTTTACCAGCACTTACTTTTAATACGACTTTAGATTTTTCTTTTACAGAACTTCCTGCCTTAGGGTTCGTCTCTACAACTTTTCCTGCTTCGACAGTGTCCGACTTCACTTTTTGCACATCTGACACTTCGAGGTTCGCATCTGCTAATTTTACTTTTGCATCTGCTTCAGTAAGATTCGTTACATCTGGAACTTTAACGTCTTTTGGAGAAGTTTGAATAAATGCATAGATAGTTCCAGCACTAATGATGATAAATAGTAGCAATAAGATCCATGGCCATTTCTTTTTCTTCTTCTTTTTAGGTTCCTCTTGAACAACTTTCTTCTCTTCGTCAAATTGAATTTCAGGAACTTCCTTACTTGTTGCTGGTACCTTACGAGGGATTGGTCCTGTCGTAATTGGTTGCAACACCTTTGTTTCCTGACTGAAAGCAGTCGGTTTAAACATTGGCTCGTGTAAACGTTCTGGATTTAAGCATGTTTGTAAATCTTCCAACATTTCGTAGCAACTGCTGTAACGATCAAGAGGTTCTTTCGCGGTCGCCTTCAACACCACATTTTCTAAACTTTGCGGCACGGTTGGTAACATCTGTGAAATTCGAGGAAGCGGCTCTTGGAAATGTTTCAACGCGATTGAAACTGCTGATTCTCCTTCAAAAGGAACTTCACCTACTAATAACTCATACAATACGATACCGAGTGCATAAATATCACTGCGAATCGTTGCCATTCCACCTCTTGCTTGTTCAGGAGATAAATAATGAACAGAACCAAGCAATGTATTCGTTTGTGTTAATGACGTTTCAGAAAGTGCAATCGCAATCCCAAAGTCTGTAATCTTCACATTACCTTCTCTATCAATTAAGATGTTTTGAGGTTTGATATCGCGGTGAATGATTCGATTTTGGTGAGCGAGCTCAATCGCCGAAACGATTTGTGTCATAATACGAACGGCTTCACGTGGTGGAAGAGGTCCTCTCTCGCGAATGTACTCTTTCAAATCCGTTCCTTCAACGTATTCCATTACAATGTAATTTGTTCCGTCTTCTTCTCCAACATCATATACACTTACAATATTTGGATGGACTAATTGTGTTGCTGATTGCGCTTCTCGTTGGAAACGTCTCATCGCAGCTTCATTTGTATGAAAGTCTAAGCGCAACACTTTTACTGCCACGGGTCTTTCTAGAATTAAATCTTGTGCTAAATATACAGTGGCCATTCCACCTGTCCCTATATGAGACTTGATTTTATAGCGACCACCAACTGTTTTTCCTGGTGCAATCATTCTTCTACCTCCTCCCTGGCAGTATATTTTGCAATCGCAACTGTAATGTTATCGCGACCGCCCGCTTCATTTGCAGCATCGACCGCTTTATTCGCTTGCGTTGTTACATCTGAATAATTCCCTAGAATTTCTTTAATATATTGATCTTCAACCATATTCGATAATCCATCTGAACAAAGGAAAATCGTGTCTCCATTTTTTAGACTCACTCTTACAAAATCAATCTGGACATTCAGTGTAATCCCTAAAGACTGCGTTACAATATTTCGTTGAGGGTGGCTTTTGGCTTCCTCTTCAGAAATCTCTCCAGATTTTAACAGCTCTTGTACGAGTGTATGATCTTCTGTCAATTGTTTCATTTGAAAATTGCGATACAAATAAGCACGGCTATCACCGACATTTGCAATTAACAATTCAGAACCGATCACTACGGCAACCACAATTGTTGTTCCCATTCCATCTAGCTCACGATATTGATTCGCTTTTTGGAAAATACGATCATTTTCGGCCTGAATATTTTTAACGAGCCATTGATAAGCGGCTTCTGTATCCGTAATACTTTCTTCTTCCCAACGTTTTCCCAAATGCGATAATGCCATAGCACTTGCTACATCCCCAGCATTATGCCCGCCGATTCCGTCACACACAACAATCATCGGCACGTTTTGAGTATTCAAAAAATATCCGGCAGCATCTTCATTTAAAGTACGTCTTTGTCCGACGTCACTTTTGATGGCTATCTCCATATTTTTCCTCCTGTTGCGAATTTATTTTCTTACCATTCTCGCGATGAAAAATCCATCTGTATGATATTCATGCGGTAAAATCGTAAGCATCGGATTTTCCTTTGTACAACCAAACTCTTCGATTGGTTGTAATTCAAACTCCGGATGTTCTCGTAAAAAGTTATGGACTACTTCTTCATTTTCACCCTTGTTAATTGTACAAGTTGAATAGATGAGTTTTCCACCTTTCTTTACCATTGTAGCAATTGCAGACAAAATTTCCAACTGTATTTTTGTTAATTTTGTTAAATCTTCACTATTTTTTGTGTATTTTATATCTGGTTTACGACGCATCAAGCCCAATCCAGAGCATGGTGCATCTACAAATACCGCGTCAAAGCTTTCTTCTTTAAATAGTTCGCCAACTTTTCTAGCATCGAGTGCATGAGTATGAATTCTGTCTTCTACTCCTAAACGTTTTGCGTTTTGATGAATCTTACGTAATTTATTCTCATGTAAGTCCAACGCTTCTACAAGTCCGCCCTCTTTGGCTACTAAGTAACTTGCAAAATGAGTGGTTTTTCCTCCAGGAGCTGCACAAGTATCGAGCACTTTATCTCCAGGATGTAAGCCCCCTACTTGAGCCACTAATGAAGAAGACTCATCTTGAACGGTAACCATTCCATCTTTGAAAGCTTTCGATTGTAGTAAATCTCCTTCTTCAACAATCACTGCTCTCGGTGACAATTTGCTTTCTTGAACCGTCACACCTTCTTCTTGAAGAAGAGTTTTAGCTTCTTCAACCGACATCTCTGGATTTTGAATACGCGCACTTAAGTGAGGAGCAATATTTAAACTTGGGAAAATTTCTCTAGCCTCTTCCCCATATTGTTCAAATAATAAATCCACAATCCAGCGTGGCATACTATATTCGACACTTAAACGTTCACGTTCATCTTTAATAGAAGAAACTCCATCGAATCCTCCCCGTTGAACGTTTCTAAGAACACCATTGACGAATTTCGCAATCCCTTGATGGCCACGTTTCTTCGCGATTTGAACGGCTTCAAAAATAGCTGCATGATCAGGCACTCGCTCTAAATACGCCATTTGGTATACAGTCATTCGTAGGAGACTTAGCACCCATAATTCCATCTTCTTTTGTTTCTCGATAAATGGTTTTAAATAGAAGTCTAATGTTAATTTACGTTGAATGGTTCCGTAGAATAATTCCGTTAATAGTCCTCTATCTCTTGCATCCAATTTATGTTTTTGTAACACATTTTGAAACGCGACTGTCGAGTATGCTTGATTCTTTTCTACATTCGTTAATAATTCTACGCAAATGTCACGTACATTACTCATGGTTTAATCCCTCAAAAATCGCATCATCCTTCAACCATTCTGAAAATCCATTCATAAATGCCTTCGCATCCATTTGTGCTTTTCCTGCCGGTTGAAGACGTGTAATCTCAAGAACAGTCCCGCCACCACAAGCCACATATAGACATCCGCCTTCTACAAATAAGCTACCTGGTGCTTTAGTAGTTTGTTTATCCGTTAAAGCTACTCCCCACATCTTCACACGATTTCCGTTTAAAATCGTAAATGAAGTTGGCCATGGACGTAAGCCACGTACGAAACAATCCACTTCCGTCGCTGTTTTATTCCAGTCAATTTGCTCTTGCTCTCTGGAAATATTTGGAGAGAACGATACAAGCGCTTCATCTTGTTCTACTTCAGTAATTGTTCCAGCAAATAACGCTGGTAATGTTTCGATTAGTAAATCCGCTCCAACGACGCTTAGTTTTTCAAACATACTAGCCACATCGTCTTCGCCAGTAATTGGAATGGCGCGTTGTGAAATAATCGCACCCGCATCCATTTTGGCAACCATTCGCATAATTGTTACGCCAGTTTCTTTGTCCCCGTTCATAATTGCATAATGGATTGGCGCTCCACCACGATATTTTGGTAATAATGACGCGTGAACGTTCACCGCACCAAAACGAGGGAAGTTTAAAAACTTAGTTGGTAAGAATTGACCATAAGCTACCGTTACAATTAAATCTGCATCTAGTTGCATCAACTCTTCCAATTCCTGCGACCCACTTAATTTTTCTGGTTGGTAAACAGGAATATCATGCTCCAATGCCACGACCTTTACAGGAGTTGGTGTAATGATTTTCTTACGTCCAACTGCACGGTCTGGTTGTGTGACAACGGCAATGACTTCAACTGTTTCATCTTCAATTAATCGTTTCAAAACACCTGTTGAAAACTCAGGCGTTCCCATAAAAATAACTTTCTTCATTTTTCACCTCTATAAGAAATGTTGTGGTTCCATATCAATCGTCATAAGCAATTTCTTCGAACCGACTTCTTGTGTTTCCATCATCAATTGTTCTAAGAACTCTTGCAATTGCGGTTCGTTTTTGTACTTCACAATAATTTGGAAATAATAACGATTATTCATTCGCGCGATCGATTTAGCAGTCGGTCCTAACACCACTGCATTTGGCGATACATTTGCCTTCAACGCCTTATGCACTTCGACGGCTTTCTTCAACGCCACCCCTTCATCTTCACTCGAGAATGTAATCATCGTTGTAAAGAAGTACGGCGGATAGTTGGCCATATGACGCATCCGCATTTCCGTTTCAAAGAATCGTTCATACTGATGACCTTGCGCTAATTGAATCGCGTAGTGAGTTGGGTTATAAGTTTGGATAAATACTTCACCCGGCTTATCCCCACGACCTGCACGCCCTGATACTTGAGTCAGTAGTTGGAATGTTTTTTCCGAACTTCTAAAATCAGGAATATTCAACGCCGTATCCGCATTAATCACTCCAACGAGCGTTACGTTTGGATAATCTAGACCTTTCGCAATCATCTGCGTTCCAATTAAAATATCGGCTTCTTGATTTTCGAACTGCTTCAAGATAGCTTCATGTTGCCCTTTGCGTCTTGTCGTATCCACGTCCATACGCACAATTCGAGCGTCTGGGAACACTTCCTGCAATTCTTCTTGCACCTTCTGCGTTCCTGTTCCAAAATAACGAATTTGTCGGCTATGACATTTAGGACAGAAATTAGGAATATGTTCTTCATGACCACAATAGTGACATTTCATACTTCTTGTATCCATATGAAGCGTCAATGAAATATCGCAATTCGGACATTCCAATACCGTTCCACAATCACGACAAAGTACAAAAGAAGAATATCCGCGACGGTTTAAAAGCAACACACTTTGCTCTCCTCGTTCTAATCGTTTTTCGACAGCATCTAATAACGTCTTCGAAAACGATCCTTTTTGATGAACGAATTCCGTTCTCATATCAATCAAATGAACTTCTGGCAAAAGTTGCGCCTGTGCACGCTTCGTTAATCGTAGGAGTGTATAGACTCCCTTTTGTGCACGAGCACGAGACTCAAGACTTGGAGTCGCACTTCCTAACACCACTGGGCAGTGATGATATTCCCCACGCCAAATCGCGACATCGCGAGCGTGGTATCTTGGAGACTCATCTTGTTTATACGTCGCTTCATGTTCTTCGTCTAAAATAATAATTCCGATATTCTCTAATGGAGCAAAGACTGAAGAACGTGCACCCACCACAATGTCTGCTTCTTTATTCTTAATCTTACGCCATTCATCGTATTTTTCACCGACACTCAGTCCACTATGAAGTACCGCTACTCGGTCTCCAAAGCGCGACTTAAATCGGTCAACCATTTGAGGAGTCAATGCAATTTCTGGAACGAGCATCATCGCGCTCTTTCCTTTTTCAATCACTTCCCCAATCCATTGTAAGTACACTTCTGTTTTCCCAGAACCAGTTACACCTTCTAACAAGTACACTTTTGACGTGTCTGTATCGATAGATTCGGCTTTCACTCGGTCAAACGCCACTTGTTGTTCAGAGTTTAACTGGAATGGCGCGCTCTTTTTGAAGACTCTTCCTTTGTAAGGATCACGGTTCACTTCTTTTTGAACAATCGAAATCCAATTGCGTTCGACTGCAAATTTTAAATCAGCTGTAGTAAAATCAGTATCTTCTAAGAAACGTCTCTTTTCAATTTCCATCACTTCCATTGAAGCGAGCGTCTTTAAGAGTGCTACTTTCTTCTTCGCACGCGCAGAGATTGTTGGAATAAACTCCTCATACTCTTGCATTACATAATTCAATCGAATCCAGTCTTCTGTTTTTACCTTCGCGCGGTCTTTGACAACCGTCTCGATAACCACAGCCCCTTCTTTCTTCAACTTCATTAGTCGTTTTACATGTTCCTGAGGCAGGTCATCCGTGTATTGCAATGTATTTTCGTAATGGAAAATTTCTCGAAACACATCTTCATAGTCTTTCGGATTCACTAATACGAATCGTTTTTCATAATTGGATTTTAACATTGCTGGAAGCATCGTTTGATAACATTGAATAAGGAAGGCATGAACCTTCTTCGATAAATACGCTCCAAGCTCTATCATCTCTGGTGATAAGACGGGATCTAAATCCATTAAATGCAAAATATCTTTTACTTCTCCGTCAAAATCTACTTCGTCACTAAATGCTAGTACGAATCCAGAAATACTACGTCCACCAAACGGAACTGCAACACGCATCCCTACTTCAATACTCTCTTGTAAATTTTCTGGGACATGATAATCAAATGGTCGATTCACTTGAATGACTGGAACGTCAACGATTACTTTTGCATACATCTTCTCACCTCCAAAATAGTTTTACTACTCATTATACCATAATGCACTTTAATTTGTTGTCGCTTGCTCTACACTTCAAAACTACGAAAACAAAAAAGCCAAGGGAGTTTCCCTTGACTATAAATTTGATTATACGTGTTCAGGTTTGCTGTCTTCACGAATTGTTAAGTCACCAGCAACAACTTCTTCCAAAGCACGACCTACATTTTTATGTGATTCGTAGTGTTCTAACATTGGTGGTTCATGGTGGTGTAACTCATGTGCACGTTTGCTTGATAAAATAACTAATGAATATTTTGAATCGATTTTTTTCAATAATTTATCGATTGATGGATATAACATCATAATGGTCTTCCCTCTTTCTACTTTTCTTCTAAAATTTCTTCTAATTCATCTTCAAACTTTTCAATGCTTTCCAAGTTTCTTTGGATGCGTAAATGTTCTGTTTGAATAATTGCTTCGATTTGTTGAACCGCATTTTCTACTTTGTCATTGATAACAGCGTAATCATAATACTTCATCAAACCAAGTTCTTCTCTCGCCACTTTCATACGGCTCTTAATCACTTCGTCAGAATCAGTTCCACGGTTTACGATGCGAGATTCTAGTTCACGTAAATCAGGTGGTGTTAAGAAAATAAACACCCCATCTGGCATTGCTTCACGTACTTGAAGCGCTCCTTGAACTTCAATTTCTAAGAATACATCTTTTCCTTTATCTAATGTTTCTTGCACATAATCTAAAGGCGTTCCATAGTAATTCCCTACGTACTCTGCGTATTCTAATAATTTTTTATTCGCAATCATCTCTTCAAATTCTTCTCTTGATTTGAAGAAATAATCTTTTCCATCCACTTCACCTGGTCTTGGCTTACGAGTCGTTGCGGATACTGAGTACACAAATTCTTGATTGTCTTTTGCAAAAATTGCTGCGCGTACTGTTCCTTTACCGACACCTGAAGGTCCAGATAAAACGATTAATAAACCTTTTCTTGCCATAATCGTTTGAAAACTCCAATCTCTTTACATCTTTCTACTATAGTATCACAAACACCGTTATTCCACCAATCAAAAATAATAGAAAATCAATAAAAAATCAATCTCCATACGTTTTCTTTTGATTTTCCATCATTTCAGTAAACTGCTTCACACAATTTATACGCAAAACAAAAAGGCTGGAAAATTCCAGCCCTAGCTTTATGCAATTCGGATGTTTTTCCATCGGCCGCTTCTAAATCGAAGGAGAATGATCATATCCCTGATAAATTGGTCGATAAAGACCGCATACCATGCGCCAGCAAGTCCCCATCCGAAGAAGTTTACAAATACATATCCTAAACTTAATCGAATCACACATGATCCAATAAAAATAGCAATGAGTGGCCATACTGTATCTCCTGCCCCACGTAAGGCTCCAGAAGTAATTAGTTGATGGCTTTGGAATGGTTGAACGAACGCAACGATTGATAATGCAATAATGGTATTCTGAATAATTTCTACGTTATCCGTATACATTCCTGCAAGCAGTGTCGCTCCAAAATAAATAGAAACAGACATCATAATCGCTAAAATTAAGCCGATGCGCTGGCACATCTTGGTATAGCGCTCTGCCAACTTTTCATTTTTAGCTCCAAGCGATTGCCCCATCAGTGACGAAGCAGTAATCCCGAAAGCTTGAGCTGGAGAATATGATAGAGAAAGTACATTCAAAGCAATTTGGTGAGCCGCATAAACATTATTTCCCAGTCCTGAAACGATCTTCAAGAACATGATAACGCCAAAACGTAATGCCATTTGTTCTAATGCTGTTGGAATTCCGATACGTACTAAATCGCGCATCACTTCCGCCCTAAATTCAAATTTTTCCTTAAAATCGAGTTTTAGAATACTTTTTCCTGACAAAATATAACGTACATTTAACACCATCGCGATTAAATTCGATGCAGCTGTAGCAATTGCTGCCCCTGTAACGCCTAATGCCGGAAAGCCAAACATCCCGTAGATTAAAATGGCATTTCCTAAAACATTACAGCTATTGGCTATAATATTATTCTTCATCGGTATTTTCGTTTCACCAATTCCTCGAAGAGCTGCTGTTACAGTAAACGATAGTGATTGGAAGATAAATCCAATTGTGACAATTCTAAAGTAGTCCACACCGACATTAATAACTGTCGCATCTCCCCCAAGTAAAGATAAGATTTCCGGTGCGAAAATCAGCATCAATATTGCTGTTGGCGTCACACAGAAAACCATCGCAAGAATCATTACATGCTTAAGGATGCTTCCCATACGATTGTATTTTTTTGCTCCAAAATATCGGGCAATAATCGCAGTTCCGCCGACATTTAATGCCTGAATCAAACTTAGTCCTAGAAACATTGGTTGGTTTGTCATCCCAACTGCAGAAACAGCTGCAGCAGTATCCCCTGGGATTTTACCCACCATCATCATATCAACCATTCCAAAGAGTGCACCAAGAAGTACTTCCACAAATACCGGCCATACAATCACAAATATATTTTTTCGAAGTTCTTTATTCGTAAGTTGTTGCTCAACTTCCACGCAACCAATCCTCTCACTTTAAAATGTAGTTACTATTTTACACCTGTTTCTCTTACAAAACAAATAAGCGACAAAAAATTTTGTCGCTTATTGTCTATCGTTTCCCATCCCATTCGGCATAAAATTGCTCTAAGTACAGTTCTAAAAATTCATGTCGCCCTTTTGCCAATTCATTACCATATTGGTATTCATCAAATCTTTTAACTTCAGTAATTTTTCATAGAAATGCATAATAGCTGTCGATTCACCGTTTCTATATTCTTCAGGCGTTAAGTTTTCACGTGGCTTCATTTCTGGTTTGTGGATTGGTCTTCCAGTACTTCCAGAGTAACACATCACTCTAGCAATCCCGATAGCACCAATGGCATCTAATCGATCCGCATCTTGCACTACTTTTCCTTCAAGAGAAAGTTCTTGTTGTTCCTTATGATTCTTAAACGACATTCTCGTAATAATCGACTCAATAGCTTCAACTTGTTCAGGAGTCACTTCAATAGAAATTAGAAATCCTTTCAATTCCTTCAACGCGGTTGCGGGATCGTTGACAATTTTATCATCGATAACATCATGGAGTAGCGCTGCAGCTTCACAAATAAATAAGTCTGCTCCTTCCGCCTTCGCAATCGTCTTTGTCGTATTGACGACGCGTTCAATATGCGACCAATCGTGCCCTGTTGTATCTGCACTAAGCACTCTTTTGGCATACTGTTCCATTCGTTTTAATTGTTCTTGTTGCTTCATGCTTCCTCTTCCTCTGGATACTTGATTCCCCATTCACGACGTAATTCTGTCATAATTTTCATCACATCGACCGTATATTCAAGATGCATTTTGTCTACTCCTGAATTAATCGTTGACTCCATATCTAGCACTTCATAAGCTAAGGCATCTAATCCCAATTCATCTTCAAAAGTTTCAACGTGTCCATCTTCTGTATAAGTAATCGTTGCTTTATGTGCTCGAGGATAATCTACAATCTCAATATACCCTTTGTCGTAAGCAATGACTCCGCGTTTTGGTTGTTTAGCATGTAGCGTCATCGTGACAGTTGCCATTTCTCCAGCATCATTCGTCAAAACGATTCCAGCTTGTTCATCCACACCCGTTGGCGCTAATTTCACTTGAGAAACCATCGAACTTGGCGCCTCACTCATGAAATAACGAATGCAAGACAAGGCATATACACCGATATCAAGCAATGCCCCTCCTGCTAGATTGCGATTGAAGAAACGATTCGTCATATCATAATCTTTATAGCTACCAAAGTTCATTTGAATCATGCGAAGCTCACCTAAGTTTTCAGCAGCTTTTCTTAATTGTTTATAGACTGGCATATGGTAAAGTGTCATCGCTTCAGCCAAAATTACATTATTTTCTTTAGCAAGTTGCAACGCTTCTTCCAACTCTTCACTGTTTAGCGTAATCGCCTTTTCACATAATACGTGTTTTCCAGCGGCTAATGCTTTTCTAAGATAGTGAATATGAGTGTTGTGTGGTGTTGAAATATAAATAATATCCACTGCAGGATCTATAAATACATCATCAATTGCATCGTATACTTTTTCAATACCATATTTTTGGGCAAATTTCACGGCATTCGCATAGGTGCGATTGGCCACACCATAGAGTTTTCCATTTAAAGATTCCATTGCTACGGCTAATTCATTCGCAATAACGCCAGTTCCGATAGTGACCCAGTTCTTTGTTACTTTTTGTTGCATACACTCTACCTCCAAAATTCGTTACTTTCATGATACCTGCCGAGGTGTGAAAACTCAACTCTAGCGTATAAAAAAGCTAGACCGAAGCCTAGCTTAATGTGTTACGATGAATTGTTTAATCAATTGAATGAGTTGTTTTTGTTGCTCTTCGGCACTCATTGTCGCCTCACCATCTCCATTTTGCTGACCATAAAGTCCAAATCCACTATGATTCCCACCTTCAATGACTTTATAGAGTGTAGACTCTGGTAACCGAGATTTGGCATCTTCATATTTCTCTTGTTTCAAAATTTTATCGTTCGAAGCCGTAATGGATAAAACAGGAATTTGTGTTTCACTGATATCCGTACTCTGATCTGGATAACTTGCTAGTAAAATTAACCCTGCTACTTGACCCGTCTCGTTCAATTTTTTCGCTTCAACCGTCGAAACAACTCCACCTAGAGAATGCCCTCCGACAAACACTTTATCCAAGTGCTCTTCTTTTACGATAGTGGCCATCGTTCCATTATCCAATACCGGTAAATTTAACTGAGAGGAAATAATGTACACTTCGATTCCTTCTTTAGCGAGTCCATCAGCTAATTTTGCATAAGCTTGCGGTTCAACTAATGCACCCGTATAAAATAAAAGCGTTCCTTTCTTTTCGCCAGTCACCTCAAAATGAGTCCAGTTGTTTTTCTGTTCAAACGCAGCAATATTCCAAGTTTTTTGTGCCTCAGGAGTCGCTCGATACGTAAACATTTGAATCAATCCCAGGGCCAATAAAATAAATGCGAAAAGTACCCCAAAAACTCCGTACATGATTTTTCTTTGTTTTGTCATCTGTCATCTCTTCTCTCTATAAACCTTACCACTATAGGATACTACAACTGTACATAAAAACACAATACACCTAATACAAGTGATACCGTATACGGTATCACTTAACTTTTAAAACCGGAACTTTCATGAGCAAGTTGTTCGAGTTAAATTAAATCAATAAAAACAACAAAAAAAGTGGATGCAATGCATCCACCTTTTGCTATTCAGATTAATTTTCTGCTTCGGCTTGTTTTTTACGTTTATTTGCTTTTTCACGTTCGCCTTTATTTAGAATTTGTTTTCTTAAACGAATTGTTTCTGGAGTAATTTCGCAGTATTCATCGTCTGATAAGAATTCTAATGACTCTTCAAGAGATAATTTCTTAGGAGTCTTAATCACTGAAGTTTGGTCTTTCGTAGCTGAACGAATATTTGTTTGTTGTTTTGCTTTCGTAATATTAACCGCTAAGTCATTTTCACGAGAGTGTTCTCCAACAATCATTCCTTCATAAATTTCAGTACCTGGTTCAGTGAAAATTACACCACGTTCTTCAACACCCATAATTCCGTATGTTGTTGCTTTACCTGTATCTGTTGAAACAAGTGCCCCATTACGACGTCCGCCGATGCTTGTTGGAATGTATGGTAAGTATTGATCGAATGTGTGGTTCATGATTCCGTAACCACGTGTCATTGATAAGAATTCAGTTGTATATCCTAATAATCCACGAGCTGGAACTAAGAAGACAATACGAACTTGTCCGTTATCATTGTGTTGCATATCTTGCATTTCACCTTTACGGTTACTTAATGATTCGATAATTGAACCCATGTATTCTTCAGGAGTATCGATTTGTACACGTTCAAATGGTTCACATTTCACGCCATCGATTTCTTTGATGATTACTTCTGGACGAGATACTTGTAATTCGTATCCTTCACGACGCATGTTTTCGATAAGAATTGATAAGTGTAATTCCCCACGTCCTGATACGATCCATGCATCTGGTGAATCAGTTGGTTCAACTTTAAGAGATACGTCTGTGTGTAATTCACGCATTAGACGTTCTTCAATCTTACGTGCTGTTACAAATTTACCTTCACGTCCTGCAAATGGTGAGTTGTTCGTCAAGAATGTCATTTGTAATGTTGGTTCGTCAATGTGTAATACTGGTAAGCTTTCATGTGTATCTACTGGAGTTACTGTTTCTCCAACGAAGATATCTTCCATACCAGATACAGCGATTAAGTCCCCTGCTTTTGCTTCG
The DNA here is from genome assembly GCF_001071995.1 of Streptococcus sp. 263_SSPC. GTDB lineage: Bacteria > Bacillota > Bacilli > Lactobacillales > Aerococcaceae > Granulicatella. Next base: position 14,065 of record NZ_JVNU01000059.1, read on the forward strand.
TTAATTTCTAAACGATTTAATCCGAAGAAACCAAATAATTTAGTAACACGGAAGTTTTTCTTTGTACCGTCTAATTTTAATAAGGTTACTTGGTCCCCAACTTTGATTGTTCCACGGAAGACACGTCCGATACCGATACGTCCAACGTAGTCATTATAGTCTAATAATGATACTTGGAATTGTAATGGTTCATCTGAGTTATCTACTGGTGCTGGGATATGTTCGATAATTGTATCGAATAAGTAATCCATTGTTTTTTCTTGGTCCGCTGGGTTATCTGATAAACTTGAAGTTCCGTTTAATGCTGAAGCATAAACTACTGGGAATTCTAATTGATCATCATCGGCACCTAATTCGATGAATAATTCTAACACTTCATCGACTACTTCTTCTGGACGAGCAGCATCACGGTCGATTTTGTTTACAACAACGATTGGTGTTAAATGTTGTTCTAATGCTTTTTTCAATACGAAACGAGTTTGAGGCATTGTCCCTTCATACGCATCCACTACAAGAACTACACCGTCTACCATTTTCATGATACGTTCTACTTCTCCACCGAAGTCCGCGTGTCCTGGTGTATCCATGATATTGATACGAGTTCCTTTATATTGAACGGCTGTATTTTTCGCTAAAATTGTAATTCCGCGTTCACGTTCGATATCGTTTGAGTCCATGGCACGTTCTGATAATTCTGTACGTGCATCTAATGTATCTGATTGTTTTAATAATTCATCCACAAGTGTTGTTTTACCGTGGTCAACGTGGGCGATAATAGCAATATTGCGAATATCATTTCTTAATTTCATGTATTTCCTCCATTGATTGACAAAATGAAAGTGATGGAATCTGAACGCTAAAAGAGCCCTTCCATCACCTAAACTTCTTCTCTTAACTCAAAAAGTATACTACAAAAACGCTATAAACTCAAAAGATAAAACATAATGGACATCCCTAACTTACATCGATAAGAAGAGATGCCCATTCTATTTTTAGTTATTTTGCTTCAAACCAGTTGTCACCGACATTGCTATCGGCTCGTAGTGGAACTTTCAAGCTCACGGCATTTTCCATGACTTCTTCTACTAAGCTTTGAAGGCTTTCTAGTTCCTCTTGTGGCACTTCGAAAATCAACTCATCGTGCACTTGCAATAATACGTTTGCTTTGAATTTACGTTCTCTCATTTCACGGTCCAATTCAATCATCGCCATCTTCAAAATATCAGCGGCACTTCCTTGGATTGGTGAGTTCATCGCTGTACGTTCGGCAAATGAGCGTAAATTAAAGTTACTTGAATGAATATCCGGCAAGTAGCGACGACGGTGGAATAACGTTTCCACATAATCTTTCTCACGCGCTTCTTTCACAACAGATTCCATAAAGTCTTTTACCCCTTGGAACTCTTCCAAATAACGGTCGATAAATTCTTTGGCTCTTTTACGGGAGATATTCAAGTTTTGCGATAATCCGTAATCACTAATTCCATAAACAATACCAAAGTTTACGGCTTTAGCTTGGCGACGCATTTCACTCGTTACATCGTCTGGGTTTGTAATACCAAACACGCGCATTGCCGTATTGGTATGAATGTCGACGTTATTTTTGAACGCTTCAATCATATGTTTATCGCCAGCAATATGCGCTAACACACGCAATTCAATTTGCGAATAGTCGCTTGAGAGAATCTTCCAATCGTCATGCTCTGGTAAGAACGCGTAACGAATACGACGTCCCTCTTGTGTACGAATTGGAATATTTTGTAAGTTTGGATCCACCGAGCTTAGACGACCTGTTTGCGTTAAGTTTTGGACAAAACGCGTATGAATCTTGCCGTCTTCTTGAATATAAGCTTGCAGACCTTCTACATACGTTGAATTTAATTTGGCTAATTGACGGTATTCTAAAATCAATTCCACGATTGGAGCTTGGTGCGCCAATTTCTCCAAAACATCTACCGCTGTTGAATAGCCAGTCTTCGTTTTCTTGATGACTGGTAAGCCCATTTTTTCAAATAAGATGACACCGAGTTGTTTAGTCGAATTGATATTAAACTCTTCCCCAGCAAGTACATAAATTTCTTGTTCGATTTCTTTTAGACGCGCTTCAAATTCCACACCCATCTCAACTAAACGTTCTTTATCGACACGAATCCCTTGAATTTCCATACGCGCTAAAATGTCGCTCACTGGCAATTCCATTTCCCAATAAAGATGTGTTTGTTCATTTTCTTCGAGGCGCTTCAATAGTTTTTCAGGCGCCACCGCAATCGTGTAGACTTTCGCTGCTAAGTGCTGATTCCAAACTTCTTGATTTTCAGGAATTTGGATTTTTACGCCTTTTCCATAGACAGCTTCGTCACTAGCAAGAATCGTCACATCGACACGGCGAGCCACGTCACTAATTTCTTTCACGATATCATTTGTGTCCACTAAATACGCAAGAAGGGACACATCATATTTTGCACCTGCTAACACAAGACCGAAACGATGTGAGAGTACTTTTGCTGCTTTTGTATCAAATAAATGTTTTTCGATTGATGCATACGCGAGCCATTTCTTGAAAGCTTCTGAAGCAACGGCCGTATTTAAATCAGTCACAAAGACTTCTTTTTCATTTCCGAAGGCAACGGCAATCACATCTGCCACATGATAATTGGCTTCAAGTGTCTCAAAATGCACACTTGTTGCACCTTTAAGCATATCTTCCGTAATCTCGGACACACGTTTGACGTTTGGGCGCTGGGCTTTTGGTGCTTCTTCTACTGTCGCAGCACCAGAGTTTAATAGGTCTGATTGGAAAGAATTGAAGTTCATTTCTTTGTAAAATGCCATCAACGCATCTACATCTTGTTCCTTACGAAGTGTATCGTCTAGCGTGATTTCAAGTGGAGACTCCACATTGATGCGCGCCAGTTTCTTACTTAAGAAGGCTAGCTCTTTGTCGTTAATTAAGTTTTCTTTCAACTTGCTCTTCTTCATTTCATCGACATGTTCGTAGATTCCTTCGACGCTGCCAAATTCTTGAAGAAGTTTCACGGCTGTTTTTTCACCGACTTTTGTAACACCAGGATAGTTATCGGAAGAATCTCCCATTAACCCCTTCATGTCGATAATTTGTTCAGGCGTCAATCCGTATTTTTCAAAAATCACTTCAGGAGTGTACTCAACCAGTTCTGTCACACCTTTTGTTGTAATTTTTACAGTAATATTTTTGTCCGCAAGCTGAATCAAGTCCTTATCTCCTGAAAGAACTACGACTTCATATCCTGCTGCTTCCCCTTGTTTGGCAAGAGTACCGATTATATCATCGGCTTCGTATTGGTTCAGACGGTAATGAGGAATTCCCCATGCATCTAAGAGCACATTAAAGTAAGGCATTTGTTCGATGAATTCACCAGGAGTTTTCGAACGACCTCCTTTATAATCTGCATACATTTCAGTACGGAAAGTCGTCTTCCCAGCATCCCATGCAACGAGTACATGCGTCGGTTTTTCAGAGTCTAAAATGGACTTAAACATACGGTGAAATGAATAGAGTGCATTCGTATGTAAGCCATTCGAATTTTTAAAACGATTTAAATCTAAAATTGAGAAAAATGCGCGGAATGCTAAACTGCTTCCGTCTACTAATAATAATTTTGGTTTCGCCATAATATGCCTCCTAATTTGTCATTACCAGTGTAACAAATAAACAATCCTATGAACACTAAAAAGAGCGGTATCCCTTCGCCTTCAATACTAAGATGCATACAAAAAGGCCTGGCAACTGCCAGGCCTGAATCCATCAACATTTAGTTTTGTGTTGGAGAAGTATTTGATAGGAGTTTTTCATACGCAAACTCATATTTTTGAACGTCCCCTGCTCCCATAAACACGATTACTGCGTCTTTATAGTTTAATAATGGAGATACATTATCAAGAGGTAATACTTTCGCGCCACCTTTAACAAGTTTTGCTAAGTCTTCGATAGAAACATCCCCTGCTTCTTCACGAACAGATGCGAAAATATCACATAAGTATACGTGGTCCGCAAGTGATAACACTGCCGCAAACTCTTCTAAAAGCGCGATTGTACGAGTGAATGTATGTGGTTGGAAGACCGCCACCACTTCTTTATCTGGATATTTTTGACGTGCCGCATCTAATGTTGCACGAATTTCAGATGGGTGGTGAGCGTAGTCATCGATGATAGTAACGCCGTTAATTACTTTTTCAGAGAAGCGACGTTTCACTCCACCGAAAGTGCTGAATTGTTCAGCTAATTCATTACGATCTAAATCGTTTAAGTAGTAGAATGCGATAATCGCTAATGCATTAAGGATGTTGTGGTCTCCATATGTTGGAATATAGAAATGACCATATAATTCGCCTTTAATATACGCATCAAAGTAGCTTCCGCCTTTTTCTTTACGGATATTTTTAGCAATCACATCATTGTTTTCACCAACACCGTAATAAGTAACAGGTACAATCGCATCTAAGGTACGTAATCTCTCATCATCCCCGCAAGCGATGATTCCTTTTTTCACTTGTTTACCAAATGCTTCAAAGGCACTTTGAACATCTTCGATATCTGTATAGTAATCAGGATGGTCAAAGTCGATATTGGTCATGATGGCATAGTCTGGACGGTACGCCATAAAGTGACGTTTATATTCACAAGCTTCTAAAACGAAGTACTCTGAATTTTCAATCCCTTTACCAGTTCCATCACCGATAAGATAGCTTGTTGGTTCCATTCCACTTAATACGTGAGATAGCAACCCTGTTGTACTTGTTTTACCGTGCGAACCAGTAATGGCAACACTCTTATAGCCTTTTAACAATTCGCCTAAGAATTTGTGATAACGAATGACTTCCACGCCTTTTTCACGCGCAGAAACTAATTCTTCATGGCTATCTGGAAAAGCATTCCCAGCAATCACAATTTGTCCTTCTTTAATATTGTCAGCGCTGAATGGTAATAATGTAATTCCAGCTTCCTCTAATCCTTTTTGAGTGAAGAAGTATTGTTCTAAGTCTGACCCTTGCACTTTATAGCCTTCCCCATGTAATACTAAGGCTAATGCGCTCATTCCTGATCCTTTTATTCCCGTAAAGTGATAAATCTTACTTTTATCCATTTTTTCTCCTCGCTTTTCTACTACTGTTTTTTTGGATGAACATATGGCAACTGACGTTCATGTTGCTCCTGTTCCATAATCATCGATAACGATTTTTTCATTGCGCGTCTTTGTTTTCCTGTTAGTGGTTTTTCCGGTGCTTTTCGTCTTTCAACTTTTGTCTCCGGCAAGCCTTCTAACAAGGATTCTTGCACGACTTCAACATCTGATTCTTGTTTGCGTTTAAAGGCAGGAACATAGCCCTTTGTTGCGAAAACTTGGCTTTGTACTGGTTTCTCATAAGAGGTGCCATTGTACTCTTTCAAACGTTTTTCGATTGTATCTTCTTGTTCCTCGACGGATACCAATAAAGCTTCTTCCTTCTCGAATAGAATCAAGTCCGTACTATTTGGCAATAACTCATTTTCTAATTCGCGATAAGAAACTTTTGGTGTTTCCTCTTGTTCTAAACCTCTAGTACTCGAAGGTACCGTACTTGGTTTAAAAGGTTTGCGTTGATTCGTATTTAAATAAGAAGTCCAATCCACACGCGGTTTATATTTTTGATGACCTTCCGTCGCTTTTTCCTTAAATGAACGGAATTGCGCGGGTAATTGATGTTCCTCTTTTTCAATTGGTTGTAAGAGTGCTGCATCAGGTCGCTCATCAAAAGGTAAGGATTCTTGTGGAGTCTCATCTTTTCTTGTGGCATCAACTCGCGTCATTTCTTCAACGACTTGATCTTCAAAAGTTTGACCTTGCTTCAAGTAATTCGGAAAAGTAGACTTTTCACGTCTTGATTGAAGCGATGCGAATGAATCGTTTTTCTCGTTAAATGGTTCATTCATGACTCCGTATCCTCCTTTATTGTAAGTTTAATGTTTTAAATGGCGTTCCTACTGGAGTCGCATCATCTAATACTAAGATTCCTTTTTTCGCTGGTGCGTTTTCTAAACCTAATTCACGTGCTGAGCAAAGCATTCCGTGACTAGCTACTCCGCGTAATTCTCCAGCCCAAATGATAGCGCCACTTGGCATTACTGTACCAGGTTTAGCAACAACCACTTTTTGTCCTGCTTTCACGTTCGGTGCTCCGCAGACGATTTGTAACACTTCAGAGTCACTTACTCGTGTCATTGTCACATGTAAGTGGTCAGAATCTTCATGATCTACGCAACTTTCAACGTATCCAACTACAAGTGCATCTTCTGGTGTTAAATCTAAAGTTGAAACATCAAACCCAGCTTTTTCAATCAATCCTTTGACAACTTCTTGTTGCTTGGGAGTTAGGATTTGTTGTCCATCTTCTTCAAATGAAATCACTTCAGAAATCTTTTCTATATTATAGCCTAGAACTTCTTTCGACTCACGAACAAAGACTTGAGTCACATCTCCTTTTTTCTCATAGTCGACGTCGTAGCGGTTTGCAGTTCCACTTGTTAATAATAACGTATCGCCGATACCCTTTTTGTTATAAAAACTTAACCACATATATTGTACCTCTTTACTCTTAATTTGTTCTTCCGTCTAAAATAGTGTTCACTGTGCTACGGTCTAATGCACGGATTGTTTGGATAACCATTTCACGTGCTGCTTCGTAGTCTTTAATTGAGAACATTGTTTGGTGTGTATGAATATAACGAGCACAAACCCCGATTACCGCACTAGGAACCCCTTGATTCATTAAGTGTGCTTTACCAGCATCTGTTCCACCTTGAGAAACAAAGTATTGGAACGGAATGTTATGAGTTAACGCAGTGTCTTCTAGGAATTCTTTCATACGAGGAAGAGTCACCATACCTGGGTCTAAAATACGTAATAAGAATCCTTGGTCTAGGTGTCCAAACGTTTCTTTTGAACCATTAATATCATCTGCTGCTGAGCAGTCTACTGCAAAGAATAAATCAGGATTGAATTTTGTCACACTTGGACCAGTTCCACGTAATCCAACTTCTTCTTGCACGTTTGCTCCAGCGATTAATGTATTTGGTAAAGTTTCATCTTTAACAGCTTTCAATGCTTCAAGAACGACTGTACATCCATAACGGTTATCCCATGATTTAGAAATCATGCGTTTCTTATTGGCAGTCCAAATGGTTTCTACATCTGGAACGATTGTATCGCCAGGACGGCAGCCATATTCAAGCGCTTCTTCACGTGAAGTAAATCCAGCATCGAATAAAATGTCGGTTACTTTCACAGCTGGTTGTTGACCACCAGCCGCGCGTAATAAATGTGGTGGAATTGAAGATGAAATAATTGGATAGTCTCCATTACGAGTTAATAATGTAAAACGTTGTGCTGAAACCACATATGGGTTCCATCCACCTAAAGGACTTACTTTGAACATTCCGTTTGGAGTGATGTTTGTTACCATGAAACCAACTTCGTCCATGTGCGCTGCAATCATAATGCGTGGTGCATCTTCTTCTTTGCTATCACGAACCCCAAAAATACCGCCAAGACCATCTTGTTCAATGCGGTCCACTAAAGGTGTTAATTCGTTTCTCATGAATTCACGAATACGCCCTTCGTGTCCACTTGTCCCTTTCATTTCTGTTAACGTTTTGATTAATTGTTCTGTATGAGCTTCCATTGTATCCTCTTCTTTCCTACTTCTATAAAACATCTTATAAACGCGCCAAAAGCTGGAGGTCCTCCAGCTTTCTTTAATTATCCAATTTTGTATAAATCAATAACGGCTCCTGTTTTTGCATCTGCATAAAATTCGTATTGGACTAGTTCATTATCTTCTTTACGAGTAACCCCGCCATAATAAACTTCCCCATAAAACTCAGGGCTATCCACGAATACAGGTTCCATCTCAATCCAAGAGCCTTCGATAGTACCTACTACTTGAAATAATTTACGTACATTTTGAACAATAACATCTCCATTGACATTTCTGCGTTCAAACCATTTTGAAGTGACCCATGCTCCAATAACAGCACCCGCTGCTAGTAGAAAACTTGCACCTTTGAAACTATTTTTTGATTCCATATGAATCAGGCTCCTTTATTTGTTATTCAGGTTGTTTAAAAGCTTTTCTATCCTGTGGGAAAATCACTTCCACACGATAAATTGGATGACCTTTTGCTGAGAATTTCTCTTCGTATTCTGTCATCACATTTCCTGGAAATTCCACTTGATGTAAATCTAACCAAACTTGTTTTAACACAAGTCCAAATTGTGAGAATGAAGCAAGGCTGTATTCAAACAATCCTCGGTTATCTGTCTTGAAGTGTAATTCTCCAAATGGTGGTAATACTTTTTCGTATCCAACTAAGAAACTTTCATGAGTCAAGCGACGTTTTGCATGACGTTTCTTTGGCCATGGATCTGAGAAGTTCAAGTAAATTTGTGCGACCTCTCCATCTTCGAAGTAGTCTGTTACTTGTCCACCGTTCACATGTAATAATTGTAAGTTTGGAACATCTGCTGCAAGAGCTTTTTCAAGTGCGACTACAAGGACGCTTTCTTGAATTTCAATTCCAATATAGTTAATGTTTGGGTTTTGACGAGCCATGCCGCTCACGAATTGACCTTTCCCAGAACCAATCTCGATATGGATTGGATTGTTATTGCCAAAACGTTCATGCCATCTTCCCTTCCATTGCGCTGGATCTTGGATGACCATTTCTGGGTGAGCAGCTAGTGCATCTTTTGCCCAAGGTTTATTTCTTAATCTCAAAGTCTAACTCCTGTCTATTCTTCTGTTGGCTTTCCGATACGATTATTGTAAATCGACTTCACCAAAAGAATTTTCTCATTCATTTCAAGGTAACGTCCCTCGAAGTGCGTTTTCTTAATGTAATTCAAGCAATTCATGAGAGCATACCATTCAATTCGTTGATAAATATTTGTAGACAGTTGTAAGCCATACATATCAAGCCATTCACCCCATTGATGAACAGGAATGTATTGCGTCAAGATCATCGTCAAATCAGAAACTGGATCGGCAAGGCGAACCATTTCCCAGTCGACAAGGTAGAGCTTCTCGTCTTCTGATAACATAAAGTTACGACGGTCTAAATCTCCGTGACAAACTGTTTTCCCAACTTCGCTCACAAGCGGAATCGTTTCAATTAAGTAATTCAAAACTTCATTTAAGAAACGGTGGGTTTGTAATCCTGACTGTAAATTATTTAAATATTCATCGATGAATTTTTGAGTGCTATACTCTTCACCTTGAATTTGTTGCAACATTTGTAAAAGATTTGGGGATTGATGAATTTGTTTTAACAGCTCAATGACTTCGACGGACCCCATTTCTTCCTTAGTGAGGGATCTTCCAGACAACCATTCTTGAGCTGTAATGACATCACCATTACCCGCACGTTTGGTCCATATTAACTTAGGAGTGATACCTTCACCCGATAGCACCGCTAAAAACGGTGAAGCGTTTCTCTTTAGAAATACACGTTCATGGTCTTTTACACCCATGTACGCTTGACCGGTGTCCCCACCAATTGGATGGAGATCCCATCCTGTGTCCATGTTATATTCCATCTATTCCATCCCTAACGACAAATTCTGTTTCCTTTAATAAATCTATTCTTTTATTTTATGGTTTTATACCATTTGAGTCAAGTTTGTGCGCTACTTAGTAGCCTACAAACTTAAATTTTTCTTCTCTTCTTAAGGAATCGATAACGCAAATAAAATTGTGTAAAGAATACACCGAAAATCGGATAGAAAATAATCCCTACTAATCCAATCATTTCACGCATACCTATCACTGAAGAAATGCCCAGTACAACACCGGATGCGACCATCGTCATCATGAGGACTGATAAATTATCCTTAAGACGAGTGTTGCTATCCACTAAAGAGGCAAAATGACTATTTTGCGTGTTGGCACTTTGGATAACCCCAACGAGTTGGAATCCTAATAGCATCACAAGTAACGCATTGACGATAAAGTTCCAATAATACTCTTGAGAAAATAATGCAACTACAAAGCTGACAACTGCCAGTTGTAATAATAAACTCATATATTGACTCGTACGAACGACCGTACGACTCACTAAATAGCGATGACCACTTGGATTTTTTCCAACAAGTACCTTCAATACGCCATCTAAATATGAACGGCGATGCGCTTGTGGTTTATGCACCATTGGCACATCCACAAACAATGCATATAGGCGATAAATTCGTTGTTGTCTTTCTAATTCCGACTCAATCATAGAATCGAATCGATAGACAAAGGCCGCTTTTCCATAATAGTACTCGATAAAAACACTCAGAAGAATTGGAATCACTAATAAAACAAATGACCAAGCTTCAGAAATCCATAAAAACATTCCGAAGAAGTTCACTACTGCAATTACATAAATTCCGAGTTTTTCTATCCATGTAAAATGGAGCACTCCGCGGTAAGCATATTTCGTACAACGGAATAATAAATCTTTAAAGAGCACTTGTAAGAGGAATAGCTTTACGAACATACTCATATTCGTTCCAAAGGCTTGTGCCACGATTGGAAAGACAATTCCTGTTGAAGCCAACATCACAAGTAGCGGAAGCGCCCAACTACGACGAATCGCTTTTTGTAAGTACGCCTTAAAGTCTTGCCCCACTACCGATAAAAATATTCCATCGGCTGGTTCGAGCAACGTTGCTACTCCGCCAAAGAATGGAACACTCGCTAGTAGAACTGCAAGTAACCCTAGTAAAGGCCATTCCAATACACGAATCGTTTGAATCCAACTCGAGTATTGCACCATGATAAAGCCAAATAAGAAAAATAAGACAATCAAGAAATGGTCATTCAGCATATAGCGAATATACTTCATGCTTTTCTTTTGATATTTTCTTACGCGAGCCTCAAAAATTGTTGCACTATTCATGGGCATCGTCCCCTGTCGTTAATGCAAAGTAAATTTCCTCAAGAGAAGTTTCTTCAATATTCGAAGTTGCGCGTAAGCCTTCGATATCGCCTTGTGCAATTACTTTTCCTTCGTGTAACACGATGAAACGATCACAATACTTCTCAGCCGTATCTAATACGTGAGTCGACATTAAAATCGCTGCACCCTTTTCTTTCTTTTCTTTCAAGACTTGAAGTAAAGTACGAATCCCTAGTGGATCGAGTCCTAAAAATGGTTCATCGACCACATAGACGGGCACGTCTAGCATTAACGCGCAGACGATGAGTACTTTTTGCTTCATTCCTTTTGAGAAATATGCTGGGAACCAATCCAATTGCTTCGTTAAGCGGAAAGCTTCCACAAGCTCCATTGCATGAGCCATTGTCTCTTCGTTCATTTGATTATACGAACGAGCCACAAATTCAATATGCTCTCTAAACGTCAATTCTTCGTAAAGAACTGGACTTTCTGGAATGACCGCAATCGACTGACGGTAGCCCCGTTGGTTTTCGAGAATACTTAGTTTCTCTACTTCTACTCTTCCGCTAAAAGGGGTAAGTTGCCCAATAATCGTTTTAATTGTCGTACTCTTACCGGCACCATTCAAACCGATTAGGCCGCAAATCTCGCCTGGATTTACATCAAAAGTGATGTCTGTAATGACAGGAACTTTTGTATATCCTGCAGTTACATTGTTTAATTGTAGTGACATATAGATTCTCCTATCTAACTATTCTCCTCATTATACCATAAAGCAAAAAAAGTGTGAAAGGACGCGGAATAAGTGCACTTTTCTTATTCAAGTATAGAACCCTTGAGCAATTTCGCCTCTAAGAACTAAATAACAGCTCTCCGTCCTGAAAGCCTTTCATTTTACAGCATTTTTTGATACCATAGAGGTACGAACTCAAGGAGGAAACACCATGACAGATTGCATTTTTGATAAAATTATTAATAAAGAAATTCCAGCACATATCGTGTATGAAGATGACGTAGTACTTGCGTTCCTTGACATTTCGCAAGTAACACCAGGGCACACACTGGTCGTTCCTAAAAAACACGTTGCCAATATCTTCGAATATGACGAAGACTTAGCAAGCGCAGTTTTTGCACGTATTCCAAAAATCGCACGTGCCGTTCAAGCGTCAAACCCAGACATTAAAGGTTTAAACATTTTAAGTAATAACGGAGAGTTGGCATACCAAAGCGTCTTCCACTCTCATATCCACTTAATCCCACGCTATACAAAAGAAGATGGCTTCGGATTAAAATGGGAACCAACAAATCCAAGTTCAGAAGTATTAGCAGAAATCGCGCAATCAATTCGCGAACAAATGGAGGCATAATCAATGAGTAAATTTCTAAAAGGTTTTATTTTCGGTAGTGTGATCGGTGGAGCCGTTGCCCTACTAAACAACCCAAGAAGCGGTAAAGAAAATCGTGAAATCTTAGCAAAACAAATTCAAGAAGTGACTCAGGATGTTACAGTGATTAACACTGGTAAATCCACTCTTGAAAGAGGCATTAAAGAAATCCAAGAAGTGATTGTTCCACAAACAATGGAAGTTGTGAACTCTATTCAAGAAGAAGTCGCAAAATTCCAATTAGAAAACAAACCACGCTTCAGACGTATTCAAGATAAAATTCAAACATTGCAAACACATCTTAAAGAAATGAAATAGAGGTTTTGCTCTATGATTAAATTATTTGCATCGGATATGGATGGTACTCTACTTACAAACCATGTAGAGGTTCATAAAAATAACATTCAAGCGATTCGAAAAGTCCAAAAACAGGGGAAACACTTTATCGTTTGTACTGGACGCGATTATCTTCAAGCCAATTTCGCACTCGAACAAGCAGAATTACATCTTCCTGTCATTGCGATGAATGGCGCTCAAATTTTTGATAAAAATCATGACATTATCTGGGAAGTCACCATTCCTCATGAAACAGTCTACACCTTACTGGACTACTTCGATTCGATTGACTTGGACTGGCAGCTCGTGACTTCTGAAGGGAACTTTAGAAAGAATTATGCTCTCTTTATCAACAAAGTCATTGAACGAAAAAAGGCCGAAAGAAATAATCTATCGCCTGAACAATTGAAAGAAGAAATTAGACAGCTCAAAATCCTTCTAGAAGCAACCGATGTGACGACTGCTGAAGAAGTGCTATCGATTCCAGATATTAAGGTCTTCAAGATTATCGTCTCTCACGATGATGGGCCTACTTATTTCAAACCCGTTCGTGAGCATATCGATCAAGCGCATCCGAACCTTGTGGTCACTTCCGCATTTTATACGGATTTGGAAATCAACCATAAGGACGCTCAAAAAGGCATTGCGGTTGCTCACTATGCCGAAACACTTGGCTTATCGATGAAGCAAACTTTCGCAATTGGTGATAACTTCAATGACGTTTCGATGATTCGCGACGCAGGAATTGGTGTTGCAATGGGAAATGCTCCAGACGAAGTTAAAGCCGTTGCTGATTTTGTGACAGATACAAATGTTAACGGCGGTGTGGCAAAAGCGATTTGGCGTGTCCTCGAACAAGAAAAATAAGCATCACTCTCTTCTCTTTCATTAGAGAAGGGAGTTTTTTATTCTCAGAAAATCATGTCAGAAAATGTAACATGAGATGAGACTAGAATTTTGCATTTTCAGAAAATCTTCCATATAATGGAAAAACCTTATACGTAAGGTAGATTTGGAGGAATATGTATGAACATAAAAAATTTGAGCTTGGGAGCTGTTCTAGTCACTCTATTGATGACTCTTCTATCCCTCGTTTCTCCGACAAGTTCTGTTAAAGCAGAGACTAAAAAATATGTAATCGCAACAGATATTACATTTGCTCCATTTGAATACCAAGATACAAATGGTGAATACGTCGGAATTGATATTGAATTAATGAAGAGTATCGCAGAGGCTGAAGGCTTCGAAGTAGAATTCAAACCACTCGGCTTCAACGCTGCCGTACAAGCATTAGAATCTGGTCAAGTAGACGCTGTGATGGCTGGTATGGGAATTACAGATGAACGTAAACAAAAATTCGACTTCACAAATAGTTACTATGACAGCGGAATCGGGATGGGAGTTTCTAAAAACTCTGAAATCACATCTCTTTCTGATTTAAAAGGTAAAAAAGTTGCCGTTAAATTAGGAACACAAGGTGCCACTTACGCTGAATCTATCAAGAACAAATACGGCTTTACCGTTACAACTTTTGAAGATTCATCAAGTATGTACCAAGATGTAATGGTAGGAAACAGTGATGCGTTATTCGAAGACTATCCAGTACTTGCCTACTCAATCACATCAAACAACTTGCCTTTAAAAATGACAGACCATAACGAAAATAAAACAGAATATGGTGTTGCTGTTAATAAAGGTGAAAACGCAGAATTAATTACTGCTTTCAATAACGGTTTAAAAAAACTAAAAGAAAGTGGTAAGTATGATGAAATCATCAACAAATACACAACAAACGCTAGCGAAAACACAGAAGCAACAAGCATTCTAGGGTTAATTAAAACAAACTGGAAAACTCTTGCAACTGGTTTATGGAACACAATCGTATTAACAGTTGTTGCTTTAATCTTCGCAAGTTTAATCGGTATTATCTTCGGTTTAATGAAAACTAGCCAAAACAATATCGTACAAGCAATCGCAGGTTTTTACATTGACATCATCCGTGGTGTTCCACTAATCGTATTAACGTTCTTCATTTACTTTGGAATTCCACAAGCATTCAATATTACAATGCAACCGTTCGTAGCGGGTGTGATTACCCTTAGCTTGAACGCATCGGCTTACATCGCTGAAATTATCCGTGGGGGTATTCAAGCGGTTGATAAAGGACAATACGAAGCCTGCATGAGTTTAGGTCTTCCATATTCTAAGAGCATGCAAAAAGTTATCTTACCGCAAGCGATTCGAATTATGGTTCCTTCATTCATCAACCAATTCGTGATCACATTGAAAGATACATCTATCCTTTCAATTATCGGTATTGCCGAATTAACGCAAACAGGTAAAGTCATCATCGCTCGTAACTTACAATCAAGTCAAATGTGGTTAATCGTCGGCGTGATGTACTTAATCGTGATCGTTCTATTAACGAAACTTTCAGCTCACTTAGAAAGGAATTTAAAATAATGGCTATTATCGAAGTTCAAAAAATTCAAAAGAAATATGGCGACTTAGAAGTATTAAAATCCATCGACCTTTCTATTGAGGAAGGCGAAGTAGTTTGTATTATCGGGCCTTCTGGTTCTGGTAAATCAACTTTCTTACGTTGCTTAAACCGTCTTGAGAAAATCAACAGTGGTCATATCATTATCGACGGCTATGATTTAACAGACAAGAAAACAAACTTAAATAAAGTTCGTGAGGAAATCGGAATGGTGTTCCAACACTTCAACCTCTTCCCTCACCTAAGCGTTCTAGAAAATATCATTCTTGCACCAGTAGAATTAGGTCGTGAGACAAAAGAAGCTGCAACTGAACATGCGATGGAACTCCTTGGCATGGTTGGTCTTGCAGATAAAGCAGATGTCTCTCCTAAATCTCTTTCAGGTGGTCAAAAACAACGTGTGGCTATTGCTCGCGCGCTTGCAATGAAACCAAAAATGTTATTATTCGATGAACCAACTTCAGCGTTAGACCCTGAGATGGTTGGGGATGTATTAGAAGTAATGCAAAACCTAGCTAAAGAAGGGATGACGATGGTTGTGGTAACACACGAGATGGGATTTGCGCGTGAGGTTAGCGATCGCGTTATCTTCATGGATGGTGGTTATATCATCGAAGAAGGAACTCCTGAAGAAGTGTTTGGTAACCCACAAAACGAACGTACTCAAAACTTCTTAAACAAAGTCTTACATTAAAATCAATACTGCTCCTGGTACCAATTGGTGCTGGGAGTTTTTTTGTGCGATAAATATGCGCTAGAAGAAATAATACTTAATTGGTGCTCTTCAAAAGGAAAAAGATAGACTTGCGTCTTTTTGTTTTTTATTGAAAGAGTCATAGTGGGGCAACGGTGCAAGCCTTGGTCTTGCACCGTTGAAGCTTCAAAGCTATTCCCCACTATTCTTTCAATAAACAAAAAGACTCGTCTATCTTCTTCGTTGTTTGATGAAGCATTGTTTCTTCTATCTTGCATTTATGTTGCTAAAAATCCAGCACATTTGTGTAGATCAGGTATTTTAATCATCTTTATAAAGTTTTTGGTGTTTTGTGGTTCAAACACTTCAAGGTTCTTCAATAAGAAAACCTCCTCCACTCCGAGGAAAACAAAAAATCATTATAATGTATACATTATAATGATTACTTAAAAAGACCGAGCGGATGCTCGGTCTTTTTTAGTGACATTCAGTTTGGACACCATCAATCATGTCTTGGATGGTGCGTTTGTTATAGAAATTAATTTGTTGTTGGATTTGTTCTTCTTGCAATTTGCCCATAACGCTTCCCATTCGGGTGCTGACAAGGCAGGTTGGGTCGGCTGCTTCTTTGAAGGCTTTTTCCAAACGTTCATCCTCAGATACTAATAAAAAAATTTCTCCAAGGCGAACTTCTTTTGGATTTCCTTGCCACTGGTAGCCACCTTGTTTTCCCGCAGTGGTTGACACCCAGCCTTTCTTCACCGCTTGGCTCATCAATTTTCGAACAATCGCCGGGTTGCTACAAGCGTTAAACGCGAGGTCTTTGCTTGAATAACGATTTTCGTGATGAATTGCCAGGTACGTAAGGCAGTGAATCATTACGATAAAGTCATTTCCCATAATAATCCCTACTTAATTAAGCCGAATACGTCGTTTAAAGCTTCTGCCATTGTTGGGTGAGTGAAGATTTGATCGCGAAGAACTGTGTAAGGTAAGTTCGCGTTCATTGCAGTTGCGATAATGTTAATCACTTCATGTGCTTCTTCTGCAAATAATGTTGCACCAACGATTTGGTTTGTTGAAGCGTCCACTAATACTTTGTAGAATCCAACTTGGTTTCCTAAGATTTTAGCTTTTGGAATTGCCATTGCAGGAAGTTTCGCTACTTTGACTTCGATACCTGCTTCTTTGGCTTGTTTTTCATTTAAACCAACGCTTGCTAAAGGTGGGTTAATGAATGTTGCTGTTGGGAATTTCGCACGTTGTTTTGTTGAATATGTTGTGTCCCCAGCTAAGAAACGTTTCACGATACGGAAATCATCTAATGAAACGAATGTGAATTGTGGTCCGCCGTTGACATCGCCCATTGCGAAGATATGAGGCACATTTGTTTGTAAGAATTCATTGACTTTGATTGCGCCACGTTCTGTTAATTCCACGCCAGCTTTGTCTAAATCAAGACCTTGTACGTTTGCACGACGACCTGTCGCAACTAAGACTGCATCTGCTGTAAAGGCAACTGGTGCACCTTCTCCTGTAGTAGCTTCTACCACTGCTTTACCGCCTTCTTGATGAACGGCTTTTAATTGAACGCCTAAGTTGAAAGTAACGCCTAAAGCTTCTAATTGTTCTTTCACAGCTTGTGCTACATCTTCGTCTTCACGAGGAAGGAATGCATCAATCACATCGATTACTGTTACTTTTGTACCGAATTGAGCGTAAGTTGCAGCGAACTCTAATCCGATAAATCCACTACCAATAATTACAAGGCTTTCTGGATATTCTTCTAAGTTCATGATTGTTTCGCTTGTGTGAATTGCTCCACCGATTGTTAACCCTTCTACTGGTGGTACGAATGGAGTTGCTCCTGTATTAATGAAAATACGATCTGCTTTGAAGAGTTTTTCTCCTTCTGCAGTATCTACAGCTACTGTATGGTCATCTACAAAACGTGCAGTTCCGTCGATAATTTGTGTTTTTTCAACTGAATCTACTTTATTGTAGTTTGCTGTGTTTAAAGCCGCAATTAAAGCTTTCTTTTCTTGAACACTCTTTGTATAGTAGCTGCTAGCGTCTTCGTTTGAATATTGTTTACGAAGTGCTTTTGTCGCTAATTTTTTAGAAGGAATACAGCCGACATTAATACATGTTCCACCATACATTTCTTTTGATTTTTCAATTAAAATCGTATCTTCTCCGATACTTCCTAAGTATCCTGCTAATGTTTTTCCGGCTTTACCGAAACCAATAATGATATTTTTTACTGTTGTTGTCATAAAATCACCTTTCTAACTGTAATATTTTTAATTACATTTAGAGTATATCTCACGAATGCATAATCACAAAATTAACTGCTCACGAAAAAAGACACCTACTTTTGTAGATGTCTTCTTGTCCTATTTATAAATACTCTTTAAAATGATTTACTAATTGAAGCAGATCACTCTCTTTTGGTTGATATTCTTCGGATGACATTTCTTCCCAAGGAACCCACCAGACGGGTCCTCTTCCATTATGGCCATATCCTTTCATATCACCTGCTTTTCTTGGAAACAGATGCCAATGTACATGTGCATCACCATTTCCTAACAATTCGATATTCATTTTCTCAGCTTGAAACGCTTTTGCCACGGCCTCTTGAACAATACTCATTTCTTCTAGAAATTTTATTTTTGTTTCATACTCCATTTGATGCAATTCCGTTACGTGTTCTTTGGCTAGGAACAATGTGTACCCTTTAAAATACTGTCCGTCTCCTATTACCACATAACCCGTTTCAAGTTCTTTTACAAAATGCGGATTTTTACCTTGCTTAATTAATTCTATCCGATCACAAATCAAACACATGTACTTAACTCCTACTTCAATCTATCTGCTTTAATGATGGAATAATATGCCATATCACAGATACCTTGATTATTCTTGCCATATTGTCGCAGCGTGCCTTCATAAGTCATTCCAGCTTTTTGCATCACTTTTCCGCTGGCTGGATTATTCACATCGTGACGTGCAGCCACTCTATTACAACCCGCTTCTTCTAAAAGATAGCGACTCACTGCTACGAGCGCTTCTGTCATAATTCCTTTTCCCCAGCATTTGCGACTAAGCGCATAACCAATCTCCACAGCATCTAGCTTTTCTTCCAAATGCACAACATCGATACTACCAACAACTTCATTGTCAAATACGATTGCCCACTTAAATTGAAATGGATTTTGGTAACCGTCTACCCAACGCTTAAGACTCTTCTTCGTTGTTTCGACAGATTCATGTGGAGGCCACGTCAAGTATTTCGTCACTTCTGCATCGCTCGACCAGTTTTTAAACATCGCTGGTGCATCTTCTACTTGAAAAGGTCTGAGCAGTAATCGTTTTGTCTGAATTGGTTTCGTTCCTATTGGATTCATCGTTTCCCTCCTCAATCAATGGCTAAAACGGAGTCCAAAAGGCTTCATTAACCATGTGATTTATTGTTGAATCGTTGGTTTATAAAACGAGCGGTTATCTAAACCGAATACGCGCTCTGAGAATGCGCCTGGTTCAGTCTTATCGAGTGCATTCGACATCATTGTAATCGTCGCATCTAACAAGTCGATATGGTGTAATACTTCTGCTTCTAATAATTGCGGACGTACTGGTGAACCATATTCGAGTTTGCCGTGGTGAGCTAGAATGAGATGTTTTAATAAAAGCACATCTTCTTGGTTTTCATCGATACCGAGTTCTTCACAGGCTTTTGTAATCTCTTCGTCCATGATCACGATGTGCCCTAGTAAGTTCCCTTTTAGTGTGTACTCCGTGCCGATTGCTCCTGTTAATTCCATCGTTTTTCCAATATCATGTAAAATCACACCCGAATATAATAACGAACGGTTGATTTGTGTATATTGTGTTGCGATGGCCTTAGCAAGGCGTAGCATCGAAACCGTATGGAAACTTAATCCACCCACAAATGCATGGTGATGACGTTTCGCTGCAGGAAACTCGAAGAAGGCTTCTTGATATTTCTTCAAGATATTATGGACGATACGACGCAAATATGGATTTGTGATATCGAACATAATTTGGTTTACTTCTTCTTCCATTTCTTCCTTCGTCATTGGAGCGTGTTCTACGAAATGGCTCGCAGATGTTGGCTCTCCTTTTGAAGCGTCAGTAAGTCGAAGGCTGACAATTTTCACTTGTGGCGAATTATTGTACATTTCGCGTTTTCCGTTTACAACTACAACTTTTCCTGGTACGTATTTTGCAATATCGTCTGAAGTGGCAGACCAATATTTCCCGTCCATTTGACCTGATTGATCCTGGAATGTGAAGGCGATAAACGGATTACCATTTTTTGCCATACGTACATCTGCAGATTTAATCAATAGGCAGATTTCGAAACTCTCGTCCACATTGTATTCATATAATTTTTTTGTCATGATTTACCTTCTTTCTCTTTCCCCTAACTTCAGCACATTTTCTTTTGGTAACTGAAGCGGAACTTCCGTTGTAAAGTAAAAAACTTGTGTTACGCGTGATAGCTCTTCCATTAATTCTAACATAATCGATAGGCGTTCTCTATCAAAATTGACGAATCCATCATCGATTAGCACTGGAATTTTCATCTTCTTCGCTAATTGGAAAATAAAGGCAAAACGAATCGCGACATACAGTTGATCCAATGCCCCTTTTGACAGATAGAAAGCTTCTATCCATTGGCCATTTGCCTGCTGCACCTTCGCCTGCGTATCCGTTAAGAGGATTTTCGTATATTGCCCCATCGTGAGTCGACTAAAGATACGACTCGCCTCGTCTAAAATCAACGGTACTCTCGTTGGAACTTTTTCTTCAAGTTGCTTCAAAATCCATTTAGCTGCATACACTTGCGTCGCCCAATCCTTGATAGACTCTTGTACCTCGAAGCGTTCAAAGTCTGCTTCCAGTTGAAGAGATTCCGCATTGTCATCTTCTTCCAGCAGTTCTGCCTTTGTTTTTGTACTTGCCAATTGGTCACGTACTTCTTTCCGTTTACTTTCTAGCTGCGCCTTCGTGAAGGACTCGTCTTGAATTTCCTCTTCAAGCGTTTGTCGTTGCAAGCTTTCTTTTTCTTCATTCGTAAAAATAGTTACTTGTTTTTCGATATACGCTCTCTTTTGCGCTAACGCTACACGATTGTCCAGTGTTGGTAACTGAGTTCTAAACTCTTCTACAGTTGTGATTCCTAGTGGGGAAATCGCTTCTTGTAATTCTTCACGTACTTCTGTTGCATCTTGTTCCAATTGCGCTAAATGGCGTTTTTTCTTTAAGATACTCTCTTGAAGTTGCTCTAATTTTGCCACTCGTTTTTGCGAAGCCATCCAAGTCTCACGGATAACGCGTAGCTGTTGCTCCACAGTAGCAGGAGGTGTGATTTGTTCTTTGGCCCAGAAGTCTTTGCTCTCCTCTTTAAAGGCTGCAAGTCTTTGTTCCAATTGAACGAACTGAGCTTTCTTTTGTAAGAAATCATTGACACTTCGTCCTTCATTTCTTCGCACAAATCTCCTTGCTTCTTCTGGAGTTACTTCAATTCCTTTTCGAGATAGAAGCTGTTGAACGTGTTCGTCTACTGCACTATTTTTTGGAGATTGTAACTTCCCTGTTTTGTGTAAGAAGAACCCTCCGCCAATTCCTAGAACTGCAGCAATCCCAACGCCTAGCGCTACCTGATTCGTTAAAAATCCAACTACGGTAATGGCAATGATTCCTACTAGCCCAATAAGGACTCCTGTTTGAAATTGACCTACATGTTCTTTTTCACCTTGAAGGGCATCTAATTCTGCTAATTCAGCATCTGTAAATGGTTTGGCATGTTCACTTTGAACTCCGATATTCCCTGGATGTGTCTTCAACTCACGTTCCAATTCAAAGGCACGTTCTTCAACTGCTGCTGCACCTTGAGCTTTCGCGTACAGTGCTTCAAGAGTCGAATCCTCTGCCGGTTCTCCAAGTGCCTCTGCTTCTGCTTTTGCCTGCTCTAACTCGATTTTTGTACGTTCGAGTTCTTTTTCAAAGGAACGCAAAGTATTATTCGTTTCTACGGCCTTACTATGGTCGTACTCTTTTGGAAACTCATGTAGTCCTTCCATTGCACGGAATTCTTCTAAGGCATCAAAATGAGCGAACTTATTTTCTAAGACATCTAGTCTAGATTCTGTCTCTTGCAATTTTACAGATAATTTCTCTTCTTCCTTTTGAAGCTCTTTGATAGTACTCACATAGCCTTCATAAAGGGCATTTTCGCCTTTGGTTTGAGATAATTGATTCGTTAAACCTTCGAGTCGGTCCATTCGCTCGTTGAGTTCCAATTTTTTAGCTTGTGGACGAAACAACTTATTCGCCTCTGCAAGTAACTTCTGACTCTCCTCATAAGCACCCTTATGCCCCATGACACTTAAGCTATACAAGAAGCGATGGATTTCCTCTTCGCTTCCAAACGCATTATTTTGCAATTCCTCTTCATTGAATCCAAAGAGTGAATGGTACTCATTCATCGTCAACTCATGAAGAACTCGGTCCAGCATCGTTTCGGGCAGCTCTTGTCCAGTTTCTGCACTCTTTAGAACGAGTTTCCTCTGAGAACCCACAGCGCTGCGCTCGATAATCAAGGCTCCTAGTCCTTCATCTTCAATCCACATGCATCCACCACGCGTATTCGTATGGAGCGGTTGATATGGATAAACGCCATTTTTCTTCTGTTTAAAATCAAAAAGCATTTGCTCGATAAAACGTCGAAGGGTCGTCTTTCCAGATTCGTTCAAACCTTGAACGACTTGTAAGTTCGGATGGAAAGTAAAGGTCTCATGTTCCCATTTCCCAAAATGATCAATCTCAATTTTTGAAATATACATTAACCTTCCTCCCTTCCCGAAAAGCGAGCTTCTAATAGACGCATCGCACGTTCATGAATCTCGTGTTGGACATCTTCCTTTTGTAGGAATTCGCTCATTAACTGATTCGAGAATCCGCTTTTTGCAATTTCCATTTCAGAAAAGAGAGTCGCATCCACATCTCCCACAAGAGAAATTCCAGAAGCGCCACGAAGCGGTTTTGTGACTTGTTCGCGAATACTCATCACTGTTACAAGGCTTCGGTTTTCTTCTAATAATCCATTCACAACTTCTGTGAGTTGTTTTAAATCTTCTCTTGAATACAGCGATTCTTGCGTTTGTAAATGCAGCGTCACAAGACTACGTTTCGCAGGATTTGGTAGTGCCTCTACGATGAGATACGGTAAAGTTTCTAAACGAGCGGTCTCGCTGATAGCAAGTTCTACTTCCGTCCAATCCATCATACTCGTTTCAATAAACTGAACCTCTGAAGCATTCCCTGAAGTAATTTCAACAAGTAACGCTCCCTTTGGCCCACTCTCTTTACGGTCCGCTCCTTGAGTGGTACCGCTATACCACGCACATGGCTGGCTAGACACTTCTTGGCAAGTATGAATATGCCCAAGAGCCCAATAGTCATAGCCTTTTTCTCTTAGTTCAGGAATCGAAAATGGTGCATAGCGACCTTGTGCAGTCGTAAGCTCTCCATGTAGCACTCCAATATGAATATCACAGTTGGCACTCTTCACCGGATACTCTTGAACTTTTCTGGTAGCTACAACTGGAACCTCATAACTAAACCCACTAAAGGCGACACGTTCCCCGTTTCTCGTCTCCACTTCAATTGTTTCAACGGCACTCCCAAAAGTATAAATATGCTCCCCAGAAACGTATGAAGTGCCCGCATCATGATTTCCAAGCGCTACAACGACAGGAATTCCAAATGGTGCTAAGCGATTCAACTGACTCTGCAAGAACAATTTTTCTTTGACGAAGGCACGAGAACTATCCAGCAAGTCCCCTGCCAACACCAGTGCATCGACTTCTTCTTCAATCGCTGTATCGATGACTCTTTCAAAAGCATCAAATGCCGCCTGCTTTAGCTCTCTTGCGATATCTTTATGGGTCTTCCCGACACCTGCGTACGTAACCCCTAGATGGACGTCGGCTGCGTGGATGAATTTCACCATACGTTGCTCCTTTCTTTTCTTCAAAAAAAGCATATTTTCCTGAACCGTCTGTTGTGCGTTCAAAGAAAATATGCTTTGGATCGATTCTTAATAAAACCGTTTAAAATTAATTATTTTGATCTATAAAGTTCTTGTAATGGATTTGTGATGATACGGTTAATGTCTTGCATAATCGTATTCAAACGTTGCTCAGCTTCCATTAACGCTTTAATGTGTTCATTTTCAGACACTTTTTGTCCTAATTCTTGTGCTTTTTGAATATCTTCTTCAGTGATCTCTTGTCCTGAGAATTGTTTTTGTTGTAACTCGATATTCACTGTACGGAATTCATCGAATAACGCTTTCGCTGTTTCATCCGCATAAATTGCTTCGAAGCTTTCCTTTACTGTTTTGAATTCTTGTAATTCGCGTAAGTCGCGTTCTAATTGATTGGCTGTATCATAAATATTACTCATGTTTCTTCCTCCTTAAAATACTCTTTTATTATACCATATTTTGCATGGTTAAACTATCAATACGTACGTACGTTCGCATTATCGATTTCTGAATTTATCCCAGAGATTTTTACCCCATTCTTGGATTTGATTCCAAACTTGTTCGCCCGCTTTTTGAGCATCTTTGATAAATTGATCGATACCGTTATTCGAATTGTTGTTTTGATTATTTTGTTTCGTCTTCACGGCTTCCACATTAAACGGTGTGTTTGCGGTAAATTGAAGCAATCCTTCCATCTCTAGTTTAAAGAGCGGTCCTACCCCTTCACGGCTAGATGCTGATAAAGAATAGTTCCCTGATTGGTCATATCCCATCCAAGTAGCGACAACAACGTCTGGAGTATATCCGATCATCCATTGGTCACGAGAACCATTGTCATTATTGATGGCTTCGGTTGTCCCTGTCTTACCGGCAATCGTCTTACCAGCTGGTGAAAATGGTGCGCCAAGACCTTCTGAACCGTACACGGTTAACAGCATACTTGTCATCTTCTTAGCGACTTCTTCCGTTGTTACACGGTTTTCCTTCACGGCTGTATTGTCTACAACGACTTTCCCGTTTGCGTCCACAATTTTCGTCACAAAACGTGGTTGAACACGAACGCCTTTATTGGCAAAAGCTGTATAAGCAGAGGCCATTTGCTCTGGAGAAACTCCTTTTGTAAGTCCTCCAAGGGCAATCCCTAAGTACTCATCTCCTGGATCTGTTTCGATTCCGAACTGATGAACCTTCTCGATTCCTTTCTTCAATCCGATTTTATCAAGTAACCATACAGCAGGAGCATTCCAACTTTGGTTCAAGGCTTCCGTCATTGTCACAGTTCCTTGATACTGTTTATTCCAGTTCTCAGGCGTATATTTATCTGAACCATACGAACGTTTCTCGTCCACTAGAACAGAATTAGGTTGATACCCTTCTTCAAGAGCCGGAGTATATACGGCTAATGGTTTAAACGTTGACCCTGGCTGTGCCTGAAGCTGTGTTGCACGGTTAAATCCACGGAAAGTGTGTTTCTCGTTAGTACGTCCACCCACCGTCGCAAGGACATCCCCAGTTTGAGGATCCATGGCAATTGAAGCGGCTTGGGCAACCGTACCGTCAGATGCTTTCGGGAATAACCAACTGTTTGAGAAGGTTTCTTCTAAATCTGCTTGCATATTTTGGTCCAGCCCTGTGTAGATTTTATACCCTTTGTTCAGCAAGTCTTCTTCGCTGATTCCGTATTTCGTTGTGATTTCATTAATAACCGCATCGAAATAGTATGGATATTTATATCGAGCATTTGCTTCATACGTATCTGTCACAGTAATCACTTCAGCAGCAGCTTTATCGGCTTCTTCTTGCGTGATTTTGCCATTATCGACCATCAACTGTAAGACAGTCGCACGGCGTTTCACCGTCGATTCCATATCGTCAATCGGATTATACACATTCGGTGCTTTTAAGCTTCCTGTAAGGACAGCAGCTTCACTGATGGTTAAATCCTTTGCGCTCTTTCCGAAGTAACGAAGCGACGCATTTTCAATTCCGTACGCCCCATTTCCGAAATAGGCATTATTTAAATACATCTCCAAAATTTGGTCTTTGGAATATTTCTTCTCCAACTCGAAACTCAAGAAGAGCTCTTTTGCTTTTCGCATAAACGATTGTTCCTGAGTTAAGAACGCATTCTTTGCTAATTGTTGCGTAATGGTACTTCCTCCACCCGTCACTCGGCCACGGTTCATTAACAGGCCAAAAGTCGCACGAAGCAGCCCCATCGGATCGAATCCATGGTGGTCATAGAAACGTTTATCCTCTGTGGAAACAAGCGCGTTAATCATATTCGGAGAAATCTGGTCTATCGTTAAAAATTCCCCTTTATTGATGTTCAGTACGCCGGCTTCTTGGTTATTGCGGTCATATACTTCCGTCACCTGGACCATCCCAGCACGTAAGCCACTCACATCGGTTGTCTTTGCGGAATAAACTAAAAATCCCGTAAATAGTGTTACTACCGTTAGCATCATCGCTAGAAGTAGCTTCGTTACATGAAATTTTCTCCAAAAGCGACGAATCGCCATCATGATTTTATGATTCCAAATACTCTTTATAATGGATTGTTTTTTGGGTTCTTCAGTATGACGGTGCTCGAGTTTAGTGTCTTGTTCAACTTCGAGATTTTCTTCGTCATGATTCTGATTGTTAAATTCTTCGTTCATTACAATCCTCCTTTTAAATTGAGTCTATTATACTGTACCATAAAACCCTCTAAAACCACATAAAAACTGCACACCTTTACGAAAAATTAAAGGATAAATAGAAATAACAATAAAGAGACAGTAAGGCGTAAATGATTCCTTTGAAACCTTACAGATATCTTCATAATTACGGTAACGTTGCACCGGTTCGAGCCTTAAAAGTCTCTCACCTTTAAATCCTCAAAGGGAGTAAGACCAAAGTCAAAACAGGACTCACAGTGTGAGTCCTGTTTGCTTTGTAGTCTTACCCCCGCAAAAGGATGATTAGGATTAAGCGAATCACGAGTGATGAAGCTTAATTCAATCATCTACTGTGTCTAACTTTATAAAGTGCTTTAAGTACGGAATAAAATTCCTACGCCCGCTAAGCACAGTGGTTGAATGGTATGAGCCGCACTGTAACCAGTTTGCTCATACCTATTCAACTTTGTGGGGGAAAGAAAACGAAATGCCATAGATACAAATGTATCTATGGCATTTCTGTCTTTCTCCCTCATTTTAATGCAAAGTCACATTACTGTAATTATAGAATCTGTAAGTTTCTAGTCATCATTTACGTTTTCAACTGCACTTTAATTTTTTACGAATAATCTTTAATTATTCTTGATACAACAATAAAAATGCACGTTATAAGGTTTAACTAATATAAGGTATAACTTATATTAGTTAAAAGTAATATTGCTTGTTCTTATTGTTGTATCAACGAAAAGTGGAGTTCCTTTGTTTTTTATGCGCAAAAAAAAGAGAGGTTGCCCTCTCTTTCGTAATTCTTTGTTAAACTGCAAAAAGTCGTTCTAAGTCTTCGTGAGTAAATGGTTGTCCGTCTGGTTCTTCCACACGTTCAATCGTTGCGCCTAATGCACGTAATTTTTGATGGAACTCATAATATCCACGATCTAAGAATTGTAAGTCTGTCACACGTGTATATCCTTTTGCGACCATTCCAGCGATGATTAACGCAGCCGCAGCACGTAAGTCTGTCGCACGTACTTCAGCACCTGATAATACTGACGCACCACTCATCACAGCTGTATGTGAGTCAATACGGAATTGTGCACCCATACGACGCATTTCTTCTAAGTGGTTGAAACGGTTCTCGAATACTGTTTCCGTCATTGTGCTTGTACCAGTGGCCAATAATTGTGCAATCGTCATTTGCGCTTGCATATCTGTTGGGAAACCTGGGTGAGGTAAAGTCTTCACGTCCGTTGGTTTCAACTCATCTGGACCGATGACACGAATTCCGTCTTCTTCTTCGATAAATTGAACACCCATTTCGCCTAATTTAGAAATTAATGGTTGGTTGTGTTCTGCAATCGCATCTTCGATAAACACGTCGCCTTTTGTAACGGCAGCGGCTACCATGAATGTACCAGCTTCGATACGGTCTGAGATAATTGAGTGAATCGTTCCATCCAAACGTTCTACCCCTTCAATACGCATGTTTTCTGTTCCGGCACCGACAATTTTCGCACCCATTTTGTTTAAGATGTTTGCTAAGTCGACGATTTCTGGTTCACGCGCTACGTTTTCAAGGTATGTTGTTCCTTTTGCTAAAGTCGCAGCCATCATAATGTTTTGAGTAGCTCCAACAGATGGGAAATCTAAGTAAATACGAGCTCCATGAAGTTCATCTGCATGTGCTTCGATATATCCTTCTGTTTGAACGATTGTCGCACCCATTGCTTCGAATCCTTTTAAGTGAAGGTCAATCGGACGACTTCCGATAGCACATCCACCAGGCATCGCTACACGCGCATGTCCAAAACGTGCTAATAATGGTCCCATTACAACGATTGACGCACGCATTTTACTTACGTATTCGAATGCTGCAGTTGTTGTGATATCTTTTGTGGCATTTAAAGTAATGGCCTTTTCTTCTTCGTCAAATGTACTTAAGACGTTTAAGCTTCCTAATACGTTTAACATCATATGTACGTCTGATAAGTTCGGTACATTTGTTAAATGAGTAACGCCTTTATCTGCTAAAATACTTGCTGCTAAAATTGGTAATACCGCGTTTTTAGCTCCTTCTACTTTTACTGTTCCCTGAAGAC
Source organism: Streptococcus sp. 263_SSPC (assembly GCF_001071995.1). Classification (GTDB taxonomy): domain Bacteria; phylum Bacillota; class Bacilli; order Lactobacillales; family Aerococcaceae; genus Granulicatella. The sequence continues at coordinate 42,767 of NZ_JVNU01000059.1, forward strand.
GTGTATCGCCACCGCGCACGATCATCTTATCCATTAAATAACCTCCAAAAACTCTCTATCCATCTACTGTATTATCAATTGAATGTACTGATTTAAATAATCTGATAAATCGAATATGACTTTAGCTATACTAGCTCCCATCCAAATAGCGATGAGTAAAAAGAGGATACGGGCTTCTTGAACGCGGCCTTTTCGAAGAATTTTCTCGATTTGAATGCCTTGCAACGCCCAATAGCTTAGCATGATAAAAGCAAGAACCAATGTGATTCGAATGATTAATGTTACTTGAATCATACCTACTCCTCCAGTCATATACTGCCTTACTATACTACCATATTTGACCATTAAAAAAAAGCAGGAGATACTTACGACTTTATGCTATACTAATACCAAAGTGAGGGGAAAGAATGTTAGAGAGATATAAAACGACTAAAGAGTCTGGGATGAATGAAATCGAGATTAAGGGGTCCCGTTTTATTGCGCATTTTCAGCGAGTAACAGATGAAGAACAAGCGCTTGAATTTATCCAAGCTATCAAAAAAGAACATTGGAAGGCAACGCATAACTGCTCTGCTTTTCTCATTGGGGAAAACGACCAAGTGCAGCGCGCGATGGATGACGGTGAGCCAAGTGGTACTGCAGGCGTTCCAATGCTAGAAGTACTTAAGAAAAATGAATTAAAGGATGTCGCGGTTGTAGTGACGCGTTACTTTGGTGGAACAAAGCTTGGCGCTGGTGGACTTGTTCGTGCGTATTCTGGGGCTGTAAGCGAAGGGTTGAAAGCCATCGGAATCGTCGAATGCCGACTCGAAAATCAACTTGCCCTAACCTTTGATTACGCACATGTCGGAAAAGTGGAATATTATTGTCAGACGCAAAACATCCCCATCGTTGATAAAATCTTCCTCGATAATGTTCAATTCACCTGCAGCCTTCCTGTTCAAGAGGTCGAAGCTTTCCAAGAAGCCATTATTGAACTCTTACAAAATCAAGTGGAGTTTGAGAGCCTTGGAGAAATGTATACAGAATATCCAGTTGAGTAAAATAAGAGGTCTATTCGAATGAATAGACCTCTTTTTCTTATGTTTTACATTCGAGGATGGATGGACAGAGAAGCTGTGAGAGTATTTAGCTTCTCCCCCTTCCAATTCCTACACTAGCGGAAACGTTAAGGGCACGGGTCTCAACGTTTCACTTAAAAGAGAAGATTATCAATATCATTTTGCGATAATAGAAGATCCATTTTCGCAAGGCTTGAATAACGGTTCATCGTTGGCAGTTCATCCAAGATAACAATATCCGTTCCAAGTCGTTTTAAGAGCTGATCGACCATATTCGAGAGTCTCAGGGCAAATGGTCCACTTGTAATAAAGCGAAGCGGCACAGCCTCCATCATCATAATGAGTTCTAAAATATAATTCTGAATCGCTTTTGTATCTAAATCTGTTTCCTGTAAGAAGATGATTTCACGCTCATCGGCAATCGCCAGCATAAACGCACCTGTCTTATAAAATCCCATGGCCGCAATTGGCGACAATGTCAACTGGATTTCAAAACTTTCTGATAAGATGCCTTGAATCGCCTTCTTTGCACGTAAAAGCGAGAAATCACTGACCGCAATGGGTTCAGGTTTCACTTGAAAAAATGGCTTCAATTCAGCAATCTTATCGAAGCTGATTTCCTTACGCGTAATATCAAGCGACTTTACAGCCTTTGTTTTTTGATTATATTCGAGAACAGCATAGCAATCCGCGTCTTCTTGGTCGAGAATACTAGCAGCCTTCAAAAGCTCCTTCCAGTTGCCCTCTTGCAAGAGAATATCACTCACACGTAGCACAAACTGAACTTCTGACTTCTTTAAGTCTGCGAATAAATCAAACGGTTCATTGAAACTCGAAATCATTGGCAATTCTCTGGCACCTTTCACAGGATAACCCTTTTGCTTCAAGTATTCGATTTCCTCTTCATCGAAATCCGCACGTTTTGAAAACTGAATTTCGATGCCTTTTCTAAACCAAAACGCTTCGGTCCGTTCCTCTCCGACTACCTCATCCGACATGGTTACCAGTCGTTCTGAGAGTCTATAACGAACAAGTTCTTCTTCGTTTTTGAAGAATAATAAACGTAAATCTTGCTGTTCATCACGTTCAATTAAAAAGAAAAACTTCACTGCTCCTCGTTTATTCTGAAAAGCAAAGGCAGCATTTTTGAGTTCTGTTTGCTTTTTTACGAGCTTAAATAGCAACGGTATACTTTGGTACAATTCCTGACTCATATACACTACCCCAATCTTTCTTTTATTCATTTATATTATACTACCTTTTACATAAATTTGATAGCGGTTTTAGTTTTTATTTAAAATATTATATATTTGATGTTTTTAAATGATTTAATTCCACTTGCGACTCATTTTTCCCACTATTCAATGAATTAATTCGTTTTTTTAGTGTTGAATTTTTTCAGCTTTTCAAAAACCTTAAACTTTTCTTAATCTATTTTCGGGCTCTTTCTTGTAATTTTAAGCATAAAAATACCCCCTCAAGCATTGAATGAACAATCCTTGACGGAGTATCTTATAAACAATATTTAATTAGCGATCGATTTCAGTAATTTTTCCTGTGTCGTTTGAAATCTTTACGTTCACTTGTTGTCCATTAACAAGCATTTCAAATTCCCAAACTACTTCACCTCTTAAGTTTCGCCTATTATAACCCGGACTCATTGATTCTAAGAGAAGGTTTTATGAAGTTCCCAAGAAAAAACACCCCATAGCTTTCGCTACAGGGTGCCTGAAAGTCACAGATTATTCATTTGTGTCTTCTTCAGAAGGTGTTGATTCAACAATGACAACTTCTGTTTGTTCCACTGGTAATACTGGTTCTGAAGTACTTGTTTCCATATTGCGGTAACGAGCCATACCTGTACCAGCAGGGATGATCTTACCGATGATAACATTTTCTTTCAATCCTAGTAAGTGGTCTTTCTTGCCGCGGATAGAAGCATCTGTCAAGACACGAGTTGTTTCTTGGAATGATGCAGCAGACAAGAAGCTGTTTGTTTCTAATGAAGCTTTTGTAATACCTAGTAATACAGGACGAGCTGTCGCAGGTACTTCACCGTTCATGATTGCAGAGCGGTTACGTTCTGTAAAGTCTGCAATATCAAGTAATGTTCCTGGAAGGATTTCTGTTGAACCTGGATCCATTACGCGAACTTTACGTAACATTTGACGAACCATTACCTCAACGTGTTTATCGCCGATTTCTACCCCTTGCATACGGTATACTTTTTGTACTTCACGTAATAAGTAGTTTTCAACTGATAATACGTCACGAACACGTAATAATTCTTTAGGATCGATAGAACCTTCAGTTAATGGAGCACCACGATCGATGATTTGTCCTTCTTCCACTTTTAGACGAGCTGTAAATGGAACTGTGTAAGAACGAGTATCTGTAGAGCCTTTAATTGTAATTTCTTTAGTACGGCTTCCAGCATTTTCTTCGATAGAAACGACTTCACCCGCTACTTCACTGATTGTCGCAACCCCTTTAGGATTACGCGCTTCGAAGATTTCTTGAATACGAGGTAAACCTTGAGTAATATCGTCTCCGGCAACCCCACCGGTATGGAACGTACGCATTGTTAACTGTGTACCAGGTTCCCCGATTGATTGAGCGGCAATTGTACCAACTGCTTCCCCAACTTCAACTTCTGAACCTGTAGCTAAGTTACGTCCGTAACAGTATTTACATACACCATGTTTTGTATCACATGTGAAGGCTGAACGAATTGTAATTTCTTCAATTCCAGCTTCAACAATCTTACGAGCAATATCTTCAGTAATGATTTCATTGCGTGCTACTAACACTTCACCTGTTTCAGGATGTTTCACTGAACGTTGTGCGTAACGTCCTAACATACGTTCTTCAAGTGTTTCAATGACTTCATTTCCTTCTTTAATCGCAGTAATTGTTAAACCACGATCGCTTCCGCAGTCTGTTTCACGAATGATCACATCTTGCGCAACGTCTACTAAACGACGAGTTAAGTAACCTGAGTCGGCTGTCTTCAAGGCCGTATCGGTCATCCCTTTACGAGCACCGTGAGTAGACAAGAACATTTCCATAACGGTTAACCCTTCACGGAAATTTGATGTTACCGGTAATTCCATGATCTTACCGTTAGGAGCGGCCATAAGACCACGCATACCAGCAAGCTGAGTAAAGTTAGAGATGTTACCACGGGCTCCTGAGTCACTCATCATGAAGATTGGGTTACGAGAACCTAATGTGCGAATTAACGCTTTTTGAATATCATCTTTCGCTTTGTTCCATGTTTCGATAACACGTTCATAACGTTCATCATCTGTAATTAAACCACGACGGAATAATTTAGAGATGTTATCGACTTGTTTATGTGCTTCTTCAAGAATTTCTTTCTTGTTATCCGCAACTGAAATATCTGCAATCCCTACTGTTAAACCAGCACGAGTTGAGAATTTATATCCTAAGTCTTTCATACGGTCTAACATCATTGAAGTTTCAGTGATATGGAATCGTTTGAACACTTCGGCGATGATTTGACCTAAGTTTTTCTTCTTGAATGGAGAAACGATTTCGCGTTTAGCGATTTCTTCTTTAATGTTTGCTCCTGGTTCTAAGAAGTATTTATCTGGTGTAGCCACTTCTAAGTTTTCCATTGTTGGCTCATTTAAGTAAGGGAATTCGTTTGGCATGATTTCGTTGAATAATAATTTACCAACTGTTGTGACCATCATTCTCTCTTTTTGCCAATCTGTAAATGGTTTATGTGGAAGTGAGCTTGCAGGAATCGCAATTCGGCTGTGTAAATGAACGTATCCATTGTTGTAAGCCAAGATTGCTTCGTCCATGTCTTTGAAGAACATACCTTCACCAACACGGCCTTCTTGTTCCATTGTTAAGTAATAGTTCCCTAAAACCATGTCTTGAGATGGTGTTACTACTGGTTTACCATCTTTAGGGTTTAGGATGTTTTGAGCCGCTAACATTAATAAGCGAGCTTCAGCTTGAGCTTCTTGAGATAGTGGCACGTGAACCGCCATTTGGTCTCCGTCGAAGTCGGCATTGTAGGCTTCACACACTAATGGGTGAAGACGGATGGCACGACCTTCTACTAGAGTTGGTTCGAACGCTTGAATCCCCAATCTGTGAAGTGTAGGTGCACGGTTCAATAGAACTGGGTGTTCACGAATTACTTCTTCAAGGATTCCCCAAATATCGTCATCTAAACGTTCAATTTTACGTTTAGCGCTCTTGATGTTTCCAGCGATTTCACGTTCAACTAATTCTTTCATTACGAAAGGTTTGAATAATTCAATCGCCATTTCTTTAGGAAGACCACATTGGTACATCTTCAAGTTTGGTCCTACTACGATTACAGAACGTCCAGAGTAGTCTACACGTTTACCAAGTAGGTTTTGACGGAAACGACCTTGTTTCCCTTTAAGCATGTGGCTTAATGATTTCAATGGACGGTTACCTGGTCCAGTAACTGGACGGCCACGACGACCATTATCGATTAAAGCATCCACTGCTTCTTGTAACATACGTTTTTCGTTTTGAACGATGATACGAGGTGCGTTTAATTCTAATAAACGTTTTAGACGGTTATTACGGTTAATCACACGACGATATAAATCGTTCAAGTCACTTGTTGCAAAACGTCCACCTTCTAATTGAACCATTGGACGTAAATCTGGTGGGATAACTGGAATAACATCCATTACCATCCAACCAGGTTTGTTTCCTGATTCTTTGAAGGCATCTAAAATGTCTAAACGACGGATTGCACGAGTACGTTTTTGACCTTGAGCTGTTTTCAACTCTTCTTTTAATTCAGCGATTTCAGCGTCTAAGTCAACGTTGTTTAATAACTCTTGAACGGCTTCCGCACCCATTGCAGCGTGGAAACGAGTTCCGAACTCTGCACGTTTTTCACGGTATTCGCGTTCAGTTAATAATTGTTTGTGCATTAATGTTGTGTCGCCAGCGTCGATAACAACGTAGCTTGCAAAATAAATGACTTCTTCCAACGCACGTGGACTCATGTCTAACACAAGTCCCATGCGGCTTGGAATGCCTTTGAAGTACCACACGTGTGATACTGGAGCTGCTAATTCGATGTGTCCCATACGTTCACGACGAACTTTTGAGCGCGTTACTTCAACGCCACAACGATCGCAGACTTTCCCTTTGTTGTTGATTTTCTTTAATTTACCACAAGAACATTCTAAGTCTTTTGTTGGACCAAAGATTTTCTCGCAGAATAAACCATCGCGTTCTGGTTTTAAAGTACGGTAGTTGATTGTTTCTGGTTTTGTAACTTCACCATGTGACCACTCACGGATTTTCTCCGGAGAAGCTAACCCAATCTGCATACTTTCAAAATTATTTACATCTATCAAGGGGCCTACCTCCCTTTCTTTTGGAATTGCCCTACGATTCCAATAGTTCTATTACTCTTCGTCAGTATCAAAATTGTCTTCAACGTCTTCTACATCGGCTGCATCTTCTTCAGCTGCGTCAGCTGCTTCTTCTGCTGCTGATAATTCAGCTGCACGATCAGAATACTCATCTAATTGAGCACGTCTATCATTTGTTCTTTCAACGTCACTGAAACGAATGCCTTCATCTTCGTCCATATCTTCAAGTTTGATTTCTTCATCTTGTGCGTCAAGTACTTTCATATCAAGACCTAAAGCTTGTAATTCTTTTACTAATACACGGAATGATTCTGGAACTCCTGGACGTGAAATTTGTTGACCTTTAACGATTGATTCGTAAGTCTTCACACGACCAACAACGTCATCTGATTTGTACGTTAGGATTTCTTGTAATGTATAAGCAGCACCATAAGCTTCTAGTGCCCATACTTCCATTTCCCCAAAACGTTGTCCACCAAATTGCGCTTTACCTCCAAGAGGTTGTTGTGTAACGAGTGAGTATGGTCCAATTGAACGAGCGTGAAGTTTGTCGTCAACCATGTGGGCAAGTTTGATCATGTACATAACCCCTACTGACACACGGTTATCGAATGGTTCACCTGTACGTCCATCATATAGAATTGTTTTCGCATCACGAGCCATACCCGCTTCTGCAACAGTTCCCCATACGTCTTCATCTTGCGCACCATCGAATACTGGTGTTGCGATGTAAATACCTAATTCACGAGCAGCCATACCTAAGTGTAACTCTAACACTTGTCCGATGTTCATACGTGAAGGTACCCCTAATGGGTTTAACATGATGTCAACTGGTGTTCCATCTGGTAAGAATGGCATATCTTCTTCCGGCATAATACGGGAAACAACCCCTTTATTACCGTGACGTCCGGCCATCTTATCCCCTTCATTGATTTTACGTTTTTGTACAATATATACACGAACTAATTTGTTTACGCCAGGTGCTAATTCATCACCTGCTGCACGTGTGAACACACGTACATCGCGGACAATACCGCCACCGCCATGAGGTACACGTAGAGACGTGTCACGAACTTCACGAGCTTTTTCACCGAAGATTGCGTGTAATAAACGTTCTTCTGGTGATTGTTCTGTTAACCCTTTAGGAGTTACTTTACCGACTAAGATGTCGCCATCTTTAACTTCGGCACCGATACGGATAATTCCGTCAGCGTCAAGGTTCTTCAATGCGTCTTCCCCAACGTTTGGAATTTCACGAGTAATTTCTTCAGGTCCAAGTTTTGTATCACGAGCTTCTGAATCGTAGTCGTCGATGTGAATTGATGTATACACATCATCTTTCACTAAACGTTCACTCATGATAACCGCATCCTCGTAGTTGTAACCTTCCCAAGTCATGAACGCTACTAGAACGTTTTGTCCTAATGCTAATTCACCTTTTTCCATAGAAGGTCCATCTGCTAGGATTTCGCCTTTAACCACTTTATCCCCTTGTGCCACGATTGGACGTTGGTTGTAACACATACCCGCGTTTGATCCGTGGAACTTAGTGATTTGGTAAGTATCTAATGAGCCATCAGCTGTACGTACACGTACTTCTTTAGCATCAACGAATTCGACAACACCATCACGTTTACATAACAAGGCAACCCCTGAGTCATGCGCAGATACGTATTCCATACCTGTACCGATGAATGGTGCTTTTGGATTTAACAATGGAACAGCTTGACGTTGCATGTTCGCACCCATCAACGCACGGTTTGAGTCGTCGTTTTCTAAGAATGGGATACATGCTGTCGCAACTGCAACTACTTGTTTTGGAGAAACGTCCATGTAGTCCACGCGGTCTACTGGCACTTCTAAGTTTTCAGATACGTAACGCGCCATAACAACATCGTTCACGAAGCTTCCGTCTTCATTTAATGGAGAGTTTGCTTGCGCTACTACGAAGCTATCTTCTTCGTCAGCTGTTAAGTAGTCGATTTTATCTGTAACTTTGTGAGTGTTCCAGTCTACACGACGGTATGGAGTTTCGATGAAACCATATTTGTTGATCTTCGCATATGTTGATAAGCTGTTGATCAACCCGATGTTTGGTCCCTCAGGAGTTTCGATAGGACACATACGGCCATAGTGAGAATAGTGAACGTCACGAACTTCATATCCGGCACGGTCACGAGTCAAACCACCAGGTCCTAACGCTGATAGACGGCGTTTGTGTGTTAACTCTCCTAATGGGTTTGTTTGGTCCATGAATTGTGATAATTGAGAAGATCCGAAGAACTCTTTAATTGCCGCAACAACAGGACGAATATTTACTAATTGTTGTGGTGTCACTGTTGCAGTGTCTTGAATAGACATACGTTCGCGAACCACACGTTCCATACGAGATAAACCGATACGGAATTGGTTTTGTAATAATTCCCCTACTGAACGGATACGACGGTTTCCTAAGTGGTCGATGTCGTCTGTTGTTCCGATTCCTTCGTAAAGGTTTAAGAAGTAGCTGATTGTTGCGATAATGTCGCTTGCAGTTACGTGTTTCACGTCTTCTGGCACGTTTCCGTTACCGATCACTTTAATCACGCGTTCTGGATCAACTGGTGAGTAAACTTCTACTGTTTGAATTGTTACAGGGTCTTTGATTACACCGTCTTCTGATGGATGTAAAGTAAATAAGTTCGCACCTTTTTCAAGTACTTCTACTACTTTTTCCATTACGTCGCGTTCAAGAACAGTTCCTTTTTCAACAACGATTTCGCCTGTTTCAGAATCTACTAAGTTCTCAGCAATTGTTTGGTGTAATAAACGAGTTTTAAGATTTAATTTTTTGTTGACTTTGTAGCGTCCAACTGCTGCTAAATCATAGCGGCGTGGGTCGAAGAAACGAGCTGTTAATAAGTTACGTGAACTTTCAGCTGTTTTTGGTTCACCAGGACGTAGACGGTCATAAATATCTTTTAATGCTTCTTCTGTACGAGATTCATCCATACGTTTATGAACATCTTTATCTAATGTTAAACGTAATGTTTCGCTATCCCCGAAGATTTCTTGGATAAGGTCATCTGAACCGAAACCTAACGCACGAACTAATACCGTTAATGGGATTTTACGAGTACGGTCGATACGTACATAAGAAATGTCTTTTGAGTCTGTTTCGTACTCTAACCATGCACCACGGTTTGGAATTAATGTTGAACCATATAATTGTTTACCGTTTTTGTCAGGTCTGTCATGGAAATAAGCACCAGGAGAACGAACTAATTGAGATACAATTACACGTTCTGCACCATTAATGATAAATGTACCCATTTCAGTCATTAATGGGAAGTCACCGAAGAATACTTCTTGGTCTTTTACTTCGCCAGTTTCTTTGTTCACTAAACGCATTTTCACGTAAATTGGAGCCGCGTAATTTGCGTCGTGGTTTCTAGCTTCTTGTATGTTATATTTTGGAGCATGTAATTCGTAATCTAAGAATTCCAATGACAAGTTACCAGTGTGGTCTTCGATTGGAGAAATATCCTTGAACATTTCGCGGATACCTTCATCTAGGAACCATTGGTAAGAATCTGTTTGGATTTCAATCAGATTAGGTAATTCTAATACTTCACTGATTCGTGCATAGCTTCTACGCACACGGTGTCTACCGTATTTCACATCATGATGTGCCAACTCTTCCACCCCTATAAATTTAGTATTGATAAATGTTACATTTTAATGACATTTATTAAAAGTTCGTAACAAATGAAGATTTCGGTCGATTTTTAAACAAAAAAAACCAAAAGAATTGTTTGCTGTCATTTGTGAAAAATGCAAATTCTTTTGTTTTAAGCCTTTATTTGTAAGGAATTGGACAATATTTCAACCCCTCACACCGATTAAAATCCACACTTATTGCGTTATATTATTATACACAAAATCCCAAGTGCCGTCAAGGTCGACAACACTTGGAAAATTTAGATTTTATCTGGTTTTTCGAGGTTAATATGTGCCCTCTTCTACGGATTGATTCTTCACGATTTTCACAATCCGACTTGTTCCAAGACGACTTGCTCCTAATTCGATGAATTTTTCGGCATCTTCAATGCTAGAAATTCCACCGGCAGCTTTCACAAGAACGCCTTCGCCAACGTGTTTCTTCATCAATGCTACGTGCTCAAATGTTGCACCTGCAGTTGAGAAACCTGTTGATGTCTTAATGAATTCAGCTCCTGCTTTAGTCACAACTTCACACATCTTGATGATTTCTTCTTCTGTAAGAAGCGCTGTTTCGATAATTACTTTTAAGATATGACCGCCACAAGCTTCATGGATTTGACGAATTTCATCTTCCACAACATCGAAGCGTCCATCTTTCACATCACCGATATTAATCACCATATCGATTTCGCTTGCACCATTTTGGATCGCATCTTTTGTCTCGAAGACTTTTGTCGCTGTTGTGCTATAGCCGTTCGGGAATCCGATAACGGTACAGATAGCTAATTTACCATTCACGTATTCGCTCGCACGTTTGACAAAAGAAGCTGGGATACATGCTGACGCTGTTTTGTATTTCATCGCATCATCCAAAATCTCTTTAATTTCACTCCAAGTAGATGCTGGTAACAATAAAGTATGGTCTACTGTTTTTAAAATCTCTTTGATTTCCATAAAATCCCTCTTTCTTATTTAGCGCGGTCTTCTTTAATTAAGTTACGAAGTGCTTCAACAGCCACTTTAATCGCTGCTTCTGTATCGTGAACGATTGGGTTTGATAACCCTGCTGCTTCACGCTCTTGGTTCCCTACTACTAGGAAAGTAGATCCAACGCGAACTCCTAAATGGCTAGCCACTACGAATAACGCTGCTGATTCCATTTCAGAAGCCTTCACGCCAAGACGTTTCCAAGCTTCCCATTTATTTTGTAAGTCATAGCTTACTGGCATCACTTGTGGCTCATGTTGTCCGTAAAATGAATCTTTACATTGAACAACCCCTGCATGTGTTGTGTAGCCTAAGCTCTTACCAGCATTTAAAAGTGCCGTTACTACATCATAGTTTGCAATCGCTGGGAATTCGATTGGCGCGTACTCACGTGTTGTTCCTTCTGTACGGATCGCACCTGTTGCAATGACGATATCGCCACCTTTAACGTCGATATCAATTCCGCCACATGTTCCAACACGGACAAAAGTATCTGCCCCACTGCGCACTAATTCTTCAAGCGCGATTGCAGCAGACGGGCCACCAATCCCTGTTGATGTCACACTAACTTTTTCTCCATCTAAGTATCCTGTGTATGTCACATACTCGCGGTTATCAGCCACTAGTTTTGCATCTTCAAAATGTTCTGCAATTTTCGCGCAACGTTTTGGGTCCCCTGGTAAAATTACATATCGACCTACATCGCCTTTACGTGTGTGGATATGATATTGTAATCCTTCTTCTGAATATTTCATGTAAAACTTCCTTTCCTTGCACAATACGTGCCCTGATATTGCCCTAGCAAACTAGGAAGGGGCCATGGTTTTTCCACAGCCCCAGATAGGAGGATGATGACAAATCTTCATCAAATAATTATGCCTATAAATGCCTTGTGCAAGTATAGTTGAAAGGATTAAAATAATTGGATATACAGTTACCATAATTATCTCTATTTGCCTATTCATCCCTCTACACTCACTAATATTTTACCAAAATCACCCTTGCTTTGCAAACGGTTCATTTTTGATTTTGGATACCCTAGCCTTATTTTTTTATCGGCCAAAAGCTCATCTAATAGCTCCCAGAGGCACGCCTCAATCTGGCTTTGGGGATTTGGAACAGGACGCATCAGTGGTCGCCATACTTCTTCTACTCTCCTTACAAAGTCCATCATTTCAACGTCTCCCTTAAAGGCCATTTGTTCCAACAGAATCCACGCATGCCCCTTCCACACAAGGTTGGGCACCTTAAACGTCTCTGTGTAAATCGGAAAGGTCAAGAAGCGGCTCGGCAAGTCTTCAAGCGTCTGTCTGCATCGATATAACTTTACCAGAAATGACCTCGTCAGTGGCGACGCTAATTTCTTAAAGAGCATCGTATCTCTTGGCGTCCATTCTATCGCATTAACAGGTTTTAGATGGGCTTTTACTGGAACAGAATCCTCGACCATCTTTCTCCACTTTTTCCATGAAAACTGTAAAAGCGACACTCGTACGACTTGAAACGTCATCTGCTGCGAGCGAGGTTTCACCTTGATTTGCGTATGAAAAATCATCTCTCCATTCACAAAGAAAATAAGAAAATTGCCGAGTTGTGGATGATATTTCATTAAGTAACTAAAGGTGTCCGTCAGTTTATGTTGAGTCTCATAATTCTCCCCTAATATCCAATCGACAGACATGCCAGCCTCTCCCAGATGTCTCGTCCGTTCCACTATCTCTTCTGTAGGAATGACACTGCATTGATATTCGATACACCACGCACGCTCTCCTTCTGTCACGACAATATCTGGAATCTGTTCAATAGACGACACATACGGCTCGAGTTCTGCATGAAAGCCATGACTTTTCAAACTCTCTAGCAATAGATGCTTTCCTTCTTGATGAGCGATTGTTTCTTCCAGCCTATGTTTCTTTGGGATGTGCGAAAAGAACACCACTCCATTTCTGGAAACCTTCTTCGTTACTTCTTCCCCACATTCCGGGCAAAAATAAACTTCATCTTCTTTAATTTGTGTGGCATGAATCAATTCTCCCGTTTTCGTTCTAACGATATTCATATCTATCACCTCAACAAAAGATACGAAAAAACCTCTCTAATAGACTTAGAGAGGTTTCATTCATTAGATTAAGTTTGCGTCTTTGAGAAGTTCTTCAATCATCGTACCTTTGATTTTCTTCGCAGCACGTTTTTCAAATAATTTCACTAAGAACGGAACTTTCACATCGGCTAATTTCTTACCATCCATCAAGCGGTTTGTTGATTTTGTAAGAACGCGTAAATCGTAAGCTGAAGCGAACACTTCTGGCACACCACGATCGACATCAAGCAATGTATATACAGCTTCCATCGCTGTACGAACAGAATATTCTGTTGTGAACACTGTATCGCGAGGAGTTTCAGCGAAGTTACCAATGAAGGCAATATTTTTAGAGCCATTTGGAACAACGAGTGGACGGTCGCCATCTTTACGAGCCATGAAGTAGCTTGTGATATAAGGCATGTAGCAAGGAACAGTGTTGCATCCTTCGCTAGCAAATTCATGAATCAATTCTTCTGGAACACCCATGTGGTATAACCATTCTTCAGCGATTTCAATCCCTGTACATTCTTCGATTGGTTTTTCCACATAGTTACCTTTGATTCCTGAATATAATCCGTAAATCCATACGACTAATTCATCTTTACTTTGTGCTTTAAAGTGTGGTTGACGGTTTAATGTATAGCTCATCATCCAGTTTGAGTCGCGAACTGTTACGATTCCTCCTGTCACGACTTTTCCAGCATAAGGATCACGTTTTGAGATTTTTTGAATGTACTCAGCGATTCGTTTGTCTTTTACAGTTGTTGTAGCTGAAACGAACCAGCTTTGGTCTGGCAAGTTTTCACAGAATACTTCTGGATGTCCGAAGCGTTCATCTTGTTTGGCTAAGTTTTTCCATAAGCTCCAAGATCCACCTAATTCTTTTGAAATTGGAGCTGGAGTATTGTTATCCCCGTATGTTGTTGCAGCAGTAATACTACCGTTTGTCACGAATACTAAGTCGTTTTCTGTTAAATTGCGTGTTTCTAAAACACCACCTACTTCTAACACAAGTTCTTTGGCAATCATGTCACTTCCAACATGTTCAACAATCACATTTTTAACGACTGTATCGTATTCGAATTGAACATTATGTTTTTTCAAGTAGTTCACGAGTGGTAAAACGAGTGATTCGTATTGGTTGTATTTCGTAAATTTCAATGCAGATAAGTCAGGTAGACCATCGATATGGTGAATGAAACGTAAGATGTAACGGCGCATTTCAATGGCTGAATGCCATTTTTCAAAAGCAAACATACTAGCCCAGTAAGTCCAGAAGTTTGATTCGAAGAATTCTTCACTGAATACATCGGTAATTTTTAGCCCTTGTAATTCAGATTCAGATGTCATATATAATTTCACCATTTCTTCGCTTGATTTATCGCTTAAAGTGAATTGGCCATCATCTGGGATTTGTTGTCCTTTGTTTTCAATTACACGGCAATGTGAGAAGTTAGGGTCTTCTTTATTAAGCCAGTAGAACTCATCTAACACAGAGGCATCTTCGACTTCTAGTGAAGGGATTGATCTGAATAAATCCCATAAACATTCGAAGTGATCTTCCATTTCACGTCCTCCACGAATAATGAATCCGCGTGTTGGATTTAAGATTCCGTCTAAGCTTCCTCCTGCAAGTGGAAGTTCTTCTAAAATATGAATGTTTTCTCCTTTCATTTGACCGTCTCTAATTAAGAAAGCAGCTGCTGATAAGGATGCAAGTCCTGAACCAACTAAGTAAGCTGATTTTTGGTCAACGCCTTGTGGTTTTTTAGGGCGAGCAAATGCTTCGTAATTCCCATTTGAATGATACATAGTAATTCCTCCTAGTTCCTGAAAATCAGGTTTTGTTCTTTACATGCATTACTCTACTCCCGTTTCACCAAAAGCACCATAGACAAAAAAATCCCAATGTCCAAACTTTGGACACTGGGATGGAATTGTAAAGTTTTTTACTGAGAAATTCGAGCTACAATCGTTCCAATCATGACTTGTTCGATTTTTTCAACGAGTTCTTTAGCCGTGCCAGGCATTTGACGACTAATCCAATCAAGCCCTACACCAACGAGTGCATACGTATAAAACTCAATCGAGAATTGTACCTGCTCTGCTTCAGCGCCACTGACATCAATTTCATTGAAAATCAAATCCGTCAAGAAACGCTCCACTTCCCGTTGCAAGAGTCGCTCGACATTTTCTTTACTGACAGAACGATACGTGTTAAGGACAAAGTTGCGATTGTCATCCATATATTGGAATAGTGCCTCCAGGGCGTCTTGCCAATTCTCATAAGAAATATTCTCACCAAGCGTGATATGCGCCTCATTTAAATAAATCCATTCGACCAATTCATAAATATCATGGAAATGATTATAAAACGTTTGACGACTAATCCCGCATCTCTTCGTTAAATCCTGTACAGTAATCTTCGTCAGCGGTTTTTCATTCATTAGTTCTTTAAGCGTGTTGGCTAACATCTTTTTTACAACAAGTGTCATTTGTATCCCTCTGTTTCATGAAGAAAAAGAGCGGGTTCCCCCACTCTTTATTTTTCTAAATTCTTTTCTTGTACGATATCCCATGAGAACCCTAAGGCACCTTCACCAAGATGAGTTCCTACTACAGGTCCAAAATACGATAATGAAGTACGTAATTTAGGATATTGTTCTTGCATTTTTTGTCTCCAAGCTTCACCAGCTTCTGGAGCATTTGCATGGATGATGACTAATTCATAGCCTTCACCATCAGTTGTTCCTGTTTCGTCTGCGAATAATTGTTCAATTCGTTTCATCGCTTTTTGTTGTGTACGAATCTTTTCAAAAGGAACGATTTTCTTATCAACGAATGTCAAGATTGGCTTAATTTTCAACATAGAACCGACTAAAGCAGCCCCTGCTGATAAACGTCCACCACGTTGCAAGTTGCTTAAATCATCAACGATAAAGTAAGCTGTCGTACGATCTACTAAACGTTGAACCGTTTCAACGATTTCTTCTGGTGAATATTCTCCAGACTTCGCCATGATAGCGGCTAGTTTTACTGCACGCGCTTGTGGTGCACAACTAATCTCTGAATCGATTGGATAAATGGCTATTTCGTCTTTCATATCTTCGGCAACAGCCACACATGTTTGGTAAGTTCCACTAATTCCACTAGAAATAGTAATAGGAATAATAGCGTCATAATCTTTTGCAAGTTCGTGGAATAATTCGTATGTTTCCCCTACAGCTGGTTGTGTACTTGTTGGAAAGACTGGAGAACTTTTTACTTTTGCATAAAATTCTTCAGCAGTAATATCAATCTCTTCTCGATAAGTTTCTTGTCCGAAAATAACAGACATCGGCAATACGTAAATACCATATTCGGCATATTCTTCTTTTGTTAAGTAAGCCGTGCTATCTGTAACTACAGCAATTTTCATCCATTCAACTCCTTTCAGTTTGAAAATTTAGATTGTTTAAGTCATAAAAACTATAAACTTTCACCCTTCAAGTATAACAAAAAAGCGTTTAACACGCAATGAATGGAAAGTTTTCCTTAAGAGACTTAACATTACTTGCTCATCCTTCAAATTACAGTATAATAGAAGACAGAATTATTTATTGGAGGTACTATGGAACAAAGATCAACTCAACATCAATTAGATAAACAAAAGAAAAATGACTGGTTCTTACGATTCATTAAAGGAATGTTCATCGGGTCAGGATTTATCCTTCCAGGTGTCAGCGGTGGTGCACTTGCTGCTATCTTCGGACTTTATGAACGCATGATTGCTTTCCTTGCAAACGTCACAAAAGACTTCAAGAAGAACGTATTATTCTTCTTACCAGTCGGAATCGGTGCTCTTGCAGGTATCGTTATCTTATCATTTGGCGTAAGTTACTTACTTGGTAACTTTGAAACAATCATCCTTTGGTTCTTCATCGGATGTATCGTCGGAACAATCCCTGCTCTTTGGAAAGAAGCCGGAAAAGAAGGTCGCTCAACACGCGATATTATCATTCTGATTGCTTCATTTGTCGGCGGATGCTTACTCCTTTACTTAGGTGAAAATGCAATCGGCGGTAGCGTGGAAGCAAACTTCTTCACTTGGATGATTGCTGGTGGATTAATTGCCTTAGGAATTATCGTTCCTGGACTTAGCCCATCAAACTTCATCGTATATATGGGAATGTACAAACAAATGTCAGATGGTTTCAAAACATTAGACATGAGCGTGATTCTTCCAATCGCTTTAGGTGGATTAGTAACATTAGCGCTCTTCTCAAAACTTGTACACTACATCTTTAAGAAAGCTTACCCACAATTATTCCACTTCATTTTCGGAATCGTGCTTGCTTCAACTGTAATGATTATCCCAACAAACTACGCTGGATTTGACATCGTTCAATACCTTGCTTGCGTTGTAATGTTAGGATTCGGTACATGGCTCGGCGCATTCATGGCAAAACTTGAAGACACTTATAAATAACATTTCAAACAGCTTTGCTTCTCGCAAGGCTGTTTTTTTATGCCTAAAATTAACATATTTGTTAATTTCCACTCTCACTCCATGATGTAACATTTTTGTTACGTAACATAATTGTTACATCAACTCCCCATATGAACCGCACGAACTTCATCCCTTCTCCCTTGCCCTTTGCCCCAAATAGAATTTTATAAACTCTCCCTCGAGTAGAGTTTTATGCCAAGAAGGCGATTATGGTATTGCACAAAAACATTAAAAAGAGAATTCGCTTATCAGACATTTATTGAAACCATAGCGGAGAATCATATCGAATGCGAATTAAAAGCCGTTATGGATTTTATCCATTACGGCTTGTTTGAGGCTTCGAAGGAGAAAGACTCCAAGGCTTTCTCCGGTATCCCGCTATTTTGTTTCAATAAACAATGGCTGATAATAAGAATTCTCTTTTTCAAACTTCTCCTGTTCATACCATAATCGCCGCCCTTGGCGGTTATTACTGAATTTTACGCACAAAAAAACTCTCTCGAAGTGAGAGAGTTTGTAAAGTTCTTATTTGAGACCGTATTTTTTGTTGAAACGATCCACACGTCCGTCTGCTTGAGTGAATTTTTGACGACCTGTGTAGAATGGGTGAGAATCAGAAGTGATTTCCACACGTAGTAATGGGTATTCGTTTCCGTCTTCCCATACAACTGTTTCACTTGAAGTCTTTGTTGAACCTGATAAGAATTTGAATCCTGTAGTTGTATCCATGAAAACTACTGGACGATATTCTGGGTGAATTCCTTGTTTCATTTCTATTCCTCCTGCCCTGAATTATTTGCTAATCCAGAGTTATTTATTTTCGCATGCATAATGCAACACGAATATAATAACATGCTCAAATTGAATTTGCAATAGTTTTATTCATCCCCTAATTCAAGTCCGGGAATTGCGTTTAAATCCATATTTGCAAAGTCTTTTTGCATGTATTTTGTATAGGCTGCAGCACCAATCATAGCCGCATTATCCCCGCAAAGTGATAATGGCGGGATGGAAAATGTGACTGCTGGGTAGTGTTCTTCCATCATCTGCGTCATCGCTGTACGAAGACCCTTATTAGCTGCCACTCCTCCTGCTAACACGAATTGTTTTACAGGATAGGCTTCAAGCGCGCGTCTTGTTTTTTCGACAAGTACTTCTACGACACTGGCTTGGAAACTTGCGGCTAAATCTTCAGGGACAATCTCTTCGCCTTTTTGCTTCGCGTTATGCACACGATTGATGACCGCCGATTTCAATCCACTAAAACTGAAATCAAAATGGTCTTCATGAATCATCGCGCGTGGGAAGTCATAAGTATCCGTTCCAAGATGAGCTAGTTCATCCATCTTCTTTCCACCAGGATATGGCAAGTTCAGAATACGACCAATCTTATCGTACGCTTCCCCTGCTGCATCATCTCTTGTTTCTCCGATGATTTGGAACTCGCCATCTTCTGGCATATATACAAGTTCTGTATGTCCACCACTTACGACAAGCGCCATTAGTGGAAATTGCAAAGGTTCCACAAGTTGGTTCGCGTAAATGTGCCCTGCCATGTGGTTCACTGCAATCAGTGGTTTTCCACTCGCAAGCGCTAAAGCTTTCGCTGCAGAAATCCCAATGAGAAGAGCTCCTACAAGTCCTGGACCATACGTCACCGCGATGGCGTCCATGTCATCCAACGTTTTTCCTGCTTTTGCAAGTGCTTCGTCGATGACTTGTGTAATTTGTTCTACGTGATGGCGGCTGGCAATCTCTGGCACAACCCCGCCAAAACGCATATGACTTTTAATTTGAGAGGCTACAATATTGGAAAGGATGGTGTTCCCGTTTTGAATCACAGCTGCACTTGTCTCATCACAACTACTTTCAATTGCTAGAATCAATGTTTCTTTCATATTGCTCCTCCTATCTTTGTTCAATTTCTAAGCGATATTCAATCGCATCTTCAACTGGGTCACTGTAATAATCACTTCTCGTGTGGAAGGCTTCGAACCCTAGAATTTCATATAAATATTGAGCGCGCTTGTTGCTTTCACGCACTTCTAGGAAAACAACTTTCACGTCTTTTTGCTTCAAATCGTATAAGGCCATTTGCCATAAACGTTGCGCGAGGCCTTTACCTTGATAGTCTTTCGCAATCACGATATTCGTAATGGTTGCTTCGTCCAACACGCTTTGGACTCCAAGGAATCCAACTAGTTTGCGTTGCATCCATACTCCGTAATACGCGTTTGTTGGATTTTCTAAATCGGCAAGGAAACTCTCGGCACTCCAATTATTTGGATGCTCGTAATTTTCTTGCACTAATGCGACTAATGCCTCTGCCATCGCTAAATCAGCTGGATGTAATCTTGTAAATGAATACTCTGACGAATGGAATGAAGACGGCGTTTTTGGCGGTAATGCATAGAGCATTTCCACAGCATCTTCATTTTCAGGAGTGTAGTAATTTTCCTTTGTACCAACAACTTCGTAACCATTTTTGCGATAGAGCTTAATAGCTTTTGTATTCGACACGCGGGCTTCGAGCGTAATTTCTTTCTTGTCGAGCGCGCGGGCGATTTTTTCTAATGCTTTCAATAATAAAGTTGCGACATTCAAGAAGCGATAATCGTGTAGTACAGCAACATTCGTAATATGTAAATCCGTTCCCTCTGTCGTTCTTGCTCCGATGAAACCGACGATTTCCTCTTCCACTTCCAGCACAATATAAATGGCAGCTGGATTATGTGCGACGTCTTTTTCAAGAACGTCCTTTGCCCATGGAGACTCTCCGTCATAGGCCGCTTTTTCTACTTCAAAAATGCGAGTGGCATCTTCTGAAAGACCGATTCTGATTTTAGCCTGCGCACCATTTCCAAGAATCACTCTTTTTTCAAAGTTCTCAAACTGGTCGCGAATCGGATCCATCTGTTGCGCTTCTTCTAAAAACACCGCTTTGATTTTTTCAAACCACTGCATGAAGCGTTCTTTAAACTCGTTCCACATACACTGACCCCTTTTCTAAAGGATGCTCAGCTTGCCAATTTTCTTCTGCTTCTGCCAGTTTCAAGTACATTGGGACGAAGACGTCCGCGTCAACAGCTTCCTTATTTCTTCCTAATTCGATAAGCGATGTTGCGTGAGGGATAGCATCACTTGCTTCAAGCCACTTCGCCTCACTCGCTCCTTTTTCTACGATTGCTTCTTTTGTAATCGACTGTAATTGTCCTACAAAAGTCACTCCCGCTGCATGTTCCGGTAACACTTTCAAGAAATCATCCCATGAAATATGTTGTTCCCCGATTACCTTTTCAAAGCCTTCATCAGTCTTTTTGTAACCTACTGCGAAAATATTTCCACGTCTAGCATCAAAAAACGGCACAACGACTTCTCCCACTTCCACTTTAGAAGCAAGGTTCGGTAAAAAGACGTCGAGACTGGAGACTCCCACAAGTGGAATCCCCAGACTCTTCGCAAGTGTTTTTGCAACGGTAACGCCAATTCGAAGACCTGTATAAGAACCAGGCCCTTCAGCAACAACGACCTTTGTTAAGTCTTTTGCTGTAATGCCGGCTTCTTTAAAAACAGCTTCGATGGTTGGCATGAGGAGAACACTATGTTGCAACGTGTTCTCAATCGTTTGTTCAATAATGGTACCGTCTGTCAGTTCTACAGCGACCGATAATGTCTTATTCGATGTATCTAGTGCGAGGATTGTCATACGGCACTTCCTTTCTAACTATTTCGTAAATTCATGCATGAAGGCGCTGAATGCTTCTTGGCCTTCTTTTGTTTGTTTAAAGACGCCTGCATATTCTAACACGCGGCAGAATTTTGCACTAACCGCTTTTTGTAAAAATGCGTCTACAGTTTCTTTGATTGGTGCTTGTGCTTTTAATTCTTTCGCCCATTCTTGGTGAATTTCTGCAACTGCTTCAAGACTTCTTTCTCCAACGAGATAGTCTCTCACTTCGCGAAGTTCACGTTCTAGACGTGGTGGTAAAATCGCAAGCCCCATTACTTCAATTAAACCGATATTTTCTTTTTTTATATGTTGTACATCCGCATGTGGGTGGAAAATTCCATCAGGGAACTCCTCTGTTGTACGGTTGTTACGTAATACTAAATCAAACTCATACGCATCTCCTTGACGGCGCACGATTGGCGTAATCGCATTATGCGGTTCACCGTTTGATTCACGTAAGATTTCAAGATCTTTGTTTTCGTAGTTTTCCCATGCTTTTAGGACATCGACTGCCACTTCAAATACTTCCTCACGGTTATTCCCACGAAGACGAAGCGCAGAAAGCGGCCAGTAAAGACGTTCGATTTCAACAGTGTCAAACTTCTTAGAAATTCCAGTTTCTAAGACTTTAGCACGGTTCATCGGGAATACGTAACGTCCTCCTTGATAGTGGTTATGGCTTAAAATCGATCCTCCAACAATTGGAAGTCCTGCGTTTGACCCTACAAAATAATGCGGGAATTGTGTCACGATTTCAAGGAGTCGGCTAAACGCTCCCTCGTCCACTTTCATTGGTTCTAAGATTTCAGACAAAAAGATGGCATGCTCAGAATAATATGCATATGGAGAATAGTGATACCCCCAAGACTCTCCGCCAAGTTCCATTCCGACAATACGGTGGTTAGCGCGACCTGGCCAGTTGATACGACCATGGTAGCCCACGTTTTCAAAGCAAAGACGGTTGGCAGGATAATTGAAATCCTTCGATTGCGCTGCTTTGATAATTTCATCTTTTGTTTTTTCTGGTTTCGATAAGTTAATCGTGATTTCTAAATCACCATACTCTGTTTCCCCATTAAAGGAAATATTTTTAGCGATATCTTTCACCTTGATTAAGTTTAGATCGAGTGCGATTTTGTAAAACGCATCGGTCGCTACTTTAGGACCTTCTTCGTATTTATCCCAGAATAAACGGTTCAATTCAGAAGGCTTTGGAATCACAAGGTTCATTAACTCTTGCTCCAACCAGTCACGTTCTTCAGAGTCGTTTTCAATCTTCCCACTTTCAACGGCAGCTTCCACTAAGTTTGCCATCGCATCTAATAAAGAAGGTTGCTCCACCTCTTTCGAACTTTCAAAAGATTCTTCTCCCACTAAATAAAGCACGCGATTTAATAAATAGTAACGATCTTCTTTTGAAACATACCCTGAAGCAATCGCACTATCTACAAATTCTTGAATGGCCTTATTGATTTTCATAATCTTGTCCTCCTACCAACTAGTTCCTAATCGATTAATATGCACGAGCAATCCAAACCGTATGAACGGCTGGTTTACCAGTTACGATACATTTTTCTTTTTTCACTGGAGCGTTAAATGGAATGTTACGAGTTGTGAAGCCAGTTTCTTCTTTGATTTTCGCTTCGCTTTCTTCTGTTCCATCCCAACCAACTAATACCCAACCAGGTACTTCGCCAGCTTCACGTTTAGATTCGATATGAGCTTTCAACTCATCTAAAGTATCAATGTTTGTATATTCGTTAGAAGCACGCATTGCACGAGCTGTTTCTAACAGACGAACTTGCATTTTATCTAATTCAGCTAAAATTGTGTCTACTAATCCATCGAATCCAACTGCTACTTTTTCATCTAAATCACGCATTTTTGTCATCACTTGATTGTTTTCTAAATCGCGAGGTCCGCATTCGATACGCATTGGAACGCCACGTAATTCCCACTCATTGAATTTGAATCCTGGTGAGTTATCAGTGTCGTCAATCTTCACGCGTAATCCAGCGGCTTTCAATTCTTTTTGAAGCTCTTCTAATTTTTCTAAGATAGCTGGATTTTTCTTCCATGGTCCAACTGGAATTAAGACTACTTGTGTTGGAGCTACTTTTGGAGGTAATACTAATCCTTGTTCGTCACCGTGAGTCATGATTAATGAACCGATTAAACGAGTCGATACTCCCCATGAAGTTGTATGCGCATGTACGTGTTCGTTTTCTTTTGTTAAATACTTGATGTCGAACGCTTCAGCGAATTTTGTTCCCATGTAGTGAGAAGTTCCCGCTTGAACGGCTTTACCGTCTTTCATCATCGCTTCGATTGAATAAGTATCTACCGCGCCTGCGAAACGTTCAGAAGGAGTTTTTTGTCCTTCGTAAACTGGCACTGCTAATACGCCTTCTACAACTTCTTTGTAGATATCTAACATTCTCATTGTACGGCGACGTGCATCTTCTTCATCTGCGTGCGCTGTATGTCCTTCTTGCCATAAGAACTCTGAAGTACGTAAGAATGGTAAAGTTTTCTTTTCCCAACGGAATACGTTTGCCCATTGGTTGATTTCATATGGAAGATCACGGTATGAATTGATCCAGTTTGAAAAAGCTGTTCCAATCATTGTTTCACTTGTTGGACGAAGCGCTAAACGTTCTTCTAATTTTTCACCAGCTGCTTCTGTCACCCATGGTAATTCAGGAGCGAACCCTTCAATATGGTCTGCTTCTTTTGTGAAGAAGCTTTCTGGAATTAACATTGGGAAGTACGCATTACGAATGCCTTCTTCTTTGAAACGACGGTTGAATTCCTCTTGAATATGTTCCCAGATTTCATATCCGTCTGGTTTAAAAATCATACATCCACGCACTGGTGAATAATCCATTAAATCTGCTTTTTGAATGGTTTGAATATACCATTTAGAGAAATCTTCTCTTTGTAAGTTTGTTTTTTCTGCCATCTGCTTGACTCCTTCTTCGTTTTTTGTGAAATAAAAAAAGCCACTCCCCTAAAAAGGACGAATGACTCGCGGTACCACCTTAATTACACTTACGTTGTAAATGTCTCTTTAACATTGATAACGATGATTTCACCGGATTATTTTCATAATCACCTATTTGGTAGGTTCAGTTAAAGAGCGGGGGTTCTTTCTCAGCAATCAGAACTTTCTGTACCCATCATTTCACTTACTTTTCCATGTCCTATCGTACTCTAAACAAGGGTGGAAAGCAAGTGTTTTCTTGCTGTAAACTAGTCGTATTTTGCTGTCTTTTGCAGAAACTCCGTTAAGTTCGTTGTATGGTTATATTTAATCGCGGCACTGAGGTCTTTTTCCAAGATGACTTTTTCTAAATCGATGCCATTTACTGCAGCAATTGCAACCGTATAATGGATGACATCTGCAAGTTCTTTTCCAAGTTCAGCATGTACTTCTTCTGTAGCTCCTTCTTTTCGGCCATCTCGAATACTAATTTGCTCTGCCACTTCTCCAATTTCTTCTACTAGTTTAATAAAGAGCCCTTGGTCGGCTTTTCGATTTTTATAAACATCTGCTAAATACTCTTCATATAGTCTTACGGTTAATCCTGACATCTAATCACGCTCCAATAAAATAACCAATATTGCTATTATACATAATTTGTTTATAGACATAAAGAAAAGGCGCCAAACAGCACCTTTTCCATATTTATTATCTATTTTTTCAAGAACTTTCTCATTGAAAGAACTGAACCAAACGCACCGATAAGAACACCGATGGCAACCATTCCTGCTGATACATAAATCAAGAATGGATTTGGATCGAGTAGGCTAAAGCTTGACCCAGAGAAGAAATCTGAACCACCTTTATACACCCATAGGTATACTGGCCATACTAATCCAATTGGAATAATTGAACCGATTAATCCAATCATACCGCCTTCTAAGAAGAATGGCCAACGAATGTAAGCTTTTGTCGCCCCTACAAGGCGCATGATTTGAATTTCTGTTCTACGTGCGTAAATCGTTGCACGAATTGAATTTGAAATTAAGAACATTGCTAATGCTAATAGTCCTAAAATCACAACCGCACCGATATTACGCGCTGTAGCAACAATTCGGAATAAGTTATCCGCACGAGCTTCCCCGTAACGAACACGTGCTACGTAATCCATACCTTCGATTTCTTTTGCAATGGCACTTGTTTTTTGTGGTTCCACTGCTTTTACGTCGAACGCATTACGAAGTGGGTTTTCATCATTTTTAAATAATGATAACTCTTCCCCAAAGTTCTTTATTACGTCTTCTAACTCTTCGTCGTTAGAACGGAAAGTAACAGACTCAACGCCATCTAAGGCTTTAATTTTTGCTTCTAATTCATCTGTTTTTGTTTGGTCAGCTGCCAAATCAATAAACACACGTACGTTTACGTCATTTTCAATATCTGAACCGATTTTATTAACGTTGAATAGTAGTGATACGAACACCCCAACGATTAATAAGATCATTGAAACTGCAGAAATAGCACCAAATGTCATCAATCCATTTCTGAAAAGACTCTTGAAGGCGTCACGTATATGACGACCCATCGTTCTAATCTTCATATCCGTATTCCCCCTGTTCTTGGTCACGTACAATTTGACCATTCTCAATCGCAATTACACGATGCTTTTTCTCGTTAACGATTTGGCTATTGTGTGTTGCCATTACGATTGTTGTTCCTTGTTCATTGATACGCTCAAGGATATCCATGATTTCCATAGAAGTATCTGGGTCAAGGTTCCCTGTTGGCTCATCGGCAATAAGGATACCCGGTGTATTTACGATTGCACGGGCAATCGCTACACGTTGTTGTTCCCCACCAGATAATTCATTTGGGAAATTATCGACACAGTGTTTTAGATTTACTAACTCTAAAACCTCTTGTACACGGCGTTTGATTTCACGAGGAGATTTTTCAATTACCTCCATAGCATATGCTACGTTTTCGTATACTGTTTTATTTTGTAAAAGTTTAAAGTCTTGGAAGACAACTCCTACATAACGGCGTAGGAACGGAATTTGACGATCTTTAATTTTCATCAAATCATATTTACCTATACGAATTCTACCTTTTGTCGCTTTTTCTTCGCGATACATCATTTTAATGAAAGTTGATTTACCTGCACCAGAAGGCCCTACTACATAAACGAACTCTCCATCATTAATTTGGATAGATAAATTATTAATAGCAGTGATTCCTTTATTATATTTCTTAGTTACATTCATCATTTCAATCATAAACTCACCAGCTTTCTAATCCTTCGATATTTTAATCCTCCCTATTATAGCACCCGAATATTACAACCCCTTCACATAAGATTACAGAAATATTAAAATCAGGATACGAGGGCGAACGCTCAGGGACGAATCATTGGAAACAAACACCGCAAGGGACTTGGAACAAGTCGTGCGGATGTTTGTTGAAATGGACGTTGGCCCTGTGAGCCCGAGTTCAACTTCAGGATACGAGGAAAAGCGGTTAGAAACGGACCACTGGACCGGAGCGACGTAAAGAACGTGAAACGTTCTGCGGACGACTCCGGGAAGTGGACGCCGTTTCTGCTTTTCCGAGTTCAACTACTCAGGATACGAGGGAGAGAGACAGAAGCCAGGAATAACCTCACAGTGTGAGGTTATTCCGCTTCGTCGTCTCTCCCCCACACAGTTTATTAGACTTTCTTGAATCACGAGTGATGAAAAGAAAGTCAATAAACCACTGTGCCTATATTAATAAGCTTTTCTCCTGCGTTATAACGGAAGTTTCATCCCATAATAATACAGATAATTAAAATGAACTTAAAACAATTTGCCTTGCAATAGTAAAACACCTAGCTCTCACTAGGTGTTTCCTACTATTATTCTTCAGTTGTTTTCGCTCCCTCAAGCGTCCATTTTAAGTACGCATCCATAAACGGATCCAAATCTCCGTCCATAACTGCTCCAATGTTTCCAGTCTCATATCCAGAACGTAAATCTTTTACCATTGAATATGGATGGAACACATAGTTACGAATTTGAGAACCCCAGGCGATATCTTTTTGCTCACCACGGATTGCCGCCAATTCTGCCGCCTTCTTCTCTTCTTCTAATTGGAATAATTTTGCCTTCAACATCGCCATCGCTTGGTCTCTGTTTTTAAATTGAGAACGTTGCGCCTGACTCTGCGTCACAATTCCCGTTGGAATATGAGTAATACGCACCGCAGAAGACGTCTTATTAATATGTTGTCCACCGGCACCACTTGCACGGTACACGTCGATTTTCAAATCATCTGGGTTAATTTCAATATCAATATCTCCGTCCATTTGCGGAACAACATCCACTGAACAGAATGACGTATGACGTTTCCCAGCCGCGTCAAACGGAGAAATACGAACGAGACGATGCACGCCTTTTTCAGAACGTAAATACCCGTATGCATTTAACCCTTCAATCGACAAGGTTACAGATTTAATCCCTGCTTCGTCCCCGTCTTGATAGTCCACTGTTTCAACTCGGTAGCCATGTTTTTCAGCCCAACGCATATACATACGCAGTAGCATGCTTCCCCAGTCTTGCGATTCCGTACCCCCAGCACCTGGATGGATTTCTAAAATCGCACTGTTCTTATCATGAGGACCGTTTAGTAACATACTTAATTCGTACTGTTGCAAGTCCTTCTCTAGAGCCCCAATCGCTTCAACGATTTCTCCATGCACTTCGTCATCCGGCTCTTCTTTATACATTTCAAATAACAAACTAGTTTCTTCCAATGATAATTCCATTTTATGGAAAGTATCATAGATAGCCTTTAATTCATTATTCTTTTGAATGACTTGATTCGCTTTTTCGCTATCATCCCAAAATGATGGTTCAGACATCTCTTGCTCATAGGCTGCGATATCTTCTTCTAAGCGATCTAAGTCAAAGAGACCTCCTATAACTGATGATTTGTTCGTTCATGGCTTCAAGCGCATTTCTAATTTCACTAATTTCCATACTGACCTCTTTCTAAAAGAAAACGGCGAAATGCTTCGCCGTCTCCCTTTGTTATTAAGCTTTTTCTCAATCTTCTTCAGAAATTCTGTCATGACCTGTAGCCACTACACTACGAACTCCTTGTACTTGTTCACGTTGTAAGTTTTGACGAATTTGAGATTTCATCAAGATACGTGTTACATCATAGTCGATTGCAGCAATCATTTGTTGGAATCGTTCGTAACCTTCTGTTTGGTACTCAGTTAATGGATCGATTTGAGCGTATCCACGTAAACCAACGCTTTGACGTAATTGGTCCATATCATCGATGTGATCTGTCCACTTACGGTCAACCACGCGTAGGATAACTACTTTTTCGAACTCAAGCATTTGATTGTCGCCATTCAATTGCTCTTGTTTTTCCTTGTAGATTTCCATTGCTTTTTCGTTTAAGATTCCTTCGATTTCAGCAGCTGTTTTGCCTTCTAAATCGCTAATTGAAAGTTCATCTGGAGCACAGATTGAGTTGTGAGCAAAGTCCACAATTCCTTCTAAGTTCCAATCTTTTTGATCTGTCAATGTATGACTTTCCACAACGCGGTGAATTGTACGACGGATCATACCTTTCGTTACTTTTTCAAGTGATTTTTCTTCGTTAATAATTTGTAGACGTTGTGAGTAGATGATTTCACGTTGTTCACGCATAACCTCATCGTACTCTAGGACGCTTTTACGAGTATCGTAGTTGTTCCCTTCAACACGTTTTTGTGAAGATTCTACTTGTCTTGTTAACATCTTGCTTTGGATGAAGTTATCGTCGCCCTCATCTGTTATATTTAGACGTTCCCAGATTGCTTGCATTTTTTCTCCACCGAAACGTTTCATCAAATCATCTTCTAATGATAGGTAGAATTGCGTTGCACCTGGATCCCCTTGACGTCCACTACGTCCACGTAATTGGTTATCGATACGACGGCTTTCGTGACGTTCTGTACCAATAACGCAAAGTCCACCAAGTTCTTTCACGCCTTTACCAAGCTTGATGTCAGTACCACGTCCAGCCATGTTTGTCGCGATTGTTACAGCACCACGTTGACCTGCTGACATGATAATTTCTGCTTCTTTAAAGTGGTTTTTCGCATTTAATACTTCGTGCGGAATCCCTTCTGCGCGTAGTAAGTTAGATAGCAATTCACTTGTTTCAACGGCAACCGTACCGACAAGGATTGGTTGACCTGCTTCATGACGTTGTTTGATATCTTGAACCACCGCACGGAATTTACTACGTAATGATGGGTAGATTAAATCGTGACCATCGATACGTTGTACAGGACGGTTTGTTGGAATCGCAATAACGTTCATGTTGTAGATTTCTCTGAATTCTTCTTCTTCAGTCTTCGCAGTACCTGTCATCCCTGACAATTTACGATACATACGGAAGTAGTTTTGGTAAGTGATTGTCGCCATTGTCTTAGACTCGTTTTCAACTTCAACGCCTTCTTTAGCTTCAATCGCTTGGTGAAGACCATCTGAGTAACGACGACCTTCCATGATACGTCCAGTAAATCCATCAACGATTTTAACTTTACCTTCATCCACCACATAGTCGATGTCGCGTAACATAATGTAGTTCGCACGTAACGCTTGGTCGATATGGTGAACAAGCGCTGAGTTATCCACGTCATAAAGGTTTGGTAAGCGGAATGTTTGTTCAGCTTTGTTTATCCCTTCATCTGTTAATGAGATTGTTTTAGAAGTTAAGTCGATTGTGTAATCTTCTTCCTCTTTTAATCCTTTAACAAACATATCTGCACGTTGGTATAACACTGTTGATTTTTCAGCTTGTCCTGAAATAATCAACGGAGTACGCGCTTCGTCGATTAAGATTGAGTCTGTTTCATCGACAACTGCGTAGTTCAATGGACGTTGTACCATTTGTGATTTGTAAACCACCATGTTATCACGTAAGTAGTCAAATCCTAATTCACTGTTTGTGCTATATGTGATGTCTGCTGCATATGCTGCACGTTTTTCTTCT
Organism: Streptococcus sp. 263_SSPC; assembly: GCF_001071995.1. GTDB lineage: Bacteria > Bacillota > Bacilli > Lactobacillales > Aerococcaceae > Granulicatella. Next base: position 73,240 of record NZ_JVNU01000059.1, read on the forward strand.
GAAGACATTCCTGTTAAGTTTAACCCTACAGTTAGTCCTAAGAAGTTGTATAACTCACCCATTTCGCGCGCGTCACGAGTTGCTAAGTATTCGTTAACGGTAACTACGTGAACACCGTCACCTGATAATGCGTTTAAGTATACAGGCATTGTCGCTGTTAAAGTTTTACCTTCACCAGTACGCATTTCCGCAATGTTACCATCATGAAGTGTAATCCCACCCATGATTTGAACTTTATATGGGAATAAGCCTAATACACGTTTAGCCCCTTCACGTACTAACGCGAATGCTTCAGGAAGAAGTGCATCCAGAGACTCTCCTTGAGCATATCTTGCTTTATATTCTTCTGTTTTTACTGGAAAATCAGCATCTTCTAATGCAGCCATTTGAGATTCTAACGCAATTACTTTATCCGCTAGTTTTCCTAAACGACGTAATTCACGCTTATCATTTTCAACTAACTGTCTCAAAAAATTTGCCATTTAATTAACTCCTTTTTTCTTTTCACCACTATTTTTAAATCGGTGAACATTTTAAATCTCATAAAAATACTACAAATAGGTGGCCACACCTATTGCATCTTATTTATTTTACCATTGTTTAGCTAATTAGGAAAGCAAAAAAAGGCGACTTTTTTCAAAGTCACCCGTTTTTTTTACAATTTTACGTCAAAGAAACCCAATTTCCTATCCAAACGGAAAGTTATTTATGCTTTAACTCCGTTTTTTGTCGCGAAAATCAGCACCATTTCTGTTCACAACAAAAAAGGTGGCTTTTTCAAGCCACCTAAAATTTTATTAATTTGTTTCAATCAAACCATATTTTCCATCTTTACGACGATAAACAATGTTTGTTTCGTTCGTTTCAGCATCTTGGTAGATAAAGAAGTTATGTCCTAACATGTTCATTTGAAGAACAGCTTCTTCGCTATCCATTGGCTTCAAATCAATTCGTTTTGTACGAACGATTTCTAATCCTGTTTCCTCCTCTTCAGGCGCTTCTGGAAGTGGTGGTAACACAACATCGAATCCTTTTTCGCGAGATTTACGATTGATTTTTGTTTTATGTTTACGAACTTGTCTTTCAAGTTTATCGACTACCAAGTCAATACTTCCATATAAATCAATTGAAGTTTCCTCGGCACGTAGAACTAAATAAGGAAGTGGGATCGTAACCTCAACTTTTGCAGTCTTTTCAGCGTAGACTTTCAAGTTGACATATACAGTCGCATTAGCAACGTCAGTAAAGTATTTTTCTAATTTGCTAATTTTCTTTTCAGCGTATTGACGAATCGCTTCTGTGACCTCAATATTTTCTCCACGGATATTATATTTAAACATAATACTCTCCCCTTTCATCTGGAAAACCAGATTTGAAGAAATACCCTAAGGACCACTCTTAGGAATTGCTTCGTTTGATTTCTATAGTTTTATTATAAAGCATGCACAGGGGTTTTACAACCGTTTTCAAGAATTCTTTCATTAAGAATTGTTAAGGAAAAACGGTATTTTTGAGGACTTTTCTTTGGAGATATTTTGTTTTCATAAGATGAAAAATCATACACCATTGAAGATTAGAATCATTCCCAACAAGAATCCCCTATCCCAAAAATCTCCTCATCCCCAGTAATAATTGTCCCTTTTCTAGAAAGTCTTAGATTCCTAGTTAAAACAACACAGAATCTCCATTGACAGAAATCGTTTTCAACGATATAGTGAAATAGTAAACAAATTATAAAGGAGTTATGATTATGGAAAAAGTATTTGCTAGTCCGTCTCGTTATGTTCAGGGGAAAGATGTTCTTAAAACTGGTCTTTCTCACGTGTTGGCCCTTGGGGTTCGTCTTCTCCTTCTTTGCGACCCTATCGTTTATGATTTAGTCGGTAAAGACCTTGAAGAAAACCTCGTGAAAGCCGGTGCGTTTGTTCATCGTGAAATCTTCCATGGTGAAGCAACCAATGACGAAGTTCGCCGCGTTGCTGAAGTCGTGAAGGAACATCAACTAAACGTGGTCATCGGCTTAGGTGGTGGTAAATCAATCGATACAGCCAAAGCGATTGCGGATGATTCTAATTGTCCGGTAGCGATTTTACCAACAATTGCTTCAACTGATGCTCCAACTTCTGCCCTCTCTGTTATTTATTCAGCAGAAGGCGTGTTTGAACGCTATCGTTTCTATAAGAAAAACCCAGAATTAGTATTAGTGGATACAAAAGTCATTGCCAATGCTCCTGTTCGTTTATTAATCTCAGGAATTGCCGATGCGCTAGCTACTTGGGTTGAGGCTCGTGCAGTCATTGAAGCACAAGGAAGCACAATGGTCGGTCAAGTGCCAACGATTGCTGCAGAAGCCATCGCTCGTGTCTGCGAAAGTACTTTATTCGAAAATGGTCTACAAGCCGTAGCCGCAGCAAACGCCAAAGTAGTTACTCCTGCTTTAGAAGCTGTGGTAGAAGCAAACACGCTCCTCAGTGGAATCGGGTTTGAATCGGCTGGTTTAGCTGCAGCTCACGCCATCCATAACGGATTCACAGCGATTCACGGAGACATCCATACTCTTACTCATGGGGAAAAAGTAGCTTACGGTACATTGACACAACTGTTATTAGAAAATCGTCCAAAAGAAGAACTCGATAAATACATTACTTTCTACAAAGCACTTGGATTACCAACAACGCTGAAAGAAGTAAAATTGGATTCTGTGCCATATGAAGACTTACTCAAGATTGGAGCCCTTGCAACACAAGAAGGCGAAACCATCCACCAAATGGTTGTTGACTATACTGCCGAAGATGTGGCAAATGCCCTTCTCGCGCTTGACCAATATGTCACTACAAGATTTTAAAAATAACTAAATCAATTCAAATAGCCCAAGCAGATTTCTGCTTGGGCTTTTTTATCGATTTGTTTTGTATCATAAATGATACGTATCATGCATGATACACTTTTTATCTAAATAACGTCATAGACTCCACTTCTTCAACACCCATTTCCGTTAATGCTTTTGCGGCAAGATGTAAAGTTGCGCCTGTCGTATAAACATCATCCACTAGCAAAACCTTCCTTGGAATCACGAGTCCCTCTCTTATCTTAAAAGGTTGTTTTAGTTGTAAACGCTCCTGTCTTGTCTTCTCAGATTGCTTCTTCCCACTGCCGATATGTTCTAAAAGCGAAACGGTAGGAACACGACACTGTTTCAGTAAAGTTGGAATCGTCTCGAATTCTCTTTTTCTTAGACTCGCACTGGATGACGGCAATGGACAAAGAACAAAGCCCCTCTTCTGATACTTAAGCAACTCTTGTCTTAATTCCTTTATCACCAACGTCATCACTCTTGTATCTCCCACAAATTTGAATAACTCCATAAACTTCCGCCCCGCCTCGTCATAAGCATATAAGGCTATATTCTTTAGGAATACCGCTTCTTTTACTTGATGCCATTTTTGACAATCTGGGCAAACTTCCACTTTCGTCATCAACCTCCCGCACTCTAGGCAAGTTGGATGCTGTTTTAATTCCATAAACGGATGCTCACAATTAACGCAGATACACTTTCTGTTTGCGCCTAGTAAAAACGATAGTATCGGCTCCGCTCTTTCAACTTCTTCCCCGCACCATAAACATTTCATTTACCTTCCCTCCCAAGAAGCGCTTGTCGATTTAAGTCTTCGATTTCCGTGATTGCCTGGACCATCGCCTTTGTTTTCCCATTATGAAAATATACAACTTCTCCTGTTGGGCATTCTGCGGTCCGGCCAACGCGTCCTGCAATCTGCACAAGTACTTCTCTTGAGAACTCCTCTTCGTGCGCATTGACGACACAAACATCGACGCCTGGAAAAGTCACTCCTCGTTCAAGAATCGTTGTTGTCACTAGAAAATCGAGCTTTCCTACTCTCATCTTCGCGATTCTTTCTTGCCGATACAGTTCTTTAGAACTAACCGTCTCGAATTTCGCATTTGGGAACTGTCGTCTTAGTGCTGCTTCTATCGGACCTAGAAGTGTAATTCGTGGAACGAATAGCAAAAATCGTTTCCCTACTCTAACATGTTCCTCTATAAAACGCTGCACAGGTTTTGGCACTTTCTTCTTTTTCAATCTTTTGTCCAAATCCCCGATAAAACTCATCATCGGTACCACTAGTGGTTTCTTATGATATCGCTCTGGCAATAAGGATACCGACAACTCTTTTCGCTTCAGTCGTTTTTCCAGCGTCTGGGACGGGGTCGCCGTTAAATACATCAGGCAACCGTCCTCTTTCACCGCACGATGAACCGCCCGAATCAGTAACTCATTATCCCGATAAGGAAATGAGTCCGTCTCATCAATCACGACCAAATCAAATGCGCGGTAGAATCTTAGCATCTGGTGCGTCGTCGCAATCGTCAGTGGCACTCGCTTGTAGCCTTCTTCGGATTGCGAGTGAAGGACGTTTTGCTCAACTGTCGGGAAAGCTTCCTTCAAACGCGGTGCCAATTCCACACAAACATCAATTCTTGGTGCTGCAATGGCGACTCGTTTTCCTTGTTGTAACATCCATTCGATGCTCGCAAAAATCATCTCCGTTTTTCCAGAACCTGTCACGGCCCAGAGTAGGTGCTCACGGAATCCTGTGTGCTTTACGACATCCAGGCACTCCAAAGAGAGTTGTGCCTGTTTGGAACTCAAAGTATGTTTATAATGCGCTAATGCTTCTGTTCTTTTCGGAAAAGGCTGCTCTTCTTCAGGAGTCGCAATCACCACGCTACAAGCCTTCACCTTTCCCATCCCTATACACTTCAAGCAATACCAACATTCACCGCCTTCACAATTTAGGCAAGGTCCCTTTGCAAATTCCAACGGATCCATATTCCCACAAAACTGGCACTCTTTCTTCCCGTTCTTCACGGTAATCCCAACATCTAGCACAGCTCTAGTAGAAACTTCATGCTCTTTTAGCATCGATTGATAGACCGCTTGAATACGTCCAACCGCTCCTTCCATCCCACTCACCTCACCCCTAACTACGCAAAAAAATCAGAAGAAGATTTCTCTTCTTCTGATTTTTGTTTGAAAGGAGTGCTTCTATTATGAGAAGAATGCGAGTAATACCCCTGCAGCAATCGCACTACCGATAACTCCGGCTACGTTTGGTCCCATTGCGTGCATTAATAAGTAGTTACTTGGGTCTTCTCTTTGTCCTTCTTTTTGTACAACACGAGCGGCCATTGGTACAGCAGATACCCCTGCAGCACCGATCATTGGGTTGATTTTACCGCCTGATAATTTGTACATCAATTTACCCATTAGAACCCCAGCTGCTGTTCCTCCAGCAAACGCGATTAATCCTAATAAAGTAATTTTAAGAGTAGATACAGATAAGAATAATTCCCCTGTTGCTTTCGCCCCTACTGTTAACCCTAAAATAATGGTTACTCCGTACATCATCGCATTTTGTAGAACTTTTGTAATGTTTGGAACTACCTTAATTTCTTTAATTAAGTTACCGAGCATTAAGCATCCTACTAACGGTGTTGCACTTGGTACTAATAAGCTGACAAAAATTGTAACGATGATTGGGAAAAGAATTTTTTCCGTTTCACTCACTTTACGGTTTTCTGTCATCTTCACGAGACGTTCTTTCTTCGTTGTGAGCGCACGAATAATTGGCGGTTGAATAATTGGCACAAGCGCCATGTATGAGTACGCTGCTAGGGCGATTGCTGGTAATAAGTGCGGTGCAAGTCTTGTCGTTAAGAACAAGGCGGTTGGTCCATCCGCACCCCCGATAATCCCTACTGAAGCAGCTTCTTGCGGTGTCATTCCCCACATTACTGAAAGGAAGAATGCGACGAAAATACCGAATTGAGCTGCCCCACCAAGCAAGATGGTCTTTGGATTTGCAAGTAACGGTCCAAAGTCTGTTGAAGCCCCTAAGCAAAGGAAAATCATCGGTGGATAAATACCAAGGTTTGTTCCTTGATATAAGTAATACAAGAGTCCACCAGGTCCATTTTCAGTAGGAGCATCCATCAACCCTGCTAATGGTAAGTTTACAAGGAGCATCCCGAACGCAATCGGAACCATTAAATATGGCTCATACCCTCGTTTAATCCCTAGATATAGAAACACGCAGGCAATAATTAACATAATGATATTTTGGATTGTTAAGTTATAGAGCCCACTCGTTTCAATCAACTGTTGAATGACTTCCATAAACCATCGCCTCCTAAATCGTTAAGAGTGGTTGGTTCGATTCGACAGATTCATTACTTGATACATGAATTGCTTTCACAACACCATCAGCCGGAGCAAGGATTTCATTTTCCATCTTCATGGCTTCTAAAATCACAAGTACATCTCCTTTTTTCACTGCATCACCGACATTTTTATTGACCGATAATACAATCCCTGCCATTGGAGCAGGCACCACTTCACCGTCCCCTGTTGGAGCAGGTGCTGGCGCAGCTTTCTTTTCTTCCACTGGCGCGCTAGGTGCTGGAGTTGGAGCTGCTGCTAATTTTTGTGCTGCTTCTTCATTTGAAATTTCTTTTAGTGAGACGATAAATGTTTCGCCATTCACTTCTACTTCGTATTTTTTCATTTAGTCCACCTTCTTTTCAATCGATACAATTTCAAAGTGCTTGTCCGGAACATCCGCACTCGCTTGTGTTAAAGCGACCAGTGCGGCAACTCGAGCAAGTTTATTCGTTTCAAATAGTGTTCCATCATTTGTTGGAGCTTCAGGTTTCACCTCAACTGGTTTTCCTACAACTCCAGCTGTTGGATGGCTCTTTGCTTCCAGGATTTGGATAACTTTAGAGCTTCCTTGCATGAGGAACATTAGAATCGTCAACATCACAAATACAATTCCCATTGAAACGATTGTGATCCATAGGATTTCTAATAAACTTAGTTGCATAACTCTCTCCTCACTTTACAGTCGCAAAAATCTTCACGATTTCAGATGGTTTTTGCCATTGCCCATTCTTCTTGAGCAAGAATTCTTTGCCGACTTTAGGGAAGAGTGCGTAAGTTAAAACATCTTCGTCACTTCTTGCTAAATCTCCAAGTTCTGCTTTGAGTGTTTCGAATTCTGGTGGCAAGTGGTTTGCTGGTCGATCGCTGATGACTTCTTGGTCACCAATGATGGATCTTCTGAAGCTTTCTTGAATTGGTACTGGTGATTGTCCATAAGAACCAAGTAAGTAAGATTTCACTTCGTTTGAAACCACTTTGTAGCGTTGGCCTGTAAGAACGTTCATCGTTGCTTGTGTTCCCACCATTTGGCTCATTGGAGTTACGAGTGGTGGATATCCAAGGTCTGCTCTTACTTTAGGCACTTCTTTTAATACTTCTTCGTATTTATCTGTTGCACCCGCTTGCGTTAATTGAGAATACATATTCGATAACATTCCACCAGGCACTTGATATAAAAGCGCACGTGGGTCTGGTGTTAACATTTTTGGATTTAATGTTCCATCTTTAATGTATTTATCTTTAATTACTCGGAAGTGGTCTGCAACTGGTTCTAATTTTGCCAAATCAACGGAGATGTCATAGCCTAGTTCGCGAAGAGCGATGACTAATGATTCCGTAGGTGGTTGGCTTGTCCCTTCACTAAGTGGTGAAAGGGCTGTGTCGATGCGGTCCGCACCAGCTTCAATAACTGCTTGGTATGTTAGTTGCGCAATACCGCTTGTGCAGTGTGTATGCACGACGATTGGAACTGTAATCACTTCTTTTAATGCACGAACAAGCTCAATACCACGAGCTGGCGTCAAAATTCCAGCCATGTCTTTCACACAGATAGAATCGGCACCCATTTCTTGCATTTTTGCTGCTAGTTCTTTGTAATAGTCAATCGTATGCGCATCACTAATCGTGTAGCAAATTGTCATTTGTGCTTCTTTACCTGTCTTCTTCACAGCATTTAGTGAAGCTTCCAAGTTACGAACGTCATTTAACGCATCGAAAATTCTGAAAATATCAATCCCGTTTTCTGCTGATTTTTCGACAAATTTTTCGACAACATCATCGGCATAGTGACGATATCCTAAAATATTTTGTCCACGTAACAACATTTGAAGCGGTGTTTTCTTTAAATGTTTTTTCAAGGTGCGAAGTCTGTCCCATGGGTCTTCGTCTAAGAAACGAATACATGCATCAAACGTTGCTCCACCCCAACATTCCAAAGAGGCAAATCCTGCTTCGTCTAATTGATCTAAAACAGGGAGCATATCTTCAATTCGCATACGGGTTGCCATCAAAGATTGATGGGCATCCCGTAAGATTGTATCTGTAATTCCTATTTTTCTAGTCATCACCGAACACTCCTTCCACTATAATACGTCGATAAAGCGTTCGATTGTCTTGATGCTTTCAAGGGCATCTTGAGGAATTTGATGTTCTGGATTTGCATCATTAAATGCTTTCAAGTAGTCTAGACGGAATTGCATACGATCACGAATTAATTCAGCGTATTCGCCATTCATGTCAGGCACTTCATATCCTTCTACTGGTAAGTATTCCATTCCTGGAAGTCCACCGAATAATTCGAAGTGTGCTTTACCATCGACTACAGTTTCGATGACGCCAAGAGAAACTTCTTTTGTCACTTTCTTACCTAGGTAGTCTCCTGTATTGATAATGTAGCAATCTACTCCTTTATCAAATAAAGCTTTGAATTTTTCGTAGTCTTCTACTAATGGATATACACGGAATGGATTTGCATATGGTTCGATAACGAGCGCATCTAAGTTTGCCCCAGCTCCTGTATTTTCAGCAGTAGAACGTTTTGTCATTAATGTACATCCTAAAATAGATGCTAAACGTGGATCTGTGATTTTCACTAATGGTGGTAGTGCATCATCTTTCATGATCCAGAAAATAGATTGAATTGGTTCTTGAATCTTATCAACACGGTTTGGTGTTGAATAACGAGATTTAATGGTACGTCCGTTACCGTTACGAATATCTTCTGTTACTAATACTTTACGGCCGTTTTCATCCAGAGTCACACCACAGTTTTGAACCGTTACAAAGTAATCTTGTTCTCTGTGACCTGCTGGATAGTCATTTGTTTTGTCGAAGTAAGAAGGTTCCAAAGCTACAGATGAACCATCTTCTACCGAAATCACAAATGCATCGTCGTGTAATACTTCAATGTCGTATTTATCGTCATGTTTTGCGTGTGTTAATGTAGACTTACCTGATCCAGATAATCCGAAGAAGCTTGCAACGTAAGAATCGCCTTCTTTACGGAAAATCTTCAAACCACCGTGGCAAGAAACGTAGTTGTTACGAGCGGCAGTTGCCCATGCTAATGTTAACGTTCCTTTCTTGATTTCCCCAAAATAACTCATTCCTAAAATTGCAGCACAGTTATGTTTTGTATCAAAAAATGCTAATCCATCTGGGTAATCAGGATGTCTCCAAGTTGGGTCGAAGAAAATGAAAATATCATTTTCGTCATATTGTTTAGACGCATCATAACGTCTCTTATATTGGTCATTGAAAATTTGGAAGTTCAATAACCATGAGTACAAGTTGTTAATGTGTTCTTTAGGCATTGTGATATGCGCCTTCACCATAAAGTCTTCATCAAGACCTACAACGGCTGTACCCTTAATAAACGGTTTGAACGAACTGTTATAAATCTCTTCACGAATGATTGGAATAATCTTTGCATCTTCTGCTGGATTATTACCCAAAATTCGACGAGCTTTTGCAGTACGTCCTACAACGCTCCCATCAACAACCGTAAGAATATGTGCATCCTCCGGTAACCCTAAATCCTTTGCGTTTGCAACGAACGCATCTAACACTGTTGTATTAGGTGCATGTGACGCTAATTCATACGCCTCTGCCAGAGTCGGAATTTCAGTCGCATTGTTCGAATAAAAAGCTGGTTCAATAGTTGCCTTCAATTGCGAAAGATGCGGATTGCTCTTGCGTATAGTGTCTGTAGCGAAACGATCAATTGTTGCCATAATATCAACCTTCCTATCTTTTTATTGATAACTTAATTATACACGAAAACGCTTTAAATGTAAGCGTTTTTTGTGATTTTTTTTGCTAATTTCTCCATTTTTTTCTTTTAATTGTTGGAATCTCGTCCAAAAGTAGCGAATCGCTCCCAAACAAAAAAAGAACGGGTTACCGCATGTGGTAACCCATTCTTTTAAGCTTTATCTTTAAAATTCATTTCAAAACACATTCCTTCTGCTGTTGCAAAGAAGCGGTGTTCAATTTGTTCACGTTCGAGCAACTGATGAACACTATAGAGTCCTACTCCATTTCCTCCGCCAGTCGTTCCTTTTGAAGATGGTAAGAGTGAAAATGCCGTTTCAATTTGTTCTTTCGTTAGTGGAACACATGGATTTTCAATCGTTAAATCTTGATCCTTTAATTCCACTCGAATGACGCCTTCTTTTGATGAGTGTTTAATGGCATTCATCAATAAGTTATTCCATACGTTTCGAAAGGCGATTGGACTCGCTTCAATCGTAAACGGTTCGATGCTTTCTTCAAGCACTAGTCCTTTTTCTTGTAATAATAACTGGAATTCTCGATTCCACTCTGGAAGAACTTTGTCTAATGCTATTTCTTCTTTTGTTAGAGTTTCTTCTTGTAATTTAGACAGCGCCAGAATTTCCTGAACGAGTACAGACATCTGGTCGACTTTGGCAATCGACTCTTCCAAGTACTTATCACGGTCCTTATATTTACCAACATTGAGGCTCATATTCTCTAATAAAATACGCAGGCCTGCTAATGGCGTCTTCAACTCGTGAGAAGCGCTTCGCAAGAAATCCACCTTTGTTTTTTCCAACTGAATCATCTTCTGATTCTTCTCTTCCAGTTCATCGATGACAGATAGTAGATGCTCGTATAACTCATTAATTTGCATCTCCATCTGCCCAATTTCATCGGCTCTTGGATTTACAAATTTGGCATCTCTATCTAATTCCATCATCTTCTTGGTTACCCTGGACATTTGCATCAGAGGTTTCGATAATTTTCTAGCATAAATATACGAGAAAATGACTGCTGTAAAGATCGAAATGGCGAGCGATAATGGCAAATAACGGAATGTAACCTTGGTTGCCTGTTTCACCGATTCGGTTGTCGTCACGACCTGCAGTTGCATTTGTTTGCCGTCTTTTGTAGTGACTTGTCTATCCTCGATAATGACCGAGTTCTGATCACTATTTTCATCAATGGCTAACTCGCTTCCTAGCTGTAAGTTCTCCCCGTTCGATTCTTTTCTTAAGTAAGCTGTAATCCCTTCGTTTTTAGCATACAGTTGCAAGGCAGACGCAGCCTCTTGTTCATCGACTTTGGATAAACTTTCCACTAACACATCTGCTTTTTGGCTTAATTCTTGCTGACGTTCCTGCAAATAAAAGTGCGGAAAGGCAAAGTATAAAAACAGATGCGCGATGGCGACTAGCGTACCTAGAATGCTCAATGTATAAATAAAAATCTTAGGAAACAGTTTTAATTTTCTCATCTTAACTCCAACTTGTATCCGACATTTTTAACCGTCACGATACAATCCAACAATAATTTTTTTCGCAATTGCTTGATATAAACATCCACAACACGGTCAAACGGTGGATCTTCATGCTCTGCCCACACATGATCTAATATTTGAGCGCGACTCAATACTTGTCCGTGATGTTCTACGAGTAGTTTCAAAATTGCCAGTTCTTTTGCAGTTACTTCCACAATCTGCCCATTTACTCTAGCTTCAAAACTGGTAAAATTCACACTCGTATTCTCATAGTTCCACACATCCATTTCTCCGTAATGACGCTTCAATACGGCTTCAATCTGCTTATGCAAAACGACGAGGGAGAATGGTTTTTGAATAAATCCATCGACGAGTAGCTCGAACGTTCTCACTTGTGTTTCTTCGTCATGAAGGGCCGTTAGCATCAGAATAGGAACTTTACTAGTTTTACGCACCTCTTCTAACACTTCAAAGCCATTTTTTCGAGGCATCATAATATCGAGTAAGATTAAATCAATCGACTCTTTTTCAAATACTTCAAGCGCTTCTACTCCATCTTCTGCTTCAAACACATGGAAGCCTTGCTCTGTTAAATATTCACGAACGCCTTCGCGAATCGCTCCTTCGTCTTCAACGATTAATAAATTCAAAAACATCACCTCTTTTTTGCTATTATATCAATCAATCGGTCTAGCGACTAGACCCTTGCATTTTTATTCCGTATCTTGCAATAAACTCTTCGGAGATTTTTGTAAAATAAACGCACTGCCTAAGAGAACTGCAATAACAACAACGACGAGTCCAAGACCTACAACTGTTGCTTTATCCATATTGGATACTGTCACCGATAATTCTGTCAATGTCTTATTGAAGCCGTCCACTGCAGCTCCACCACCAAGGTTTGCTGATTTCGCTTCATTTGCCAGTTGCGTTCCAAGGCTACTATTCACTTGACCTAAGATGAGTTTTCCAACCCATTCGCTGACAGGTCCCCCTGCAAGAATCGCAGCGATAAAGCTAGCAATGCTGACCATTCCTACTTCGCACAGCATTTGCGCAATAATCGTTTTGTTCGTCATTCCAAGTGCCAAGCGGACACCGATTTCTCTTCGGCGGCTGTTTGTCCATAAGAATAGGACGAGCACTAAAATAATCGCTGAGAAGATTAGGCTTCCAAGGAATAGTTTGTCTGTTAAGCCATATACTAAGTTAATTGATTTTTGAAGCGTTGGGTAGTTTTGGCTGCTCTTAATGAGCGTATAGGCCTTCCAGTCAATTCCCAATTTCTTCGCTTGTTCCATCACCTTATCGATGTCATATTGACCACCTACAAGGAACGTAGCATCCAGGTAAATGGCATTCGTATCTGTATAGCCATACATTAATGCACTTGTCTTTAAGTCCGTTAAAATCGTATTTTCATATAATTCTTGAGGCGCTGTGACTCCACCTTTATTTTTACCTCCGAACAAACCAACAATTGTCACTTCGGTTTGGTTATTCGCGTGCTTCTCGTTATCTGCATCATAAATGTTTGATTTTAACTTGAACTTGTCGCCGACTTTTAAATTATTTTTCTTAGCAAAGTCTTCGTGTACTAACGCCACATTTGTATCGTCATCCTTAATATGGCGCCCTTCTGTTAGCGTGAAAGTCTGCGCCGCGAATCGTTCATCCATGCTAGAATCATTAATCCCTGTTACCTGAGCAGCTTTCCCGAAACGTTGCTGACGAGCGGCGTCAAGACGAACTCCTTTTGCTGGAATCAATTCTTGATCCACAAGGTCCGCTACGACTTCCATTCGCTTCACTGCCTTTTGAACGCCTTCGATTCCTTCAATCGCTTGAATATCTTTTCCTTTCAAGTTCCCGCCCCCACGAGCAGTCCCTTGATTATGTCTGCGGTCGATTTGCATCGAGAACGAAGAATTAATCGACTTAAACGTTTCTTTTGCAGCGGTATCCGTTGCGTGTTTTACGGCTAAGCTACTAAGAGCCACTGTTGCCATACTGAATAAAATAAAGAAAATAATTAAGGTTTTAAACTTTTTTCTTGAGACATATGCCCAAGCATTTTGTAGGATACTCATCTATTTTCCACCTCTTACTTTCTTTAGTTTTCCATCTTCTAATTCCAAGACTTCATCACTCGCAGCGGCTACTTGCGGGCTGTGAGTCACTACGATGACACATTTTCCACTTTCATGTGCTGCCATTTTTAAGATATCGATAATTTCTGCGGCTGTTCCTTCATCAAGGTTTCCGGTTGGTTCATCCGCTAAAATAATTGGCGCCTTTGAAACAAGTGCTCTAGCAATTGCAACCCGTTGTTGTTGCCCACCTGATAGCTTCAATACATTACGATGAATTAATTCTTCCTCTAATCCTAATTTCAATAGGATATCTTTAGTTGCTTTTCCATTTACGAGTCTTACATTTTCAAGCGGTGTTAAATAATCGATTAAATTATAGTTTTGGAATACTAAGCAAATATGATCACGGCGGTGTTCACTGTATGACCCTTGCGCAATATCTTGCCCATTGAAACAAACTTTTCCTTTCGTTGGACTATCTAATCCAGCTAACAGCGATAAGAAAGTCGATTTCCCTGCTCCTGATTTTCCAACAACCGCATAGAATTTTCCTTCTTCAAAAGTGGCATTCAAATCATTCAACACATATTTTTGAGAATCCTCGTATCGATAATAAATAGTTTCTAATGATAATACTGACATAAAAACACTCCTTAGTTCATTTGACTTAAAATTTTCTTCGGTTTCTTCATTAAGATGACTGCGGTACTAAATAGAACGGCTAATGCAATAATAATCAGTACGACTCCAATCGTTAGCAGTCCTTGCATTAGACTGAACTCCGGCAAGCTCGATTCAAATAATGATTTCACTTGAGGGGGAATCTCATCCGAGGTTAAGAGCCCCGTGTAAAATTGCTTGGCTACAAAGCTGCCCAACATAAGAGCGAAGATGGAGCTCGTTGCCGCTACCGTGTAGAGTTCTAATAAGATTTGCGCGATAATTTCTTTTCTTGAAATTCCGACCGACATCAAAATCCCGAACTCATGAATTCTTTCTCTTAATGTAAATAATAAAATTAAAAATAAAACAATAACTGCTAATACAAATACAGAACTCGTCAACAATGTCATGAGCGATCTAAAATTTTGAATAGGCCCTGCTACTTGCTCAAATACTTGTTCATTTTTAGAAAGTTGCATCCCATCCCACTTGAGAGGAAGTTCTTTAACTTTGTCGATTACTTCATCTAATTTTGATGGATCTTTTACCGTAAAAATCGCACGATGAAGAATTGCATTCGATTCATCTTTTCCAATCAATATTTGACTCGTTTTATAATCCATATAGATACGATTTTCTGTTAAGTCACTCGTCAATCCTGTTGATTGCTCCGATAACTTTCCGTTGAAGATTCCAACGATTTCGACGGTTACTTCTTTACCACTTGCAGTAGTACCCTCGTTTTGGAAATTCTTCAATTTAATTTTGTCTCCAACTGTCCAATTGTTTTCTTTTGCAAGCTCTTCATGCACGAGTACTTTTCCTGAATCGTCTTTGGTTAACGTACGCCCTTCTTTGAGATTTAGCGCACCGCTAGCAAAATTTAACTCCTGACTACTTGAAGTGACGCCGTGATAACTCACGAGCTCCCCCATTTTCCCTTGGTCAAGTTGGACCGCTTGTTCTCTCTCAACAGCCTTTGCGTCTTCGAGTTGTCCGATGCCGTCCATTTCATACTGCGCATCCTTTACTCCTTCGACTTGTTTCACTTGAGACATCTTCTTTTGTTCAATGTTTCCGTCTTGCAAGAGGGACTCAATTTGAAATCCCGAATTCGATAAATCCAAAAGTTTTTCTTGAACCTTCCCTGTACTTTCTTGCATCGAGAGGACCGCCAAGACAGCTGCTGTAATTAGCATCATGATGAAAAATAATATTCCTGTACGAATCTTCTTGCGAACAAGATACGCACCCGCTCTCTTTTTCCAATCCATGTGCTCTCCCACTTCCTTTCCTATTCTGTACTGTTAGTTTGCACTTCCAATATGAAACAAATATGAAACGAATTTCTTTTTTGAAAAATTTCATTACCATATATGGTAATGAAATATTTTTTGCATGCAAAAAAGGCTGGACAATTTGTCCAGCCTTCCTCTTTAATATCTTTCTTTCATTGCACGATCGATTTCGCGTTTCATATCCTTTTGCTTTAAGGCATCACGTTTATCGTAATTTTTCTTCCCTTTCGCAACTCCGATTAATAACTTGGCAACGCCATTTTTAATATAGACCTTTAGCGGCACTACTGTATTTCCGGCTTGCTTTACTTGCTCCAACAAATTGTTAATTTGCTTTTTATGAAGCAATAATTTTCTCGTTCTTAATGGATCATGATTGAAAAGCGTCCCTTGTTCAAACGGACTAATATGAACTCCTACAAGAAAAGCTTCTCCTTGCTTCAAGCTCACATATCCATCTTTTAAATTAATACGCGCTTGACGAACCGATTTGATTTCTGTTCCGGTTAAAACCATCCCAGCTTCAATCGTTTCAAGAATGGTATAGTCATGATTCGCTTTTCGATTTTGTGCGAGCACTTTATCGTTCGTTCCTTTAGGCATTCACGAACCTCCTAGCGTCTTTTCTTTTTCGTTTTAATGGCTTTTTTAAAGCGTTGGCGTCCTTTTGATTTTTTGCCCTTCTTAAAAGACTTATCATCAAAGCGTTCGCCTTTTCTTGGACGTTCAGTTTTGGCCAATTTTGCATCTTCTACGAGTAGGAAATCGACTTCTCTAGCTTCCACATCTACTTTCACGCATTTCACACGAACTCGGTCGCCAATACGGTAACTTACTCCCGTACGTTCGCCAAGTAAAATCATGTGGCTTTCAATAAAGTTAAAGTAGTCTTGTTTCAAGTGAGAAATATGAATTAATCCTTCTACGGTATTTGCTAACTCAACAAACATTCCGAATTTTGTTACAGAGCTTACGATACCATCGAATTCCTCGCCAACCTTATCTTGCATATATTCAGCTTTCTTCAATGCGTTCACATCGCGTTCCGCCTGTACTGCAAGTCGTTCCATACGAGATGATTGATCTGCAATTTGTTGCAACTTATCTTCAAGAAGTGTTTCTTCTTTCTTCGATAAATGACCTGGACGTTTTCCGTAATGACGGATCATACGATGAACGATTAAGTCTGGATAACGACGAATTGGCGAAGTGAAGTGCGTATAGTCTTCGGCTGCCAGTCCATAGTGTCCTGTTGGCGTGATATCGTATTTAGCTTGTTTCATCGAACGTAGCATCATCGTCGATACCACTGCTTCATACGGCTCACCGCGTACTTCATTCAATGCCTTTTGCAATTTCTTCGGTGTTATCGAATCGTTCTTCCCTTTAATCGTAATTCCAAATGCGGTAATAAACTCTAAGAAACGTTGGAGTTTTTCGCTATCTGGATTTTCGTGGACACGGTAAATGAACGGCACCTTCAATTGTTCATAATGATGCGCCACTGTTTCATTAGCCGCAAGCATAAAGGACTCAATGAGTCGCTCTGCTACGCCACGTTCACGTAGTACAATTTCTGTTGGTGCGCCTTTTTCATCCACAAGAATTTTTGCTTCTTGTGTATCAAAGTCAATCGCTCCACGTTCCATTCGTCTACGCTCAAGAATCGTATGTAATTCCTTCATATTCCAAAGCATTTCTGCAATCTCTGGAGTGATTTTTTCAGAAGCTTCATTCGTATTGAATAATACATTCACTTCATCATAAGTTAATCGCTCGTTCGATTGAATCACACTTGGGAAAATCTCGTGCTGATAAATTGTTCCGCTATGGTCAATTTCCATGCGTGCTGTTAACGTTAATCGCTCTTCATATGGATGTAGCGAGCAGATTCCGTTTGATAATCGTTGCGGTAACATTGGAACCACACGGTCTGTTAAATACACACTCGTTCCGCGTTCAAATGCTTCCTTATCCATTTCAGAATTTTCCGTTACATAATAAGAAACGTCGGCGATGGATACCGTTAAGACAAAGGTTCCATCTTCGCGTTTCACAAGAGCGACCGCATCATCTAAATCTTTGGCGTCTGCTCCGTCAATTGTCACGGTTAATTCTTGGCGTAAATCAACACGCCCTTCGATTTCTTCCGGTGAGATCGTTTCACTCACACGGTTTGCTTCCTCTATAACAGAGTCTGGGAATACTGTTGGGATTTTTAATTGATGTAAAATCATTAAAATATCCATGCCGACAGCGTCTTTATAGCCGATTTCTTTAACGATATGCGCCTTCAAGACGAGTTCGTGACGCTCTGTTTCATAACTATCGACTTCGGCAATCACGACGGTTCCGTCAACTGGGTTTAATCCCTTTCTAGTCACATAACATTTCGTTTTCTTTAATTTAGAATCTTTTAATGCAATTTCGCCACAATAGCCTGTTTGCATCATAATCTTCGATGGGTAACGTGTATAAATCCCCACCACTTGCTTCACAGCGCGTTCTATGATTTTCACGATTGTTCCGCTTGCGGCTTTATCGTTATAAGGATTTTCTTCTTGTACGATACGAATCGCAACCGTATCTCCATCCATAGCGCCATGGACATCCGTTCTTGGGATAAAAATATCTGGTTTGCCTTCTTCAACTGTGACAAAACCAAATCCTTTATCGTTTAATCGGAATGTTCCTTCTAACGTACGATTTTTTTGATTGAATCCAAATTTACCTTGTCGTGTTAATACAATTTTCCCAGAATCTTCGAGGTCAGCTAATTGTTTCACTAAAATCTTAAAGTCCTTTGAAGCAGTAAATCCGAAATGCTCACTAATTTCTTGAACAAAAAAACTTTCGGATTCATGTTCCATAAAGAAAGCCATTAAGATTTCTTCTAATGATTGTCTCATTTCTTTACCTCCATTCTTGTTGATTTAGAAAAGAGAGAACAGTCTCTTGGAATTCCTTTCTAACAGGACTAACTGTAATCACGTGCCCTGCTTCTTCATACCAATGTAACTCCACTTGTGCGTTAATGAGGCCCTCTTTTAATTCAAGAGAAGACTCTGGATCGACAAGTGTATCTTGTTCCCCTTGTGCAATATAAAAACTTCCTGTTACTTCATCTAAATGTGAAGCAACGTCACTTGAAAATGATTGAATGTGTGCTAATTGTTTTTGTGCTTTTTCCTTCATTTCAGCTTCATCAAATGGTCGTCCTACATTTCTATATGACGCCTTCGCATACATCATAAAACTTTGAAACAGTCCTGGCAACTGAGGATTCCCAGAAGATACTGGCGAACAAAAAGTCCCTGCATATTCAACAAGATGTTCGGTTGCTAATTTTGTCGCCATAATACCTCCCATCGATAATCCGAATGCAGCCACCGTGTGAAATCCTTCTCCTCGAACAAAGTCGACAGCACGTTTTGCATCTTCATACCAAGCCTCGGGAGAACTTGCCAAAATATCTTCCACATCTGGAGTTCCATGGCCAGAAAATACTGGAACATAAACTGCATAATCATGACGATGTAAAAACTGCGCAAGCATTCTCACATCGGCAGGCGTTCCTGTATAAGCATGAAATAAAATCACCGCTCTTGTATTGCTTTCTTTTCTTAACCATAGTGCTTCCATAATATTACTCCTCTAATCTGACAAATAAAAAAGTACAATTGGTTGGCTGTCCGAACAATTGTACTTAAATTTATTATTTTGATGAAATGTATGCTAATGCAAATGCTAATAACATGAAGATTGTTCCTAAAACAACTGTTACGCGAATTAAGAATGCCTCAAAACCACGTGCCTTTTGTTTACCGAATAATTGTTCTGCTCCACCTGTTAAATTCGCAGCATTTGTTTTTGAAGGTTGCATTGCAACAACAATAATTAATAATACGCATACCACAACCATCAGTGATAAAATTAAACTGTACAAAGGATTCCCTCCTTAACTAAAATTCTTTTCAATTTTAACATAAAAGCTACGATAATGCTACTCTTTCACGCAAAATGCTATGAATTCGAACTACAATTAAAAACATTGAAAACATGGTATAATAAAAAAAGACACAATGAATGGAGTGACAAAATGAAAGGTTTTGTATTTTTTGATTTGGATGGAACTCTCTTAAACGGCGAATCCAAAGTCGATAAAGCTACAGCAGAGGCTATTCAAACATTAAAGGACAATGGGTATGAACCCTTTATCGCAACAGGACGGTCACCTGCTGAGACGCGCGATATTATGGAGAGTGCCAATATCCACTCAGGAATTTTTATGAACGGTCAAGTCGTTCTTTATCAAGGAGAGCGTGTTTATTCTTCAGAAATTCCAACTGAAACAGTAGAAAGATTCCATCAAATGGTAAAAGAAGATGGATATGGGTTAACGGCCTATAACGACAAAAAATTTTACTTAGTAGAATCCTCCGAAGGTGCTAGAGATGCTTACGGATTTATCCACTCTAATCCCCCTGCTCTAAACGCAGATTTTTATAAAGAAAATCCAATTAACATGATGCTCTTTATTTCTCTTCCACCAGCAGAAGAAAAATATAAAGTTGCATTTCCAAATCTTGATTTCCTACGAAACACGCCGTACTCAGTCGATGTGATTTCAAAAGGAAATTCAAAAGCAGAAGGGATCAAACGCTTCTTAGAGCACTTAAACCAAGAAGATGCTGAAACTTACGCATTCGGAGACGGTCCAAACGATATCGAGATGCTTCAAGCAGTAACGCATCCTGTGGCAATGGGAAACGCGCTTCCGGTCCTTAAAGAGATTGCAGAATTTATTACGACCAACAATACAGATAACGGCATTGTTAATGGACTAAAACACTACGGCCTTATTTAAGAAAGAAGGAAAACGGATGTCAATTTATGAAATCGAAGTCCCTACAGTCAGTGGAGAGGTTACCACTCTAGAGGACTATAAAGGACAATTACTACTGATCGTGAATACGGCCAGTGGTTGCGGTCTAGCTCCACAATTTGAAGGTTTAGAAAAACTCTATTTAGAGTTCAAGGACAAAGGATTCACCGTTCTTGGTTTCCCTTGTAACCAATTTGCAGGACAAGAGCCACTCACAGCTGAACAAGCACTCTCTCACTGCCAATTGACGTACAATACAACTTTCCCAATGTTTGGTAAGGTTAAGGTAAATGGTCCTGAAACTCATCCATTATTTGATTTATTAAAGAAGGAGACGGCTGGTCTTTTCGGCGAAAAAGTTAAATGGAACTTTACAAAATTCCTCGTAGCGAAAGATGGAACAATTTTAAAACGTTTCGCCCCTACTACAACGCCTGAACAAATCCGAGACGAAATCGCAAGTCTTCTTTCATAAAACAATCTGTGATAAAATAAAAAGAAAACAGTTAGGAGAAATCACCATGGAAGTCAATGAAATTTTACGTATTTTAGAAGAAATGAATGTAGCTGTTATTGCGACTGCTGATGAGAACAACCAACCTCATGCACGTCATATCCATATTGGTGTTGCAAACGAAAAAGGCGTGTTCTTTATGACAAGTCCAAAAACAAACTTCTACAAACAACTACAAAATAACCAAAAAGTTGCCATTACTGCTATGAAAAGCGAAGACTACTTAATCCAAGTAATTCGTATCGAAGGTGTTGTAAAAGAAATTGGTCGTGAACGTCTTGAAGAAGTGCTTAAAGATAACCCATTCGTAAAAGATGTTTACCCTAACGAAGAAGATATTGCTGGAGTACAAGTATTCCACTTATATGACGGTAAAGGATTCTACCATAGCCTTACACAAGGCCACAAATACGTGTTTGATATTCACGAATAAAAATAGAAAGAGGATTTTATGAAAAAACTTTTATTGGCTCTTGCAGCTCTTTTTGTTGTTGGCTTAGCGACATTTTATTTATTACCATCAAGTAACAAACCTGCTGATGCAAACGTCGTATTCCAAGACGCAAGCGGAAAGAAATTAACAGAAAAAGACTTTAACGGAAAACCAACCGTCTATTATGCATGGGCAAGTTGGTGTCCAGATTGCCAACAAGAGCTTCCAATTTTAAATACATTAAAAGAAAAATATGCAGACAAAGTTGAATTTGTTGGTGTAGCGATGATCAGTCAGAAAGAACCGATTGAGAACGGAAAGAAATACTTAAAAGAGCATTCTTTATCCCTCAACTATTACTCAGATGTTGATTCAAGCTTCCAAAAGTATCATGAGATTACAGAAATTCCAACCCTAATCTTTGTCGATAAAGATGGAAAGATTGTTAAAAAAACGGCCGGTGTTCTGACTCAAGAAGAACTCGAAACTTACATCAAAGAAATCTTATAAAATAAAAAACTAGCAGAATTCTCTGCTAGTTTTTTTCGTTACAACAATAAAAGAGAGGACGTTGCATCCTCTCTTATTTATTTTCTTCTATGTTTAGAAACACCAATACGGTTGATTGCCTTGCTTAAAGCGATTTTCGCACGTTCAACATCACTCTTCGAACGAGATTCGTCACTAAGTACTTTTTCCGCTTTATCTTTAGCTTGCTCTGCACGAGTCACGTCAATGTCTCTTGCACGCTCAGCCACGTTGGCAATAATCGTTACGACATTATCCCGCACTTCCATAACTCCACCACCGATTGCAATATAATCAGTTGGTGAATCCTCTAAGAATCGTTTCACTCGAAGTGCACCGATTTTTAAAGGAAGCATGATTGGAGCATGATGCGGTAGTATGGTGATTCCGCCATCGACTGCATCGGCACTCACAGAATAGGAACGATGGTTATACACTTTTCCTTCTGGTGTTGTGACAACGACCAGTAATTCATGTTCAGCCATCTTTAGTTTCCTCCATAAAACCCTGCTGCTTTAGCTTTTTTAATCACGTCTTCGATTGGTCCTACGTTACGGAACATATCTTCTGGAATATCATCATATAAACCATCAATAATTCCTTTAAATCCACGAACTGTATCTTTGATTGGAACGTATGAACCAGGTTGTCCTGTAAATGCTTCGGCAACGTGGAAGTTTTGTGATAAGAAGAATTGAATTCTTCTTGCACGGTTTACAATAACTTTTTCGCTATCTGACAATTCATCAATCCCTAAGATGGCAATGATGTCTTGTAATTCACGATAACGTTGAAGCATTTGTTGTACTTTCATCGCTACTTCATAGTGTTCTTCCCCAACGATTTCTGGAGTTAGGGCACTTGAAGTTGAAGCAAGTGGATCCACCGCTGGATAAATCCCTTGTTCTGTTAAACGACGCTCTAAGTTTGTAGTTGCATCTAAGTGGGCGAATGTTGTTGCTGGAGCCGGGTCAGTATAGTCATCGGCTGGCACGTAAATCGCTTGAATAGATGTAATAGATCCGTCTTTAGTTGAACTGATACGTTCTTGTAATTGACCCATTTCAGTTGCAAGTGTTGGTTGATACCCTACGGCAGAAGGCATACGTCCAAGTAACGCTGATACTTCTGAACCTGCTTGTGTGAAACGATAAATGTTATCGATGAATAAAAGCACGTCTTGTTTTTCCATATCACGGAAGTATTCCGCAATTGTTAAACCTGTAAGTGCTACACGCATACGAGCTCCTGGTGGTTCGTTCATTTGTCCAAACACCATCGCTGTTTTAGCAGATACCCCAGACTCTTGCATTTCATGGTAAAGGTCGTTCCCTTCACGAGTACGTTCCCCTACCCCTGTAAATACTGAAATACCACCAAGTTCTTCAGCGATATTATGAATCAATTCTTGAATTAATACGGTTTTCCCTACACCGGCACCACCGAACAAACCAATTTTACCACCTTTAAGATATGGTGCTAAAAGGTCAATTACTTTAATCCCTGTTTGTAGAATTTCGTATTGACTGTTTAATTCTTCAAATTTTGGTGCTGGTTTATGGATTTCATGTCTTGTGAAATCTGCTGGGAATGGTTCCTTCAAGTCGATTGTATCTCCAAGGACGTTGAAGACACGACCTAATGTTTCAGGCCCTACCGGAACGCTAATTGTGCGTCCTAAGTCCACCACTTTCATACCACGTTGCAAACCATCTGTAGATTCCATGGCGATTGTACGAACCGCACCGTCCCCTAATTCTACAGCAGTTTCCAAAGTAACAGTTTTTTCGCTACCATCATTGGCTGTTTTCATAACTTGTAATGCATTATGAATATCTGGAACGCCTTCTTCTAAAGGAAATACCACGTCTACAACTGGCCCTACAACTTGTAAAATCTTTCCAGTTCTCAATCCATTTTCCTCCTTCTAAAATCCTAATGTTCTTCCAGAGCGGCTGCTCCACCGACAATTTCTGTAATTTCTTGTGTAATTTGTGCTTGTCGTCTCTGGTTCAAATCTTGTGTTAAGTTACTAATTAAATCTTTAGCATTATCAGTCGCACTTCTCATGGCAGTCATACGTGAGGCATGTTCTGCAGATTTGGCATCGATAATGGCTCCGTAAATAAGCGATTCCGCATATTGTGGAAGCAAGATATCCATAATAATTTCCTTGTTTGGTTCGAAAATATAGTCCAATTCGTACTCTTTTGCTTCTTCAGCATCCAAGTCGATAATTGGTAACATTTTTTCAACACGGTAGTTTGATAAAAGCGCGTTTACATGGTGATTATAGCAAACGTAAAACTCATCAAATTCGCCGTCACGGAACATTTGGACCGCACTTGACACAATCTTTCTTACTTCTTCAAAGGTTGGAATATCGGATACGTCGTTAATTTCTAGACGCACATCCACTCCCATCTTCTTGAAGAAGCGACTTGCAGCATCCCCAATGGTTAAGATGACATATTCATCTTTAGATTGGTGGTCTAACTCTAACATTTCTCTTGTTGATTGGAAAATGGAAGAGTTGTAACTCCCAGCAAGTCCTTGATCAGATGAAATCACTAAGTATCCAGTCTTTTTAACCGGACGTTCAATTAATAAGTCGTGATAGTCGATAAAAGAAGTTACTACTTCTCCATCCTCTGATGTTTCATCGACAATCTCTTCTTTATTGTGATTTGCGTATAGTAAGTGAGTTACAACTTCACGGATTTTTTGAGCGTAGTCTTGATAGTGACGCACTGCTTGCTCTGATTTGGCTAATTTTGCTGCAGAGACCATCTGCATGGCGCTAGTGATTTGACTTGTTTTCTTTGTTGAAACAATTCTCTTCTTTAAATCATTTAAGGAAGCCGTCATTCAGGTCACCTCTCCTTTCTACGCTTATTGAACACGTTCAAATAAATGAATTTGTTTGAAACTCTCAATCACTTTGTAGAATTTCTCCTCATCCGAAATCACATGTTGATCGCGGATTTCATTCAATAAATCTCTATGTTCGCTTTCTAAATGTTGATATAACGCTTTTTCAAATGATTTAATACGGTCGATTGGAATCGCATCTAATAAACCATGTGTTAAAGCAAATAAAATCGATACTTGATACTCGATTGGTAATGGTTGGTGAACATCTTGTTTCAAGACTTCAACCGTACGTTTACCACGATTTAATTTTTGTTGAGTTGCCGCATCTAAGTCAGAACCAAATTGTGTGAAGGCTTCTAACTCACGGTAACTTGCTAAGTCGATACGTAATGTACCAGAAACTTTCTTCATCGCTTTAATTTGGGCAGAACCCCCAACACGTGATACAGATAATCCGGCAGATAAACCAGGGCGTACCCCTGAGTAGAACAAGTCACTCTCTAAGAAGATTTGTCCATCTGTAATAGAGATTACGTTTGTTGGGATATATGCAGAAATATCTCCGGCTTGTGTTTCGATGATTGGTAAGGCTGTTAATGACCCTGCGCCTAATTCATCGCTTAGTTTCGCTGCACGTTCTAGTAAACGTGAGTGCAAGTAGAATACATCCCCTGGATAAGCTTCACGACCTGGCGGACGACGAAGTAATAGGGAAATTTCACGATATGCCGCAGCTTGTTTCGATAAATCATCGTACACGATTAAGACATCGCGTCCTTGATACATCCACTCTTCACCCATTGCAGTACCTGCATATGGTGCAATATAAAGCATCGGTGCTGGTTGAGAAGCACTCGCTGATACAACCGTTGTATATTCCATTGCTCCGTAACGTTTTAATGTTTCAACAAGAGCTTTAACCGTAGATTCTTTTTGACCAATAGCGACATAAATACATAATGTATTTTTACCTTTTTGGTTCAAAATTGCATCGACAGCAATACTTGTTTTACCAGTTTTACGGTCACCGATAATTAACTCACGTTGTCCTTTACCGATTGGAACTAAGGCATCAACTACTTTTAATCCTGTAGGTAATGATTGTTTTACACTTTGACGTTGCATAACGCCAGGTGCTTCATTTTCTACTGGACGTTTTTTCGTTGTTTCGATGGCACCAAGACCGTCAATTGGACGACCTAACGCATCTACAACACGACCAATCAATGCATCTCCTACTGGAACATCAAGGATACGTCCTGTACGTTTCACAGGTTCTCCTTCATGGATATTTTCATATCCTCCGAAGATGATGACACCGACATCGTTTTTTTCTAAGTTTTGAGCCATCCCGTAGGCGCCGTTTTCAAATTCTACTAATTCTCCAGCCATTACATTTGTAAGACCGATGACACGAGCAATTCCGTCCCCGATGAAGGAAACCTCACCGATTTCTTCAATTTGTTCTTTCGTTTCAAAAGAAGCGATTTGGTCACGAATTCTCGCTGTAATATTACTCATTTCCATTTATGCCATCTCACCTCTTTAATCCTGTTTGGCTAATTTTCTCTTTGAATTGTTTTAGTTTGTTTGCAATCGTTCCATCTAACAAATATTCTTTTGTCTTCAACTGAACGCCACCAATCACTGAAGGATCTACGGTATTCACCCAAGAATCAAATTCTTTATGTGTTTTATTTTGGAACGCTGTTGCAATACGATCAATCTGATCCTCCGTTAAAGGAATCGCAGAAACAATCTCTAATTTATTGGCATTGTAAATATCTAAGAACGCTTCGAGTGCTTCTACAATATTCATCGAACCATCCTCAGACGGGAATGTTGCTAAGTACTCTTGTGTTTCTTTTGATAAATGTCCAAATGCAGATTCTAACACAGATAATTTTTTATCATAAGAGACATGCTCTAAATGCATCATCTGTCTGAATGTCGAAGTATTTTGAATTCCATCTAAAATAGCTTGAAGTTCTTTTGTCACTTGTTCTAAGTGTCCTTCGAATTTTGCCTTTGCATAGAAATGGCTGGCTTCTTTAACGATATCTTTATGATATTTAACCATTATTTTTCCAACCCCTTAATGAAGGCTTCAATGACTTCTTGATGTTTTTCTTTTGTCACTTCTTGTTCAAGAATTTGACTAGCAAGTTGAACTGATAGGTCGACAATATCATCTTGCACTTGCGCGATGGCACGTTGTTTCATAGAATCCACTTCACGTTGCCCATCTGCTTTCATGCGAGAGACCACATCTTTACCTTCTTTAATCATTTCATCTTGCGTTTTTGAAGCTGCTTCACGAGCGTTATCTAAGATTTCTCCACCTTTTTTCTCTGCGTTATGAATAATTTCATTCGCATTGGCTTGGATTTCTTCAGCTGATTTTCTTTTCTCAGCGGCTTCATCTAAATCTTTAGCAATTTTTTCACGACGCGCTTCTAACATGGCATTCACTTTATCCCAAGCAAAGAATTTCACCAAGAATAGTAACAACGTCATTGAAATTAATACGACTAAAGTATCGCCTAAAACTGTACTGACATTACCTGATAACATTACTTCAAACATCTCTCACCCCTCCTTTACGACAATAATTCCACTTATTGGATTATTTAACGAATACAAGGATAAGAGCGATTAATACGGCGAAGATTGGCATCGCTTCGATTAAGGCAACCCCGATGAACATTGTTGAACGTAATTCATTGCTCATTTCTGGTTGGCGTGTCATTGATTCAATTGTTTTTACGATAACTGCTTGGTTACCAAATGCTGCTGCTAAAGCTGCTCCTGCTACTGCGATTGCTGCTGCTAATTCTGTCATTATAAATTCCTCATTTCTTAAAAATTAATGTTTCATTACTTTGTGTGAGATGTAAACCATTGTCAACGTACAGAATACGTACGCTTGAATAGCTCCAATTACCACAGAAAATCCTTGCCATACTACTCCAAGCGGAATTGCAAGAATATATGTTATTAGTCCTGCTGCAGATGAGAACATCACAATCAATCCTAATAACACTTCGCCGGCATATATATTTCCGTAAAGACGGAACGCCAACGTAATTGTGTTCGTAAACTCTTCAATCAATTTGATTGGGAGCATTATCGACATCGGACTTAAGTAAGAATGTTGAATATATCCTTTGAGTCCCATCTTCTGTACACCAGAATAATGCGCGATTAATGTTGTCATTAGCGCTAAGGCTAAACATACTATCGGGCTAGCTGTTGGACTAGCAAAATAGCTGTGATCTTCATAGTGAATAAAGATGATTAGCCCAACCATATTAGCGACTAGTACAAAAGAAAACAGAGAGAAAATGTATAAATAATACGTTTGTGCTGTTTTCTCATCAACTGCACTGTTTACAATACCCTTTGTGAAGTCCATAAGGGCTTCTAGTGCATTTTGCAACTTTCCAGGCTTCATCGAAACCTTCCTTGAGGCAAAAATTGTAAATAATGCGATTAGTAAAACACTAACCCCACATGAAATCAAAATCGGAACTGAAAACGACAATCCAAAAATCTCAACCACTTTTGGCGTTGCTTCCATGTTTCTTTTTTCCCCTCCTTTACACCAAATAAAAAACTGACAATAATTCTATACTTTGAGACTTACGCTCAGTACGGTGATTATTGTCAGATTTGGTGGCAATAGTCTATCGCAAAAGCGTTGACTATATAAATTTATTATTTGGTTCCGAATAAACGATCTCCAGCATCCCCTAATCCTGGAAGAATGTATCCATGTTCGTTTAATCGTTCATCTAACGCAGCTGCGTAGATGTCGATATCTGGGTGGGCTTTACGTAGAACTTCTACACCCTCTGGAGCGGCTACTAGACAGCAAAACTTAATCGAGCTTGGTTGTGCACCGCGCTTCAATAGTGCGTCAATAGCAGCTACTGCAGATCCCCCAGTTGCTAACATAGGATCAACGACAAACAATTGTCTTTCAGAAATATCTGAAGGCAACTTCACGAAATACTCAACAGGTTGCAATGTGTCATGGTCACGATACATACCAACATGCCCTATTTTGGCTGCTGGGATTAATTCGAGAATTCCATCAACCATTCCTAGTCCTGCACGCAGAATCGGAATGATAGCAACTTTTTTACCAGCTAATGTTTTCAATGTTGTTTTAACAAGTGGGGTTTCGATTTCTACATCTTCAAGAGGCAGATCTCTAGAAACCTCATAAGCCATTAGCATTGAAATTTCGTTTACAACTTCGCGGAAAACCTTTGTTCCACAATCTTTTTGACGAATCATTGTTAATTTATGTTGAATTAACGGATGATCAAGTACGTGAAATTTTCCCATTTGTCATTCTCCTTCCAATACATTAGTGTCACTTCTATTATTTTACCTAAAAATCAGGTAAATATCTAGTCTCAGTTTGAAAACTTATTATTATTTTCATAATCTGAAACAAACCTTTACATTTACTTCGTTACGCGTATAGTTTGAAAGTCTCAGTCAATTGTTTCACTTCTTGACGGACACTATTTAATACTTCTTCATTTTCAGGATTTGTTAATGTTGTAAGGATTAACTCTGCTACTTTCTTCGCAGCTGCTTCATCAAAGCCACGAGTTGTAATAGCAGCCGTTCCGACACGAATTCCACTTGTTTTAACAGGTGGTAATGTATCAAATGGAATGGCGTTTTTATTCACTGTAATTCCAACAGTGTCGAGTAATTCTTGCGCTTCTTTTCCGTTTAATCCAGTTTCTTTAATATCGAGTAATAATAGATGGTTATCTGTACCACCTGAAATCGCACGAATGGCTGTTCCTTCGAACACCTCCGCCATTGCTTTAGCATTCTTCACGACTTGCTCGATATACTCACCAAATGCTGGTTGAAGAGCTTCATGGAATGCAACTGCTTTACCCGCAATCACGTGTTCTAGTGGTCCGCCTTGGATTCCAGGGAAGATTGCACTGTTTAATTTCTTGCCAAATTCTTCTTTTGCTAAGATTAAACCGCCACGTGGTCCACGCAATGTTTTATGTGTTGTTGATGTTACAACATCGGCATAAGGAACTGGATTTTGATGAGCCCCTTTAGCGACTAAACCAGCGATATGAGCCATATCCACCATAAAGTAAGCTCCAACTTCTTTAGCGATTTCACTAATACGTTTGAAGTCAATTTCACGTGGATACGCTGAAGCACCAGCCACTATTAATTGTGGTTTTTCTTCTTTAGCGATACGTTCTAATTCATCGTAATCGATTGTTTCTGTTTCTGGATTTACTCCATAAGAAACAAACTGATAATCTTGTCCAGAGAAGTTGACTCCCATACCGTGAGTCAAGTGACCACCATGGTTTAAGTCCATCCCTAAAATCTTATCGCCTTTCTTCACTAAGGAACGATATGCTGCCATGTTTGCTTGAGAACCTGAGTGCGGTTGCACATTGGCATATTCAGCACCAAACAATTCTTTTACGCGATCAATCGCTAATTGTTCGATAACATCCACGTACTCACATCCGCCATAATAACGACGACCTGGATACCCTTCTGCATATTTATTCGTTAGAATACTTCCTTGTGCACGCAAAACTCCTTCAGACACGAAGTTTTCTGATGCAATTAATTCAATCCCTTGTTGCTGACGATGAAGTTCTTTTTCGATCGTCTCAAAGATGATTTTATCTTCTGTAAATTGACTCATTCAACTACCCCTTTCTATTCTTACCTCTCTATTTTATCACATTATCACGTTTTGTAGAAAAGCTATGAGTTCTCTTAAAGTGCGGTGGATGCCGCCTTTTTCAAACGGTTCATATAAGCGATTCCTACTCCTACTTCTGGAGCAGACTCAGCTAAAATAACATCTAATTTTAAGTGGTCTAATGTACGCAGTGCATCAAATAACGCACGGTTCATATCGTCCACGCTCGTCCCCATCTTGTAAGTACCTTCAACTTTATTCTCAAAGGCATCTACAATAGCGTTTTGAGCCATCACACCCACTGTTTTTCCTTGTACTTTGTATTTATGGATAGTCTCTTCAAAAGCTTCAACCGTTCCGTCAACAA
This sequence comes from Streptococcus sp. 263_SSPC, assembly GCF_001071995.1. Taxonomy (GTDB): domain Bacteria; phylum Bacillota; class Bacilli; order Lactobacillales; family Aerococcaceae; genus Granulicatella. The sequence goes on from NZ_JVNU01000059.1 coordinate 104,109, forward strand.
CAAACACTGGTGTTTTTGGTGCGTAATGACGATATTTCATACCAGGAGATTTGGGTACTTCTCGCTCTCCTGCTGTCGTTTTGACTGTAGATTGAATAGGCCCAATGACCGCTTCAATTTGTTCTTTTGTAATGACACCCGGTCTTAAAATCACTGGGCCTTCATCATTGGTTAAATCAATCACCGTCGACTCTACACCAACAGTAGATGAACCACCGTCAACGATTCCTCGAATACGACCATTCATATCTTCAAATACATGTTCTACTTTCGTTGGACTTGGCTTCGTCGAAAGGTTCGCACTCGGTCCCACAAGAGGAATTCCCACTTTTGAGATTAACTCTAGTGTTAATGGATGATTTGGCATACGAAATGACACCGTTGGCAGTCCAGCGGATAAGGCTGGAGCATAAATTCCTGGTTTTGCCTTTAGAATCATCGTCAGTGGTCCTGGCCAAAAAGCCTTCGCTAAGGTCAGCGCAATTTCAGGAACTTCTTCTACAGTAGAAATCATCTGCTGGATGTCACTAATATGAACAATCAGTGGATTATCACTTGGACGTCCTTTGGCTTCAAAGACTTTTAACACCGCTTCTTGGCTTGTTGCGATTGCTCCTAATCCATACACCGTTTCCGTTGGGAAAGAAACAATTTCTCCTTGTTGCAAAGCTTTAGCTGCAATATCTAAGTTCTCTTTTGTAAAAATTTGTGTTTCCATTACTGCGCCTCCTTTCCACTCACAATAATCATTCGGTCCATACCTGCAATATCTTTATGAATCGTTACTTTTCGATTTGGACAAGCTGAACTAAAAATTCGTTGCACGCTAGACCCTTGGTTAAATCCAATTTCAAAAAAAGCTTGTCCACTGTCTGTTAAAAACTCTTCTAATCGGTTAGCAATCTTTTCGTAAATCGCAAGTCCCTCATTTTCTGCAAACAATGCCTGAGTTGGCTCATAAAGTCGCACCGATTCATCCATTAATGCTTCTTCTGAAAATGCAATATACGGTGGATTACTAATAATACACTCAAACTTTTCATGTGGTACGTTGCTGTACACATCGCTATAAATCAATTCAATTTGAAGATTAAACTTCTCTCGATTCTTTTGAGCGACAACGAGTGCTTCTTCTGAAATATCGCACCCCATATATTGATGTCGGCCTACTAGTCTCTCCAAACTTAAAATAATGCATCCTGTTCCGACGCCAATTTCTAGTACGTTTCCAACAGGGCACTGTTCAAGAAATGACTGTACTTTTAAAACTAACTCTTCTGTTTCTGGGCGAGGAATTAAAGTGTCCTTTGTGACCATAAATTCTTCCCCTAGAAATTCTGCAACTCCTGTAATTTGCTGCAAGGGTTCAAACTCACTTAAGCGTAGTAACTCAGGTTCTAAGTCTTCAAAAGTCACTGTAGCCTCTTGTCGTAAATTTAACAAAAATTGCGACAGAGTCCATTGATTCTTGAATAGCATTAATTCTCTTACAAGATGTTGGCATTCTTCGCTTCCTAATTTAGGTTGTTTTTCTTCTAAAAACCAAGAAGCCCTAACGAGGACTTCTTGGTTTGTTGGATTAGTTGTTTCCATTATTTAATTGCTCCAATTTTTCTGTGTGATCATAAAGAATTAAAGCATCGACAATTTCATCAATTTTTCCAGCTAACACTTGATCTAACTTTTGAAGTGTTAAACCAATACGGTGGTCTGTAACACGGTTTTGTGGGAAGTTGTACGTACGAATACGTTCAGAACGGTCCCCTGTACCTACTGCAGACTTACGGTTTGCATCATATTCAGATTGCGCTTCTTGAGAAATCTTGTCGTATACACGCGCACGCAATACTTTCATCGCTTTCTCACGGTTTTTCAATTGTGAACGTTCATCTTGCATAGCAACAACAATTCCTGTTGGCAAGTGAGTTAAACGTACGGCAGATGCAGTCTTGTTAACGTGCTGTCCACCGGCACCTGATGCATGGTAAATATCCACACGAATATCTTTATCTTCTAATTCAATTTCTACTTCTTCGGCTTCAGGCATTACTACGACTGTAGCTGTTGAAGTATGCACACGTCCTTGAGATTCAGTTGATGGAACACGTTGTACACGGTGCGCACCAGATTCATATTTTAATTTAGAGAATACATTATCCCCTGTAATCATTAAAATAACTTCTTTGTAACCACCGATACCTGTTACGTTGGCATCCATCACTTCTACACGCCAGCCTTGTGACTCTGCGTATTTTTGATACATTGTTAGTAAGTCTCCAGCGAATAATGCCGCTTCATCTCCACCTGCAGCCCCGCGGATTTCCATGATGATGTTTTTGCCATCATTTGGATCTTCTGGTAATAGTAAGAATTTGATTTTATCTTCTAATTCTACTTTTTCTTTTTTGAGGGAGCTTAATTCTTCTTTTGCCATTTCTGCCATTTCAGCATCTAAGCTTTCACCAAGCATTTCCTCTGTGTCGCTAATTTCTTCTACCACTTGTTGATAACGTTTGAACGTCTCTACTTTTGGTCGTAAGTTTGCTTCTTCTTTTGTTAATTCCATGAAGCGTTTTGTATCGCCAATAACTTCTGGGTCACTTAGTAACTCCGAAAGTTCATCATAGCGAATAATAAAACTATCTAATTGATCGAACATACTTTTCTCCTTTATCTTCTCTTATAAGCGTTCTTCACCAGGATGGTTATAGTGATAACGGCAAACTGGATAATAGGCATCATTGCCTCCAATTTGAATTTGTTCTCCCGTATACACTGGGACACCATCGACTACGCGCATATTCATACTTGCTTTTTTATGACAATACCAACAAATCGTTTTAATTTCTTCGATTTTATCAGCATAGAGTAATAAGTATTTAGAGCCTTCGAATAATTCGTTTTGGAAATCATTCTTCAATCCAAATGCCATTACTGGAATATTTAATTCATCAACAATTCGAGCGAGTTCAAGAATGTGTTGTTTTGATAAGAATTGAGATTCATCAATCAAAATACAATAAGGTTTCACCGCTTGCCCTTCGACGATTTCGTAAATTGGAGTATCATCAAAGATTGGAATAGCTTCTCGTCTAACACCAATACGACTCGATACATACCCTACTTGATCACGATCATCAATTGCACTCGTAAATAATAAAACCGGTTTGTCTTGTTCTTCATAATTATGTGCAACCTTTAAAATTTCGATTGATTTACCACTATTCATTGCACCATATTTAAAAAACAATTGTGCCACAATTATCCCTCCAAATTGCTAAACTATACCTTTAATATCTTACGATAAACGGGTACCTTTGTGCAAAGAAAAACCGTTATTTTAAGGTATTTTTCACAAACTATTTTAATAAAATTTTAAAAACGTTTTTATAAACCACTTTTCATGAAAATATGCTACAATAGTGGAGTATATTAACGGAAAGGATCGTCTAAATTGAATCTTAGAACACAAGTTGCATTAGGAGCTGGTAGATTTACTCGCTGGGCTCTGAAGACTTTTACAAAAGGCGGTAGTAGCATGCCAGGGAAAGTGGCACATGCTATCGATCCAAACATTTTAAAATCATTAGCTGAAAACTACGATGTTATTATCGTCAGCGGAACAAATGGGAAAACATTAACGACTTCCCTCATCGTTCAATTATTAAAACAAAAATATCCAAACATTTTAACAAACCCTACTGGAGCTAACTTAACTCAAGGGATTGTTTCGACGTTTTTAAATCACTCTGCAAAAGCTGGCGAAAAGAATATTGCCGTTCTTGAAGTGGATGAAGCAACGATTCGTCACATTACTCCATATATCGAACCAAAACTTTTTGTATTCACGAATATTTTCCGTGATCAAATGGATCGTTTTGGTGAAATTTATACAACATACCAATTAATGCTGGAAGGTGCTGCTTTTGCACCAAGTGCTACAATTTTAGCAAATGGCGACGCTCCTATTTTTAATAGTGTTGATACTCCAAATCCACGTGAGTATTTCGGATTCAACCATACTGAAGATAGCGAAATGATGGCGCACTACAATACTGATGGTGTTCTTTGCCCACATTGCCAATCAATCTTGCATTATAAGAGCATTACTTACAGCAACCTTGGTAAATACTATTGTCCAAAATGCGACTTCAAACGTCCTGAATTGAAATATGCAGTCACTGCATTAAATGAATTATCTTTAACAGGTTCTTCATTTGACATTGACGGTACAACATTCTCAATTCCAATTGCTGGACTTTACAATATTTACAATGCGTTAGCAGCCTACTCTGCAGCAAAATTCTTTGGCCTCTCTACTGAAGAAATCCAAGAAGGTTTCTCTAAAGCTCAACGCGTATTTGGTCGTCAAGAAACATTCACCGTTGAAGATAAAGACGTGATGTTAAACTTAATCAAAAACCCTGTTGGATTTAACCAAATCGTTCAACTCTTAAGCTACGAAAAAGAACCATTTAGTTTAGGGGTTCTCTTAAACGATAACCCTGCCGATGGTCAAGATGTCAGCTGGATTTGGGATGGCGATTTTGAAGGACTACATGCCTTGAACGCTGTCGATACAGCCATTAGTGGTATCCGTGTTGAAGACCTCGGCGTTCGTATGGAAGTTGCCGGTTTTGAAAATATCAAAGTCTTTAAAACAAATGCGGAATTAATCGATTGGATTCGCAAAGCTCCAACGAATAAAGTCAATGTACTAGCAACTTATACTGCTCTACTCGACTTACGTAAAGACTTTGCTAAAGAAGGATACCTTAAGGAAGGGATGAACGGATGAAATTAAGAATCTGTCATTTATATGGAAACTTAATGAATACGTATGGTGATAATGGGAACTTACTCATGTTGCAACACCGTGCGAAAAAATTAGGGTACGAAGTAGAAACAACTTTAATTAGTTTAGAAGAAGATTTTAACCCAGACGACTTTGATATCGTAATGTTTGGCGGTGGTCAAGACTACGAGCAAACAGTCGTTGCAAAAGACCTTCAAAAGAAAAAAGATGCCCTTATCCAATATATCGAAGATAATGGTGTTGTCGTTGCGATTTGTGGGGGCTTCCAATTACTTGGTCGCTACTACGTGAATGCAAGCGGCGAACGTCTCAACGGTATTAGCGCCATTGACGTATGTACAAACGGACAATTCCCAAATCGTTTAATCGGTGATGTTGAAATCGTCAATGAAGAATTTGGTGAAACGTATTTAGGATACGAAAACCATATTGGTAGAACGTATCTGGGTAAAAACATGAAACCACTTGGAAAAGTCGTTAAAGGATATGGAAATAACGAAGAAGATCATGTCGAAGGATGTCATTATAAAAATGTATTCTGCTCATACTTCCATGGCCCTATCTTAGTGAGAAACCAACATTTAGCTGATCGTATTATCGAAACAGCGGCTGAGCGTCAACGTTCAAAAAATGCATAAACGAAAAGACCCGTGTAACAAAATGTACTGACCCCAAAAAGTTAGACAATTAATTTAAGCAAAGGATTTAGTTCTGTATTGTACAGGACTAAGTCCTTTTAATTTTACTTTGATTCGTTTGTTGTTGTAATAATCAATATAGTCGACGATTGCCCCCTCAAGTTCCTTTATAGACTTAAATGTCTGCTCATAGCCATAAAACATTTCTGATTTAAGAATGCCAAAGAAAGATTCCATCATGCCATTGTCAGTACTATTACCCTTGCGAGACATAGATGGCTGAATGCCCTTATCTTCTAAAAAACTATGATAAAACTCATGCTGGTATTGCCACCCCTGATCACTGTGGAGAATAGTATTCTTGTATTCTTCTTCTCTAAAAGCTTGTTCTAACATATCCTTTACTTGTTTTAAATTTGGCGAAGACGATAGAGTATACGCTATAATCTCGCTGTTATAACCATCTAAAATTGGTGATAAATATAGTTTTTGATTACTTGTTGGAATAGAAAACTCTGTAATGTCTGTATAGCACTTTTCCATCGGTTTT
>NZ_JVNU01000060.1 GCF_001071995.1 Streptococcus sp. 263_SSPC
CTCGATAACGGTTGGAGAAAAGTCTTTCTTTTTCCATCGGTAGTAAGTAGATATGGGTACATTAAGGCAAAAACAGATTAAATGAACTGTATATTTACCTTTCAATTCTTCTACTAATTTTACAACTGCTTGAGGCGACACTTCCTTTCCAATTCCTTGTATTTTTTTAATATTTCTAATTCAACTTCTTTTCTTTGTAATTCTAATTTTAATTGATCGATTTCTGAAAGTTCAGCTATTCCTTTATTATAGGAATATTGTTTCCCCACCTGTTGGTGGAAACGATGAGTTTCTCCATTTTTATACCATCTAAACCATGTTTTTACTTGAGTTTCATTTTTAATGTTTAACTCCTGCATCACTTGTTTTGTAGTATATCCCTGTAATTTCATTTCTACGGCTTTATTCTTTGTATCGACAGAATAAGCCACACGTTTTTTTGCCATAAAAATACACCTCCATGAGCATTTGATAATATTGTATCAAATCCAACTTGGAGGTGTTTTTATTTAATTCTCATTTACGGGGGTCAGTGCCAAAAAATGCGCTGTGTGATTTCAGTCCATTTAGCGCACCGCTAGGCAACGGGCAAAATGCTCTCCTCCTTGGAAAGGGAACAGTCTTGGCAAAGAAAAAAGTTCGCCACGACTGTAGCGAACTTCACATTGTTTTATAACGGGATAATGGCGTCATTATCACTAGTCGCGGGCTCGGTTGAGACAATCTCAATCATCAACCCATGTGGCAAGCAGATACTGGTCTGTCCCGGCTGGGAAATCCATCCCGTTTGTACTGCGATTTGGTCTGGACTATTATCTTCCTTGTCACGAATACGCGTTCCATCGACTTAAATAATATTATATTGGTCGTCGTGCGGGAAGTAGATGAACTCTTCATGTGGTGCATTTTCACTGAGTTCAAAGCGCTCGATTTCTTCTCCGTCAATTGTGAGAATCGCGTAAATTTTTGCTTCTTCTTTACTCGTTGCTTATTGATAAGCAAAGATGGCATTTGGTAAAAATGATAGCGCCAATAACACAAGCACAATAATAATGTCGAATGGCTTTATCAAATGGGAATACTTCTTAAATATCGTTCTCATCCTTTAACTCTAATAATGTTCTACGTACTTCTGAGGCAATTTTTGAACCAATCACGAGTAATTCATACAAAGTGAAAGTTTCAAATGGAGTTACACGGCCCACATAGCGAATAAAGAGCTCGCCGTCTGAATCCACGAGTAGCGTGTAGTATGCCACTAACTCTTGATTCAAGCGATTAATGGAATAGAGCACATCAAATAAATCTAAGCCTAAGTCTTTTCCATTGCCGATTCCTTCATAGGTAATTTGGTAATCGGTACGGTCCTCGCTATCATCGAATACGACGCTAAACGGAAACTCGGCTTCTCCTTCTGAATACAGACCAAGAAACGCCATTCCACCGTCGCCTAAATCCTTCTTATCCAGTTTCAAGTCACGGTTCTTTAAGACTGTTTCAAATGATTCACTAACCTTCATCTTGGCCACTCCTTTCGCCATTTGTATTCTCTATTTTACTAGATTACCTCCTATTTCACAACCTAATACCAAAATCCTAATTTTTCTTCTCTATTAGATACGAAAAAAATTTCAAATTGGATTTTTTAGCACAAAAAAAGAGACTGAAGTTTCCTTCAATCTCTTCTCTAATTTTAAAGATTAACCTAAACGTTGGCGAGAGTCCGCTGCACGTTGTAAGGCTTGACCAACATAGTTGATACATAACATCATGATTAAGATTAAGATTGTGGCTGGTAACCAAACCCATAATTTGTTTTCGATGATGTCCGCATTTTTCGCTGCAGAGATTAATGTACCAAGTGATGGTGTTGTAAATGGTAAACCGAACCCTAGGTAAGTTAACCCTGTTTCAATACCGATGTTCCCTGCTAAACGTAAGATTAAGTTAACGATAATTAATGAACTTAAGTTTGGCAAGATTTCACGGAACATGATACGGATATCACTTGAACCTAATGTCTTAGATGCATTTACATAGTCTAAGCTTGCTTCTTGAAGAGTACGTGTTCTGAATAAACGAGCAGAACCTACCCAATAGAAGGCTGTCATGATAAATACGAAGTGGAACATTGTGTAGTTTGGAATCACTGTTACGAACACGATGATGATCATCAATGTTGGTAAGATCATGATAAAGTCAACGACACGCATTAAAGTTGTGTCCACCCACTTACCGTAGTAACCAGAAATCAATCCAACGATGATACCAACGATACATGTCAAGATTGTAACTGAGAAGCCGATTAATACTGAGTTACGAGCCCCAATGATTAAGAGGGCTAAAACGTCACGACCACTTTCGTCAGTCCCTAAAATGTGCGCATTTGTTGGGGCTTTATAACGACCTAAGATATTTACTTTAAGAGCAGTTTCTTGGTCGATGAAGTATGGTCCAATAAAGATGATTAAGAAAATTAACGTTAGTAAGATTAACGCAAAAAGCGCTAATTTATCTTTTAAAAACTCCCGTACAATAACCTGAAAACCAGCAGGCGGTGTAGATACGGTGCTTTCTTCAACGACAGTTTCTTCAACTGTATTTACATTATTTTGCTCCATTTGCTACTCCTCCTTTTATTATTGTACACGAACACGTGGGTCTACAATACTCATGATAATATCAGATAATAGCGTACCTAGAAGAGTCGCTGTACCGAAGAGTAATAGTAACGCTAAGATTACTGAGTAGTCACGTCCTGTGATTGATGTTACGAATAAGTTCCCCATTCCAGGATATGAGAAGATGTTTTCAATGAACACTGAACCACCGATTAAACCAGTGAATTCATATCCTAAGAAGGCTGCGATTGGCAAGATTGAGTTACGGAAGATGTGGCGGTTGAACACAACATTTTCAGGAACCCCTTTCGCACGTGCTGTACGAACGTAGTCTTGGCTCTTCGCATCGATAACCCCAGTACGTAAGTATTGAATCGTACCAGTAGTTGAAAGAATCGCCATCGTAAACGCAGGTAAGATCATGTGATGGAATTTGTTTATATAATAGCCAAGTGTTCCAGCAACAACATCTGAATCGACAGATCCACGAGTTGGGAACCATCCTAATGTATAACCAAATAACCATAATAATACTAAGGCGAATACGAATACTGGGATTGAGTAAGTAATAAATGTATATACTACGATTGCTTTGTCAGCCCAAGTGTTTTGGTAACGACCTGCAATCATCCCTAATGGTAATGCAATTAAGTAAGTTAAAATCAATGTTAATAATGATAACCATACTGTGTTACCAATACGTTCACCAATTAATTTTGTTACTTCATATTTGTAAGTATAACTTTGACCGAAGTCTCCGCGGAATGCTTTTGAAATCCAGTTCCAATATTGAACAGGAAGTGGATCATAGAATCCGGCTTTCACACGTAGAGCTTCAATTGTATTTGGATCCGTTTCTGGAGTAATTAAACCTGTAAATGGATCCCCTGGCATCATCTTCGCGATTAAGAATGCTAGCACACTAAGGATGAAGATTTGTGGCAACATTAATAACACACGACGTAAAATGGTTTTCCACATAATTATTTTCCTCCTTTTGGATTTAATGCAACAAAGTGTGAGTCAGAGATTTTTTGTAAATCAAACACACGACCGTTTTCATCGTAGTAAAGTTGTTGATTTTCTTGGTAGAATTTCTCAGCTTCTTTACGACGTAGTTTGTTTGCTTCACGGTTTTCTGGATCGATTACCGGAATCGCAGACAATAGACGTTTTGTATAGATGTGTTGTGGGTTCGCGTAAATATCTTCCGCTTTCCCTGTTTCAACGAAACGTCCACGGTACATGATGAATAACTCATCACACATATGTTTCACAACCCCAAGGTCATGGGAAATGAATAAGTAACTTAAGTTGAACTCATCTTGGATGCGTTTCATGTAGTTTAACACTTGCGCTTGTACAGATAAGTCTAACGCTGATACTGGTTCGTCGGCGATGATTAAACGAGGGTTACTTGCTAAGGCACGAGCAACACCGATACGTTGTCTTTGGCCACCTGAGAACTGGTGTGGATATTTTAATAATGCTTCTTCAGATAATCCGATGATTTCCATTAATTCGATCACGCGTTTTCTCTCTTCATCTGGAGATAAACGTTCGAAGTTTCTTAATGGCTCAGCCACGATATCTAAGATACGTTTTTTAGGGTTAAAACTTGATAGTGAATCTTGGAAGATCATTTGTACGTTACGGTTATAGTCTGAAGTACGACGACGTGCTTTATTTGTTACGTCTTCACCTTCGTAAATTACTTTACCGCTTGTTACGTGTTCTAGACCAATAATCGATTTACCAATTGTTGATTTACCAGAACCTGATTCTCCAACAAGACCGTAAGTTTTACCTTCTTCAATTTCAAGTGATACTCCGTCTACCGCATAAACATGATCCGTTACTCGGTTAAAGAAGCCACTACGAATCGGATAGTGAACTTTTAAATCTTCAATGGTTACAAAACCGCTCATTATGCTTCCTCCCCTTCAAAATGGAAATGTTTATAACATGTACAACGAACGAAGTGGTTTGGACCGACTTCATGTAATGATGGATCCTCTTCGTGAGCGTCCGCTGAAATCCATGGAATACGTGGTGCGAAACGGCAACCTTTACGTGGTAATTTTGGTAACGGTGGCACTGTTCCTTGAATCACGTGTAACTCTTCGCCTTCAGATCCCGCTTGTGGGATTGATTGTAGTAATGAACGTGTATAAGGATGTTTAGGATTTGTGAATAGCTCTTCAACAGGTGCTACTTCCACAAATTGTCCAGCATACATCACGGCTACACGGTCCGCAGTTTCTGCTACTACCCCAAGGTCGTGAGTGATTAAGATGATACCTGATTCAGTTTCTTTTTGGATATCATTTAATAAGTCTAAGATTTGCGCTTGGATTGTTACGTCTAAGGCAGTTGTTGGTTCATCGGCAATGATGATTGGTGGTTTACATGATAAAGCAATCGCGATAACCACACGTTGACGCATCCCACCTGATAATTCGTGTGGATATTGTTTGTAAGTACGTTGTGGGTTTGGAATCCCTACTTGTCCTAACAATTCAAGTACGCGTTCAGTACGTTCTTTTTCATTTAATTCTGTATGATAATAAAGAGCTTCGTCGATTTGAGCACCAATTGTCATTAAAGGATTTAATGAAGCCAATGGATCTTGGAAGATCATACCGATATCATTTCCGCGAATTTTGTTATATAACGCTTCGTTTAAGTTTACTAAGTTCACATCGTTATAAATGATGTCCCCTGTAATCTTTGTATTATTTTTGTTATGCAAGCCCATGATGGTTGTCGCTAATGTAGATTTCCCACATCCTGATTCCCCAACGATGGCCAAAATTTCATTCTTTTCTAATGTTAATGACACATTATCTACTGCATCATAAAAATCATCTTTGATACGGAAACCAACGTGTAAGTTATTGATTTCTAATAGTGGCTTATCAATTGTCAAATCCGATTCCTCCTTATTTTCTTTGGTTAACTATTTCAATATATAAAATAATAAAACAACGTTTCTATTATACGTTGCATGCTCTCTGATTGCAAATTGTATGACAATTCGAGCGCAGATACAGCGTATTTTTAGTTTACCATGAATCCTGCGTGATTACCATTATTTATGAGCAAAAAATTAACTTTTCTCATGTTATTTTAATTTTGTTTTCAAATTCGTCTCTAATCGCGTCGTTAATGCGTTCTCATTTATTCTGTTAATATTGCGTAAACAAAAAGAGACGAGCCAAAGCTCATCTCCATTCAATTCTTATTTAGCAGCAGTGTCACTTGTTAATTCAACTTGGTAGAGCGCTGATTTTTGGCTACCCAAGTTAACATCGTAGTATTTCACACGTTTGTTTACTGCTGTAATAGATTCTCCGACTAACGTTGGGAAGATAAATGCTTTATCGTGAACGTATTGTTGCCATTCTTTATAGAACTCAACGTTTTTAGCTGAATCAAATGATTCTGTTGAACTAATTTTATCCATGATGGCAGTTCCTTCAGCATCCACATAACGTTCAAAGTTGAATTTCGCAGATTCTCCAAATAATCCTTCTGGATTTGGATCGTAACCTGTAGTCCAACCGCCCGCGAATACATCAATTTCTGGGTCATCCGCTTGAACTTTATCGTAGAATGAGTTCAATTCAATAGTACGTCCTGTATAAAGTTTTACATCTAACCCGATTTCTTTCCACCAGTTCAAGTATTGTTGAACAAGTGATTCATTGGCTTCATCACGAGTACGTGCTGCAAAGTTAATTTGTAGTTTTGAGCCATCTTTGTTCTCACGTAAACCGTCACCATCAACGTCTTTATATCCCGCTTCATCTAGCAATTGTTTTGCTTTTTCTGGGTTATAAGTGAATCCTTCTTGTTCTTTGTTATAGATATCGTTAAAGAACGGAATGATGATTGAGTTTGAAGAGTGTTGCAAGCCGTTATACAAGTTTTGACCTGCCGCATCAATATCGAGAGCGTATGCCATTGCTTGACGAAGTTTTACATCGGCCATTTTCGCATTTGGATCTGTTACGTTTTTACCAGCTTCTTTGTCATATTTTCCTAAGTGGAAACCTATATATTCATACGCTGACGCTTCAGAACTGATTAACGTTACATTAGTTAAATCTTTATAAGCTTCGTATTGTGAGTTTGGCATTGTTGCGATATCGTAGTTCCCAGCCTTCATTTCTGAAACGATGTTATCTGGAGATACAACTTCCATTACGACTTTATCAACTTTTGCTACACCTTTATAGTAGTGTTCATTTGGAACTAATGTCACAGATTCCCCTGCTACGATGGATTCAATCTTGAATTGTCCAAGACCGACAAATTTTGTACCACGTACATAATCACTTTGTTCCCATTCAGTTTCAGGAATATCTTTGAAGATATGTTTTGGCATAATGTATGCACAAACTGAACCACCTGCTAATTGCATGGATGGGCTCATTTCTTTGAAGTGAATTTTCACTGTATAATCATCCACTTTTTCAAGACCAGAAACACTATCTGCTTTTCCATCATGGTAATCTTCCATACCGACTACATTTTTATAATCATCATCGTAACGAACACCTGTATAATCTTTATTACCGATGGCTTGATAAGCAAAGATGTAGTCATCAATAGTTACGGGTTGTCCATCAGACCATTTATAGTCTTTTGAATTTAAAGTAACTGTTGCAGTTTTATTTTCAACATCAAATTTGATGCTTGCAAGACCTGTATTTGTTAACTTACGGTTTTCATCATATTCAAACATACTTTCATCAACCAAACCACCAATAGTTGAGTCATTTGTATCCGCAGATAACTCATCCGCAAAAATACCAGAGAAAGGTGACGAAGATACAATCGCGTATTTTAATGTTCCACCTTTAATTGGAGTTCCATCGTGAGTGACTTCAGAAGCGTATTTCGTTTTTGCGGCATTGCTACTTGTTGAAGATGATTGTTCTTTACTACCACATGCTGCTAACGTTAGCGCAACCGTTGCAGAAAACAGAATCATCACATTTCTCTTTTTCATCATAATCAGTCTCCATTCTTTTATTTTAAGGCTTTTGAGTGTATCCATAAATTTATGTTGAACTTATCATACTCCAACTTTTTAATAATTGCAATACTTTTTCTAATCTTTTTTTAATTTTCATAATTTATTTCTCATTTTTGGAAAGTTTTTTCATAATGAAAAAGCCTAGGAATCCTCCTAGGCTTTTTGAATTTATTATTTAGCTGGTGTATCAGAAGTTACTTCTAATTGGTATAATTGTGCTTTTGAATCTTTAGTTGCGATTGAAGTGTCATAGTATTTCACACGTTTGTTAACCGCTGTTACGCTGTCCCCTACTAAAGTTGGAATAATGAACGCTTTGTCTTTAGCGTATGCTTGCCATTCTTTGTAGAATTCTACGTTCTTAGCTTCATCAAATGCTTCTGTAGAAGCAATTTTCTTGATGATGTTAGTACCTTCTTCGTTAACATAACGAGAGAAGTTGAACTTAGCAGTTTCACCGAATAAGTTCGCTGGGTTTGGATCATAACCAACACTCCATCCAGCTGCGAATACATCGATTTCTGGATCATCCGATTGAACTTTTTCGTAGAAGTTATTAGATTCGATTGTACGACCTGTGTAAAGTTGTACGTCCAATCCAATTTCTTTCCACCATAATAAGTATTGTTGAACTAATGATTCATTGGCAGCATCACGAGTACGTGCAGCAAAGTTGATTTGTAATTTAGAACCATCTTTATTTTCACGAAGTCCGTCGCCATCTACGTCTTTATATCCAGCTTCATCTAATAATTGTTTAGCTTTTTCTGGGTTATATGTGAACCCTTCTTGTTCTTTGTTATATACGTCTTTGAAGAATGGTAAGATGATTGAGTTTGTACCATAGTTTAATCCGTTATATAAGTTTTCACCGGCTGCGTCGATATCTAATGCATAACCCATCGCTTGACGTAAGTTTACATCAGCCATTTTCGCATTTGGATCTGTAACGTTTTTACCTTGAGCCTTGTCGTATTTACCTAAGTGGAACGCGATATATTCATAAGAAGGCGCGAATGCACTTACGTAAGTTACGTTTGTTAAATCTTTAAATGCTTCGTATTGGGCACTTGGCATTGTAGCGATATCGTAGTTACCAGCTTTCATTTCTGAAACGATTGCATCTGGTGATACAACTTGCATTACTACTTTATCTAATTTTGGACGACCTTTGTAGTAGTTTTCGTTTGCTTTCAATGTTACAGATTCCCCTGCAACTACTGATTCGATTGTGAAGGCACCAAGACCTACTACTTTATTCCCACGAACATATTCACTTTGTTCCCATTCTTTTACAGGGATATCCTTAAAGATGTGTTTTGGCATTGTGTATGCTGGAATTGCACCACCTGCTAATTGCATTGATGGTAACATTTTTTCAAAGTGAAGTTTCACTGTGTAATCATCCACTTTTTCAACACCAGAGATTTTATCTGATTTACCTTCGTGGAAGTCTTTCATCCCTACGATGTTTGTGTAACGGTCATTGTAACGAGAACCAGTGTAGTCTTTGTTACCGATTGCTTCGATAGCGAAGATGTAGTCATCGATTGTAAATGGTTGTCCGTCTGACCATTTGTAGTCTTTAGCGTTTAAAGTAATTGTCGCTGTTTTGTTTTCAACATCTAATTCGATAGAAGCTAAACCAGTGTTTGTTAATTTACGGTTTTCATCGTACTCGAACATTGATTGGTCCACTTGGCTCGCGATTGTTGAGTCAGTTGAGTTTGATGCTAATTCATCAATGAAGATACCACTGAATGGTGAAGCCGCTACAAGTGCGTATTTTAATGTTCCGCCTTGGATTGGTGTCCCATCATGTGTCACTTCTGCGTTAAATTTTGATTTTGAAGAAGCTTTTGATGCTTCTGATGAAGTGTTGCTGTTATTTGCTGAACCACATGCTGCTAATGTTAGCGCTGCTGCAGCTGATAAGAATACTAAACTCTTCTTTTTCATTTTTCCTCCGCTCTCAGACACCCGATTCAACTTCCTCAGTATGTTGAATTGTCTGACAAATTAATTCTTGGTGTTAATTTTAACATAATTTTAATTTTTTGCAAGCAAAATCTCTAAAAATTTTAAGTTCATTTTAAGTACTTTGTTTAAACTATCTGAAACTAGTGATTTTATCGTGTTTTCTTACTCTTTCACCCAACAAAAAAGGCCTCGCAAATGCGAGACCTTATGATTGAATTCGATTCAATTATTTAGCAGATACACCTGTTTCAGATAGTAATTCTACTTCTTCCCATCCAGTATCTTGACCTTGAGCAATATCCATATGTTTGATACGTTTGTTTACTGCTGTTAATGAGTAAGAGTTGAAACGTGGGATTTCGAACGGATTTTCGAACACGAATTTTTGCCATTGTTTGAATAATTCAACACGTTTAGCTGCATCAAATGATTCTGAAGAAGCAATTTCACTAATTAATTTAGTGTGTTCATCGTTTACATAGTGACCAAAGTTGAAACGAGCTTTTGGTCCGTATAATCCATCTGGGTCAGGATTATAACCGATTGTGAATCCACCTAACCACATATCGAAGTCATCAGCGTATTTAGTTAATTTTTCAGCATATGAGTTAAATTCTAACGCACGACCGTTTAATAATTCAACGCGTAGACCTACATTTTTCCACCATTCGATGTACTGTTGAACAACAGCATCGTCTGTTTGGCTGCCTGCAGCTACTAATAATGTGATTGTTAATTGTTTACCATCTTTATCTTCAACATAACCATCACCATCAGTATCTTTGTATCCAGCATCTGCTAAGATTTTCTTAGATTCTTCTGGGTTGTATGTGAATCCTGGGATTTCTGATTTATCTGCATAGATTTCACCAAAGAATGGAGATAATAATGTGTTAGCAGAGATACGTAATCCTTCGTAAGTTTCTTTTGCTACTTGATCGTTATCTAAAGCATAAGCAATTGCTTTACGTAAAGCTGGATCACTCATCTTCTTACCTGGTTCGAATACGTGTTCACCTTTTTCTTTGTCAAAGTGACCCATGTTGAAACCAACATAAGAAATACTGTTTGTGATGTTACCGAGTAATGTGATGTTCGATAAATCTTTATAAGTATCGTATTGATCTGCAGGCATTGAAGCCATGTCATATTTACCAGCTTTCATTTCTTGAACGACTGAGTCTGGAGATACAACGTCCGCTTTTAAGCCATCCACTTTAGGTTCGCCTTTGTAGTAGTAAGGGTTTTTCTTGAATGTTACAGATTCACCAGGAACCACTTTGTCAACGACGAATGGTCCGTTACCTACAACATCTGTACGGCTTTTATCTGATTTAACAGCATCTTGATAAGACATATCTTTGAAGACGTGTTTTGGAATCATTTGTCCGAAGATTGCGCCACCACCCATTTCTAAGGCTGGGTAAACTTCTTCTAAGTGAATTTTAACAGTTTGGTCATCCACTTTTTCTAAACCAGAAATTTTATCTGCTTTACCTTCGTGGAAGTCTTTCATACCAACGATGTTTTCAGCATTTTCATCGTAACGAACTCCCTCGTAATCTTTACGTCCGATGAATTCATAAGTGAAAATGTAGTCGTCGATTGTTAAAGGTTGTCCGTCAGACCATTTGTAGTCTTTAGAGCGAAGTTTCAATGTCACAGTTTTATTTTCTCTGTCTAAAGTGAACTCCATCATACCGCCATCTTTTTTAATGCGTTGGTTTGCATCAAAGTCAAATAATTGTGCGAATGCTAAGTCAACTAAAGTACCGTCACCTGAATCCACATATAATAATGGGTTAATTAACCCTTTAAATGGTGAAGCTGATACGATAGCGTAGTTAACTGTTCCGCCTTTGATAGCAGTCCCTTCATTTGTTACTTCAGAAGCGAATTTACGTTCTTCGGTTTTAGCGTTTGATGAAGAATCTCCGCTAGCTTTGTTGTTATTACATGCAGCTAAAGTTACTAATGAAGCAGCACCTAATAAACCAGCAATTGCTTTTTTGTTCATGTGTTTCCCTCCAAATTGGATGATATTAGAATAACTTAAATAATACTCCCATTCCTTCATTACTGCAACCTTTATTTCTATTTCTCACCATTTTTTTACCGAAAATTCATTTACTTTTAATCATAAAAACCGCGTCATTATCGCAATTTCAGCACATTATGGCTCATTTGTCCACAAAGAAGGGACATTTCTTTCTTCTTTTTTCTCAACATTCGCATTCTATCAACGTTTCTAGCAGAAGCACAAAAAAGCCGGAAGTTTTTACTTCCGGCTTTCCCATTTTCTTATTGATGAGCTGCAATATAATTAACTGCGTCTCCAATTGTTGTAATGTTTTCTGCATCTTCGTCAGAAATTTGAACACCAAATTCGTCTTCTAATTCCATAACTAATTCCACAACATCTAGTGAATCTGCTCCTAAGTCTTGTTGGAATGTCATGCCTTCCGTTACTGTTTCTACGTCAACGCTAAAGCGGTTCGCAATTAGTTGAGCTACTTTATCAAAAACTTCTTGATTTGACATAACTCTCTCTCCCTTCTCATTAAGGTTCTATATTCGGTACTGCTCCATTTCGGGCAGATCCTCTTCTCCGCAACCATGTACGGGCTATCCTCTAAGTGGATAGTACTGTTATTTTACAGAATTCTTGTGAAAATGTCTATACCTTCAATAAAAAGTACGATTTTCTTAGCGATTTCTTATTACTTAACGAAGAACAAAATGCCCAGGTTCCACCTCTTGTAGGCTTGCTTTTTCGCTAAACTCTTCCCCTTTATACACCAAACGTTTGCGATTCTTTTCTTCGCGCGAATCTGGAAGAGGAATGGCTGAAAGCAGACTTTTCGTATACGGATGCTGCGGGTTATTATACACGCAGTCCGCAGAACCCATTTCCACAATACGACCACGATACATCACTGCGATACGGTCGCTAATGTATTTCACCATGGATAAGTCATGGGCGATAAATAAATACGTCAGTCCGATTTCTTTTTGTAATCTCTTGAGTAAGTTCACGATTTGCGCTTGAATCGATACGTCTAGCGCTGAAATGGCTTCATCACAGACGATGAATTTTGGATTCACAGCTAAAGCACGCGCAATCCCAATCCGTTGGCGTTGACCGCCTGAGAATTCATGTGGATAACGATTCGCATGTTCTTTATTCAATCCAACTGTTTCAAGCAGTTCATCCACCATGGCATCGCGTTCTTCTGCTGTTTTCGCAAGACCATGAATATCAATGCCTTCTGCAATAATATCACGTACTTTCATACGGCCATCAAGAGATGCATAAGGATCTTGGAAAATCATTTGCGCTTCTTTACGAAACTCGAGCAATTCTTTTCCTTTTTTTAAATTCGCGATGTCTTTTCCTTCGAAGAGAATTTCGCCATCGGTTGGTTTATATAAACGAAGTAAGGCACGTCCAGTCGTTGATTTTCCTGAACCAGACTCTCCAACGAGACCGAATGTTTCGCCTTCATAAATCTCAAAGGAAATATCATCGATGGCTTTCACTACATTTTTCTTTGAACCAAAATACTGTTTTAAGTGTTTTACTTCAACTAGTTTTTTTCTATTTTCTGTATTAGTCATGCGCCTGTCCTCCTTCTGTAAAGAAGAGGTTTCGTCTTCTCACGATTTCTTCAGGAACAGGTACTTTTGGAGCACGCGGATCCAGGAGCCATGTTGCTGCAAAATGTGTTGGACTCACTTCAAACATCGGTGGTTCCTTCACACGGTCAATCTCAAGCGCCACATCACTACGAAGCGCAAAAGCATCTCCGACTGGTGGGTCGAGTAAGTCTGGTGGACTTCCAGGAATCGCATAGAGCGTATCTCCTGTATGCAACGTTGGCATTGAACGAAGCAATCCCCAAGTATATGGATGTTGCGGATTGTAAAACACTTCATCCGCTGTTCCTACTTCAACGACTTTTCCGGCATACATGACGGCTACACGGTCTGCGACATTGGCCACCACACCGAGATCATGCGTGATAAAGATAATTGCCATTTGGAATTGTTGTTGCAGTTCTTTTAAAAGCTCTAAAATTTGTGCTTGAATCGTCACGTCAAGCGCTGTTGTCGGTTCATCGGCAATCAGCACATCTGGATTACATGCTAAGGCAATAGCGATGACAATCCGTTGACGTTGCCCACCAGAGAATTGGTGAGGATATTGTTTCATACGCTCTTTGGCATTTGGAATACCTACAAGCTCTAGTAATTCTTCAGCACGTTTATCGGCTTCTTCTTTTGAGGCTTTCTCGTGCTTCATAATTACTTCTGTAATTTGTTTTCCAATCTTCATCGTAGGGTCGAGTGACGTCATTGGGTCTTGGAAAATCATGGCGATTTTCTTCCCACGAATCGATTGCATATCACGTTCGCTCTTTTCGAGGATGTTTTCACCTTTAAAAGTGATAGTGCCCTCTTTAACGACCGCGTTATTCGATAATAGTTTCATGATACTTTTGGCAGTCACACTTTTCCCTGAGCCGGACTCACCGACAAGAGCAAGTGTTTCGCCTTTTTCTAACTTTAGATTCACTCCACGAATCGCTTGTACTTCTCCCGCAAATGTTTCGAAGTGGATTCGTAAGTTTTCAATCGATAAAATAGTTTCGCTCATTCGAATCCTCCTAGTCTTTCATTTTCGGGTCAAAGGCATCTCGTAAACCATCTGCCAATAAGTTAAAGCTAATCATTAGAACACAGAGCACTCCTGAAGGGAACCACATCAAGTGCGGATATAAACGGAATGTTTTGTACCCTCCATTAATAAGAGCTCCAAGAGACGCATCCGGACTCGGAATTCCGATTCCAAGGAAACTTAAGAAGGCTTCAAAGAAAATCGCTGATGGAATAGAGAACATTGTCTGAATGATGATTAAACCTGCCATATTTGGCAATAAGTGTTTAAAAGCAATCTTCCAGAAACTTTGTCCTAGTGCACGAGATGCTAAGATGTATTCTAAATTCTTTTGTTTCAAGGTTTGCGCACGAACGACACGCGCCATTGTTACCCAGCTAGTAAATCCAATCGCGATAATAATCGATACGAGACCTGGTTTTAACACGAGTAACATTAATACAAGAATGATTAAGTTTGGAATCGCTGAGATGATTTCTAAGAAACGTTGCATCACAGTATCCACACGTCCGCCGAACCATCCAGAAATAATTCCGTATGTCACACCAATCGTAATATCAAACAACGCTGCCACAAAAGCGATAATGAGCGATGTTTGTGTCCCGTAAAGCACACGTGAGAATAAGTCACGACCAAGGTTATCCGTTCCAAAGAAGAAGTTTACGCCTTCTGGAACTCCTTGTTGCGCATACACATCGACGCCGTTACGGTATCCGTTGAAGAGACCTGGAATACGCGCTGGTAAGTTCGCAAATTCGGTGTTTTGTTCCAATGGATCAAATGGTGCAATAACCGGCGCTAAGACCGCTAGTAATACAATCACTAGAATAATAAAGAGCGATACTAAGGCTCCTTTATTTTTCGTCAATCGTCTCCATGAATCTTGTAAGAAGTTGAGAGAAGGTGCAGCGATTTTTTCACGGTCAGCACTATGCGTTAAATCCACACGTTGGAATAACTCTTTTTCTGTTAATTCTGCCATTACGCTTCCCCTCCTTCATCAGTAATACGAATACGAGGATCAATCCATCCGTATAGCAAGTCTACAATTAAAATCACAAATACGAGTAATGCCGAATAAAGCATTGTTACTCCCATAATTGTTGGGTAGTCATTCGTTAAAATTGATTTGACAAATTGTTCCCCAATCCCAGGAATCGCGAAGATGTTTTCGATGACCATCGACCCTGTCATAAGTCCAACGAGCATTGGTCCAAGGATAGTCACCAGTGGAATAATCGCATTTCTAAATCCATGCTTGAACGCGACTTCGAAACGGCTTAAGCCCTTCGCACGTGCCAATTCAATATAGTCCGAATGCAATACTTCTACCATTTCCGTTCTTACAAAACGCGCAGAATCGGCAATTGGTGAAATCGCCAGCGCCATTGTTGGAAGAATCGAAGAGATAAATCCTTGATTCCATAGCGCAATTGGTAGAATTGGGAAAATCACTCCAAAGATTAATTGAAGCACAACGGCAAACACGAAACTTGGAACCGAACGTCCAATAATCGCAAAGAATGTTGCGAGTGTGTCCACCCATGTGTTTTGTTTCATGGCCGCAATCATACCGAGTAGTGAACCAACGATTGTCCCGAAGATTAAGGCTTGAAACCCTAATTGGAAACTTGGTCCTACACGCGAGAAAATCAAGTTTGCGACTGTTGAGTTATATTGGAACGATTCTCCAAAGTCTAAACGGAATAATCCAGTGATGTAAATCAAATATTGAACAAATACAGGCTTGTCGAGGCCATACTTAGCATTCATAATTTCTAGTTGTGCCTGCGTTAACTGTTCTTCATTGGCATATGGAGACCCAGGTAATAGTTTCATTAGAAAGAATGTAATCGTAGCAATCAGGAATAAGGTTAGAAACATGTAAAATACACGTTTCCCGATATATTTTAAATAGTTTTTCAACTCTGCACCTCCATCGATATCTTAATTCTGTTTCATCATACTATCTATAGAATTAAAGTTTCAACTAATTAGTTTCAGGCTAGCCATTGCGCATTGCCAAAAGTTCTGATACAGTGGAAAGAACGACACAAAAAGGAGGAAGCTTATGTCATTCGACTATAAAAAAATAGGACTCATCTCAGGAATCCTACTATTATTATGTATGGGCTATGTAACGCTGACGGGCCCCTTTAGTCTACTTGCCCTTAGCAACGCTCTTTTTATGTGCGCACTTGTTTGTTTAATGATTGGTATTTTTGCTTATTTAAGTCGCACCGACTTCTTCACCCTTTTCCTGAAGAGCTTCACTCCTAATAAGGAGCACAAGAAGCACACTCTCTTTACCGCATCATCGACACTCCTCTTTTTAGAAGTAGCTGCGGTTCTGGGAATTCTATCCATTTTATCCGGAATCTTCCTATTATAATTATAAAATGAAAAGCCGTGTCCTCGTCGAAGGGCACGGCTTCTTTTGTATTATAGTTCTGCAGCTTTTTTCTCTGCTTTTTCTTTTTCGATTTCCTCACGTAATTCTGGAAGAATCTGCGTGAAATCCATACGAAGTTCTTGTCGCAATGATGGCTCCACTTTACGAACGAAGTGGAATGTCGATAAGCGTTCCATTACGCTTTCGGCTTCATCTTTAGCAACATATAAATAGATGTATTTTAAGCGTTTCGAAATATAGTGAATATTCCCAAACTTCTTCAACTGTTTAATTGGTTTCAATGTATACAACCAAACAACGAGTGCTTGTCTTTCTTGTTGCTCCATTGTTTCTCCCTTCTACATAGCTTTTAATTCGATAATTTTTTCTTCTTCCTCTTCTGGAAGACCTTCTCTTGTTGGTGGTGGCGTTTGTTCGCGACTTTCTTTATCACGTCGGATAGCCCATAATACTAGACCGATTCCGGCACTGGATGCAAAGAAGCTCGACCCACCGTAACTGATAAGCGGTAATGGCACCCCTGTTAAAGGCGCTACCCCAACAAGCGCTCCGATATTAATTCCTGATTGAATCAAGAATAAAATCGCCACACCGTAGCATAAGTATTTTCCAAAAAGATTACGACATTTATTTCCTTTGCGGATAATCGCGATGATTAAACCAAAAATCGCAAGAAGGAGAATAAAGATTGTAATATATCCTAACTCTTCTCCGACAATCGCTAAAATAAAATCGGTATGGGCTTCTGGTAGGAACCCAGTTTTTTGAACAGAATTCGATAATCCTGTTCCAATCCAGCTACCTCTTGATAAACCAAGATAACCTTGAATCGATTGATAACCAGCACCTGCTGGATCACTCCATGGATTATGGAAGGATGTAAAACGGCTTAATTGGTACGCTTTTAATCCGAATTTCTCAAAAATCGAAGCGTCTAAATAAGTGAGGCCATACATTCCTGCAAACCCCACACCCCAAAACGCTAGCGCGCGGTTTGAGACACCTGTCATAAGACCGAGTAGTACAGCAACACCCGCAATAATGATAGACGTTCCTAAGTCCGGTTGAAGCATGACCATTCCAATGAAGAAAATCGTAATTCCCGCTGGAATAAGATAAAATCTCCAATCGCGTTTGCTACGCTCATTTTTACTATAAAAATAAGCCGATGTCCAAATCACAAATAGTTTTACTAGTTCAGATGGTTGTAAACTGAAGAGTTTCAAGTTAATCCAACTCTTCGCCCCGTTTACACTCGGAGTAAATAATACAATCACTAGCAGGATAAAGATAACTCCTGCGACTCCCATCATGACTTTTTCTTCCTTCAACAACTTCTCAGGAAGAACGGAAATCCCAAGTGCCATCACAATTCCGATGATGATAAAGACAAGTTGTTTCACCATAAACGCTTCTGAGTTCCCTTGATTGGCAAGAGCGTAATAACTACTTGCACTATAAATCATGACGAGTCCGAAAATCGAAAGTACCGAATACAACCCCATAATGAGTGGATCCACATTGAGAAGGTGCTTCATTTTTTCATGAAAGTTTAACACGTCAAGCCTCCTCTAATTTTGGCGCGACTCTTCGTACACTTGCGTATACATGTCGTTTAATGCGTATTCTAAATCAGCCATAATTTTGTGGCCTTCGTTCGCGTGAATTAATCCAAGTGACACTGCGAAATCCACTTGTTTCGATAAACCAAATAATTGTGTATCGATAATTTCTTCGAATGCTGGGCATTTTGCCAAGCAAAGATGTGTTTTTTGTTTTGAAATGAGTTGATAAATTTGGTTGGCATTTTCTGTCAACTGAACTAAAGCAGGATTTTGAGTCATCTCACACTCCCCTTTCTATATTCCATGCTCAAAGCATATACTCTTTTAGTATACTTGCATCCACAAAAAAATACCACTAATGCAAGTGGAATTTACTGAAAATTTAGAGTTCGCTGTGGTGCTCTTTATAAAAGAAATGATTCCGCCTTTCCTAACGGATGTCTTCATAATCACTGTAACGTTGCACCGGTTCGAGCCAATAGGTCTCTCACCTTCGAAGCTTCAAAAGCGGAGTACGGGACAAGTCCCTACTCCGCTTAATTCACTTTCGATGCGTATCACGTTACTGTGATTATAGAATCCGTTAGTCTTTGCGGAATCATCTTTATGCAGCAATAATTTTTCTGCTTTCCACTCTGTTAGTAGTTTTTTCTGTGCAAGTAACTAAAAGAGAATGCTACATTCCATCTAGCCAAAGCTGTGCACTCACTAAATCCTCTTTATGGTTGTACAGAAAATCTAATATGGAGTTCTTACTAGGAACTGCAATACTCGCTCGCCTTCCACTAAGGCATCTTTATGATTGTATAAAAAATGCTATTACGGAGTTCTGCACGGAATCTATAGTAGCAACAACAGCCCACCGATACAGCTATTGTCGCTACTATGAAGACTTCCTGCAGAACGCAGTAATAGCAGCGTAATTATTTATTTTCCGGTCCAATCATAGAGAGGCCGACACGACCTTTTTTGAGGTCAAGCTCCGTCACCCAAACCGTCACGATATCCCCAACCGCAACGACATCACTTGGATGTTTTACGAAGCCTTTTTTCAATTTCGAAATATGCACAAGTCCGTCTTGTTTCACACCGATATCGACGAATGCGCCGAAGTCCACTACGTTACGAACGGTTCCTTCGAGTTCCATTCCTACTTGTAGGTCTTCCATCTTCAAGACATCGCTACGTAAGATTGGTCCTGCGACTTCTTCACGAGGGTCACGTCCTGGTTTCAATAATCCATCCAGCACTAATTCCAGCGTTTCTTGTCCGATGCCAAATTCTTCTTTCAATTCTTTAGTATTCAGCCCTTTAAGAGCTTCTTCCAACTCTGGTGAACCAAGCGCTAGTTTTTCGGCATTGGCTTTTTTCAAAATGGCTTTAGCGACATCATAAGACTCTGGGTGAATGTCAGTGCCGTCAAATGGATTCGTTCCATCAATGATTCGTAAAAAACCAACGGCTTGCTCGTAAGCTTTTTGCCCTAAGCGAGGCACTTTCTTCAATTGCGTACGGTTTGTGAACTTACCATTTTCGTCACGGAAAGCAACCACATTAGCGGCTGTTGTTTTCGTTAATCCGGCAATGTGTTCTAAGAGAGCTGCACTAGCCGTATTCACGTTGACCCCAACCTTGTTCACGGCTGTTTCAACGACAAAGTCTAGCTGCTCATCTAATTGTTTTTCTGGGACGTCGTGTTGGTATTGTCCAACCCCAACTGCTTTTGGATCGATTTTTACAAGTTCCGCAAGTGGGTCTTGCAAACGACGAGCGATGCTAACTGCAGAACGTTCTTCGACTTGATAATCAGGGAACTCTTGACGCGCGATATCGCTGGCAGAATAAACAGAGGCCCCTGCTTCGCTGACGATAGTATAAACCACCTTGCGAGGGATTTGTCGTAACTGCTCTGCCACGAATTGTTCAGACTCACGGCTAGCCGTTCCGTTCCCAATCGCCACAAGTGTTACGCCATATTGTTCCACGATGCGACGGAATTGTCCGCCTGCTTGAGAACGTTTGGCTTCTGAAGCTCCTACGTGAGGGTAAATCACAGACTTGCCAAGCACTTTCCCTGTTTCATCGATTACCGCTAATTTACATCCTGTACGGTACGCTGGGTCGAGCCCTAAGATGACTTGACCTTTCATTGGCGCTTGTAATAATAAGTTCTTCAAGTTCTCACCGAAGATGGCGATGGCTTGCGTTTGCGCCTTTTCACTTAATTCATTTCGGATTTCGCGTTCGATGGCTGGTCCGATGAATCGTTTGTAGCTTTCTTCAATAGCGCCTTCGACAATCGGTGCAGATGGTGATGACGGATTTTTGATTTTCTCTTCTTTAATCTTTGTAAGAGGATTTGTCACGTCGACTTCAATCGTAACGCGGACTACATCTTCTTTTTCTGCACGGTTTAAGGCAAGCACGCGGTGAGGAACGATAGATTTCACTGGCTCTTCGTAGTCATAGTACATTTCGTAGACTTTCTTCTCGTCGAGCTCTTCCTTCTTCACGACAGATTTCACGACACCGTTCTTTTGCGTAAATTGACGTAATTGTTTACGGTATTTCGCTTCATCGGAAATCCATTCGGCAATAATTTCTACGGCACCGTTAATCGCATCTTCGATCGTTAGAATCGCTTTTTCTTCATTGATAAAAGTGGCCGCTTTTTCCTCTACAGAATCCTTCGTCGTCATGAGTAACCATAATGCGAACGGCTCTAGTCCAGCTTCTTTAGCAATCGTTGCCTTCGTGCGGCGTTTTTGTTTATACGGACGGTAAATATCTTCCAACGCTGTTAAAGTTGTTGCCTTGCTTAACGCAGCCGTAATCTCTGGCGTCAGTTTGCCTTGTTCGTCAATGAGACGGCTAATTTCTTCTTTGCGTTTTTCGAAGTTTTCCAAATAACGTTGGCGCTCTTCGATTTCACGGATTTGCACCTCATCTAAAGAACCGGTTTGGTCTTTACGATAACGCGCAATAAACGGTACCGTATTGCCATCTTGCAAGAGACCTAATACCGTATCGATTTGTTTTGGTTTATATTGAGTGAGTTCTGCCTTCACAAGCGCTACGGAACGCTCGTAAGCAGTGATTTCAGTTGTTTGTTCTGTCATAGTCAACTCCCTTTCTGTCTCCTCTATCCTATCATGAAATAAAAGGAAAAGCACCTAAGCAAAAATACTTAGGTGCCCTATTATGGCTAAAGTTTAAATAAGTGTGTTCACTATCAGCTGATGTTTACTCTTATAAAAGAGCTAAGATAATGAAGTTAAGGATGAATAATCCTGTAGCGACCCATAAAATTGGGTGAATGTCTTTTGCTTTACCAGTAATGACTTTCACTAAGCAGTAGAAGATGAATCCAGCTGCGATACCGTAAGAGATACTGTAGCAAAGTGCCATGAAGATTCCGGCAAAGAACGCTGGAATGGCTTCATCTAATTCGTCCCATTTCACATCAGCGAATGAAGAAAGCATCATCACCCCAACGATAATTAACGCTGGCGCTGTTGCTTCTGCAGGAACGATACCCACGAATGGTGCTAGTAATGTTGATAACAGGAAGAGACCTGCTGTAACGACTGCTGTTAAACCAGTACGTCCACCAGCACCGATTCCGGCTGCACTTTCAACATAAGTTGTAGTGTTAGAAGTCCCAAAGATAGCCCCGATAGAAGTACCGATGGCATCTGCGAATAAGGCTTTATCCATCTTAGAAGAGAACCCAGATCCGTTTTCAAGTTGACGTTCGTCTTCTTCAGAGAAGATTCCTGTTTTACGACCTGTCCCGATGAAGGTTCCAAGTGTGTCAAATGTATCTGATAAGCTGAATGCGAAAATCGTCATAAATACTAACGGTAAGCGCGCTGGGTCAGAGAAGAGTTTTACGATTCCTTCAGAACCAAAGGCGGCCATGAATGTTGTGCCTAAGTCATTGAACGCTGCTCCTAGTGAGTTGCTTTCAAAACTTACTTTTGATAAATCGACAACCCCCATTGGAATCGCTAAAAGTGTTGTTAAAACAATCCCAAGCAAGATAGCCCCACGAACTTTTTTCAATAATAAGACTACAGTAATGACTAAACCAATCACTGCAAGGAGTGCGCCTGGAGACGTGAAGTTTACAAGAGATGGAACGATTCCACCGTTTGAATTCACGCTGAACACGCCGCCTTTGTAAGCTTCTGTTGCGACATTATACGCAGCACCGTTGACTTGAGTAATCGTTTTTGAATCAGAAAGGAATTCTAATAGATTAGCATTTTTTAAACCGATATAAGCGATGAAAATCCCAATCCCGCCCCCGATGGCATGTTGCATACTGACCGGAATGGCTTTAATAATCATCTTACGAACTTTTGTTACAGTAATGAAAATGTTGAATAAACCACAAATAAATACCATTGCTAATGCTTCTTGCCAAGTGAATCCAAGGCCGAATACAACTGTAAATGTAAAGAACGCGTTTAACCCCATCCCTGGTGCTAATGCGTAAGGAACGTTTGCGAAAAGACCCATCACTAATGTACTGACAACTGTTGCAATAATCGTTGATAAGAAGACTGCTTGGAATGGCATCCCTGTTTTACTAAGAATGTTCGGATTGACAAAAATGATGTAGGACATCGCGAAGAATGTCGTTAATCCAGCCAAAAACTCTGTTGAAACGTTCGTGCCGTTCTCTTTCAGTTTAAAAAACTTATCCATTGAAATGATAACTCCTTTTTATTGGTTTATTTGATGATTTAAGTATACTAGAACTATTTTTGTTTCACAATATCAAACACGTATATTTTAACTTATAAAATTTATTTTTGTTCGTTTTATTTAACTTTATTTTGTTCCAAGATTGTCAAACAAGTGATTCTGTTTCTAAATACGAATATTAACAACAAAAAAAGAAGTGGTGTTCGCCACTCCTTTTTCTTTTAGTTATTCTTCTATTAATTTAATTCCTTTACGATCTTTTTCCACTGGTGTCATAAAATCATGATAATCCCCAGGTTCATCCTCTTCTAGCCCTGCTTCTGTGAGGCCTACATAATAAGAACCTTTGACTTCACTTGCATTTAAAGCAAAGAATCCTTCTCTCAAATATTTTTGAACCCTTACATTCATATACTCCATCGACTCTTCAGCAAGTTCTTGTACCTCAAATCTTACAATCAACTGCGTTTTGCCTTTTCTATACTCGTCTTTGTCGTATTTCCCAAAGGAGTAGCTGACTGGCGAAGGCTTTGGGCTTTCGTATTCAGCGAAATCTACTGCATTGAATTGTTCTCGTAAATCTTTAATTTTTTCATCTATCTTTTTCAATTTTTCTCGGACTTCCTTAGAATTTCCCTCCCACGATACTTTAATACCTTCCTTTCTCAGCGCCTCTAATTGGACTTCCAATTTTTCTCGAAGTTGTTGTTTATGGCGATAGAAATTTCGTTCAAATTGTTTTTGGGCTAGTTCTAAAATTTGTTTTTCATTCTTCCCTCCTAAATCCCCGAGGTCCAAATCCAATCCTGTATAGGCAAGCACGTTTCCTTTTCCATCAAAATGATAGACCGCCGTCACCGTGTTATGTGGATCTAACTCTGTTTTCTCTCCGTGATGCACATCCATCCAAATCCTATCTGACTGTAACGCATATGGTAGAGGGATTTTTTCCTTTTTTCCGCATGCTGCAAGCATAACAGCTACTACCGACAGCAACGCTAGTTTTATCCATGTCTTCATCATTCTTCCTCCAACGTTCGAACTTTCACTTTCATTATACTACACGCAATCAGAATCTGCTCCTATTCCAAACAAAAACGCCAGAGCACCATTGTACTCTGACGTCTAAAGGGATTATTTATCTGAATTCCACACTGGGAAGTATTGTCCTGGTGCGATTTCATTCATTTTTTTGGCTACATCGTCTGATTGATATAATTCAACGATTTTTTTGTATGTTGGGTTGTCAGCATCTGCTGCTTTAACAACGATGATGTTGTAACGATCTTTAGGAATTGTATCTAAGTGGTTTGCATCTGAGAAGATGTTGTCTTCGATTTTCAAACCAGCATCTTGTGCCATTGAACCATTGATTGAAGCTGCATCAACGTCTTGTAATAAACGTGGAGCTTGTGCTGATTCTGCTTCGATGATTTCTAAGTTACGTGGGTTGCTTGTGATGTCTGCTAATGAAGCTTTTGTTCCAACGCCATCTTTTAATGTGATTAAACCTTCTGTTTGTAAGGCTACTAATGCACGACCTTGGATCGCTACTTCTTTAGGAACTAATACTTTTGCTTTCTCTGGTAAATCTTTTAATGATTTATATTTTGTTGAGAAATAATATAATGGCGTGATAAATGTTGTACCGATTTCTTTTAAATCAGTTCCTTTATCTTTGTTCCATTGTGCTAAATACGCACGGTGTTGGAACGCGTTCATTTGAACAGAACCTTCTTCAAGAGCTGTATTTGGTAATACATAGTCGTTCATTTCTACAACTTCGATATTGATGTTTTCTTTTTTCGCTTTTTCAGCTACGTAATCCCAGATTTCGTGTGCTGCGCTACCTACTACGGCAACTTTAACTGTTTGCGCTGGAGCTTCAGTTGCTTTAGAAGCCTCGCTAGATTGTTGTGAACTTTGGGTTCCGCACGCTGCTAAAGTAATTGCTGCAACGGCTGTTAAAAATAAGTGTTTAATTTTCATTTTGTTTTTCCTCCATTTTTTACGTTTGTTGTGTTGGTTGCGAATTGATTTGAAACATTCCTCCTTAAACTGTCGAACACAATAAAAAAATCCTTTGCCCAAATAGGACAAAGGACGATCATTTCAAAAAATACCGTGTTACCACCTTTATTCGTTTATCCATCACTAGATAAACCTCACCCGATTCCACGTCTCTGCGTTGAAATCGTACCGCTATAACGGGCGCCCCGTACTTCCCTTACAACTGCTCAGAAAGTCCGCTCAATGGCCATCTTCCTCATTTCGTCACTACTTAGTTCCACCAACCCTAAGCTCTCTACTCAGTGCTCCGATGAGTACTTTCCATCTCAATGCGTTATGGATTCCATTATACGCCCATTCTTTTCGATGTCAACAAAACTCTTCCATTTATAGACATTTGTTTTTGAAATAGAAACAAAACCATTAAACTGACTCTAGCATAAAGAAAACCTCCACACGATAGGTTCGTGCAGAGGTTAAAACAGTCTTATTTAGCAACAGTTGTTGTTGTTTCTGAATCAGCTGCTTGTAAGAAATTCTTCAAAGCGTTTTGTAAGCTTTCATCTGTGATTTTCACGTCAGCAGCTTTCACTAAATCTACCATTGTTTGGTGTAAGTATGCAGAATCTTTCAATTTCGCATCTAACATTTCTTTTTCCATTTGTTCTTTCATTTCATCAAATGGTTTCTTCTCTTCTTTAGATACTAACTTAATGATGTGGTATCCAAATTGAGTTTGAACTGGGGTTTCAGTGATATCTCCAGCGTTCTTCAAGTCATAAGCTGCTGTTGAGAATTCAGTTACCATGTCTGAACGTTTGAATGGTCCAATTTGACCACCTTTTGCAGCAGTACCAGTATCTGCAGAGTTTGCTTTAGCTAATTCCGAAAAGTCAGCACCATCTTTTAATTGTTGGATTAATTCTTCTGCTTTTGTTTTAGCAGCTGCTTTTTCTTCGTCAGATGCATCAGATTTAGCAGCAATTAAGATATGTTGAACTGTAATTTGTGGTTCCCACGCATCATAGTATGCTTTGATGTCTTCTTCTGAGAAGTTCGCAGCTTTTTTAACCGCTTCTGTCATTAATTTGTTTAAGTAAAGTGTTTGACGATATGCGTCTACAGAAGTGATTCCGCTTTGTTGTAAAGCCGCTAATAATTTAGGTTCGCCACCGTATTGAGCTACTAATTTAGCCACTTCTTCATCTGCAGCTGTTTTAAGAGATTTTGCATCCTCAATAGAGCCTTCTAATACTTTCGTTAATACTAAACGTTGTAATGTTTGTTCCCCAACAGAATCTTTCATTGCTGTCACAAATTCATCTTTTGTAACGTTACCGTATTTAGTAGTTGCAACGTTTTCTGCTGAGCCATTTGAGCAAGCCGCTAATGCTAAAGTTGATGCAATCGCTAATGCTCCTACGAATTTTTTCTTCATAAAATTCCCTCTCCAATCGGTTTTCTTTTTAATCGATGTTATTAATATACCACAGTTTTAAGCACTTGCCTATTTTTCTAGCATTCTCTTACCTTTTCTTAACTTTCTGATAACAAAAAAAGAGCCAGGACGAATGCCTGACTCTTCGTAAAGTTAAGTTTAGTTCAAAAAATATTGTGATTATTGTAATACACGAATTGTAATTGTACGACGTCCGAAGTTATAAACGTCTGATAAGTTTACTAAGTGAACGTCAATTCTATTTCCATAAATTGCGCCACCTGTATCTGCAGCACGGAATACTCCATAACCTGGAATTTCAACATATGATCCTAATGGAATAACGCTTGGGTCAACCGCAATCACGTTTGGTTCACTGATAAGGTTTGTTCCATCAGCTGTATAGTTTGATAAACCAGCTTCGTTATATGAGTAAGCTGTTGCTTCAACTGTTAAGTAGTAACCACCTTGGTTTGATGAAGCTGCAGCTGCTTGAGTTGTTTCAGTTTCTTGGGCTGCTTGCGTTGTCGCTTCAGTCGTTTCTACTTCTTTTACTTCGTTGTTGTTTTGAACACGGTATGAGTGTTGTTCTGTTCCGTTATCAACGGTTACTTCTTTTTGGTCCGCTGAGAAACGTAACACTGTACCTGGGTAAATAAGATTTGCATCTTGAATTTCGTTCACTTGAACTAATGTATCTAATGATGCACCAGTTGCTTCAGAAATTACTGATAATGTATCTCCCCATTTGATTGTATACTCTTGTACACCTTTATCGTCTGTTTTAACATCTTGTTTTACTTGTTCTACAGTACGTGCTGTCCATTCTACTTCGTTTGCACTTGCTGTAGTTGCTGAAAATCCTGCAAAACTAAATAAAGCAAGTGATGCTGTCACCATCATCAATTGTTTCTTGATTGGTTTCATATTTTCCTTTCCGATTTCCGACTTTTTCTAAAGTCAAAAACCTCGTTCGCTTAGATTTTTGAGTTGCGAACTTATTTGATGCTAATAATGTTACCATGAAAAAAATCGAAAATGTTGATTTTATGCGCTTTGTTAAGGCTACTTAATTTTTTTGACTTTTTCTGATGTTGTTATTACAAACAGATGACAAGAACATACGTTTCCGTAACATTTGACACCAATCTGTAACACGTTCGTAGAATTTTCTTACAATCTCGGTCATACTTTCTTCATTTATTACACTGTTTTTCATTCCTTTTTGAGGCAAAAACCTATCAAATCGCACTTTTTTATGCATTCGACACATCAAAAAAGACCTCCCTATTCATCCATAGGAAGGTCACTAAACATTCGTTAAGCTTTTTGATTTAATTCACTCATTTGAATTGTTTGATCGATAGTTTCTTTTAACGCTTCAGGAAGATGGTGCGTTACCCATAGCACTGTCACGCTATTATCTTCTAAGATTGGTTTCAACACCTCAATGGTTGTCTTTTCGTCTAAGTTGGAGCTGACTTCATCCAGCAAGAAGACTTTTGGGTGTTTCATCAATCCACGTGCAAAGGCAATGCGTTGCAACTGCCCGCCGGATAGATTTGAATCACCATCGCCTAGAACTGTATCTAATCCCTGTGGTAAGTTTCGAACGATCGAAGCGAGTCCAACTTTTTCAAGAGACTCCCAAACTTCTTCATCCGAATACTCTTCAGTGAGCGTTACGTTTTCGCGAATGGTTGTCGCGAAGATATGCGGTTTTTGCGCGATATAGACCATTTGACGATATAACTCATCATAGGATTGTTTCTTCACATCGACTCCAGCGAGTTTCACTTCTCCTAAATACTCCGTTAATTTAGCAGCGATAATATTTAACAGCGTTGATTTTCCTGTTCCGCTCTCGCCAGTAATCGCATATTTTTGTCCTTCGTTAAAGCCAAGAGACACATGATTTAAAATCACCTTTTCTCCGTAGTTAAACGAAACATCACTCACTTCAATAAGAGTACGCGGTGCCTCTTCTGGCGCTTCCTCTACAAGGGCTGCTGGTTCTAATTGCTCATATTTGTTAAACAACGAATCTGCACTCTTAATTGAACCGATCTTTTGACTAATATTTCCTAACACGTTGAAGATGGTGCTACTTAACGCCATCGCTGCTAGAATACTCCCGATACTGACTTCGCCAATATAAGCTAAGTATCCCGTTAAGATGAATACGGAAATCTGGCTAAACACATTCCCAATCCCACCACTAACGGCAACTTTGGCCATCGACTTACTATAATCTCGATGCGTATCTCCTACTTCAACTGATTTTTCATGGATTTTTTCTTTTAAATACGCTAGCTTACGAAAAACAAATAGGGTATCATATCCGCTCAATAAATCCGAAATCGATTTCGCGAATTTTTCATTAGCTTCTGATACTTTGATGGTTTTTTCTGTCAGTTCTGCTGAGAATAAAGCCGGTAACACGGCCATGATGACAATACAGATAGCCGCTAGTAAGACGATAGACCAATGATACATAAACAATGCTACCGCAGAAATGACCGCAGAAATAATTCCTCCGATAACATCAAAGGTTGGATCAATCGCATGCCCTTTAATCTGTTCCAAGTCACTTGTAAACCACGAAATATACGTTTGACTATTCTTTTCATAGAAGCGTCCATAAGACGTTGCTTCAATCGAATGACTAATACGGTCCCTTAACCACGTCGCTACTTTTTGGTTAAAGTAGGCCTGATAGCGAATCAACATATACGTAAACAATAGATAAAATGCAAAAATAATGACTAAACAAATCGCTTTATAAAAGAAATTATGAATATCCATGTTCACTAAAGTATCTAAAGTCTGCGCATTTACAACACTCGATACAAGCTCCGCCCCTGCAATTAGGGTGAGCAATGTGATCATGATGAATACTTCTTTTTTAAACTGCTGAAAAACAACCCTCATACACACTCACTCCACTTCAACTTATTGTTATGCTCAAGTGTAACACTGTCTTAATCCATTGTATATAGGACTTTTGGCGGATAATAAAAGAAAAGTGAGAAAATTTAATTTCTCACTTCCTAATATTTTTTAATCTTATACCAATCAATAGAATAGAGAAAACAACTCCTACACAGGCTCCTATCACAAGTGGGACTCCCTGTTGTAAAGCTGGTAAGACACTAATCGGTATAATAGCCCCTAACGAATATCCTCCAACACTCAAATATCCAAGGATAAAGAGAACAATCGTCGACACCATCGTATCTTTAATCAAAGAAACGAGCAGCATCTGTGCAATGAATAATCCAACAATTGCTAATAATGGATATCCAATTGCCAGCAGGATTCCTTGAGTCGCTGAAATAAAGATTGTTTCCCCATTAGTCATATACGATACAGGAAACAGAAAAACATTCTCTTGAATTAGCATTCCATACGCCACTACAGGCAGAATCACCAGCAGACTAGGAAAAGCATAAAAGTATTTCAAAGAATAGAGCGTTTCTGTCAATAATTCTTCTTTATTAGAAATCGGCACTACTTCTAGCATC
This sequence comes from Streptococcus sp. 263_SSPC, assembly GCF_001071995.1. Classification (GTDB taxonomy): domain Bacteria; phylum Bacillota; class Bacilli; order Lactobacillales; family Aerococcaceae; genus Granulicatella. The sequence continues at coordinate 29,987 of NZ_JVNU01000060.1, forward strand.
GTTCTGTGTCGTTGTTTTCTTTCTAAATAGCCCCCAACTTGCACAAGGAAAAGGAAGACAAGGATACCGTAGCCAAGAAGTTGGAAAATCGTCTGTGTAAAATCACCATACTGGTAATAGGTTTGGTAGGATATCTCTTTTCCAACTAAATAATGGAATAATTGGAGTTTAGCTTTAATTTGCATAGGACTCTCTAACGAATCCGCCCATTCTTGCGACCCACGTCCTAGAAGAAACTCAACCAATTCCAACCGCTTTTCATAAATCGGAATCAGCCGTTCCGTTTTCCCCTTCACTGTATAAATCCCATTTTCTTGTGCATAGGTTTGGTAAAGAGCCTGGAAAGTAGTATTCATCTCTTTTTTTGTATCTTCATCGATCGTCATTTGTTTCTCAAACGAATCTTTCAGATCATCTATCTGAGAAAATTGTCGTTCAATCACATCTCTTAAGGCCGGTTTTCCTGTAACGTGATGATATCCCATGACAAGCGCCGCAACTACTAAGATAAGAAGCGGTATCTTATAGAAAAATCCTCTTTTCTTTAAATGCATTCTATCTAATTGAACCCATCTACTCATACCGAACCTCCTCGTCTTTGACGCTCTTGACAGCATGAAGTTCCAACTGTCAACAAGAAGAACACGAATGCTCCTACAAGTAAACTGGCACATCCGTTTGAAATCGTGAACGTACCCGTCGCATAAAAATCATCTTTCATTCCTTGGATAACAGATCCAAAGTTCACATAGTACAGTGGCAACTTGTCTGCAAAAGAAGGATAAATCTTCATGGAACGGAGGATAGGCTCTGCCCAAATAACCATTAGCCCTACGATGAACCCTACCATCTTATTTCTACTCAACTGATTACACCATGCGACGAGATTGATTAAGAATAGGAGCACGCACGCTGCAAAGAGTAACGCGATTCCTATAAATTGTAACGGAAGCATGAGGGCCTCCTCTTCCCCACGAAATACAAGAAACGGCGTAGTGAAGTTGTCCCAGCCAAAAGATAAACTCTGTACTAAGAAAACTACAAATAAAGCCAGAATTACTAGGGCCATATTTACCAACCAGTAACTACTGATTTTTTGTAATAAATATTTCCACTCGCGAATCGGCTTCACAGCTAACATACTACGATGCTTCCAATCATCTAAAAGGATAGGACTGATAAATAGTAGTAAGATTGAAAATAGAACTGGCAACCAATACATCATTGGTTCATTATATTTTGTCCATTCCATCCAAAATATTCGATTGACCATTTGTAAAATATCGTCTAATTGATAGCGCCCCTGCGCCTCTAAAGAACGAAACTCCATTAAATGTTGTTTAACATTCTTATACTCTAACTGTTCCTGCTTACTAGGATTAAATCCAATTGTATTATAAATCGGAAGAGGCGATTGTTCTTTATCTCTTAATTCAAGTCGCAGCTCCCAAAAATGAATCTGTTCTTCTATATAAGTTTTATAATCTTGATTTTGAAACGCAGTTACTGAACGATGATAAGCAACTGAATCCTCTAACCATTTTCCCTCTGTTTCTGTTAAACTTCTGTTCTTCGCTTCCTCTTCATATTCATTGATTAGTATCAAATGAATTTTATCTCCTTGATTTAAAGTGCTATTCAAAAGTTCGTTGAGAGAAGATTTTTGTCGAAAGTTCATCACTAGAAACACAACCATCAGCAATACACAACCGATGAACTGAATTTTCATTAACCGATTTCGAACAATCAACAGTAATTGTGTTTTCATGCTAGCTTCTCCTCTCTTTTTCAACTTTCGATTGTACTATCCGTAGAGTTCTTTATAAAGTGCGTAGCAACCTTTTGCTCCAATCTTAATTTCACTACATTGATGGATATTTTCTAGTATCCAATTCCATTTTTCTTTTGGAAGCTCTCCATCCGTAAGGTGAATGCTAATCTGTCTTCCTTCAGGGTTCACCATTTCTACTTCTCTTGGAAATTGCTCTACAAACTTTTCGAAATACGCTTTTGAATTAAAGGTCAATTGAAGTGTATCAACGCCCTCTTTTTGCGGTGAATATTCCAGTGCGATTCGTTTCTCTTTCATAAAATAAATCTTGTCGGCAATCGAATCGAGATTATTCAGTAAATGAGAGGCCATCACGATCGTTTTCCCTTCATCCCGTAACTGTCTCAACACTTTAGAAATCAATTCCACATTATCAGGATCTAACCCGTTCATCACTTCATCCACAAGCATATAGTCTGCTTTTGTAACCAGCACTAATGCAAAACAAAGACGTTGCCGCATCCCTAGTGAATACCCACCCACTTTTTGATGAATATAGTCTTCCATTTTTAACTGCTCGATCACGGTTTGAACAGTTCCAGAAGCCACTTTCCACATCGAGGCATAGAAATTCAAATGCTCGATTCCATTTAATTCATCGTATAATTCAGATTGATCCGGCATTTTCACGATATGTTGTCTCATAAATAATGTATCAGTTGTATAATTTTTCCCTTGATAGCACACCGAAATACCGTTATTGCTTAAGTGTCCAGACAGTATTTGGATAAGCGTAGATTTTCCTACGCCATTCGGTGCTACTAGTCCAATAATTTGAGACGATGGAAGCTCTAAGTCAATCTGATTTAGAATCTCTTTTTTTCCATATGAAAAATTCTGAATATGAACTTCTAGCATTCGTTCGACTCCTTCCTATACTTGTATCTTAATTTAATCGCTTCTGTTACCGCTTCCTTTGCTAATATTATAACAAATTTTCTTTTAGAAAATAGTGTTCTTTTGTAAATTTCAATCAAAATCTTATAAAAATATCGACTTTCGTTTGATTTTTGCACACAAAAAACCACACCTCTATATTGAGGTGTGGTTCGTCTATTTATTTTATTAGTCTTTTGTTTTTTCAGCGCGGTCACGTTTCATTTGGCTTGAACGTAATTGTCCGCAGGCCGCTTCGATATCATGTCCGAATTCTTTACGAACGACACAGTTGATGTGGTTTTTCTTCAAAACATCGTAGAAGGCTACTACGCGTTCTTTTCCACTACGTTCGTATTGGTCATGTTCACGAACTTTGTTATACGGAATTAAGTTGACGTATGAAAGACGTTTTTTATCCGCAAGAAGGTCGGCCAATTGTTGCGCTTGTTCCACAGAGTCATTCACGTGATCGAGCATGATGTACTCGAAGGTTACACGACGATTAGTTTTTGCGATATATTCATTGATTGCATCCATCACAACTTCGATTGGATATTTACGGTTGATACGCATGATACGAGAACGTGTATCGTTATCTGGCGCATGAAGGGACAATGCAAGGTTGACTTGTAGTCCTTCGTCTGCGAACTCGCGAATTTTTGGAGCCAAACCACTTGTAGATACAGTGATATGGCGAGCCCCGATAGCAAGACCTTTATCAGAGTTAACAACTTTCAAGAACTTAATCACGTTATCATAGTTATCGAATGGTTCCCCAATCCCCATCACTACGATATGGCTGACGCGGTCCCCAGGAGACACTTCGTCTAAAGTACGCTGCACGTGCATCACTTGCGCTACGATTTCCCCAGCAACAAGGTCACGTTGTTTTGCGATAATCCCGCTGGCACAGAAAGTACATCCGATATTACATCCTACTTGTGTCGTTACACAGATAGATAAGCCGTATTCTTGTGGCATTAATACCGTTTCGATTAAGAGGCCGTCTGCTAATTCAAAGAGGAATTTACGTGTTCCGTCTGTTGATTGTTGTTTGATACGTTCGTTTAACACTGGGAATGTGAACTCTTCTTGTAACTCCTCAATCAATGATTTTGGCAAGTTTGTCATTTCTTCAAAACTAGTTACACGTTTGCGGTAAAGCCAGTCCCATAATTGCTCTGCTCTGAATTTCTTTTCGCCTTTTGCTTCAAACCAAGCTGTTAGCTCTTCTAGTGGCATGCCGTAAATAATCGGTTTCCCTTCATATTGACGAACCACTCGTCCAATTTTTCTAACCATATCTATTCCTCTTTCCTATACTTGAAATGCTCTAATGATTGTTTCTCTATTTGCATGAGCGCTTAATAACACCGATAATTTCACACGAGCCTTTTGTCCGCTAAGCCCTGTTGTGAAAATCACTCCTGCTTCATGAAGCTGTTTGCCTCCACCAAGATAATTATATACATCGTATGTCACACCGTTAAATGCACGAGATACAAGCACGACTGGAATTCCTTTATCCAAGCAACGTTGCAACCCAGGAAGCGTCGTTGGCGGTAAGTTACCTGCTCCAAGAGCTTCAATGACTAATCCATTCGCATCTGAATCGGCAATGGCATCAAATAACATCGAATCCATTCCAGCATATGCTTTTAATAAGTATACCTTGTCCACGAGTTCTTGGATTGGATAGTATTCATGATGTAAGAATTTTTGGAAGTAAATCACTTCACTCTTGGATACTAAGCCAAGTGGTCCAAAGGTGGGTGTTTGGAAAGTCGCTACGTTCGTTGTATGCGTCTTTGTCACATACGTTGCTGCATGAACTTCATCGTTCATCACGACAAGAACGCCTTTATCCACACTCTCTGGACTCGTTACCGTAATAATGGCACTGCGTAAGTTCGCTAACCCGTCCGCTCCGATTTCATTGCTTGAACGCATCGCTCCCGTTAAAACGATTGGGAATTTCCCATCTGTTGTTAGCTCTAGGAAATACGCTGTTTCTTCTAATGTATCGGTACCGTGAGTCACCACCGCTCCGTCAAAGCCTTCTTGTTGCGCTTGAACGATTCGCTTTTGAACTTCCCGCATTTTTTCCTCCGTCATATGCGGAGACGGAAGGTTAAATAGATCCTCTACGACGACGCTTGCAATTGGTGCAAAAATCGTGTCGGAGTTTGTTAATGGGTTGGTGCTTGTTGGGGTTACGTTACCGGTTGAGCGGTCTTCACTCATGGCAATCGTACCACCGGTATTGATAACGATAATTTTCTTCATGGCGCTACTACTTTCTTTCATTTTCTCTTTACATAGGATACCACAAAATAGCAAATGCTGACTATAAAATACGCACAAAAAGATGATACCTTCGAATCCTTGCGGATTAATTTTATAATCGCTGTTACAGGGCACCGGTGCAAGCCTCGGTCTTGCCCCTTCGAAGCTTCAAACACGGAGTACGGAACAAGTCCCTACTCCGTGTAATTCACATTCGATGCAATTCCCTGTTACTGCGATTATAAAATCCGCAATTTTCTTCGGTATCATCTTTTTATGCGTTTTGTTCAAATCCTTTATAAAAAAATGAAAAAAAGTGTTGCGCCACTCAGTTTGAAGAGGACGGTGCAGGGTGCTAGAAAGTGCATCCCAGCGGGGTTTTCGAGGCTTTTTGGTGATTTGAAGTGAGCTGTGACTGAAAAATTTTTTGATTTTCTCTCGGAAAATTTACTGCACTCTTCCGAATTTGTGCAAATGACCTGAAATGGTGTTGTTGAATATACCGCTAAAAACCGCATCATTTCAACGTTTATATTTTACTTTTAATTTTAAAATTCGAAATGTAGCATATATGCTACATTTTTATTTTTTGCATCTTCAGCAAAAAACCGCAGCCTTAGATTGGCTACGGTTATCATCTTATTTGATTGTGTATTGACGTTGGTGGTCAACAACGGCTGTTAATGTAATTGGACTGTTGTCTTCGCGTGTGAAGGTTTGTTCACCGCTTGCGTCCACCACTTCTGTGAAGATTTCTTCGTATTCTTCTACTGTCAACATTTTACGGTTTTCTAGTAACGCTTTATGTTCTGCGATATGCAATTGGTTTTCGAAGCCTTCGACTAACTCGCCGGCGAAGAATTCCCCAACGGCTCCTGATCCATAGCTGAAGAATCCGATGCGGTCTCCGGCTACTAATACAGAACTGTTTTCTAATAATGAGATAAAGCTTAAGAATAATGAACCTGTGTAGATGTTTCCGACTTGGCGGTTATACACGGCTGCTTCTTGGTAACGTGCTGTGAATCGTTCTTGTTCCTCTTCGCTCATTTCTTCTAAGAATGGCTTGAAGGCTTTCATCCCCATTTTTGTATATGGTAAATGGAAACAAATCGCGTCAAAGTCTGAGAACTGCGCATTTGTTTTTGCTTGATAATCATTCCAAACTTCTGCAAAGAAACGGATGTATTGCTCGTTTGAGAACTTACCGTCCACCATTGGATATGCTGAGTAGTTTGGTCTCCAGAAGTCCATCACGTCATCTGTGAATAAGCTAGTTTCGTTATCTAAAACGAGTAAACGTGGGTCACTAGAAACAATCATTGCGACCGCTCCGGCACCTTGTGTTGGTTCCCCGCCAGAGTTTAATCCGTATTTAGCGATGTCACTAGCGATGACTAATACTTTTGAAGTTGGGTTTAAAGCAATGTGGCCTTTCGCTAATTGTAAGGCAGCTGTTGCTCCGTAGCAGGCATGTTTTAATTCCACGCTACGAACACGGTTTGATAACCCAAGCATACGTTGCATATAGACGGCAGCTGATTTTGATTGATCGATTCCAGTTTCTGTCCCAAATAAAATCATTTCAATAGATTCGCGATCTTCATCATCGATAATGGATAACGCAGCATTTGCGGCTAAAGTCACGATATCTTGAGTCACTGGTGCTACTGCCATTGTAGACTGGCCAATTCCAATCGTGTATTTAGCTGGCTCTACTCCGCGCGCCTCTGCTAGTGTTTCCATATCTAGCGCAGTCGGAGGTACGAAGAAGCCAATCTTATCTATCCCTATATTCATTGTTTTATTGTTCTCCTTTACGAATGAAGCTCCAAACACACAAATTGAGCTTCCTGTTCTTTCTTAGCACACACTATAGTAGCAAAAATTCGCCGTTAGGACAATTGAATTCACTAAATGTTAGGGAATTTAAACAATTCTTTACTAATTATTTGTACTAAATTGATAGGTTTCTTATACGAAATCTTATAAAATAGAAACGAAATAGGAAATATAGACTGGAAAGGAATGAAAATATGAACGGAAATGATATCGTCATCGTAAGTGCCACACGTACTGCGATTGGTAAATTTGGCGGGCAATTTGCTACGACATCCGCAATCGAATTAGGAACAACGGTCGCAAAAGCTGCCATCCAAAAAGCGAATCTTTCACCTGAACAAATAGATACAGTCATCTTTGGAAATGTCTTACAAGCAGGTCTTGGACAAAATCCAGCTCGTCAAGTCGGACTCGGCGCTGGACTGAACCATGCAAGTACTGCTGTTACGATTAATGAAGTGTGTGGTTCTGGTTTAAAAGCTATTATTTCAGCCGCACAAGCCATTCGTCTAGGCGACGCCAAAATCGTCTTAGCCGGCGGTATGGAAAATATGAGCCTTGCACCGCATTTATTACAACAACGCTTTGCTCCAAAAAATGGCCCTGTGACATTAGTCGACTCTTTATTCAATGATGGGTTAACAGATGCCTACTCACAAGACGCAATGGGCATTACTGCAGAAAACATCGTTGAAAAATACGGATTTACCCGCGAAGAACAAGACGCTTTCGCTGTAGCTTCTCAACAAAAAGCCGCTAAAGCACAAGAAGAAGGACGTTTCGACAATGAAATCACTCCTGTAGCAGTCTTCAATCGTAAAACAAAATCCGACGACTTAAAAGCAACAGACGAATTTATCCGCCCAAACACGACGCTTGAGAGTCTTGCAGGCCTTAAACCAGCCTTCAAAAAAGACGGAACCGTGACAGCCGGAAACGCCTCTGGTATTAACGACGGTGCCGCTTGTGTCATTATGACGACACGCGAATACGCAACAGAATTAGGCCTTCCAATCCTTGCGACATTGAAAGGCTATGCCGAAGCCGGTGTCGATCCTTCGATTATGGGAATCGGACCTGTTCCAGCCATTCAAAAATTAGTGGCGCGTACACGTATTCCGCTTGAAAAAGTGGATGTCTTTGAACTGAACGAAGCCTTTGCCGCACAAAGTATGGCCGTCATCAAAGACTTGAAGATTCCAACTGAAAAAGTAAATCCATTCGGTGGCGCAATTGCACTCGGCCATCCAATCGGTGCTTCAGGTACCCGTATTGTGGTCACGCTGATTAACGCCCTCGAACAACTCGACGGTAAAATCGGGGTCGCTTCCCTCTGTGTAGGTGGCGGTATGGGTGTTGCCATCGCGATTGAACGCGAACAATAGTATAAATAATAAGAGTTGCCCAAAATTCACTTATAAGTGAATTTTGGACAACTCTCTTTTTATTTCTCTTCGTGTTTCTTTTGTTCGTGACGCTTTTGATAGTACGCACGAATCTCTTCGTTTTCTTCTGTTGGACGATAATGCACCTCGAACCCATTCTTCTTCCAACTTAAGGTCGTCATGAGTTCATCCCATGTTGGTAATTTTACCTCAGGCATCTCGAACTGCACTAACTCAGACATATCTAATGAGTCTCTCCAAACTTCAAAGCGAGTCGAAACGAGTAATAACGCAATACGTGTCAACACTTCACGTTTTTCTTCATCCATTTCCCCAGTTGCCTTCAAGAACTCTTGCACGTAATGCATAAATTGTCCGTATAAATCATTAACCGTATCAATTCCAGCTGCAAATAGTAATTCAAAGAACACATTCCAGAATAATTCCAGTTCTTCATCGCTAACCGATTCTGTCCATTTCTTGAATGTTTGATCATTCAACTGACTATTTTTGGTTAATTTTTCCATCTTAATAAATTGACCGTCTTCAATCTCCCAAGTCATCGCGCTATGTTGCATCGCACCGGTGGCATTACTTTTAACAATCACATACGGCACTTCGGATTCTAGCATTAATCCAACAAGTGAATCTTGTGGAATATAACGCATCGCTAATGGCACTATATTTTGATATCCTTTTGTTTCAAGTACAGAACGGTACAATCCAGGAGAATCAAAGCAGAAAATATCGACAATGCGCAGTTGCACGTCTTCTACTTGAGTGGCCGCAGCATAAATGGCTAAGTTACCACCTTTTGAATGTCCTGAGATCATTAAGTCCCCATCCCATAAACTAGCTTGTTTGGCTAAATACTCCTTAGCATCCGTCTGCGCCGCAACAAGTGGTGAATACGTCATTAGGAAGTCTTCCTTCCAACCAATCAGCGTATCATCCGTCCCTCTAAACACAACAAGTCTGACACTAGGTTCTACTTCCACCGTGATGGCTGCGAATTGTTTTGTTGTATCTTTATCCCATTCGCTCACCACACCGAAGAATTTCAACGATTGGAAACGAGGTGCATCCGCAATCACTTGCGATACTTCATGCCGCTCCTCTGTTATCATCATTGGATTCTCATCGAATAATTCTTGTTTATGTTCCTGCATATACTCGGCGATTTCTTTCACTGTGACAAAATCCTCACCATTTTCATCGCTTGGAACAACTTTTTCAAGTGGTAAATACTCTAATTCCGTCAAAACTAATGCGTCGATTTCAGAAAAGGCTCTTTCTTCAAACGAAACGTGCCCAAACTCTTTAATATAATCCAACATGTTTTTCATACGAAAATCCTCCGTTATTTTGAGTGAGTCCATTACTATTCTACTCTGTCATAATGGCGCTTGCAACTCTTTTTCCTACAGGGTAAAAAGCCGTCATTTTCTGTAGAATTCCCCTTTTTTTCGTGCTATACTACTGAAATGAAATTAAGGGGGTCGTTCTTATGAAATTAGGATTTGATAGCGAGAAATACCTTGAAGAACAAAGTCAATACATTCTTCAACGAGTGAACGCTTATGACAAACTATACTTAGAGTTCGGAGGCAAATTAATCGGTGATTTTCACGCGATGCGCGTATTGCCAGGATTCGATCCAGATGGAAAAATCAAATTACTTCATCGCCTACGCGACCAAGCAGAGATTATTATTTGCGTGTACGCTGGTGATATCGAACAAAATAAAGTTCGCAGTGACCTTGGGATTACTTATGACCAAGATGTTCTTCGCTTAATGGACGACCTTCACTATTGGGACCTTAAAATCAATAGTGTCCTCATTACTCGTTATACAGGCCAACCAGCCGCAACACAATTTAAAAACTCCCTCGAACGTCGCGGCGTTAAAGTGTATACGCATGGCTACACAGAAGGCTATCCGATGGACGTTGAAACCATCGTTAGTGACGCAGGATATGGCGCAAACGAATTTATCGAAACGACTCGCCCACTTGTCGTCGTAACCGCTCCTGGTGCCAACAGCGGAAAACTAGCGACTTGCTTAAGCCAGTTGTATCACGAAACAAAACGTGGACGTCGTGCCGGCTATTCTAAATTCGAAACATTCCCTGTATGGAATTTACCATTAAATCACCCAGTTAACGTGGCGTATGAAGCAGCCACTGCAGACTTAGAAGATGTCAACATGATTGATACCTTCCACCTTGCAAAATACGGTGAAACAACCGTGAACTACAACCGAGACATCGAAGCCTTCCCACTTCTCCGTCGTATTTTGACGAAGATTTACGGCGACGCTCCAATCCCTTACAACTCTCCAACAGATATGGGCGTGAACCGTGTCGGATTTGCTATCACTGATGATGAGGTCGTTCGCGAAGCTTCAAACCAAGAAATTATCCGCCGTTACTACGCAGGCCAATGCGACTACAAACGCGGTATCGGAACGCTTGAAGCAGCTCAACGTGGCAAGTACATCATGGAAGAAAGTGGACTCTCTCCACAAGACCGTCCAGTTGTAAAAGCCGCTCTTGAAAAAGAAGCCGAAGTGAAAGTTCCAGTCGTTGCCTTACAACTTCCAACCGGCAAAATCATTACAGGAAAACAATCAGATACCATGACAGCCAGCGCAGCCTGCCTACTCAACTGCATTAAAGAATTAGCAGAAATTGGTGACTCCATCCATTTATTACCACCAGTGATTTTAAATGCGATTGGCCAACTCGGAAGCGACGTTCTAAAACATCAACGCCGCTCACTCGATAGCAAAGAAGTGCTAATCGCACTCAGCATCTCAGCAGTCACTAACCCTGCCGCAGAAGCTGCCAAAAATCAATTACAAAACTTGCGCCACTTACAAGCGCACAGCACCGTCATCCTTCAAAAAGCCGACGAAGAAACCTTCCGAAGCCTAGGAGTGATGGCGACTTGCGAACCGCAGTTTGCTGGCACAAACCTTTACTACACAAACTAACCCAAAGCCCTCTCCAATCTGTACTGACCCCAAAAAGTTAGACAATTAATTTAAGCAAAGGATTTAGTTCTGTATTGTACAGGACTAAGTCCTTTTAATTTTACTTTGATTCGTTTGTTGTTGTAATAATCAATATAGTCGACGATTGCCCCCTCAAGTTCCTTTATAGACTTAAATGTCTGCTCATAGCCATAAAACATTTCTGATTTAAGAATGCCAAAGAAAGATTCCATCATGCCATTGTCAGTACTATTACCCTTGCGAGACATAGATGGCTGAATGCCCTTATCTTCTAAAAAACTATGATAAAACTCATGCTGGTATTGCCACCCCTGATCACTGTGGAGAATAGTATTCTTGTATTCTTCTTCTCTAAAAGCTTGTTCTAACATATCCTTTACTTGTTTTAAATTTGGCGAAGACGATAGAGTATACGCTATAATCTCGCTGTTATAACCATCTAAAATTGGTGATAAATATAGTTTTTGATTACTTGTTGGAATAGAAAACTCTGTAATGTCTGTATAGCACTTTTCCATCGGTTTT